>CAZBRS010000170.1:0-1511 GCA_964494475.1 uncultured Myxococcales bacterium | reverse complement strand
CCGGGAGGCCGAGTCAGGAGTACTCTCACGGGGCTACCGGGCTCGCGTCGGTCGCGGGATCATCTTGCGGATCAGGCGCAGGCTCTCGGTGACCAGGTACAGGGGGCGCGGGTAGCGCAGCACGATGCGCAGGGCGCGTCGGGGGCTCAGGAAGAAGCGTCGCCACGCCTCTCGGTGGATCGCGAGAAGCTCGGCATCGGACATGTCGCTGAGATTGTAGCGATTGTCATAGTAATCGTGCTGCTCGATGTCGAGCTCGCCCGCCCGCTCGTGGATGAGGTCACGCCAGCGCTCGTACAACTCGGTGCCTGCGTAGGGGGTGACGGTGAAGAACAGCGCCGAGTGCAGGTCGCTCTCGAGCGCGAAGCGCAGGGTCTCGCGGGCCTCGGCGAGCGTCTCGGTCGGAAAACCGAACATGAAGAAGCCGTTGACGAAGATGCCCTCACGGGCCGCGAAGGCGATGTTCTCGCGCACGCGGGCGAGGTCGAGGTGCTTTCCGATGAGCTTCTGAATGCGCGGCGAAGCGCTCTCGACGGCGACCGACAGGTACACCGTGCCGGCCGCCCGCAGGGCCTGGATCAGCTCGCGATCGAGCAGGTCGGTGCGCAGCCCGTTGGGGAAGCTGAGGGTGGGTCGCCACGGCAGGCGGGCGAGCCCCTCGAGGATGGCGAGCGCCCGCCCCCGATCGAGGTTGAACGTGTCGTCGTAGACCTCCAACTCGTCGATGCCGTACCGCTCGTGGATCTCCCGCACCTCGGCCAGCACGTTCTCGGCCGACCGCGTGCGGTAGCGCTTGCCGTGGACGCTGTGACAGTAGATGCAGCGGTAGGGGCAACCTCGGGAGGTCGAGATGGGCAGGTAGCGTCGGCGACCGATCGGGGCCATGCCCTTCAGGCTCGCGTAGCTTTCGACATCGATCAGATCCCAGGCAGGGAAGGGCAGCGTGTCGAGGTCGATCGTCGTCGTTCGCGCGGGGGCCCGGACGACCTGCCCGTCGGCGCCGCGCGTGACCACCCCCGGGATCGACGCGGGCTCGCGTCCCCCGCGGGTCAGGGCCTCGACCAACTCGAGGAAGCTCTCTTCGCCTTCCCCCACGACCACGTGATTGATCGCCGCCGAATCGAGGCAGCGCTCCGGGTAGGCCGTGGCGTGGGCGCCCCCCACCACGATGGGCACGTGCGGCAAGGTCGCGCGCGCGGCGGCAGCCAGGTCGCGAAGGATCGAGGCCTCGAACGTGATGGCCGAGAGGCCGACGACCTGGGGTTGGAACGACGACAACAGCGCCTGGAACCGGGCGGTGTCCGTTTCGCCGTGGCGCATGTCGAGGATGCGCACGTCGTGGCCGGCGCTCCGCAGGTAACTGGCCAGCGACATCACGCCGAGCGGCGGGACCAGCGACGTCTGCTCGAACGTGACGCGCCGCGCTTTCGCGAGGAGAACACGGGCCATGTCAGCTTCGGCGCCCCCCTGGTTCGGGTCGGAGCAGCCGCCACGCGAGCCCGAGGCCCTGG
>CAZBRS010000169.1:0-1518 GCA_964494475.1 uncultured Myxococcales bacterium | reverse complement strand
GTGGTGGCCGGCAGCAACCGCGGCCTGGTCCGCGAGCAGGCCCTGCGCTACGCCGAAGCCGATGCCCGGCGCGTGGCCGACGTGCTCGCCGGCCCCGGCGGCGTGGCCCCGGGCGACCTCACCCTGCTGGCAGGGAACTCGCGCGAAGCCTTCCGGGGGGCCGTGCGCGACGTCGACGCCGACCTCCGCGCCGCCGCCGGGGCCGGCGACCGGACGTTGCTCTTCCTGTACTTCTCGGGCCACTCCGACGGCGCCAGCCTGCAGTTCGGCGCCGATCCGCTGCCCTTCGGCGAGGTGCGAGCGATGCTCGACGCGTCGCCGGCCACGCTCAAGGTGCTGATCGTCGACACCTGCCAGAGCGGCGGCCTCACAGGCCTGAAGGGCATCGTGCCGCTGGCCGAGGTCGACCTGTGGCTGCGGGGCGCCGGCAGCGCCGCGGGCACGGTCATCGTGGCGGCCTCGTCGACCGGCGAGGTGGCCCAGGAGTCCGAGGAGCTCGGCGGCTCGTTCTTCACGCACCACCTCCTCTGGGGCCTCCGCGGCGCCGCCGACGTCGACCAGGACCAGCGCGTGACCCTGGCCGAGGCCTACGCCTACGCCTACAGCGCCACGGTCGACGGCACCTGGCACACCCTGGCCGGCCGCCAGCACCCCATGATCGAGCTCGACCTCGACCAGCGCGGCGAGGTCACGCTGACCGATCTCACGGTGCGCGACGCCTCCATCGTCTTCGACGCGGCCACCTCGGGCGCGTTCGCGCTGCTCGACCCCCAGGGTGGCGGCATCCTGGCCGAGCTGAAGAAGCCCGCCGGGCAGGTGCAACGCCTGGCCGTGGCCGCAGGCCCCTACTGGGTCGCGAACCGCCGGGGCGAGCGCATCTTCGTGCAGATGGTGTCGCTGGCGCCCGGCGGCGAGGTGCGCGTCGACCCGGCCGCCATGCTCGACCACACGGCCGTGCTGGCCACGGCCGAGAAGAGCGGCCGGGGGCACGGGCGAGGGCCCGTGCAGGTGCTGGCGGGGTACGGCCTCTCGAGCGGTACCCTCGGAAAGACCTCGGCCATGCACCACGCCCTGGCCGGCGTGCGCTGGGACGTGGGGCCGTTGGCGCTGATGCCCCGGCTGGTCTACGGCGAGACCCACGGCCTGGGCGACCTCGGCACCGACAACACGCGGCGCTTCACCGTGCGCGGCGTGGGACTCGAAACGGCGCTCCTGTGGCGCTTCGAGGTGTCGCTGCTCGACCTGTTCGCGGGCCTGAACGTGGGCGCGCACTGGCTGTGGCAGCGCTTCGACGGCGTGGCGCCCCTGCCTGACGCGTCCTACAGCGGCCTGGCCGGCCTGGTCGGCCTGATCGCGGGGCTCGACGTACCCTTCGCGGGCGGCTGGTCGGCGCAGCTGTTCTGGGAGTTGGACGAGTGGATCTACGTCGAGGCCGGCCAATCCGACCCGACGACGTCGTTTCACGTGAAGGGAAATCTCGGCATCGCCTATCGATTCTGAGAGGGAGGCGACCATGAA
>CAZBRS010000168.1:0-1582 GCA_964494475.1 uncultured Myxococcales bacterium | reverse complement strand
ACTGATCTGCAGCCCCGCTACCGGTCCCGTGTCATTCGGAGGGTGTTCCCCGCCATGCCCGCCCTGCTTCGGTCAGGACGTAGCGCTGGAGTACGCTGCGCGGCGTCCCGGGACGGGTCATGCGGATGAGGCCCGCTATCATGGCGGGTTTCAGGTAGTCGCGCCTGAAGTGCTTGCGGTCGTTCAGGCCCATGACGTCCATCAGCTCGTCACGGCTCATTTCGCGGGTTATCACCGACAGGAGCCTGGCCACATGGGGGGCGACATGGGGGGTGACATGGGGGGTGACTTCCGCGGTGACCCTTCGGGCCTCGGGGTGTACAGGCAGCGTCACCGAGAAGTAGCTGTGGTCCTCGTCGAACTCGAACACCGCCGGCGGTGAGCCGTTGGCCTGTAGGACGCGCAGGATCTTGGGGATGCCCGTGGCGCGGCCCTCGGTCAGGTCGAGCTCCTTCAGGAACTCGCCGATGCGCCGGTTGCGGTAACGCCTGGGCATGGCCCGACCCGTGCGGAGCTGGTCGAGGCGCACCGAGCGGTCGGGGCCCGGGTAGCTGAGCACCACCAGGTCGTCGGGCGAGATGCGCACCTCGATGGGCTCGCGCACGTCGTAGCCCCGGTGGTACACCGCGTTGACCACGGCCTCTTCGATGGCGTCGTAGGGGAAGTTGGTCACGCGCGTGGCCTCGGCGCGGTCGGCGTGCTTGATGACCGTCTCGTTCAGGTAGTTGCGCCGGATGTAGTCCAGGGCCTCGCGCACCATGCGCGGCAGCGGCCCGCGGAAGGTCTTCTCGGTGAACTTGTCGCCGCCGGCGCCGTCGGGGAACCAGACCACGTCGATCTGCGTGGCCGGGAAGAAGCGGTGCGGCTCGGGGTGGAAGAACAGCAGGCCCACGTTCAACGGGAACGGGGCTTCGGTGGCGCCCCCGACGATGTTCATCTGGCGGCCGAGCTCGAGCATCGGCAGCGCGTCCGCTTGCTCGACCAGGGCGCTGCCGACGTCGGACAGGAACGTGCGCACGAGGTCACGCGACAGGTCGTCTACCTTGGCCTGCTGGTTCACGCGGTCGTCGAAGGGCACCGTGGCGGCCAGCGACAGCAGTTCGGTTTCGTCGGCGCCGCGCGCCCGCACCGTGCTGGAGCCCTTGCGGATGAAGTAGCCGTAGTCGCGGCTGTCCTTGGCCAGCGACAGCCGGGCCTTGTAAGGGCGGGTCTGCCCGCCGGGCGCCCACAACACCAGCACGACCCGTCCGTCGATCTCGTGCGGCACCACGATCGGGTGGTACGGCGGCTGGATGGCGTGCTGGCCGAGGTTCAGGATCTCGTGTTGGATCTTGTCGACGGCGCGAGGCGCGAGGCCTACAGGGGGCAGAACCGGCTGCCCGTCCTGCTCGGCGACGCCCACGACCAGGTAGCCCCCGCCCAGGTTGTGGAAGTCGTTGGCGAAGGCGCACAGCGTGTGCAACACGTCGAGAGGGTTCCACCCGGCCTTGAACTCCAGGCGCTCCCACTCGACGGGCTTGCCACGCAGCAGGGCGTTCGGGTTCAGAGGGAGGGGCATCGTTCGGGCCTGGCGGTTGCGCCA
>CAZBRS010000167.1:0-1621 GCA_964494475.1 uncultured Myxococcales bacterium | reverse complement strand
ACAAGGACAACGACTGCGACGGCCAGACCGACGAGGGCCTGAAGAACGCCTGCGGAAAGTGCGGCGCCACGCCCGCCGAGCTCTGCAACGGCGCCGACGACGACTGCGACGGCCAGACCGACGAGTTGACGGCGTGCTCGTTCTGCGGCCAGGGCGGCGAGGGGGTCGACCTGACCACGGTCAACACCAGCTACGGAGGGCTCGGCGGCCTGGCGGGACGCTGGCTCGACGTGCTGGGCGACGACGCGTGGTTCCTGGTAGAGGGCGGCTATTCGGGCGACCAGACGCACCTGATCCGGGCCACCAACGGCCTGGTGCAGAACGACTACACGCTGTCCGTCGCGCGCATCGGCGCGGCGGCGCTGCTGGCCGCCGACGGAAAGCTGCACGTGGCGCTGGCCGGCACGTGGTATTCGGGCAGCATCGGGACCCACAAGGCGCTGTACTACCAGTACGGCACCAACGGTGGCGAGCTGCTCGAGGAGGTGGTGGCCGACGTCACCAACCTGGGAGGGCAGGGCGTGGGCCTCGACTGGGCCGGGGGGGCGCCCTGGCTGGCCTACGTCACCTACGACGACGGCACCTGGGCCGCGAAGCGCACGGGCGCCGGCACGTGGGTCCCGCAGGATCTCCTGCCCGTCTCCGACGAGTACCACTTCCAGTTCGTGGTCGACGGGCAAGGCCAGGTCCACAGCGCCGAGCGCGTCGGCTACTGGGACGACGCCGACATCGTGGCCTACGGGCCCGACGGGCAGCAAACGCTCTGCGACACCGGCTGTTCCAGCTCCACCTGTGGTACGCCCTGCTACCGACCCCTCCTGCGCAAGGCCCCCGACGGCGGCGTGCACGTCGTGTACGACCGCGCCGGCTCCATTCAGTACCGCAAGCGGGGTAGCAGCAGCTTCGGCGGCGCCGAGACCGTCGACGCCGGCGACTCGCCGGGCCTCGGCTTCACCCCCGACGGCCGGCCGGTCGTGAGCTACGTCAAGTACGACACCGAGCTGTGGGTCGCCACACGGAGTGGCTCGTCGTGGGCCAAGGAGCAGGTGAGCCTGATCGACACCCCGGACGCCACCTACGAGTGGGCCTCGGGCGTCGCCGTCGACCCATCGGGCCGCTACCACCTGGGGGTGGTGGTCCGGCAGACCGACGGCTACTACGACACGTCCCAGTCCTTGCGCTACGTCATGTTCTGCAGCCAGTCGGGGGGCGGACCCGTTGAGCCTCCCCCCTCGTCCTGCGGCGCCAACCCGTCGAAGACGTGCGAAGGGTACTGCGGCGGCCAGGGCTACGGCGGGTGCTGGTGCGACCCGGCGTGCGTCGACTACGGCAACTGCTGCGCCGATTACCAGGCGTGCTGCGATTGAGCCGACCTCGAATCTCCCCACGTTGCCCGGAGGAAGCCATGCGGACCTTCGCTCGATTCGTCCTCGCCGCGATGCTCTCTTTGCCGCTCGGCGCCTGCTCGTCCGGCGGTGACGCCTCCGACGTGGCGTCCGATGGCGGTGATGTCCGCGACGTGGCCTCGGACCCGGGCGCCGACGGCTCCGACGACACCGCGGAGGCGCCCGACGCGCCCGCCCCGGACGACGTCGAGGGGCCCGAGGTCGACGTGCCCGTC
>CAZBRS010000166.1:0-1633 GCA_964494475.1 uncultured Myxococcales bacterium | reverse complement strand
CCTTCGGACACTGGCGGTACGATCTTCGTGGAGCCCCCCGATGCGGAAGCTCGCCGTGGCAATCTCCGTCGCCCTCGCGATCGCGTGCGGTTCGGGTGGAGGCGGGGCGCGGGATGCCCAGTCCACCGACTCGTCCGACGTAGCCTCGGCGGAGTCGGACGCGGCCGACCCGGGCGGGACGTGGGGCTGGATCTCGGTCATCGAGACCAACGACTTCTGGGACAACGTCTACGCCGTCCAGCGCGGCTGGTACGGCGGCGTGCGCGCCTACTTCGCGTCGAAGCCCAGTTGGCCCCGCTCGCCGGCCTACGCGCTCGGCTACGCGAAGGAGGTGGCGGCCGACGGCGCGTGCCGCCTGTTCGACGCCGGCCTGCTCGGCGACGGGTGCGAGGACTGCTTCTGCCTCGACAAGGGCATCGAGTGCTACGCCGGCCCCGACATCCGCTGGTGCGAGCCCGACGAGATGTGCGTGCAGGGCCCCGAGCGGCCCGAGGCGTGGCCCGATCGGGGAGTGTGCGTGCCGCTGCCGCCGCACTTCGGCGTGGGGTCCATCGCGCTCGAGGGGTTGAAGATGCCCATCACGATGCAGCCCGACGAGTTCGATCGCTATACGGCCTCGGGTCTGTCCAATCCCCCCGAGCTCTTCGAGCGCGGCGCCGTCGTCACGGCCGCGACGTCCGGGGGCGCCTTGCCTCCGATGACCTTTACGGCCGAGGGCGTCGAGCATCTGGTGGTCGACGACAAGGTGGTGCACGTGAGGCTGGGTGAGCCGGCGGTCGTCCGGTGGACCCCCTTCCTGCCTCCAGCGCGCATCCTGGTCGTCCTCCGCGCGGGCTCCCACGACCCGTACCCGCTCTCGGCCGCCATCGTGTGCGAAGGCGACGACGCCGCCGGCGAGGTCGAGGTTCCCGCCGCCTTGCTCGAGCAGCTGTACCACCTGGGATGCGACGGCGGGTACATGATGAAGCCGAGCGTCATCCTCCGCTACGATCACGACGTGCACGAGCTCCCCGACGGGAACGTCGAGTTCTTCGTCGGCAGCGCGCGAAGCCTGCAACTGGCGTTCGAGTGAGGCCTTCGGCGATGAACCCCCGACGATCCGCCGGCACGTTCGCCGCGCTGCTCGTGTGGCTGTCGTTCGCCGCGGCGTGCGCGGGAGGGGGGAGGGGAGAGGGCGACGTCGAGGTTCCGCAGGTCTGCGACCCGGCCGATCCCGATCCGCGCGGCCCGGCGTGCGCGACGCGGGTCGAGACCGACGCCGACTTCGATCGGCTCTCCCTCGGGCCGACCGGCGTGCCCACCTGGGAGCGCGCGACCAAGTACATGGTGCCGGCCACCGACGACCCGGCCGCCATTCCGCCGCTGGTGCAGAACGCGAACCGCTACCAGGTCCACCGCGACTTCCTGGCCGACCTGTTCCTGCCCGGCCTCGATCTCGGCACGTACACGCAGATGATCACGCTGCGCGCGACGCGCCAGTACTACGCGGGCAACCTGATCCGCGTGGACGATCCCGAACGGGGCCGCTTCTACGGCTTCACCATCTACGCCGCCGCGAAGACCTCCGAGTTGCTCGAGCCCGCCGAGGTGAAGCGCGTGTACGATCAGCTCGGGGGCGTGGTCACGGCCGGGC
>CAZBRS010000165.1:0-1641 GCA_964494475.1 uncultured Myxococcales bacterium | reverse complement strand
TGAACGCGCTGTTCACGAACCTGGGCCTCTTCTTCGACGCCACCATGTGGCGCCGTACGCTCTACTACCACGCGCACCTCTTCTGGGGCTCCCTGGTCGCGCTCGGGGCGATCCTGCTGGCGTTCACTCGGGAACGCCAGCAGCCCTGCGAAGCCGGCGGAACCCCCGCCGAGCAACCGGCGAAGCAGGGGTCGCAGCTTCGCCCCTTCCTGCACCTGTTCCACCCCCGCGACGTGCTGGCCGACCGGCCCTCGGCCGGGGCTCGCCTGCTGCTCTTCGCCCTGGTGGTGCTGGTCGTCGAGTTCTCGATGTTCAAGGAGCTGTACGAGTTCTACTTTACGCTCATGCTGCCCTTCGCCGCGTGGCTCACGGCCTTCGCCGTGGTGTTCGCGGCGCGCGCGGCGTGGCAGGCCGCCGAGCAGGCGCCCGGGCGGCTGGTGGCGCCGCTCTTGCTGCTCGGGGCCTTCTCGCTGTGGCTGCCCGTGGCCTCCCACGCGAACCGCGTGTTCCCCGACGAGTTCAGCGAGGCGGGCCAGCGCCGCGACTACACCTGGAGCGAGCCGCCCGTGCTGAAGCCCCTGGGCCCGCTCGTGAAGGCGCTGTTCTGGAAGGATTACCGCCTGAAGGGCGACATGGGTCCGGGTTACCGGCACTACCTGTGGAACAAGAAGCTGTTCGTCTCGAAGGCCGACGAGATGGCCGCCTGGGTGCGCGAGCACACGAACGAGGGCGACACCATCACCGGCGGCTCGCTGATCGCGCCGCTGATCGCGCTGCTCTCGGGGCGTCAGCTCGCCGCCGACATCGCCGACACCAACGCCAAGACCTTCTGGAGCGACATGTCGCTGGGGCGCGAGCACGCCGAGTTGGCCCACGACCCCGAGGCGCGCCGCAAGGCCATCGAGGCCGACCGCGTGCACGAGTTCTTCGGCAAGGTCTGCGCCACCCCGGTCACCTACGTGATCTCGGCCGCCCAGACCTACTTCAACGACAAGCGCCTGCGCCAACTGCAGACCATCCAGCGGCACTTCGAGCTCGAGAAGACCTTCGTCGAGGACCGCAACAAGCACTGGGGCGTGGAGCACTACGGCTTCTGGCGCGTGAAGAGCGACGCGATGCCGAGGTGCAAGCCCGAGGAGTGAGGCGCCCATGAGGTCGCACCGCAAGGAGCTGTTCTTCGAGGTGCCCGCCCGGCGCGGGCTCGTGAACCTGACCGATACCGTGCAGGCCGAGGTGCGGGCGAGCGGCGTGAAGGAGGGCCTCTGCCTCGTGAACGCCATGCACATCACGGCCAGCGTGTTCATCAACGACGACGAGCCGGGCCTGCACCAGGACTACGACGACTGGCTCGAGCGCCTGGCCCCCCACGCGCCCACCAGCCAGTACCGCCACAACCGCACGGGCGAAGACAACGGCGACGCGCACCTCAAGCGCCAGATCATGGGCCGCGAGGTGGTGGTGGCCATCACGAAGGGCGAGCTCGACTTCGGGCCGTGGGAGCAGATCTTCTACTTCGAGTTCGACGGCCGAAGAAAAAAGCGAGTCCTGGTGAAGATAATTGGGGAGTGAACCCCTGCTCGTGCGCTGGTCGACTTCGAGGCCTCGAATTCCTTGAGTCTGCTGAACGTGGCGAGTAGACTC
>CAZBRS010000164.1:0-1685 GCA_964494475.1 uncultured Myxococcales bacterium | reverse complement strand
GAGGGGCTCACGCGGCTGGGGAGCGCCGGCGATCGGCCGCTGACCGACTGGGAGGAACCGGTCCAGGAGCCCGCGTGAAGCACCCCGTCGTCAAGAGTCTCGTCAAGTGGGCCGTGAGCCTGGGGCTCGGGGTCTTGTTCGTGGTGGTCGCCGGGCGCAACTGGCCGCTCGGCGACGTGTTCAGGGGTACGCCGCTGCTGGCCGGGCGCTTCTTCGCCATGGTGCCAGACGTCCTCGGCGCCTGGGCCGGGCCCCTCGACGCGGCGGGCCGCGCGCGCGTGCTGGCCGCCGGGGGCTGGACGCTCGATCTCGCCTACGTGCTGCCGTTCGTGCTCTGCCTGTGCGCGGTGCACTTCGCACGCGTGATCCGGTGGGACTACCTGCTGCGCCCCATCGCGCGCTTCCGCTTCGCCGAGCTGAACCGCGTGGCCGCCGTGGGCTTCATGGCCATGTTCGTCTTCCCCTTCCGGCTGGGCGAGCTGGTGCGCCCCTACCTGCTGCGCGAGCGGCACAAGGGCACCATCCGCATGACCGAGGGCCTGGCCGTCATCGTGGTCGAGCGCCTGACCGACGGGCTGCTGGTGTCGCTCTTCCTGGTGGCCGTGCTCTTCCAGATGCCCGACACCTACGTCGAGAGCTACCAGCGCGTGCGCTACGGCGCCTACGTGGCGCTCCTGGTGTTCGTCGGCGGCCTGGTGGCGCTGGCCCTCATGTTCGTGGTGCGCGACCGCCTGACGGCGTTCTTCGCACGCTTCCGGCTGGTGAGCGGCACCGCGGCAGGCCAGCGCTTCCTGTCGATCCTGGGGGCCTTCCTGTCGGCCCTGCAGGTGCTGCCGAGCGTGCGCTACTACCTGCTGTTCGTGGCCATGACCGCCGTCTACTGGAGCCTGGTGGGCCTCGGCTACAACGTGCTGGCGGCCGGCTTCGACCTGCCCGTGCCCATGCTCGGCTCGTTCGCCATGATGGCCACCAGCGTGGTGGGCATGATGATCCCCAACAGCCCGGCCAACGTGGGCTCGTTCTGGGTGTTCCTGCTCCTGCCCCTCGAGCTCTACATCGGCGAGCGCGCCTTCGGCACCCAGGCCATCGCCTACGCCCTGGTGGCCTGGGGCCTCACGGTGCTGCAGTACCTGGTCTTCGCGGGCTGGTTCGTGGCCCGCCGCTCCATCTCGATGCGCGGCATGGCGGGCGCGCACCTCGAGGAGTAGTCCGGACCGGCTCGATCCCCCGCTCGCATTTCGTTCGGAACCTCACTAGCCTCCAATCAACCAAGCTGGAAACGAGGGTCGCGATGACGACGAGCCGTCTCTTCACCCTGGTGCTGGCCGTGGCCGCGTGCCTCGCCCTGGCGGCGTGCGAGACCTCGGAGGGCGGGGACGGAGACACGCCGCACGAGACCCTGGCCGAGATCGGCCCCGACGGCGCGGCCGACGTCCGCCCCGAGGCGTTGGCCGAGACCGTGCCCGACGCGGGCCCGGAGGCCGCGCCCGAGGCCGCGATCGAGGGCGCCGAGGCCGTCGCCGACCCCGAGGGTGACGCGCTCGCGGAGGCCACGCCCGAGACGGTGGCCGAGACCGTGAGCGAGACCGTGAGCGAGACCGGCGAGACCGAGGTCACGCCCGGGCCCGGTGCGCTGACCCTCGACCCGGCCTCGCTGCAGTTCGGCTCGCTGCCCATCGGCTCGT
>CAZBRS010000163.1:0-1686 GCA_964494475.1 uncultured Myxococcales bacterium | reverse complement strand
CTTAGGGTCGCGGGCGTATCGTTCTCCAAAGGGGTGCGGCGCGCGCTGTAGCTCGGCCCCCTGCCTCGGTCGTCGCGAGCCGGCGCAAGCTGTCTGGACGGTACGCCGGACCACCCCGTCGCGCCGCGGTCTGTTCGGAAACACGTTTGATTTCATGCGCCAGCGCTTTGCTTCAGCGCACCTATTGGCTTGGCATCGGTCGTGCGTCTGGCGAGCGGCATGGCCCTCGCAGCACTGCGCGCCCTTCCGTCCGTCGTCTACGAGCTCGATCCCGATGCGGCGTCACGCCCGTTGCCCGGTGCCTACCGGCGACGAGAGCCGGAAAAGACCGCGCTGCACGCGGTAGTGCGCGAGAACCTCGAAACGCTGTGCATAGGACGCATCAACGGCCTTTCGCCCCGGGGGGCCGAGTATGACGAGCGCCGAAGGGCGGGTCAAGGTCGACGAGGAAGGATGGATCGGGGTTCTCGAGGCGAGCCGAAAGGCTCGACGCGGGTGAGAAATCGAGGTCAAGGGCAAGGCTTTGCCCTTCCACGGCGGCGTGTCGTGCTTCGCGGGGGTCGGTGAGCGCGCCCGTGAGGGCAACGATCTGTTCCTCGAGATGAACGAGACCGGCGTCATCAAGAAGACCGCCATGGTCTACGGCCAGATGAACGAGCCGCCCGGAGCCCGCCTGCGCGTGGCGCTCTCGGCCCTCACCGTCGCCGAGTACTTCCGCGACGTCGAAGGGCAAGACGTGCTGCTCTTCGTCGACAACATCTTCCGCTTCACCCAGGCGGGCTCCGAGGTGTCGGCCCTGCTCGGGCGCATGCCCTCGGCCGTCGGCTACCAGCCCACGCTGGCCTCCGAGATGGGCGAACTGCAGGAGCGCATCACCTCGACCAAGCGCGGCTCCATCACGTCCGTGCAGGCCATCTACGTGCCCGCCGACGACCTGACCGACCCCGCGCCGGCCACCACCTTCGCCCACCTCGACGCCACCACCGTGCTGTCCCGTGACATCGCGGCCCTGGGCATCTACCCGGCCGTCGACCCCCTCGACAGCACGTCGAAGGTGCTGGCGCCCGAGATCGTCGGCGAAGAGCACTACATGCTCACGCGCCGCATCCAGGAGATCCTGCAGGAGTACAAGGACCTGCAGGACATCATCGCCATCCTCGGCATGGAAGAGCTGACCGAAGACCAGCGCATCACGGTCTCGCGCGCCCGCAAGATCCAGCGCTTCCTCAGCCAGCCCTTCTTCGTGGCCGAGCAGTTCACGAACTTCCCCGGCAAGTACGTGAAGCTCGAGGACACCATCCGCTCGTTCCAGGAGATCGTCGACGGCAAGTGCGACGACCTGCCCGAGCAGGCCTTCTACTACGTCGGCACCATCGAAGAAGCCCGGGAGAAGGCGAAGACGCTATGAAGCTCCTGGTCGACACGCCCTTCGGCGAGATCATCGCCGCCGACGTCTCCGAGGTGCTCATCCCCGGCGAGGCCGGCGAGATGGGCTTCCTCCCCGGCCACACGCCCCTGGTCACGCTGCTGGGCATCGGCGAGATGCGCTACGTCGTCGACGGCACCACGAAGTACGCCGCCGTCGCCCGCGGCTACGTCGAGGTCTCCGGCGACACCATCCGCGTCGTCACCGAGAGCTGCGAGACCGCCGACAAGATCGACGTGGCCCGCGCCGCCAACGCCGAG
>CAZBRS010000162.1:0-1738 GCA_964494475.1 uncultured Myxococcales bacterium | reverse complement strand
GACGCCGGATGGAGAACACGATGGACCGCATCCCCACGCACCTGCAGCACCTGATCAAGCGCCACAGCTTCGCCGAGTTCCGCAGCCTCGACCTGGCCCGCTCCTACGCGGCGCGCTGCACGAAGCTCCACTTCGTGGTCCAGGGCGACATCGACGACGACGGCGAGAACGGCCGGTACTGGGTGGTGCTGCCCGCCGACGGCGCGCGCCTCGAAGCCGCCGGCTACGAGCTGGTCTAGGTCTACACCATGTACACCATCACCGGCCAAGACCACGACCGGGGCGCGCACGCCATCACCGTCTTCCGCTACGGCGACAAGGACCTCGACCGCACGGCCCGCCTCATGGGCGAGTGCGGATACCGTAAGGTGACCACGCTCGACGTGGCCGCTATCACCACGCGCGAGCAGGTCGTCGCCTTCCTGGCCGACGTGCAGCGCCACGAGCCCGTCGACTGGCGCGTGCTCTACCACTGCTTCGCGGTCGTCTTCGGACGGAAGCCCGAGGGCATGGAGCAGCACGTATGGGTCTGCCTCGACAGAATCCGATGCGCGGTCGCGTCGACCGGCGTCGGTGGTGCGTAGCACTTTCACTAGGAGGTTCGGAGCAATGGGAACGAGCATCAGCCTGAAGGCCGCCGCAGCCGCGTACGTCGTCCACCTGGGAGCCACAGGCAGCAAGCCCTCCACCCTCGGTACGGTCAAGCGCACGCTGGACCTGCTGACCGAGGCCATGGGCGAGGACAAGGAAGTCGGGAAGATCCTGCCCGTGCACGTCGATGGCTTCTACAAGAGCGAGGCCGCGACGATGCTGAAGGGCAAGCCCCGCGCGACGGCGAGCATCCTCCAGATCCGGCGCATCGTGCGCGCCGCCCTGGTCTGGTGGCACGAGCAGGGCTACAGCGACAAGCTGGCGCTGCCGGCCTCCGAGAAGGCGATCCAGGCGAAGCACGAGCACGCGGCCGAGAAGCGGGCCAAGAAGGGAACGGCCGCCGACGCCGGCACCGAGCCCGCCCCCACCAGCGAGCCCGGCGACGCCGCGCCCGCCGAGATGCCCGTCGAGCCCGGAGCCGAGGCTCCCGCCGAGGCGCCCGCCGCGACGGTCGCGTAGATGGTAGCCATCGGTGACCGCATCCGCCTGATCGCCATGCCCGACGACCCGAACCCGATCCCGGCCGGAGCCACTGGCACGGTGCTCTCCGTGACCGATGGGCCGCTCGGCCAGATCGTGGTCGCGTGGGACAACTCGTCGCGCTCGCTCTCCCTGGTACCCGGCGTCGACCGCTTCGAAGTCATCGGCCACATCGACAAACCCTAGAATACGGAGGTGCGCCACCATGAGCGCCCCCTACCTGGACTTGACCTTCCAATGCAGGTCATCGCGCTTCTCTGTGCGCCCCGTCGACCGCGCGCAACTCATTGGAGCCACGAAACGCATCGCCCTCGATGCCCACGGAAACGAGTGCGAGGCCGCCTGGCTCACGTCCGACGGCCAGCACCTGCTGCACGCGGGCTCCTTCGCCGATCTCTACGTGAACGAGCGCGGCGATTCGGTCGAGCGCCGCGAGCTCGTGCCCGTCGACCACGATGGCAAGCCGCTCGCGACCCAGCGTTCTACCCGCGGCGACGCGCAGGATCTCGGAGTCCCAGTCCCGGCCGAGGAGTTGCTCGACCATGTCGTCAGCCGCGTCTACGCCCTCGGCGCCGAAGCGTTGGACCCGGCACTCGCGAGCGCGCTT
>CAZBRS010000161.1:0-1921 GCA_964494475.1 uncultured Myxococcales bacterium | reverse complement strand
GGCGCGGGAGCCCGCATGCCCATCGTCGATCGTCGCCAGTTCCTCTCTTCCAGCGCGGTGGGCGCCGCCGTGCTGGCCTGCCCGCCCTGGCTGGCCTCGTGCGCCGGCTCGCTGGCGGCCACGCCGGCCGCGGACGCTCCCTCGTCGCGGGGCGCGAGCTTCGAGCGCTTCGGCGTGCCGCGCGAGCTGCTCCGCAAGGTGCTGGAGCGCGGCCTCTCGCGCGGGGGCGACTTCGCCGAGGTCTTCCTGCAGCACAAGATCACGCACACCCTGGGCCTCGAGGACGGCGCCGTCGATCGGGCCTTCACCGAGGTCAGCCTGGGCGCGGGCCTGCGCGTGCTGAAGGGCGACGCCACGGGCTACGCCTTCACCGAAGACCTGTCCGAGGCGGCCCTGCTGCAGGCCGCCGGGACCGCCGCGGCCGTGGCCGACGGAGGCCCGGCCGGGGCCTCGGCGCCGCTCGAGGTGCGCGCCATCGCGAACGCCTACCCCGTGCCCGTCGCGTGGAGCGACCTCGGCCTCGAGACGCGCCTGCCCCTGCTCGAGCGGGCCGACCAGGCTGCGCGCGCCCGCGACGCGAGCGTGGTCAAGGTCAGCGCGTGGTTCGAGGACGAGACCTCGCGCATCCTGATCGCCAACTCCGAGGGCCTGCTGGTCGAGGACGATCAACCCATGGCGGTGCTGGCGGTCTCGGTGGTGGCGCAGAAGGACGGTCGCACCGAGACGGGGGGCTGGGCCCGGTCGGTGCGCGATTCGCTCGGGGCGTTCACGCCCGCGTTCGTCGACGGCGTGGCCGCGCGCGCTGTCGACACGACCGTGGTGCTCTTCGAGGCCGGCCCCGCGCCGGTCGGCGAGCTGCCGGTCGTGCTCGGCCCCGGCACGCCGGGCATCCTGCTGCACGAGGCCATGGGGCACGGCATGGAGGCCGACTTCAACCGCAAGGGCGCGTCGATCTTCTCCGATCGCATCGGCGAGCGCGTGGCGCCCGCGGGGGTCACCATCGTCGACGACGGCACGAACCCGCGCCTGCGCGGCTCGATCGCCGTCGACGACGAGGGCACGCCCACCGAGCGCACCGTGCTGGTCGACGACGGCATCCTGCGCTCGTACCTGCACGACCGGCTGTCGGCAGCCCACTACAAGCTGCCCTCGACCGGCAACGGTCGGCGCCAGTCGTTCCGCTTCCCGCCCCTCCCGCGCATGCGCAACACCTACCTGCTGAACGGCACCCGCGATCCGCAGGAGATCATCGCGAGCGTCGAGCGGGGCCTCTACGCCGAGGACTTCTCGAACGGCCAGGTGCACATCGGCGGGGGTGACTTCACCTTCTTCCTGAAGCGCGGCCGCATGATCGAGAAGGGCCGGCTCACCCACGTGGTGAAGGACGTGAACCTCATCGGCAACGGCCCGAAGGTGCTCACGACCCTCGACCTGGTGGGCAACGACCTCGAGCTCGTGTCGAGCGGGGGCTACTGCGGAAAGGACGGCCAGCGCGTGCCGGTCGGCTTCGGCCTGCCCACGGTGCGGGCCGGGAACATCTCCATCGGCGGGAGGTCGGCATGAGCCGCGCCACGACGAACCTGCTCGAGGTAGCCCGCGCGGCCGAGCAATCGGCCCGGTCCAAGGGGGCCTCGGCCGCCCGCGTCACGGTCAAGCGCGATCGCACCTCGACCGTCGAGTGGCGCGACGACGCGCTCGATCGCGTCCAGGAGTCCGTGGCCCTCGGCCTCTCGCTCAGCGTCTACGTCGACGGGCGCTTCTCGGCCAGCACCACGTCCGACCTCCGCCCCGAGGGGCTCTCGCGGTTCCTCGACGACGTGCTGGCGGGCGCGCGGCTGCTGAAGCCCGATCCCCATCGGCGCTTGCCCGACCCTTCGCGCTACGGGGCGCGGGGTGTCGCGGACTCGACGGGCCTCGACGC
>CAZBRS010000160.1:0-2001 GCA_964494475.1 uncultured Myxococcales bacterium | reverse complement strand
CCCCAGGGCCCTGGCGACGCCGACCTGTACTTCCCGATCCGGATGCGCTGACCGGCCTCCTCGTCGCCACCGGCCCGCTGCGCGCCCATGGTAGTCGGCTGCGCCCACGGCTGCCGACTGGCGTCCCGCGCCGTTTCGGCCCATGCTCGCGGCATGCAGCCTGGAACCACCGACAAGGCTCGACTCGCCGCGCGGGCCCACGGGTTCGAGGCCTTCTCCCGCTGGGAGGCCCTGCACCTGCCCGTTCCGCGCTCGCTGGAACCCTGCTCGCTGACATTGAGGCCCTCTTGCGCCTGATGCCCGAAGCCGATCGCCGGCTCGACCCCGATGCCACCAAAACGGGCGTTCGGCGCATGCACGCGGCGCTGGTCGAGGTGGCCCGCCTGCTCGATGCCAACCGGTTGCCCTAGATTTCGAGGAAGAGGCCATCGCCCGGGCCGTCCCCCGCGACGTGGGCGGCGTCACGATCCGCTTCTGCACGGCCGAGGACCTGGTGCTCATGAAGATCATCTCGGAGCGCCCGAAGGATCGGGACGACGTGCGACAGATCTTGTCGCGCCAGGGCGACGCCCTGGACCACGCCTATCTGAAGCCGCGCGTGCACGAACTGGCGACGCTGCTGGAGCGACCGGAGATCGAGGCCCTGTACCGGGGCGCATAGCAGCCTGCCGTAGGGCGAGAAGGAGCCCTGCCTGGTCGGTGGAACCGACGGCGTCGGCAACCTCGCGAAGCCGTGGGGCAGCAGCCCGCAGTCCAGGTACCGCCGGAACTCCTTCTCTACGAAACCGGGGTAGCCGGACCCGCCTTCGGTGCGGCCGCGAGCCCGTTGTAGGGGCGTATGGCAATACGCCCTTCTCCAGGTTCTCGCGCACTACCGCGTGCAGGGCGGTTTTCTCGGGCTCTCGCCGCCGATAGCCACCGGGCAGCGGCGGCGCCGCCGCGCTGGGCTCGAACTCGTAGACGACGGACAGAAGGTCGTGACGTGCGGCGCCTGCCACGGCACGCGCCAGGAGCACGGCGCGTGCCGGACGCGACCGGAGGGAGGCCCGTGGCCTGACCGCATGAATTCATGAGAGATCGTGGCCTGGCCGACCCTGCGCAGCCTGGTCCGAAGCACCCCAAACGGTCCAGCCGTCGGTCCAACGCGGTTGACGCTCGACCGCAATCGTACTACCATGCGAGCGCAATCGTACTACCGAGGCGCGCCATGCGCACGACGTCGTTGAAGCTGCCCGAAGCGCTGGATCAGCGCCTGGAAGCGCTGGCCCGCGCGCGGCACGTGTCGCGCTCGGTCATCCTGCGCGAGGCGCTGGAGGCCTACACGGCGAGCAGCGGCCAGTCGGTGACGCGCACGGCCGGAGACCTGGTGGGCGCGCTCGACGGCCCGAGCGATCTTTCGACCGCGCCCGAGCACCTGGAAGGGTACGGCGCGTGAGCACCCTCCTCGTCGACACCGGCCCGCTGGTGGCGCTCCTCAATGCCCGCGACCAGCACCACGCCTGGGCCCGCGCCACCTTCGACACCCTGGCGCCGCCGCTCGTCACCAGCGAGGCGGTGCTGTCGGAGGCCTGCTTCCTGGTCCGCAAGCTTCCCGGCGGCCCCGAGGTCGTGCTGGGCCTGGTCGAGCGCGGCGTCGTCGCGGTGCCGTTCCGCCTGGGCGCCGAGTTACCTGCCCTCGCGAAGCTGATGAAGCGCTACGCCAGCGTACCCATGTCCCTGGCCGACGCTTGCCTGGTGCGGATGGCCGAGCTGGATTCGAAGGCGAGGATCGTGACCTGTGACAGCGACTTCGCGATCTATCGGGCACACGGAAGAAAGGCGCTGGCGCTGATCGCGCCGTTCACGTAGGGGCGCTGCTTGCTGCGCCCGCTTGCCCGTGTCCGACGACGTCAGGTGGTCACGTTCCGGTCGGAGACGTGAGCAGCACCCGCTCGGGCTTCAGCACGCGCTCGCCCTCGCTCGTCAGGAAGGGCGCGGCGGTGCCCACCAGCTCGCCCGCCG
>CAZBRS010000159.1:0-2050 GCA_964494475.1 uncultured Myxococcales bacterium | reverse complement strand
CCTACCCCTCCTGCATCACGTCCCCGCGAGCAAAAATACTCGCCACGTACTGCAGCACGTCGGTGGCCGACTCCTCGTTGTAGCCGAAGTTCTTGATCAGGCGGTTCTTGACGATGTCGATCTTCTCCTGCGTCTCGCGGTCGACCACGTCGCTGACCAGGCTGGTCAGCTTGATGGTGTCCTTCTGGTCCTCGAAGAGCTTGAGCTCGAGGGCGCGGCGCAGGCGGTCGTTCATGCGGTAGTCGAACTTCTTGCCGTCGATGGCCAGGGCGCCGATGAAGTTGAGGATCTCCTTGCGGAAGTCGTCCTTCCGCGCCGTGGGGATCTCCATCTTCTCCTCGATGGCGCGCATCAGCCGCTCGTCGGCCTCCTCGTACTGGCCCGTGAAGCGGTTCTTGACCTTCTCCTTCTGGGTGTAGGCCTTCACGTTGTCGACGTAGTTCGAGCACAGGCGCTCGATGCTCTTCTCGTCGGCGCTGATGGCCTGCTGCACCTCGTTCTTGACCATGTCCTCGTACTCCTGCCGCACGGCAGCGAGCAGCTCCTTGTAGTGGTTGCGCACGTCGTCGTTGGCGATGAGCGAGTGGTGGCGCAGGCCGGTCTCGAGCTCGTTCATGACCACGAAGGGGTTGATGGTCGTGCGCACCTTCTCGGACACCAGGGCGTTCGAGATCTTGTCCTGCACGTAGCGCGGGCTGATGCCCTCCATGCCCTCTCGCCCGGCCTCCTTGCGCAGCTCCTTCACGTTGTCTTCGGTGAAGCCCGGGATGAGCTTTCCGTTGTAGAGCTTGAGCTTTTGCATAATGGTCATGTTGTGCTTCTTGGGCTCTTCGAGGCGCGTGAGCACCGCCCACATGGCCGCGATCTCGAGGGTGTGCGGCGCGATGTGCACGTTCTGGGCCCGCTCGGCATTGAAGTCTTTGTCGTAGATGCGCACCTCGTCGCTGAGCCGCGTGATGTAGGGCACGTCGATCTTGATGGTGCGGTCGCGCAGGGCCTCCATGTACTCGTTGTTCTGCAGCTTGCGGTACTCGGGCTCGTTGGTGTGCCCGATGATGACCAGGTCGATGTCGGTCTGGGCGAACTTCTTCGGCTTGATCTTGTGCTCCTGCGTGGCGCCCAGCAGGTCGTAGAGGAAGGCCACGTCGAGCTTCAGGATCTCGACGAACTCGATCACGCCGCGGTTGGCCACGCACAGCTCGCCGTCGAAGTTGAAGGCGCGCGGATCGCTGTCGGAGCCGTAGAGCGCGATCTTGCGGTAGTTGATGTCGCCCGTGAGCTCGGTCGAGTCCTGGTTCTTCTCGTCCTTCGGCTGGAAGGTGCCGATGCCGATGCGATCCTGCTCCGAGAAGACCATGCGCCGCACGATGACGTCGTCCATCACGCGCGCCCAGTCGCCCTTGTAGGCGTGCATCTTCTCGGTGAAGTGGAAGCGGCAGAAGGGGCAGAGGTCGAGCTGCAGCAGGTAGCGGTTGACCCCGGGGTCGATGCCGGCCTCCTCGAGGGCCTTGCGGCGCCACTCGAGGGGGATGAGGTGCAGGGGCTCCTCGTGCATGGGGCAGGGCTGCACCTCGCCGTCGACCTTCCAGGCGTAGGTGAAGAGCGCGCCCTCGTCGCCGCGCACGTAGCGCTCGAGGCCCTTCTTCACGAGGCGGGCGATGGTGCTCTTGGCCGAGCCCACGGGCCCGTGCAGCAGCAGGATGCGCCGCTCGGGGCCGAGCTGGCGGGCCGCGGCGTGGATGGTCTGCACCAGCTTCATGAGGGGCACGTCGAGGCCGAAGATGGCGTCGCGGCCGTGGTCGAGGGGGTCGTCGAAGAAGCGGTAGTGCACCACCTTCTTCTTGGCGTCGAGGTACTCCTCGACCCCATAGGACAGGATCATGTCGTGCACGCGCTGGTAGGCGCTGCGGAGCAGCCGCGAGTCCTTGGCCGCGAGGGCCAGGTAGTCATCGAGCGTGCCTTCCCAGGCGAGGCTGAGGAAGCGGTCGCGATCGTGGAGCTTCGAGAGCTTCTTGACGAAGGAGGTGTCGGGCATGGCGTCCCTCGCGGT
>CAZBRS010000158.1:0-2086 GCA_964494475.1 uncultured Myxococcales bacterium | reverse complement strand
TAGGACACGTACTGATCGTAGCCGTACACGTAGGCGCCGAGCGGCAACGTGGCCGTGACGCGGTGCACGCCGTCGGGCAGGGACACGCGGTAGACCACCCAGCCCGTCGCGGCCACGGGCTCGCCGGTGGCGGCGGCCAGCACGACCCCGTCGAGGGTGACGGGCGCGCCCTGGGGCGCCACGAAGGTGGCGTAGTCGCGCTCGTACTTGTCGGGGGCCAGGAACAGGTAGTCGGCGCGGAACTGCTCGGCCGGGATCATGAGGGTGAACGCCGGATCACCGATGTTGGCGTCGCCCGGCATCACCAGGTGATCGCAGTCGTCGTTGGTCATGCAGATGCCGCCCTGCTTGGCGCAACTTCCGAACATGCTGCCCGGCACGCAGACGTCGCCGTCGGGGTTCGGGGCCTCCTGCGAGGCCAGGAACTGGCCCACCAGAATGGGCTTGTCGGCCGTGATCGACAGGTGATCGCCCGACTGGAACTCGAAGAAGTCGCCGGCGCCGAGGAGCGGCACCTGCGCCACGCCGGGCGAGATGACGACCGTGGTCGCGTCCTCCGAGGCCACGAGGCGCCACACGTCCTTCTCGTCGGCCCGGTCGTAGCTCTTGGGGGCCAGGTAGCTCTTGCCCCAGGCCGAGAGGGGCAGGAGCTGCTCCTCGAGGTGGTCGCAGCAGCACGTGACGGGGCAGTCGCCGGGCCCGCTGCAGTTCCACCCGGGCTGGAACTTGCACTTGCCCCCCACGCAGGGGGTGGAGTCGGGCACGTTGGAGCACATGGTGCCCGCGAACACGGCCACGGGCTGGCTGGAGACGATCTCGGAGCCCGTGAGCTCGGCGAAGGTCTGGTCGGTCTCGAGGTTCAAGACCTCGAAAGGTTCGAGCGAGAACGTGCCCTGGCCGCCGGCCGCGAGCGCCTGCACGTCGCTGCCCCCGAGGGTCTTGGCCGTCGAGGTGACGGTGACCGACGTGGCGCCGGGGCCCACGCCCACGACGGTGACGTAGGCCCTAAGGGAGCCCACGCGCTCGCTCCACGTGAGCACGCGGTAGCGCTTGCCCAGCACGTTGGTGGGGATGAGCATGGAGGCGTCGTTCGAGAACACGCCCTCGTTCTCGAGCGGGTTGAACTGGTAGGCGATGATGGGGAGGGTCGACGTGACGTGCCACGCCAACTTGGCCTTCGTCGAGCCCTGCACGTTCTGCGGGGGCAAATCGAAGACCTTGAGCTCGCCCGCTCCCACGGGCCCCGTCTGCACGACCGACCCGTCGGCGTTGGTGATCGTGATCTGCGCGGCGATGGTGGCGTGCACGTTCGAGACCACCACCGAGAACTGGATGTCGTCGGCGCCGCTCTCGTCGACCTGGTCGAGGTCGACGGCCCAGTAGTCGCAGCCGATGTTGGTGTTGAGCTTCAGGTTGTCGAGGCAGAGCGATACGCACTTTCCCGACTGGCACACGCTGCCGGTCTCGTCGGGCTTGCAGTCCTCGACCACGGTGCTGGTCTCGCCGTCGGCGTTGCAGCGCACCACGGTGTCGCCGTCGCAGCCGTCCTTGTCCGGCACGCAGGCGTGGCACGCGCCCTCGTAGCAGACCCCGGGGCACGCGTGGTCGAAGGCGTAGTAGCCGCCGGCCGTGCACGTCTCGACGCTCGCGCCCGTGCAGCGCGTGCTGCCCTCGGCGCACGCCACGCACTCGCCCTCGAAGCACTCCTGGGGCGAGCAGTCGTGGCTGGTCCAGCCGGTGCCCAGGTGGTTGCACACCTTGACCAGGTTGCCCGAGCACTTCTTGAGGTCGGGGGTGCACGGAGCGGGCGCGCAGTCGCCGGCCACGCACACGCGGTCGACGCCGCACTGGGCGTCTTGCACGCAGGCCACGCACACGCGCTTCACAGGGTCGCAGTGCGGTCGGCCGAAGGGGCACTGGGCATCGCTGTCGCAGGTGACCGACGGGCCCACGTCGTCGTCGCCCGCGTCGACCTCGGGCGCCGGCACGTCGGCCGGCCCGGGGTCGGGCCGGTCGCCGTCGACGCGACCCCAGTCGATGGTCGAGGAGCCGTCGGACGCGGGGTCGCCGCCAGCGTCGGGCGCGC
>CAZBRS010000157.1:0-2161 GCA_964494475.1 uncultured Myxococcales bacterium | reverse complement strand
CGCATGATGACCGTGGCCATGGTGATCGCGGCGGTCACCAACCTGGGCTTCGCCTTCACCTCGTCGTTCACGACCATGCTGGTGCTGTGGGCCGTGAACGGCTACGCCCAGTCGGCCGGTTGGTCGCTGGTCGTGAAGACCTTGTCGAACTGGACCACGGTCAAGCGCCGCGGGATGATGGTCGGGCTGATCTCGACCTCCTACCAGGTGGGCAACGTGCTGTCGTGGCTGCTGGCGGGCTACCTGTGCTCCGAGATGGGGTGGCGCGCCGCCTTCTGGGTGCCCGCGGCCGTGATGTTCCCCATGACGCTGCTGTTCGTGCTGGCCATCCGCAACGACCCGGCCGACGTGGGCCTGCCTCCCGTACGCGACGACCTGGGCGGCGCGGCGAAGAATCCGGCGGGCCTGACGACCAAGCTGAGCGCCGCCGAGGTGCTGAGCCTGACCCTCGGCAACCGGCTGCTGTGGGTCCTCGGCATCGGCTACTTCTGCATGAACTCGGTGCGCTACGCGTTCATGAACTGGGCCGTCACCTACATGCGCGACTTCCAGGGTCGCGACATCAAGGGCAGCGCGTTCACGGCCGTGGCCCTGCCGCTCATCGGGGCGGTGGGCGCGGTGTCGGCGGGCTGGATCTCCGACGCGCTGTTCCACAAGCGCCGCGCGCCGGTGTGCGCCGTCATGCTCTTCGGGCTGGCCGCCGTGTGCGTGGGCTTCGTCTACGTGCCCCAGGGCCAGTGGGTCCTCGCGACGGTCATGCTCGGGCTGGCGGGCTTCCTGGTCTACGGTCCCGACATGCTGATGAGCGGCGCCGCCAGCGTCGACCTGGCCCACCCCAGCGCCGCGGCGGCCGCGACGGGCTTCACCATGGCCATGGGGGCCACCGGTGCCATCTTCTCGGGAGCGGGCGTGGGCTGGCTGAAGGACGTGACCGCCGCCAGCGGCGCCGGCAGCCCCTGGGGCTTGATCTTCTACGTGCTGGCCGGCCTGTCGGTGGTGTCGGCGCTCCTGATGGTCAGCATCTGGAACGCGAAGCCACGGGGCTGAAACGAAGCCGAGTTCAGCGCAGGTACTCCGGAATCGGGAGATTCCTCTCGCGCAGCTCGTCCTGGATGGAGACCCACCCCGCCGTTCCGTAAGGCGGCTTCGCCGACTTCTTGATCTCCCAGCCTTCCTCGAGCGCGACCTTCTCGAGCACCGGATGCGGATGGACCGCCCAGACCACGTCGCGCGCCAAGCGCATCATCGCCTCGTCCAGTTGCGCGTTTCCCGCCGCGAACTGGATCGGACCGCTCCACAGGCTGCGGACCTTCTCGGCCTTGCCGGGGCCCGCGCAGCTGATTCCGGCGTGGCGGCCGGTCAGGATTCCGTTCGCGTCGACCTCGAAGTCCATGCCGACGATCTTGTCGACCGGGAGCCTCTTCAACAAGGGGAACAGGAAGTCCGTGGGAGAACCCGTGACGACCCAGTTCTTGAATCCCTGGGCCGCGAGCGCCTCGAGCACCTGAACGGGCTCCGGGATGTAGTCGAGCTTCATGAACTCGTCCCAGTAGCAGTTCACGTGGCGGGTGAGATCCGACGAGGACATGCCCTCGTAGAACCCCAGGAGATAGCGGCACCCCGCCTGGGCGTCTTCCGCGTAGATCTTCTTGTACTCCGCCCAGTTCGCACCGGTCGCGATGCGCCCGGTGCCGATCATCCAGATGGTGCAGTCGTCGGCGATGTCGTTCTCCCAGAGCGTCCCGTCGGCATCGAAGAGCGCGACCCTGGGTTCATCCTGGATTCGAATCCGGCTCATGAACTCCGGCAGCTTCACCCGACCCGCCTCAGACATCGGAGCCCTCCTTGCGATTTCTCGGCGCCACGACCCGCGTACGCGCCAACGGGGCCCCATGGTAGTGGAACAGGGGTGACTGTTCAACGGGATCTTGGGGCCTCCTCCGGCGACCGCTCGAATCGTTGACCCGCGGGCCTCCCGCCCCGATACTCGTCCCGTCCGCAGGACCTAGGAGCCTGTAGCGCATTGGACCAGACGACGGTGGAGACACCCATGGCGGCGTCGGGGGCTTCGACGCAACCCGTTGAGAACACGACCGACAGGCTCCCAGGTTGTTGCCTGGGGGAGGGCCCCCAGACCCCCAGACGGAGCCCGATAGCGCTA
>CAZBRS010000156.1:0-2248 GCA_964494475.1 uncultured Myxococcales bacterium | reverse complement strand
CTGGAGCCAGGGCTGAGGCTGGCCGCGCGTTCGTCAGGCCCCCGACAGTCGCTCCTCGATCAGGTGGAGGATCTCTCCGGCGCGGAGCATCGCTTCTCGCGCCTCATCAGCCTCGGGCTCGAGGCGTGCACCAGGGTAGCGGAATCTCGTCGCGAACGGCGTGAGGAACTCGGCCGACTCGAGCAACCCGTCGAGGGTCGCGTCGAGATCTCGGGCCTGCCACAACAGCATGGGCAGCGAGTGCGTCTTCTCGAACGGACTCGAGTGGTACGCCAGAAAAGCCTTAAGAGCCTTTTCGCCCGCCTGTTGGCAATGGTACACCGCGACGTCGAGCAACGGCTCGTCGCCAATGAGGAGTCGACGAGCCGCCTCGAGGTCACGCCGAGCCTTGAGGAGCCAGTCGCCGGCTTCGCCCTTGACGTCACGCGGCATGCACGTGCACTCCCTCGCGGAGCACCGTCGAAACCAGCGACGTATCGGACGTGCGCGCCGCCTCGAACTCGTCGCGCGTCAACACCAGCACGTCGACCGGCGCGCGCACGTCGCGCAGGGCCTTCAGGGCTTCGCGGTCGCGCCGATGTCCGGGCAGGTTGGAGCTTGCCAGCACGACGAGCAGGTCGTAGTCGCTGCCCGCGACGTTCTCGCCGCGCGCACGGGACCCGAAGAGATAGACGTCGTTCGGCTGCAGCCTCTCGACCAGGGCCGAGACGATGCGATCCAACACGGCGTCGTTGCGGGGCGCGTACATGCTGCTCTCCTCCACGTCGATTGTAGAGAGAGGCCGGCGCGCGTCAATCGGGCGCTGTTGTCGCCGCCGCGTCGTAGCCGTCGCCCGCCTTCTCGGCCAGCCAGATGACGTGCTTCTTGCCTCCGCTGCGGCCGCGGGCTCGCACCTCGCGCTGCTCGACGGCGAAGCCGGCGCGGCCGAGGCGGGCGGTGAAGGCGCGGTCGGGCCAGGCCGACCAGATGGCCAGCACGCCGCCCGGGTTCAGCGCGGCGAAGGCCGCGTCGAGGCCCGCCGGGGAGTAGAGCCAGTCGTTGCCGATGCAGGTGAGGGCCTCGGGGCCGTTGTCGACGTCGAGCAGCACGGCGTCGTAGCGCCTGGGGGCGTCGCGGATCAGGAGCGTGACGTTGGTCTCGTGCACCACGACGCGGGGGTCGTCGAGCGGGTGCCCGGCCAGGTGCGCCAGGGGCCCGCGGTTCCAGGTCACGACCGCGGGTACGAGCTCGGCCACCAGCACGCTGGCGTCGGGGCCCAGGTTCGCGAGCGCAGCGGCCACGGTGTAGCCCATGCCGAGCCCGCCGATCAGCACGCACGGGGCCTCGCGGCGCCGGACGCGCTTGCAGGCGAGCTCGGCCAGCGCGTCTTCGGAGCCGTGCACGCCGCTGGCCATGAGCTCGTGGTCGCCCACGTGGATCTCGAAGCGCCGGCCCCACCGGTACAGGCGAATGCCGATGTCGTCACCGGGGACCGTGGCGCTGTCGACGAGCTCCCACGCGTTCAGGAGGGACGGATCGGTGGGCAGGGTGTGTCCTTCCAGGGAGGGAGAGGAGCCGGGAGGGCGAAGAAGAGGGCGGCGCTGAAGGCTACGCCGGCTTCTTGACCACCTTGGCGGCCTTCTTCTCCTTCTTCTCCTTGACCGAGAGCTTGGGCTTGTTGTTCTTGCCGGGCTTCTCTTGTCCCTTGGCCATGGTCACCTCCTCGTCGCGCCGTGCGCGCATCACGTGCCGAGAGTATTGCGCCAACCCGGGGGGTGGTCAAGATCGGCGACAGCGCCCTACTCGCCCGCCACCGGCCCGCGGCCCCGCTTGGTCTCGCCCCGGTGCTTCTTCTCGGTCAGTCGGCGCTCGCGCGAGGCCAACGTGGCGCGCGTGGCGTGCCGCGGCCTGGGCGCCTCGAACGCGCGGGCGATGAGCGCCATCAAGCGCTCGATGGCGTCGGCGCGGTTGCGCTCCTGGGTGCGGAAGCGCTGCGCCTCGAGGAGCAACACGCCTTCGTACGTCAACCGCCGCCCCGCCAACCGGGCCAGGCGCAACCGCACGGCCTCGGGCAGCGCCGCCGAGCGCGCCACGTCGAAGCGCAGCCGCACCGCCGTCGACACCTTGTTGACGTTCTGCCCCCCCGGCCCCGCCGACCGCGCGAACTCGAACGACACCTCGCCAGCGCGCTCGAGGTCGTCGAACGTGAACGGGAGGGGGTGGGGCGTGGGCGTCGTCATAGGGGCCAGGATAGCGGGAACGGGGGGCG
>CAZBRS010000155.1:0-2260 GCA_964494475.1 uncultured Myxococcales bacterium | reverse complement strand
TCCTTCAGGATCTCGGGCTGGGCCACCGCGAAGTTCACGCGGCACAGGTAGTACGAGGCGTAGCCCGTCCAGAGCAGCCAGAAGACCTGGATCTGCCACCGTCGCAGGCGGGCGTCGTCGGTGCTCGGTGCGGTCAGGGCTGCGGTGCTCATTCGGGCACTCCTTGGCCGCAGAGTATCGCTTGCGGGGGCCGACGCGGTCAAGTATCCTTCTCGGCCAGCAACGCGGCTTCGGAGCCTTCGATGAACCCCAAAGAGCTGCGCCGGATGCAGAGGATTCGCAACCTCGGCATCATGGCGCACATCGACGCCGGCAAGACCACGGTCACCGAGCGCATGCTGTTCATCTCCGGCAAGATCCACCGCATCGGCGAGGTGCACGACGGCAACACGACCATGGACTGGATGGTGCAGGAGCGCGAGCGCGGCATCACCATCACCTCGGCCGTGACCACCTTCCCCTGGAAGGACGCCGACCTGCACCTGATCGACACCCCCGGGCACGTCGACTTCACCATCGAGGTCGAGCGCTCGCTGCGCGTGCTCGATGGCGCCGTGGCCGTGTTCGACAGCGTGCACGGCGTCGAGCCCCAGAGCGAGACCGTGTGGCGCCAGGCCGACAAGTTCCGCATCCCGCGCCTCGCGTTCCTCAACAAGATGGACCGCCTGGGGGCCGAGTTCGAGCGCGCCTTCGCGAGCCTCGAGAAGCACTTCAGCCAGATCATGCTGCCCCTGCAGACTCCCATCGGCTTCGAGGGCGCCTTCCGTGGCGTCATCGACCTGCTGACCGGCACGCGCACGGTGTGGACCGACCCCGAAGACCCCATGGCCTCCGAAGAGCTCGAGGTCGCGTCGCCCGCCGAGGAGGAGGTCGCCGCCCGGTACCGCGAGAAGCTGTTCGAGCGCCTGGCCGATCTCGACGACGGCGTCTGCAACAAGTACCTGGCCGGCGAGGAGATCCCCCTCGACGAGCTGAAGACCGTGCTGCGGCGCGTGACGCTGTCGGGCAAGGCCGTGCCCGTGCTCATCGGCACGGCGCTGCGCAACAAGGGCCTGCCGCCCCTCATGGACGCGGTGGTCGACTACCTGCCGTCGCCGGCCGAGATCCAGCCCGTCATGGGGCAAGACCCGCGCACGGGCGAGCTGGTGCAGCGCGAGCACTCGGCGAACGAGAAGCTCTGCGCCCTGGCCTTCAAGGTGGCCATGATGGAGGACGGGCGGCGCATGACCTTCCTGCGCCTCTACAGCGGCAAGATCGACGCGGGCATGGAGCTCTACAACGCCACCCGCAAGCTCACCGAGCGTCCGTCGCGCGTGTTCATGATGCACGCCAACCACCGCGAGCGCCTCGAGACCATCGACGCCGGCAACATCTTCTCGGTGCTCGGCCTGAAGCTCACCAAGACCGGCGACACGCTCTCCGACCCGACCGCGCCCATCGTGCTCGAGTCCATCGAGGGCTACACGCCCGTCATCAAGATGGCCGTCGAGCCCGAGACCAGCCGCGACAAGGATCGGCTCGACGAGGTGCTCGGCAAGTTCCGCGACGAAGATCCCACCTTCAACAGCTTCGAAGATCGCGAGACCGGCGAGACCATCATCGAGGGCATGGGCGAGCTGCACCTCGAGATCGTGGCCGACCGCATCCGGCGCGAGTACAAGGTGCCGGTCATGGTCGGCAAGCCCCAGGTCGTCTACATGGAGACCATCTCCCAGGCGGCCGAGCTCGAGTCCGTGGTCGACCGCCAGGCCGACAACGAGAGCCTGTACGCCCGCGTGCGCCTGCGCCTCGAGCCGGGCCTCCGCGGCACCGGCCGCGTGTTCGAGAACCGCTGCACGGCGCCCCTGAAGCCCGAGTTCGTCGACGCCGTGCGCGACGGCGCCAACGACGCCAGCCAGAACGGCCCGGTGGGCGGCTTCGAGGCCACCGACTTCGTGGTGGCGCTGGTCGACGCCGAGGCGCGCGAGGGGGCGAGCACGCCCATCGCGTTCAAGATGGCCACCGCCATGACCATCGAGAAGGTGCTGGTGGCCGCCGCGCCCGTCAAGCTCGAGCCGCTCATGGAGCTCGAGGTCCTCGTGCCCGACGAGTTCATGGGCGAGGTCATCGGCGACCTGCAATCGCGCAAGGGCAAGGTCGACGAGATCAACGATCTGCCCACCCCCGGCGCGCGCGAGATCCGCGGCAAGGTGCCCCTGGGCCGCATGTTCGGCTACTCCACCTCGCTGCGCTCCATGACGCAGGGGCGCGCCAACTTCAC
>CAZBRS010000154.1:0-2350 GCA_964494475.1 uncultured Myxococcales bacterium | reverse complement strand
CGATCGGGTCTTCCCGCACCTCGACGAGGCGCGCGTCGCCGCGCGGGCCAGGGAGAAGGCGGCGGCGCTGTGGAAGAGGATTTCGTAGGGGCGTGATTCATCACGCCCGCCAGGTCAGAGGTCCAGCTGGTACCGTACGGCCAGCCCGACGAACGGCAGGTTCTGCAGGCCGCCCTCGACGACCGCCTGCCAGCCGGGCCAGAGCTCGTAGCCCACGTGGCCGAGGGCGACGATCACCGGGAGCACCTGGTCGGCGAAGCCCAGGCGGTGGGCGGCCACGTCGTCCCAGACCCCGCACTCGCCGACGGGCTCCTGGCAGCCGGGCAGCGCCTCGCGCGACTCGGCCTGGCCGAACAGGCGCGCCACGCCGCCGCCCAAGGCCAGGCCCACGTGCAAGTCCCGCCACACGGCCCAGTCGAAGCGCAGCCGCAGCGCCACGCTCACCTGCACGAGGTCGAGGTTCACGCGCACCGTGCGCCACGTGGCCGAGTCCTTCAGGCGAAAGTTCCCCTCGGGTAGCGCCAGCGAGCCGATCTCGACCACGAGCTCGGGGTCGAACACGGTGAGGCCCGTGACGCCGACGGTCAGGTTGGTGCCCCAGTTCGGGGCGTTGGTCCAGTTGTCGAATACGTTGGCGAAGAAGGCCCGGGGCACGAAGTAGGCCCGCCCCGAGCCCGCGAACGACAGGCCGACGTCGGCGCCGCGCGCGGGCAGGGCCGCCAGCATCACCGTCAAGGCCCCCAGGACAACGAGGTACGTAGGGGCATGACGTGTCATGCCCTTCGTCAAGGGTCCACCCCGTTGGCGTCGGCCGCCGCCAGAAACTCGTCGGCCATCCGCTCGAGCTTCAGGTTCACGACCTGCCCGCGCGCCTGCACCTCGAGCTCGCCGAAGCGCACGCCGGACCAGTCGAGCGTCAGGAACACGTCGCGGTCGCCCCGCAGGTACTCGCCCACGTAGAAGTCGAGGAAGTCGAGGCACAGCAGGGCGCAGGCCGCCTCGTCGTCGCACCCCGGCGTCTCGATGAGGACGCGGGCCTCCATGGGGTAGTAGAGCGACTCGTCGGCGTTGGCCAGCGTGAGCGTGACCACCACGAAGGGGGCCTCGACGCGCGCGGCCAGGCGAAAGCTCTCGTCGGGGGCCAGTCGCCGCCGGTGGCGCTCCTTCAGCAGGGCCAGGGCGGTCCGGGCGGCGTCGTTGTCGAGCAGTGGTTTCGGGTGCAAGGCCAAAGCCCCTTTCGTTCGGCGTCGAGCCTGACGTATCATAGGCGCACGAACCGCTCTCCGACAAGGAGGACCCGATGGCGCTGCGTCTGACCCTCGCCTTCCTCATGCTGCTGGCGCCCGTGGCCTGCGAACCCACCGAAGAAGTGTGCGTGCCCATGACCGCGACCGACGCCGTGGGCCGCCTGACCCCCCGCGACGAAGACGGCAACGCCATCTGGCTGAACCCCGAGGGCCAACGCCTCGGCTCTTCGTGCACCCGGCACGACGAGTGCGCGTACAACTGGTGCTACAAGGGCTCGTCGATCACGGGCGACGACGACGAGAAGGGCTTCTGCAGCCGGCGCTGCACCTGCGGCGAAGACTGCGCCGACGAGGGGTACTTCCTCGACGAGAGCGACCGCCCGACCACCGAGCCCCTGTTCTACTGCCAGCGCCCGAGCGTGTCGGGCGGCTCGACCGACACCGAGAAGGCCTTCTGCGTGCCGCGCTGCGAAGCCCTGGGCGACTGCGCCGACTACAGCGCCGACTACACCGTGTGCAAGGCGCCCACGACGGGCGCCCCCAAGAAGCTCTGCCACTTCGAATGATCGGGTGACACGGGCTGCGACCGTCAGGTCGACGACTTCTCGGGGGCGGGGGAGGGCGCGGCCGGCGTCGTGGTGCTGCTGCCCTTGTCGCTCGTGTCGCTCGTGTCGCCCTTGTCGCCCTTGTCGGTGCTCGAGGTGCTGTTCGTCGCGGGGGCCGCGTCGGTGTCGCCCGGCTTCTTGGGGCTGCCGCCGCCGCCCGAGCCCGAGCCGTTCTTGGCGTAGTCGGTCTTGTACCACCCCGAGCCCTTCAAGTGAAACGCCGACAGCGAGATCTTCTTCTGCACCTTGGCGGCGCCGCACTTCGGGCAGGCCGGCACCGTGTCGTCGGTGATGCGGCGGATGGCCGTGAACTCGACGCCGCAGGACTCGCACTGGTACTCGTAGATGGGCATGGCCCCGCCTCGGTGGCGATTCCGGTCGGAAGGATAGGCGACGAGCGCCGTAAGTCAAGACGTAGGGGCGACCCTCGCGGGGCCGCTGGAAACGAAAAAGGGGAGCCCGAGGGCTCCCCTTTTTCGAACGGTCAGCGCGCCGGGC
>CAZBRS010000153.1:0-2417 GCA_964494475.1 uncultured Myxococcales bacterium | reverse complement strand
CGGCCGATGCCCCACCGACCGACGTGGCGGCCGACGGCCCGCCGACCGATACGGGCCCGGCCGACGTCGGCGCGGATCCGGGTGGCGAGGCCGATGTTTGCGAGCCCGATTGCGACAACAAGGAGTGCGGCGACGACGGCTGCGGCCAGTCGTGCGGATCGTGCCAGGAGGGGGCGCTCTGCGCCGCCGGCACCTGCGTCTGCGCGGCGCAGGATCACAAGGAGTGCTGCGGCGATGCCGTGTGCTGGTTCGATTCGTGCGGAGAGCCTGGCGCCCAGACGGCCGCCTGCCCCAACGGGTGCGCCGAGGCGGCCTGCCTCGATTGCACCGCGGACTGCGCCGACCGTGAGTGCGGCGACGACGGGTGCGGGGGCGACTGCGGCGCGTGCAGCACCGGCGCCTGCGACGACCTGACGTGGACCCCGGGCACCGTGTGCGAGATCGGCCAGTGCGTGAGCGGCGGCGCGGCCACGTCGTGCGACGACGCGCTGGCGTGCACCGACGACAGCTGCGACGCGGCCAGCGGCTGCCACCACGAGATCCAGGCCGACCGCTGCCTGATCGACCAGCAGTGCTTCGACGAAGGCGAGCTGAACCCCGCGAACGCGTGCCAGGCCTGCGCGCCCACGACCAGCCCGACCGGGTGGACGGGGATCGCCGAGGGCACCCCCTGCGCCGGCGCCGCCTGCGCGGCGGGGTGGTGGACCGCGCCCAAGACGTGCGTGTCCGGGCAGTGCACGGGCGGCGGGGGGTCCGAGAGCTGCGACGACGGCAAGGCCTGCACCGCCGACGCGTGCGAAGCGGCGAGCGGGTGCGGCCACACGCTGCAGGGCGGCTTCTGCCAGATCGACGCCGTGTGCGTGCCCGCCAACCAGTCGAACCCGACGAACGCCTGCCAGGCCTGCGTGCCGACCACGAGCCCGTCGGCGTGGAGCCCCGCGAACGATGGCGCCACGTGCCTCACGGGCTCGTGCTCCGAGCTGTACTGGTTCCGTCCCATGACGTGCTGGGCGGGCGCCTGCTCGTTGGGGGGCTCGGTTCAACTGTGCGACGACGAGATCGCGTGCACCGACGACGCGTGCGACGGCCAGACGGGCTGCCTCAGCGTGCTGGGCGCGGGCTGGTGCCAGATCGACGGGCAGTGCGTCGCCGACGGCGCGCAGAACGTCGCGGACGCCTGCCAGGTTTGCGCGCCGAGCACGAGCGCGACCTCGTGGTCGACCGCCGCCGACCTGACGAGCTGCGGCCCGGCGGGCCAGGTCTGCCAGTCCGGCGTGTGCCAGCTCGCGGAGCTTGCGGGCGAGACCTGCCACTCGGCCACGCCCCTCACGGCCGGGCAGACGATCACCGGTACGACCGAGGGCTACGCCGGCAACTACGGCCTGGGTACCAATTGCAGCGGAACAGGGGGCGTCGACGCCGTGTATTCCATCGTCGTGCCTGGCGGACAGCGCCTCACGGCCACGGTCACGCCCACGTCGTCGGTCTGGGATTCGTCGATCTCGCTGGTGCTCGGACCCGCGGCCAACTGCGACGCCAGCCCGCGCGTGTGCCTCGCCGGCAACGACGGTGGCTCCAATGGAAACCCCGATACGGTACGCTACGACAACACGTCCGGAAACGCCCAGACGATCTTCGTGGTCATCGACACGTACTCGGGCAGCAGCCCGGGGGGAGCGTTCACGCTGACCGCCGAGGTTGGCCCGCCGCCCCCGACGCTGAGTGCGGGTGAAACCTGCCAGTTGGCCCCGGCCCTCACCGCGGGGCAGCCGATCGAGGGTTCGACCACAGGCCTGGACGGGGACTATGGCATCGGCACGAACTGCGCCGGTGCGTACGGGTACGGCCCCGACGGGGTCTATTCCATCCTCGTGCCGGCAGGAATGCGCCTCACCGCCACGGTCACTCCCCTGTCGAGCTGGGACCCCATGATCTCGCTGGTCCTCGGTCCCGCTGCCAACTGCGACGCCAGCCCGCTCGTCTGCCTCACCGGAGAAGACGACGTCCACAATGACAAACCGGAGACGGTAAGCTACTCCAACACCTCCGCAAGCGACCAGACGGTCTTCGTGGTCATCGGCAGTGATTTGTGGGGCCCGGGGGGGGGCGCGTTCACGCTGACCACCGCGGTGACCTCGCTCACGCTGAGTCCGGGCGACACCTGCCAGGCGGCCCCGGCGCTCACCGTCGGGCAGGACGTCATCGGCTCGACTGCGGGCTACACCGGGAACTATGGCACCGGCACGAAGTGCCAGGGAACGGCTGGCCTCGACGGGGTCTATTCCGTCGTCGTGCCTGGCGGAAAGCGCCTCGACGCCACGATCACCCCCACCGGCGCCATTTGGAACCCCTCGATCTCGCTGGTCCTGGGCCCCGCGGCCAACTGCGACGCCAGCCCCCGCGTCTGCCTCGCCGGC
>CAZBRS010000152.1:0-2637 GCA_964494475.1 uncultured Myxococcales bacterium | reverse complement strand
CCCTCGGCGTAGGTCGGTTTAATCGACAACAAGACGTGCATCGACACCTCCGGCCGTGAGGATAGCACGGAACTGGTCGTCATCGCTGACGCTCTCGTGCGCAGCTCGTGCCGCAGTTCGATCGCGCGGGGATGAACTCGAACCGCGCTCGCTATAAGGGTGTTTCTAGCCGTCGGTCGCCTTCACGGCGGGTCCGCAGCCCGAGCCCCGGACACGTCTGGACCACCCGGCGGTCCGGTCACGTGTGACGCGGTCGATGGTCTGTCGTGACGCACACCGCGCGTTGCTCGGATCGACGTGGAGCGCGCCGGGGCGGCGCCGCCGGAGGAAAGCGCGTCATGGTGTTGAGGACGATGTCCGCGTGGAGAGCAGGCTATCACGAGTTCGGAGGCTCGGCGTGCGTCACGGTCGGCGAAGCCTCACCCCCCCATCGCCGCCATCACGATCCACGCGTCGGCCGGCAGGCTGAAGGGCTGCTTCACGCAGGAGGGGTTCTTCACCACCGTGCCCGCGTCGGTCTCCTCGGTCGTCCACCCGAAGCACGCCTCGAGCTCGTAGTCGCCGGGGGGCGCGACCTCGCGCTTCCAGCAGAGGTCGACGGGGTCCTCGACGCGGTGGAGGCCGTCCCAGGTGAGGAAGGCGTCGCCGCCATAGGACGTGTTCGTCAGGTTCGTGACGGTCTGGAAGGCCACCCCGCACACTCCGCTCCCCTCGCCGCAGACCGGCACGTCGCAGCGGTCGAAGAGCACCAGGGGCACGCCGTCGCGAGTGACGCGCAGCCAGCCCGGCAGGCCGTAGGCGTCGCCGCTCTGAATCCACACGTCTTCGGGGATGTCGGTGGAGTAGCGGAGGCCCAGGGTGACGGGTGGGGGCGCGTACTCTGCACGATTGTCGACGGTCACGGTGAAGGTCGGTGCGCCCTGGCCCGCCTCGGAGGCCGAGAGCGTGGCCGTGAAGTCGGCCAGATCCAGGTGCCCGGCGCCGAACTCGGCCCAGTCGGCGCAGCCCTGCAAGTCGGTGATGACCCAGTCGCCGCCGTACTCCCACTGACCGCAGGGGCCGTCGGTGTCGGGCGTGACCACGGCGTAGGGCATGGACTCCGGGAAGGCGTCGCAGAAGCCGCCTGACCAGGGGTTGTCGTACATCCAGATGAGCGACACGCAGGTGCGCGCCACGGGGTCGTAGCCGCTGATCATGGGGCGGTACGAGCCGATGGGCAGCGAGCCGAACTGCAGCGAGGCCGGGTCGAGGGTCAGCGCGTTCGGCGCGACCGGCGGCGCGGGCTGGCACGACTGCGGCTCGGCGCACACGAAGCAGCCGCCCTGGATGGCCAGCACCGTCCCGGCCTGGCAGGTGGGCGGAGCCATGGGACAAACCGCCGGCTGGCCGTCGTCGCACGTGCAGGTGGCCGCGTACACGCAGCGCTGGCAGCCGTCGATCGAGGCCGTGACCTTGTCGTCGTCGCAGGGCGGGGGCACCGCGCGGCAGAGCACGGGCCCCCCGTCGCTGCAGCTCGGGTCGAAGGGGTACAGGCAGTCCTGGAGGGCCTGGTCGACGGGCACCTCGAACGGCGCCGACACGCCCTCGGCGCCGTCGGCGGTCTCGGCGCGCACTCGCACCAGCAGCACGTCGCCCACGCGGGGGATGGCAGGGAGCGAGAAGTGCGTGAGCGAGAGCTCGACGGCGTGGGCTTCGATCGGCCCCTCGTCGACCCAGAAGCTGCCCTCCTGGCCCGTGAAGGCGTTCAACGCGATCTCGACGTGGCTGGTGGCGGGCTCCGACGTGTGCCACGTCAGCGTCACGACCAGCCACGACAGGTCGGCGAACACGTCGGTGCCCGCCTCGCAGGCCGTCGCGACCGTGAGCTGGTCCACCTGTACGCCCCAGCTCTGGCAGAAGCCGAGGGCGTCGGCCAGGCAGTCGACCTCGCCGGGCATCAGGTCGACGCACGGGCAGACCCCCGCGCCCTGGCACCAGCCGCCGGGGCAGTCGCCGTCCTCCCAGCAGCACGCCGCGTCGCCGGGGCACGCGGGCCCCAGGTGCGAGGGCACGCAGCTGCCGGGCAGCTCATCGGTCCAGGGCGCGCGGCCTCGGCACACGTGGTCCTCGGCGCAGTCCTGGTCGTGGTAGCAGCAGCCCTGGGGCAGCGGCACGCACTGGCCCGCGCTCGTGGGCGCGCTGCCCACGGCGCCGCACGGGCTGACCGTGGCCCCCGCGCAGGTCTGGGAGGCGTAGCAGTCGGCGTCGCTCCAGCAGCGACCGAAGCTCAGGGCCTCGGCGCACGTGTTGCCCGGCGCGCACGCGAGCGGGGCCGCGCAGTCCAGGTCGCTGCCGCAGCACCCGGGCAGCTGGTCCTGGCAGGTGCCGGGCACGCCGCAGCCCTCGGGGGCCTCGCCGTCGCAGGGGCAGGGGAAGGCGCCCAGGCACAGGCGACCCGGGCCGCACGTGTCGTCCTCCCAGCATCCGTCGTCGCCCGGCAACGCCAGGCACGCGCCGGACCACGCGCCACGTGGCTTGGCGCAGTCGAAGCCGGCGGGGCACTCGTGGTCGTACACGCAGCACGTGACCTCGGTCTCGCCCGCCTCGCTCACGGTCTCGGCCACCGTCTCGGGCGTGGCCTCCGCGAGCGCGTCACCC
>CAZBRS010000151.1:0-2637 GCA_964494475.1 uncultured Myxococcales bacterium | reverse complement strand
TCGGCGCCCCCCTGGTTCGGGTCGGAGCAGCCGCCACGCGAGCCCGAGGCCCTGGCGGACCGCCATCGACAGTTCACCGTCGCGCGCGGCCTGCCGCGCGATCGGCCAGACGTACGAAGGTCGAGCGTAGTAATCCACGTACAGGCAGGTCCTGGCAAGCCCCAAGCCGCGAACCGAAACGACGGGCGAGGCCTCGACGCGGCTCCCGTGGCGGAGCTCGGCCAGGTTCAACGAGACGTAGTCGGGCCGGATCGCGTGCAGCATCCGGCGGGTCGCGAGCAGCGTGCCCAGCGATTCGCCCGGCAACCCCAGCACCAGGTGCGCGCCGAAGCCGAGGCCCGCCTCCCGGGCGGCGGCGGCGGCTTGTTCGATGCACGCGTTCGAGAATCCCTTGCCGAAGCGCGCGCGCAACTCGGGGTCGCCGCTCTCGAGGCCCATCCGCACGAGGCGGCACCCCGCCTCGGCCAGGCGCCGGGCGAAGGCGGGCGTCAGGTCGTCGGGGCGCACATAGGCCGTCCAGGTGACGCCCGCCCGGGCCAGGGCTGCGCACACCTGCTCGGCGTGCTCGGCGGGGCGACCGAACGACATGTCCTTGAGGAAGACCCTCGTGAGCCCGAGGGCCCGGATGGCCTGCAGCTCGCGCAGGACGCCGGGCAGCGCACGCAGCCGGTGCCCCAGGCTGCCCGAGTTGCAGTACCGGCAGCGGTGCGGGCATCCGAAGTCGGTCAGCAGCGTCGCGAACGGGCGGTCGCCGAGGCCGGGCATGCGGTAGCGCCGGTGCAGGAAGAGCTCGTGAAGGGGCGGCGGCAGGTCGAACGGTGGGTCCTGGGCGGTAGCCGCGGGCACGCCACGAAGCGCCACGCCCACCGCGGGAGGGGGCGCGCCCCGGAGCCACCGGGCCAGATCGGGCGTGGTGAAGTCGGTGAGCACGCCCGTCAGCCACGGGTGCCGGGCGAGGAGCCCCTGGGGATCGTGCACGGCCTGTTCGCCCGTGACGAACACCGGCAGATGGGCCCACCCCCGCAGGAACGCCAGGTCGGCCTCGGCCGTGAGCGGCGACGTGAGGGCGAGCACGGCGGCGGGTTCGAGTCCGGAGAGCCGGGCGTGCGCGTCGGTGCCGGAGAGCTCTTCGGCCACCGCGTCGAGGACGACCGGCACGAGGCCGTGCTCCGCGAGTTGGCCGCTCTGGGCCAGCAGCTCGATGGGCGGCCAGAGGTAGCCGGTCTTGGGGATCGACGTGCAGAAGTAGTCTCTGAGCACCCCTCCCCGCCAGGGGGGGTTCAGCAGCACCACCCGGCTGCCCGGCGGCAGGGCGCTGCGATTCGGTCCGATCATGTCAGCCAACGCGCCATGCGCCGCCCCAGGTACCACAGGTGGCGCGGCCCGCGCACGCCGGAGGCGATGACGCCGAGCCTCGACGGGCGCAGGTAGAACCGCAGGAAGGCCTCGCGCACCAGCGCCTTCAGCTCCCGGCGGGTCATCCCGTCGGGCACGTAGGCGACCTCGGCGAACGTGGACGCGCTCCAATCGACGGGCGCTGCGGCCGACGCGATCGGGTCGCCCTGCAGCCGCTCGTACTCGCGCGTGCCGGGGAAGGGGTGGAAGAACATGAAGTGAGCCAAGTCGACGGGCAGGCGGAGGGCGAGGTCGATCGTCTCGCGCATCTCGGCGCGCGTCTCGCCGGGGAAGCCGAAGACGAAGAACGCACGGGTCTGGATGCCCGCGCGGCGGAGCGCGTCGGCGCAGGCGTGGATCTGCTCGAGGGTCAAGTGCTTGCGAATGTGGCCGAGCACGCGGGGGCTGCCCGACTCGACCCCCAGGCCCACGGCGTGACAGCCGGCGGCCTTCATGTGCCGGGCCAGCGCCTCGTCGATGCGATCGATGCGCACGCCGTTCGGGCAGGCCCACGCGATGGGGCGGGCCAGCGATCGCAGCCGATCGCAGAGCGCGCGCACGTAGTCCGGGTCTTCCGTCAGGTTGTCGTCCACGAAGTGCACCTCGCGGACGCCGAAGTCGCGCTGCAGCACCTCGATCTCGTGGATCACGTGGTCGAGGGGGCGGTACCGGACGCGGCGGCCGTGGACCAGGCTGCCGGCGCAGAACGTGCAAGGGTGGGGGCAGCCGCGCGAGGCCACGATGGGCGCGATGGGGAAGCGCCGATAGAACGCGGCGTGGGGCGACGGCGGGTAGGTGCGCGGGTCCATCAGGTCCCAGCGGGGCATCGGCAGCCGCGCCAGATCGGTGGTCGCGCGCGGGTTGCGGTGCACCGTGCCCGTACGGTCGCGCCAGACCAGCCCCGCGACGGTGGCGAGCCCGGCGTCGTCGGCGGGCCCGTCCTCGAGCCGATCGGCCAGGGCCCGCAGCCCGTCCTCGGCCTCGCCCTCGAACACGTAGTCGATCGGCGGTGCCAGCCGGGCGAGGGTCTCGACGGGCAGGGCCGTGGGGTGGGGCCCTCCGATCACCAGCGTGGCCGCCGGCAAGGCCCGGCGGATCGCCTCGAGCGTGGCCGCGACGCGCCCGAGCCCGAAGCTCTGCACCTGCACGCCGACGAGCGTCGGGGCGTAGGCCGTCAGCCGCGCGACCAGGGCCGCGTCGTCGAGCCTGTCGCGGACCGCGTCGACGATCGTCACGTCGTGG
>CAZBRS010000150.1:0-2666 GCA_964494475.1 uncultured Myxococcales bacterium | reverse complement strand
CCCTGCAGGCGCTGCCACGCGAACACCGTGCGCAGGAAGGCCCCGAGCATCTCCGAAAGGAAGTCCGGCTCCACCGCCAACAGGAACCGCAACTCCCACGGGAACGTCAGTACCCACTGGCGGTATGGCGCCACGGGCAGCACGCGGTCGACCAGATCAGCGGCCGTCTCCGCCGTGCGCCGCGCCCAGCACGACGGGCACACACGGCCCTTGCACGAGAACGCCACCAACCGCTCGAGGCCGCACGTGGGGCAACGTAGCCGCGCGAAGCCTTGGGCCAGAAGGCCGCAGTCGAGGTAGCGCCGGAACTCCTTCTCGACGAACCCGGGGTAGCCGTAGCCGCCCTCGCTGCGCTCCCGCGCCTCCTCCAGCAGCGTCTCCAGGTTCTCGCGCACGACCGCGTGCAGGGCCGTCTTCTCGGGCTCGCGCCGACGGTAGCCGGCGGGGAGCGGTCGCTCTGCCGCCCCGGGCGAGAGCTCGAAGCAGACCGGAGGAAGATCGTGCACCGCGGCGACGGCCATGCCGCGCGACAGGAGCACGCCGCGTGCCGAGCGCGGTCCCGAGAGCAGTGGCTGTCAAATCCCCTATCGATGCGAGCGGTTGAGCTCGACGACGGCGGGACGCCGGTAAGGAGATGGCGGTCCGGGCGCGGTCCGCTCCTACCCCCCGTGCATCACGTGGATCAGCCGCACGTCGGCGCCGTCGGGCACCGGCGTGGTCTCGTACTCGGAGGGCGGCACGTGCCGCCCGTTCACGCTCGCGACGATCAGGGCGAAGTCCCAGTTCATCTGGCGGAGCACCTCGGCCACGGTCATGCCGGCGTGCCAGTCCAGGCGGTCGCGGTCGTTCACCGTGATCATGGCCGCGTGGCGCCTCCGTCGGGCAGCAGGGCCAGCACCTCGGGGATGGCGATGCCCAGCTCTTCGAGCCGCGCGCGGGTGGGCAGGCCATCGGCGGTCCAGCCGCGGCGCTTGTACACCACCTTCTGGAGCGCGACGTACTGCGCCTCGCGGTGGGCGCGCAGGGCCGCCATCTTCTCGGCGGTGGTGCGGCCCACCGGGTCGAAGCCGACCTGGGTCTTGAGCTGGCCGTCGTAGCGCTCGGCGCGCGATTCGTACTCCTCCGCGGTCACAGGGCCCACGGCGCGGTAGGGTGGCAGATCGTGCGCGGCGCCGGCCTTGCCGAACAGCGTGGGCAAGGACGTGGTGGTGGCCCAACTCGTCGCCGCGGTCATGGGCGTGACCGGCGTCTACCGGGTAGTCGTCGAGCAGCCCTCGGCCGACGTGACGATCGCCGCCAACGAGTTCCCGGAACTGGGCGCCATGACCGTCACGATGGAGGCGCCGTCGCATGAGTAACCGCCCGGCCGACACCATCCCGCGCCTGGCCGACTACCTGTGGTGGTTGCTGCCGACCTTCATGAAGAAGAAGGAACGGCGGTTGGCCCTGACGGGCACGCTGGTCAACCTGCTCGGCGAATCGCTCGACGGCGCGCGCGCTACCCTGGTCGAGATCATCCCGCAGCTCCTGGCAGCCACGGCCACCGCCGAATACCTGGACCGCCTGGCCCGCCTGCGCACGGTGTTCCGCGGCGTTGGCGAGAGCGACGACTCCCTGCGCACCCGCGTGCTCGCGGCCCTGGCCATTAAGCGCCTGGGCGGCACGCTCCCAGGCATGGTGCAGGGCCTGGCCACCCTCGGGTACGTGGTCGAGGTCCTCGAGACGTACCGCGGCACCCCCCACTGGTCGCACTTCTTGGTGCGCATCCTCGGCTGGGACGGCGTGGTAACCGACCAGCACGCGTTCTACGACACCGTCCGCCGACTGAAGCCGGCCCACACGCGCGCCGTGTACGAGTGCCTGATCCCGGCGACGTGGGACGACTGGGAACTGGGCGAGACGCCCAGGGAACTCGATCAGGGTGAGCTCGACGATTTTCTCGCATCACCGTAGGAGATCCCGCCATGGCCCAGCACCGCATCCACGACTACCGCGCGCCGCGCTCCTCCGAGGACCTGAATACGAAGCTGGCGGGCCTGCTGCCGCCCGGGGCGTACCGCGGCTTCCACGTGGGCGCCGCCGGCGCGATCTCGGCGGGGCTCTTGCTCACGCCGGAGGGCGTGACCATCGAGGAAGACGCGCCCGTGAGCGTGGCCGTCCCGCCCGGCGACCCGTCCCATCCGCGTCTCGATCTGGTCGTCTGCCGCTACCAGTACGTGAAGACCGTCCCACCGTCCGTTGCGAACTACGAGGTCGTGTCCGGCGAGCCCGCCGCCAGCCCCGAAGCGCCCGACCTGCCCGAGCACACCGTGCTCCTGGCCACCTGCCGCATGAACGCCGGCGGCACGACCTGGGCCACGGTCACGCAGGCCTACTCGCCCGAGCGGCTGATCAACGCCGTGCACCACGCTGACGGCCGCTACACCATCGTGCACGGGGCCCGGGGGGCGTACCGCGAGCTGTTCGACTCGAACTCGGGCCGGCTGTTCATCCACGTGGCGCGCCCGGGCACGCTCGCCGACGGCGCGCACATCGCCTGGAACGACCCCATCCTGTGCCTGGGCCCGGACGGCATCGACCAGGTGACCGTCGTGATCAACGGGTTGAACAACGGTGCTGATCGCCAGCGTAACCCGGACTTTTCTGTACGACTTCTCGTCACGAGG
>CAZBRS010000149.1:0-2789 GCA_964494475.1 uncultured Myxococcales bacterium | reverse complement strand
CGGGAGGCACCACCCGGATTTGAACCGGGGGTAAAGGATTTGCAGTCCTCCGCCTTACCACTTGGCTATGGTGCCTCAACAGGCGACGATTCTTGTACCGGACGGTCCGGGGGGTGTCAACGATTTTGTGGCCCCGGGGCAGGCCGGATCACCCTTTGGGCTGCGAGTTGCCCCAATCGTAGCGCGTGCGCCGGAACATGGCCTTGACCACGTGGCCGGCCATCTTGGGGTTCTCGCGCAGGCGGCGCGTGCTGTAGCCGTACCAGTTCTCGCCGAAGGGTACGTAGAGGCGCACCTTGCGGCCTTCGCTCACGTAGCGGTTCAGCACGTCGGTGACGGGCACTCCCAGCAGGGCCTGGAACTCGTAGCGGTCGCGGGGGAGGCTGCGCTCGTCGACCCAGCGCTCCATCGACGAGAGCAGTTGGCGATCGTGGGTGGCGAGGCCCACGTACACGCCGCCCTCGAGCAGCAGCTTGGCCACGGTCAGGTAGTTCTCGCGGATGCGCAGCTTGCGCTTGAAGGCGATGGTGCGGGGCTCGCGGTAGATGCCCTTGCAGAGGCGCACGTTGACGGGGCGGGTCTTCGCGAGCTCGACCAGGGCTCTGGCGTCGGCCTCGGTGCGCTGCAGGTAGGCCTGCAGCACCAGGCCCACGTTGTCGTGGTCGGCCAGCAGGGCGCGGTAGATGTCGACGGTGGTCGCGGTGTAGGCCGAGCTCTCCATGTCGATGCGCACGAAGTTTCCGTGGCGCGCGGCGGCGTCGAGGACGCGGGCCACGTTCGCCTGGCAGAGCTCGGGCGAGACCAGGAGGCCGTGGTTGGTGGGCTTGACGCTCACGTTCGAGGCCAGGCCCTCGGCGGCGATGCGGTCGAGCATGGTCACGTAGCCGTCGGTCATGCGGGCGGCGTCGGCCTCGGTGGTCACGTCTTCGCCCAGCAGGTCGAGGGTGGTCACGTAGCCCTGGCCGTTCAGCTCGCGCACCTTGGCCACGGCCTGGTCGAGGGTTTCGCCCGCGATGTAGCGGCGCGAGACGTGGCGGACGATGGGCACGGGGATGATGGGGAGCATGGCGGCGACGGTGCGCGAGAACATGGGTCCTCCGGTACCGAAGACCGGCCGTGGAGGCCGGCGCGGCCCGAGGTATACACCAGGGGAGGGGGGGCCACAACCCCGGAAGCGAGCGTCGTGAACCGATCGGTTCAGGCGGTGGCGGCGCCGAGGGTCGCGAGCCAGTCGACGCCGGCTCGCAGGGCGGCGGCGTCGGGCAGGCGGTTCAGGCGCATGAGCTCGCTGATGGCGGCGATCTCGCGGCCCTTCAGGGCGCCGCCCGCGGCGAGCAGGCGGCCCTGGCGCAGGTAGAAGGCCAGGAAGCCCTTGGGGCCGGGCTCGCCCTGCAGCACGATCTCGTCGTAGCCGGCGGTGGAGCCGACCATCTGGAAGAGCACCGTGTACTGGTGGGTCCAGAAGAAGGGGGCGGCGGTGAAGGGCTCGGGGCGGCCCAGCATGCCGCGCGCGGCGGTGCGGCCCTGCTGCTCCGCCACGCGCCAGTGCTCGATGCGGGCGGCCTCCGCCGAAGGGCCGAAGGGAAAGCGCACGCAGTCGCCCGCGGCCCACAGGCCGTCGGCCACGCGCAGGGTGGCGTCGGCCTCGAGGGCGCCGTCGCGCTCGAAGCGGGGCGCGCCCTCGACGAAGGCCGTGGCGGGCGCGACGCCGATGCCCACCACCAGCGCGTCGAGCTCGATCCGCGCGCCGTCGTCGAGCACGGCGGCGGTCACGCGCGCGTCGCCCTCGAGGCTGGCCACGGTGCGGCCCAGGCGCAGGTCGACCCCGTTGGCGCGGTGCAGGTCGGCGAAGAAGGCGCCCACGGCGGGCCCCACGATGCGCTCGAGGGGCACGGGCTCGGGGGCCACCAGGGTCACCTCGAGCTTCAGCTTGCGCAGGCTGGCGGCCAGCTCGAGCCCGATGAAGCCGGCGCCGAGCAACAGCACGCGCCGGGCGCCGGCGAGCGAGGCCTTCAGGGCCTCGGCGTCGGCCAGGGTGCGCAGCGTGAACACGTTGGCCGCGTCGAAGCCGGGCGCCCGGGGGCGGCGCGGCGTGGCGCCGGTGGCCACCAGCGCGGCGTCGTAGGCCAGCGACGTGCCGTCGGCGAGGTCGAGGCGCTTCGTGTTGGCGTCGAGGCGCGTGACGCGCTGGCCCAGGCGCAGCTCGACGCCCAGGCGGTCGTAGCGCTCGCGCGGCAGCACGGCCAGGGCCTCGCGGGTCTTCAACCCGAGCAGGAAGGCCTTGCTGAGGTCGGGGCGCTCGTAGGGGAGCTCGGCCTCGTCCGAGACCAGCACCAGCCGCCCGCGGTAGCCGCCCGCGCGGAGCTCGCTCACGGCCGCCGCGCCGGCGGGGCCGCCGCCCACCACCACGAACGTGCGCCGATCGGCGGGGTCGGGTTCGAAAGGGGCCGCGGCCGGCGGGGGCAGGGGCGCCGACACGTCGACCGACACCTGGTCGCCCTCGACCTGCACCGCGTAGCGCGCCACGCCGGAGCACGCCGGCGGCTCGAGCACGGCGCCCGTGCGCGCGTCGAACACAGCGAGGTGCAGCGGGCAGAGCACGCGCTCGCCCGACAGCACGCCGAAGGCGAGCGAGGCCTTGGCGTGGGGGCAGTTGGCGTCCAGCGCCGTCACGCCGTCGGGGAGGCGGATCAGCAACAGCGACTTGCCGTCGACCAGCGCGCGCTTTGCCGTGCCGGGCGTCAGCTCCGACAGCTTGCTCACGGGGACAGGGGCCATGCTCGCCTCCG
>CAZBRS010000148.1:0-2825 GCA_964494475.1 uncultured Myxococcales bacterium | reverse complement strand
TGGTGCTGCACTTTGCAGCCCACGAACTGCTCGCGCCGGTGCAGGGGGTGCAGCCGTGATCGCGCTCGTGGACCCCTACCGCTGGCAGGTGCTCGGCGACGGGTACTTCGCGCCGGCCGGCTCCGTTAACAACCCCGCCGTCGTAGCGCGCGTCGCTGCCTACAAGCGGGACGTGGCGGGCTCCTATCGCAGCGTGCCGCCCGTCGACGTCGAGATGTCGCTTCCGCCTGGGCCCTACGTGGTGTCAACGAAGGTGGACGGCGAGACGTGGATCCTGCATCGCGCACGCTCGTGTCCCCCACTGGCAAGGCCATCACCAGCGTCCCGCTCACCAACGAGGCCGACACGCTCCTCGCGGGCTGGTCGGGCCTGCTGGCGGGCGAGCTGTACGCCGCACACGACGGTGTCCGTCCTCGCGTGTTCGACCTGCACGCTGCCCTGGGCGGTGGTGAGCAGGCCCAGGTAGATCGCCTGCGTTTCGCCGCCTTCGACCTGCTGCTCGATGGCGAGACGGACGTGGCACGCGCGCCGTTCGTCGACCGCGTCGGCCGGCTGCAAGGCCTGCTACAGGGTGGGCGCCTGCTGCACGCCGCCGCGTTCGAGACCGCGAGCGGCCCCGACGAGGTCGCGAGCGTGTTCGAACGGGTAGTGACCCGCGGCGGCGCCGAGGGCTTGGTCGTTCACGCCCGCGACGGTCGCGTCTTCAAGATCAAGCCCGAGATCGCCCTCGACGCGGCAGTTGTCGCCTATGCCGGCAACGGTGCTGACGTGTCGGACCTGCTCTTGGCCATGCTGGCTCCCGATGGCCGCTACCAGCTCATCGGCCGCGTGCGGGTTGGCTGGAGCCACGACGAGAGCCGCGATCTCGCTGCCCGCCTGAACCCGCTCGCGTGCGCCTCGACCTGCCGCACCGCCACAGACCGCGGGACGCTCTACCGCTGGGTTCGCCCCGAACTCGTCGTCGAGGTGCGTTGCAACGACCTGCTCGCCGTCGACACGCGCGATCAGGCCATCCGACGCATGCGGCTCGCATTCGAGGAGACGGCGGGCTGGTCACCCCTGGGGCCAGCGCCATCGGTCAGCCTGGTCAATGCCGTCTTCCTGCGAGCCCGCGACGATAAACGCGCCCAGCGCCCCGACGTGCGCTTCGAGCAGGTGACCGATCTGGTCGAGGTGCCAACGGCGCTGCCCATCGTCCCCGCCGTGCTCGTCTCCCCGGAGATCGTCCGCCGCGAGGTGTACATAAAGCCCACGCGCGTCGGGCCCGCCGTGCGCAAGCTGGTCGCCTGGCGCACGAACCGGTCGGCCGATACTGCCTGGCCCGCTTTCGTCGTGCACTTCACGGACTACTCGCCCGACCGCGACCGGCCGCTCGAGACCGACGTGCGCGTCGCCACCAGCGAGGCCGCGCTCCACGGGCTGGCCGACGACTGGCTAGCCGCCAACATCCGGCGCGGCTGGGAAGCCGCGAGCGTGGTGGGGGCCACGACCGAGGGCGCGGAACCCGCGGATGCCCCCGTCGACGAGTGCGCGATAGGCGACGTTGCGGCGAGCGACGGGCCTCGGCTCACGATCGCGTTCGCGCGCTCGTCGTCACCCACATTCCCTATCGTGCGCCGCCGCCTGGATGCGCTGGCGCCTCTCGGCTCCCTCGAGGTCAGCCGCGACGATAGGGGCCGCGAGGCGTGGTTCGAACTTCGCATCGACCGCGCCCTGGTCGAAAACGCCCGCCGCCTCGCCAACCTCCTGACCATCGTCCGCCCCTGGAAATCGAGCGAGGTGGCCCTCGACGGCGAGGCCCTCAGCCGCCGCGACGTAGACGGCCTCATAGAACGCCTCGACACCGTCCGCCGCTGCTGGCTGCGCCGAAAGAGCCAGGGCGCCGACGGATGCCGGCGATCGTGTGCCGCGGGGTGCGAGGCGCTCAGTATCTGGCCCGTGCACGAGCACCTGCGCTACGCCGGCAACGCGGAGCCGCCCTGGTGGGGCGTCGGCCGCTTCGACGGCGAGCGCATCATCTTGGACAAGCCGGCGATCCACGACCAGGTCGCCGCGCCGCGCAACGTCTTCGTCCGCGCGTGCGCCCTCTTCAACGCGACCGCGGTCGCCACGAAGATCGACGGGCTGCCCGAGATTCTGGCGCCCGACGACGCGGCGTGGATCACCGTCTACGGTGCCCGGGACGGCAAGCCCGCCTGGGTCTGGCCGCGTGACGCGCACCTGCCGATCGGGCTGCACGCCTCACCCAACGGCTTGTGGCACCCCAGCGGCACCGGCATTCACGTCGACCTCGAGCCGGGCGACGGCTCCGCGCCAACCACAACCGCGTCAGCACCTGCGCGATCCATCCCGCCCACGCGCTACGCCGACGTGATCGGCCAGGACGCCGCCGTCGAAGCCGTACGCGATCTCGTCGAACTACCCCTCCTTCACGCCAACCTCTTCGCACGCATCGTGTCCCATCCCGATGATCTCCCCCGCCGGGAGAGCCGCCTATCCCACGTAGGGATCCCGCATCCCGTGTAGCGCCACCGGTACGAGCACCCGGGATGGGGGCCCGGGGGCGGAGCCCCCGCCTCCTGTCCGGTCGGGGGTTGCGGGGGCAGCGCCCCCGCCCCCTGGCAGAGCAGAGGAAACCGGACGAGCGATCGTTCCGCGAGTAGGCTGCCGGCCGGAGTGAAGCGGGGATAGGGCGTGGGGACGGCGCTCGGCGTGCTGACGCAGTTCGTGGCCGACAGCCTGCACGTCGTCAGCGGGGTGTACGGCCAGCGACGAGGCGGGGCGCTGCAGTACGACGGCGAGCGGCCGGGGCCGGGCTGGCACGC
>CAZBRS010000147.1:0-2861 GCA_964494475.1 uncultured Myxococcales bacterium | reverse complement strand
CACGGCCAACTTCATCGACCCTGCGGCGTCGATGCGCCTGGTCGAGGGGATCGAGAGCTACTTGACCGAGAAGGGCCTGGCCTCGGTTCGCGAGATGATCGGATCGATCCAGGTGCCCGGGGCGCGATAGATTCTGACGGTATGTAGGGGCAATTCACGAATTGCCCCTCGACGGTCAGGGCGGTTCGTGAACCGCCCCTACATACCTACAGGGTTCTCCCCAGCGTTTTCTCGAGGGAGGCGATCTTGCCCTCGAGGCGCCCCGTGGCGCCCACACGGTCGTCGATGGCCACGGTGGTGTAGACGCGCGTCGAGGTCGCCCGCATGGCCATGTGGCAGCGCTTGATGAGGTCGAACACCTCGTCGGGCTCGCCCTCGATCTGCGTGCCCATGGCCGTGACCTTGTAGGCGAGGCCGCTCTCGGCGATGAGCGCGACCACGCGCGCCACGTGGGCGCTGACCGACGCTCCCTGGTCGGTGGGGAAGATGGCGACGTGGGCCAGCATGGGGTACCTCTCTTCGTTGAACAATCAGCAGGGACACGATGCATCGTGTCCCTACGCCCCTACGTGGTTCTCCGCGGACGTTTCCAGACCAGCTCGTAGCTCTCGCGCTCGACCTCCTCCGTCGCGTCCTGGTGCTCGGCCTCGAAGGCCTTGACGGCCAGGGGCGGCAGGCGCGTGAACAGCCAGTCGACGAAGGCGCCCACGTCGACGTGGTGGGTGTACCGATCGAACGTGGCCTCGACCAGGGCGTCGCTCACGGCGCGCCGCAGCAGGCGCACCTCGAGGGGGCGGAACGTGGGCCGGAAGGGCGGGGCCGCGTCGGGCGGTGCGTAGACCTCGAGCGCTTCGAGCAGCCCCAGCGTGCCTTCGACCGGCCCCTCGCCGGCCTCGGCGGCCTCGAGCGCCCGCCAGGCCTCGACCAGGCGCTGCCGGGCCGCCTTGCGCGCCTCGCGCTCGAGCGCGGCCAGCCCCTCGTGCACCCGCGCCAGGCGGCGGCGCCCTTCGGCGAGCAGCACGGCGTCGGAGGGGGAGAGGGTGGCGGGCATCGGGCCGTTCCGGCCTGTACGTTCGAGCGTATTCTACGCTACAGTCGGGCGCGATGCACCGGGGAACCCTGCCGTGCCCTCGCTCTTCGTCGTCGGCCTGCTCGTCATGCTCGCGGCCTGTGCGCCTCGCCAGGCCGTGCCGACCGACGTGCCCGCCCGACCGGACGAGCCCGACGCCGATCTCGCCGCCGGGGGCGACGCGCAGGCGCCCGCCGACGCCGGGGGCGAGCTCCTTCCGCGCGACGGGGACTGGCGACCGCGCTACCACTTTACGCCACCCACGGCCTGGATGAACGATCCCAACGGGCTGGTGCTCCACGCGGGCGTCTATCACCTCTTCTACCAGCACAACCCCGAGTCTTCGTACTTCTTCGGCCCCATCTCGTGGGGCCACGCCGCCTCGACGGATCTGGTCCACTGGCGCGATCGACCGCTCGCCCTGGCCCCCGACCCGCACCTCGGGCTGGCGTTCTCGGGCAGCGCCCTGGTGGCCGAGGGCGCCGCGGCGGCGCTCTGCGAGGGTCCGGCGGCGGCCGGGTGCCTGGTCGCTGCGCTGACCTACCACGGCGGGTACGACGGCACCGAGAAGCAGGGGCTGGCCACCAGCGTCGATGGAGGGGCCACCTGGCGGTCCTACGAGGGGAACCCGGTGCTCGTCAGCCCGGGCCTGGAGGACTTTCGCGACCCACACGTCTTCCGGTTCGGCGACGGGTGGCGACTGCTCCTGGCCTGCGGCGACCACGCCCGCCTCTATCGCTCGGACGACCTCGTGGCGTGGGAGCCGGTCGGCGAGGTCCGGCCGGCCGCGCTCGCGGGCGAGTGGGAGTGCCCGGCCCTGCTGCGCGTGCCGGTCGCGGGCCGCGACGAGGCGCGCTGGATGCTGAAGGTCGACGTGAACCGGGGCCCCGGCGACGCCAGCCCCGCGTCGCGTTACTGGCTGGGCGAGTTCGACGGCACCACGTTCGTGCCCGACGCGAGCGAGCCGCAGGTGACCGACGCGGGCCCCGACTTCTACGCCGCCCAAGCCTGGAGCGGCGCCCCCGAGGGGCGGGTCGTCTGGCTGGCCTGGATGAGCCACTGGACGTACGCGATGGCGGTGCCCACCGGTGCGTGGCGTGGCGCGATGACGGTGCCCCGCGAGCTCTCGCTCCGCGAGACCCCGGCCGGCCTCCGGTTGGCGCAGGCGCCCGTGGCCGAGCTCGAGGCGCTGCGCTCCGGGCGCGTGGTCGAGCTCGCGGATCGGCGCCTCGCGGGCCGACTGGACCTCGGCGCCGTGGGAGACGCGCTCGACGTGACGCTGGAGGTTCTGCCTCAGGGCGCGACCGAGGTCCGACTGGTCGTGCTGGCGAGCGGCGACGAGGGCACGGTGGTGGGGCTCCGGGCCGGTGAGGGGGTGGTCTACGTCGACCGCGACGCGTCGGGGGTGGTCACGTTCAACCCGCTCTTCCCGGCGCGCCACCAGGGGCCGCTCCAGGTGGACGCGGGGCGGCTCGGTGTGCGCGTCCTGGTCGACCGCAGCTCGGTCGAGGTCTTCACCGGGACCACGGCGATCACCAGCCTCGTCTTTCCCCGTGCGGGCAGCACGGGGCTGAGACTCGAGGTCGAGGGCGGCGAGGCCCTGGTCGTCCGGCTCACCGCCGACGCGCTGGGGTCGCCGTTCGCCGGGAGCACCGCCGACTGAGCGGGACCTCCGGCCCGCGCGAGGTCGGGGTCCTGGCGCATCGGTGGGCGCCGATCGGGTTGGCGCGGCGGCTCCGCGGCGGTATAGTCGCGCCCCGACGAAGGGGGAGAGAACCGATGCCGGCCAATC
>CAZBRS010000146.1:0-2881 GCA_964494475.1 uncultured Myxococcales bacterium | reverse complement strand
CACGCCCGAGGGCGAGGACGCCCTGGCCCGCTTCCACGCGCTGGTGGCGCGCTTCAAGCGCCTGCTCGAGGTCGAGACCGCGGCGTTCGTCGAGCTGTTCGGCGAGCGCCTGGAGACGACGGAAAAGGGGGAGTGAGATGCGCAGGCTCGTGGGCGGATTCGGGATGAGCGTGCTGGTGCTGGGGGCGATGCTGGCGTGCCGCTGCGGCGGCAGCGACGGCGGGGGCGACACCACGGCCGGCGACACGACGGTCAGCGACACCGCGGGCAACGACACGCCCGCGCCCGGCGACGTACAGGACGAGGTCGACGCGACCCCGGTCGAGTTGACGCCGTCGCACGCCTACAAGGGCCACGAGAACGACACCGACATGACGTACTTCATCAACGTGTATGGAGCCGCCCGGGCCACTCGCCTCGACGACTGCCAGACCTGCCACCGCGGCGGCGAGCTCGACGCCGATGGCAAGACCGTGTTCAAGAACGCCTGCGACACCTGCCACCTGGTGATCCACCCCGACGAGTCGCTCACGGGTGCGGTGCCGGTGACCTACGCCGACACGCTGAACCCGTACGGCAAGGCCTACCTCGACGCGGGCCGCACCAAGGACGCGCTCAAGTCCATCGCGGGCACCGACAGCGACGGCGACGGCGCCACCAACCAGGACGAGATCGCCGACCTCAAGTACCCGGGCGACGCTGCCTCGAAGCCCGGCCAGGTCACCGCGCCCGTGCGCGCGTTCTCGTACGAGCAGTTGACCGCGCTCACCCACCACGACCAGTTCATGCTAGTGAACTCGACCAAGCAGCAGTACGACTTCTACGCCACCTACGAGGGCGTGAAGCTGCTCGCCCTGCTGGTGGCGGCGGGCGTCGACCCGAACGACGCGGCCATCACCAGCCTCACGGTCATCGCCCCCGACGGCTACATGACCGACGTCGACATGACCGCCGTGAAGGCCGCCTTCCCTGCGGGCGTGTTCTACGGCGGCCTCGACACCGCCACCCTCGGCACCGAGTGCGGCTTCGTGCAGTACCCCGACGTGCTGCCCCCCGACGTGTCGGGCGGCGCCGCCATCCCCGGCGCGCCCTGGACGCTCCTCGCCTGGGAGCGCGACGGCGCGGCCATGGACGCCTCGGTGCTCGACCCCGTGTCGGGCAAGATCGACGGCGAGGGCCCCTACCGCCTGATCGTGCCGCAGGTCACCCCCGGCAAGCCCGATCGCGGCTCGAAGTACTCGCCCACCACCTGCAACGACGGCTACGACTTCGACGACGCGGCGGACCACAACGCCGGCTTCATGGTGCGCGGGGTCGTGGCCATCCGCGTGAACCCGCTGCCCGCGGGCGTCGAGGACTTCGACGCCCACTACGGCGGCTGGGCCTACATCGACGCCAGGCAGGTGCTCGTGTACGGGCACGGCGTGGTGGTCGAGTAGTTCGCCATGGGGCGCGCCCTCCTCGCGCTCGCGGTCATCCTGGCGCTCACCCCGGCGCGGGCTGCGGAGCTCGCGCCGGGGGTGGGCCTCTCCGGCTACGCGCGGGTGCGCGCGACGCTGTGGGAGCAGTTCGAGGAGATGAGCGGCCTCACCCAGAAGCCCTCGCAGGATCAGGCTACGGGCACGACCACCGGCTTCTCGCTCGACATGGCGCGCGTGCGGCTGGCGGCCGACCTGCTCGACGCTCGGCTCGGGCTGGTGCTCGAGCTGCGCCTCGAGCGGGGCCCCGCCTTGCTCGACACCTACGCCGAGTGGCGCCTCGGCCCCTGGCTGGCGCTGCGCCTGGGTCAGTTCCGTGTCCCGAGCGCGTGGGAGAACCTGGTGGGCGACCGCGAGCTCGACTTCATGCTGCGCCCCCAGCTCACGATCGATCTGGTCGACCTGGCGCTGTCGCGCACCACCTACCCCTCGTCGATCTTCTACGGCAACAAGTCGTGGCGGCGCGACGTGGGGTTCGGCGCGACCGGCGACGTCGACGTAGGGATCGGCACGCTCCGTTATCTGCTGATGGTCTCGAACGGCCTCGGGGCGAACCTCTTCATCGGCGGTGGCTCCGAGCGCGAGTTCCTGCTGACGAACGGGGCGCAGTTCTTCTACGGTGCGCGGGTCGACCTGCTCGACCTGTTCGGCGTGGCGCGGCTGGGCGCCCACGTGAGCTGGAACCAGCACGACGACGTGGTCTTCAACTCGGGGCGCGTGGTCTACGACCTCGACCGCCTCACCTGGTCGGTCGACGCCGGCGCCGAGGTGCCGGGCACGGGCCTCCGCGCGCACGGCATGTACGGCGCCGGGCGCATCGACGATGACTTCGACGCCGACGGTCGGCGCGACCTCGACTACGACGGCTGGGAGGCCCGGCTGGTGTGGCGTCTCGATCCGCTGCTCGGTGCGCTCGGCACCGGCTGGACGGGCCAGACCCACCACCTGGACCTGGCCGGTCGCTACGACACGCTGCGCTCGGTCTCGAACGAGTCGCCGGGCGAGACGCGCCGTGCCACCGTGACCAGCGGCGTCACGTACGCGTACCGCGAGGTGGTGGCCGTGCGCCTCAACTGGATCGTGCGGCGGTTGTCCGACGAGGCCCAGCCCGACCTCGACGACGACGCGGTGCTGCTCGACGTGACGGTCGGCTTCTGATGCGGAAGATCGCGACGCGGAGGTGGCTCATGCGACGACCCTGGACGTGGCTCGTGGCGGTGGCGGTGCTCGGGGCGCTGGCGTGCCGCACGGAGCCTGCGCGGCCGCTGCGCCTGGCCACCACGACCTCGGTCGAGCAGACCGGGCTGCTGGCCGACCTCCTGCCCGTGTTCGAGGCGAAGGCCGGGGTCAAGGTGCAGGTGCTGGCCGTGGGCACGGGCCAGGCCTTGAAGCTGGCCGAGCGG
>CAZBRS010000145.1:0-2888 GCA_964494475.1 uncultured Myxococcales bacterium | reverse complement strand
CCGGGCGTCAGCTCCGACAGCTTGCTCACGGGGACAGGGGCCATGCTCGCCTCCGTACGGGGGGGGGTGGGTGAGCGGGATTCTAGGCGGCCGCGGCTCAGACGGCAATCACGGCTGCGCGCAGAGCCCGATCTTCGTGCACTCCTGGCCGATCGGGCACTGGCCGCAGAGGCCGCCGCAGGCGTCGTCGCCGCACTCCTTGCCCTCGCACTGGGGCACGCACTCGCACTGGCCGTCGACGCAGGCGTCGCCTGGCGCGCACGCCCCGCACGAGCCGTCGCAGCCGTCGGCGCCGCACTCCCGGCCGTCGCAGTCGGGCTCGCACACGCACCCACCCGCCTCGCAGGTCTCGCCCTCGCCGCAGGCGCCGCACGAGCCGTCGCAGCCGTCGGTGCCGCACACCCGGCCGTCGCAGTCGGGCTCGCAGGCCACGTGCAGCGTAACGGGCTCGCTGGTCCCGTCGGGGGCGAACACGCGCAGGGGCACATCGCCGCCCACGCCCCGGGGAACGACCAGCCGCACCTCGCGATCGGACCACTCCACGATGCCCGCCAGGCTCGAGCCCACGCGCACGGCGCCCTTCGCGACGCCGAACCGTACGCCCTCGACCCGGACCTCGTCGCCCGTGGCGACGCTGGTCGGCACGACCCGCGTCACGAAGGGGCCCACCGGGTCGGCCTCGAGCGTGATCGCGCCCTCGGGATCGATCACGCCCTTCAGGATGGTGGGCTCCTCGACCAGGTCGTCGTCGTCGTCGCAGAAGGTCGAGACGCTGCCCCCCATGGGATCCTTCTCGAACATCGTGAACGTGCCGGGGCTGACCGGCAGCCGGAACTCGTAGAGGGCGTGCGGCACGTCGCGCTCCATGGGGCTGGTGCCGAAGCCGGTGGCTCCCGCGGCCTCGGCGTCGATCACCTCACCGCCCCTCGTGACCTCGATGCGGTCGTCGCCGAACAACCGGATCTCGAGCACCTCTCCGGCCAGGTTCAGGATGAACAGGTTGTAGCAGGTCGGGGGAGTCGCGGTGTCCTTCTGCAGCTGCCAGTCGTTCAGCACGTAGAGGTATCCCTCCGTGGGCTCGACGCGCACGAAGACCGTCCCGTACCTCCCCTCGAGGTGCGACCCTCCGCAGCTGTCGGCGTACTCGTGCAGGCCGTAGGTGCCGTCCCAGCCCGTGAAGGCCCCGTCGACGACGGGCTCGGGGCAGACCAGCGCGGCCACGTCGGGCCCCTCGGGCTTCTCGACGAGCACCTCGGTGGGGCTCTGCACGCAGGCCGCTACGCAGGCACAGACAGCGAGCGCGAACGCGAGGGCTGCCGATCGCATCTGGGGCTCCTTTCGTCGGTCGGGCGCCGCCGTGGCCGGACCTCTGGGGTAGGAACATAGCACGACGCGTGCCACGCCGCAGGCGCGGAGAGGAGGCGCCGGAAGTTCACGGCTTTTCGTGGCCGTGTCCGCTCCGGTGTCCGGGAGCGGCGGGCCGGATGTCCCGATCGGGCGGGACATCGTGACGGCACGCCGTCCTTGGCGGACGGGGCGACGATCGAGTACGATCGTCGCACGGTCACGGCCCGAGACGAAGGATCGCCGCGCATGCCTGGTACGCTCACCGCCACCCTGCCCGTGGCCGCGCGGCTCGGTCACCCGTCGCTGTCGCTCGTGGTCCTGGCCGGACCGGTCGGGAGCCCCTGCGAGCGGCCGGTGCCGGTGGGATCGACCTCGTTCGTGCTGGGGCGCGAGACGGCAGCTGACGGCGCCGAGACCCTGCTCCTGCCCGACGGGCGGGTCTCCCGGGCGCACGCCTCTCTCGGACCCGATCCCGACCACCCCGGCTGGGTGGTGCTCCGCGACCTCGACTCGAAGAACGGCACGTTCGTCGACGGGCGGCGCGCGTCGTGCGCCTACCTGGCGGGCGGCGAGGTGCTTCGCCTCGGCGAGACCCTTCTGCTCGTGCAGGCCGACGACGTGTCCTCCGCCGATACGTCGGCCGACGGCTCGCCGCTGGTCGGGCCGTCGGGGGCGCTCGCGCGCCTGCGTCGCGAGATCGCCTCGGCCGCGGGCAGCCCCCTCCCGGCGTTGATCCTGGGCGAGACGGGCGTGGGCAAGGAGCTCGTGGCTCGCGAGCTCCACGCGAAGAGCGGCTTGTCCGGACCCTTCCGGGCCGTGAACTGCGCCGCCATCCCGCGCGAGTTGGCCGAGTCCACGCTGTTCGGCCACCGTCGCGGTGCCTATACGGGGGCGGTGCAGGCATCGGAGGGGCTGATTCGCGCCACCGCCGGGGGCACGCTGCTGCTCGACGAGGTGGGTGAGCTCGACCCCGCGTTGCAGGCCAAGCTGCTGCGGGCGGTCGAGGAGGGCGCCGTATCGCCCGTGGGGGAGGTGGAGCCCGTGGCCGTCGACGTACGCTTCGTCGCCGCCACCAACCGTGACCTCTACGCCGCCGCCGACTCCGGCGCCTTCCGCAGCGACCTGCTGGCGCGCCTGGCGGGTGTCGTGCTGCGTGTTCCGCCACTCCGCGAGCGCCGCGCCGACGTGATCGCGCTGCTCGCGCACTTCGCAGGGCTCGACCGGCGCGAGCTGCTCGCCCGCTTCGAGGCCGATGCGCTGGAGGCGCTGGTGCTCTACGACTGGCCCCGCAACGTACGCGAGCTCGAGCTGTTCGCCCGACGGGTCCGCGACCACGTCGCCCCAGTGACCTGCGCCGAGCTCGACGAGCCCGCGCGCGCGGCCCTCGAGGCCGCCCGCGCCGCTCCGAGGCTCGACGCCACGTTCGCGGCGCGCGGGGCCTGCCCCTCACGCGCCGAGTTGGAGCAGGCGCTGGCTGCGTGTGCCGGCAACCTGGCCGAGGTGGGCCGGCGCTTCGGCCGCGATCGGCGCCAGGTCTATCG
>CAZBRS010000144.1:0-3016 GCA_964494475.1 uncultured Myxococcales bacterium | reverse complement strand
CCGCGTCGAGGCCTGGCACGCGGGCGGGGGGGCTCCATGACGCGCGGGTGGGGGCTCCTAGCGCTCGGTGCCGCGCTCGCGGCCTGCGGAGGCCCGGTGGGCTCGCCCGCCACGGAGCCGGACGCCCGCCAGGCCGACGGGAGCTCCACCGACGCGGCCGTCGCGGACGCGGGCTTCGATCCGACGGCAGTGCCCTTTCCCTGGCGCCCGGTCGACGAGGCCGCGATCGACGCGATCCTGGGCCGGCTCACGCCCCGTCAGCGCCTGGGCCAACACCTGCTGGTGACCATGGAGCGCCAGGGCTCCGCGGTGGAGGCCGCCCACCGGGCCCGCCTGCAGGCGTTCGCGCTGGGCGGTGCCTTCGTCTCGCCCGTCTCGGGGGTCGCGCTGCACGATCCGGCGGCGACCGCGGCCTTCGTACGCGACCTGCAGATCGCGGCGGTGGAGGCCACCGGCGTCCCGCTCTTCGTGGCCTGCGACCAGGAGGGCGGGTTCTACGCAGCCGTCGGCGGGCAGACCGGCGGCACCGACAGCCTGACGCCCCTGGCGCTCGCCGCCGTCGACGACGAGCGCGCCACCTTCGAGGCGTTCGCGCGCATGGGGCGCGAGCTGCGGGCGCTGGGGATGAACCTCGATCTGGCGCCCCTGCTCGATACGCTCCACGACCAGGGCAACGGCAACCTGAACACGCGCACGTTCGGAGACGACCCCGCGCGCGTCGCCCGGCTGGGCGTGGCGGCCCTGGCCGGGCTGCAGGGCCAGGGGGTGCTGGCCACGGGCAAGCACTTCCCCGGCGACGGGTTGACGGCCGGCAACACGCACCACGAGCTCCTCGTGAACCCCGTGACGCGCGCCGACTGGGAGGCGCAGACGGCGCCCCCCTTCCGCGCGGCCATCGAGGCGGGGCTGGGCGCCATGATGACCATCCCCATGGCGTTCCAGGCGTTCGACGCGACGCGCGCGGCGCTCACGTCGCGCGCCGTGACCACGGACCTGCTGCGCGACGAGCTGGGCTTCGACGGCCTGGTGATCACCGACGATCTGGGCATGGCGGGCGCGCGCCTGGGGCTGGCCGAGGGCCAGCTGGCGGGCGTCGAGGCGCTGAAGGCCGGCGCCGACCTTCTGCTGCTGGTGTCGGCCGACGACGCGTTGCTCGAGGGCCTGCTGGTGCGCCTGGAGGACGAGCTGGCGGCGGGCACGCTCGACGCCACCGAGCTCGACGCCTCGACCCGGCGCGTGCTGGCATGGAAGCAGCGCCTGGGCCTCTTCGACGGGCCGCCGCGGCCGACGCCGGCCGAGCAGGCGGCGCTGCCCCAGACCTTGGGGCGCCCGGACGACGCGCTGGCCGTGCGGCACCTGGCGGCGCGCTCCCTCGTGCGGCTCACGGGCGAGCCGGCGTTGCCCGAAGGTCGCATCCTGTGCCTGTCGCCGCCGCGCGCCCTGGTCGACCCCGCCGCGGGTTGGACGTGGTACCGCGAGGGCACGCTCTGCGAAGCCCTGGCGGCCCGGCGGCCGGGGGTGACGACCGTGGCGGTGCCGCTGCCGCTGGCCGCGTCCCTCGCGAACGTCCGGGCCAAGGCGGCCGCCGGCCTGCCCGAGGCCGACGTGGTCGTGGTGTCGACCCTGCACGCGGCCTTCGACGCCGACCAGCGGGCGCTGCTGGACGAGCTGCTGGAGCAGGCCGCGCCGCGGCCCGTGGTGCACGTGCTCGAAGGGGTGCCGGCCGACGCGGCCCTGTCCGACGGGCGGGCGTCGGTCGTGCTGGCCGTCACGGGCAGCCAACCCCTGGTGCTCGACGGGGCGGTCGACGTGCTGCTGGGGCAGGCGCCCGCCCAGGGAACGCTGCCCGTCGTCCTCTTGCCGGGCGATCGTTCCGGACGATGAACGGACACAATCAGGCCCGCATGAACACCTGGAGAATCCAATGCGATTCGACGGCACCCGGGGGATCGTGACGGCCGTGGCGCTGCTGTTGAGCGCCCTCGCCCTTGCAGCGCCCGAGGATGAGCGCGCCGTCGTCGGTGAACCCGACGCCGCCGAACGCCTGGCCAGGGTCCGCGACCGATTCCCCGAGCTGGTCGAAGCGCTGGACGCACCGCCGGCCGTGGACTTCCGGGTGTTCGGCCAGCCGGGAGGGGAGGTCACGCTCTGGTGTCCGGCGACGCTCTTCTCCCTGCGACCGGGCGGGACCTGGGGCGGCTGCCGCAAGGTGACGTTCCGGATCGGGGCGCGCTCGCTGTCGGCCGAGGTCCCGAGCGACGGCGGGCCCGGCCTGCCCGAACTGCAGCGGTCGGGCGACTTCGAGCAGATCATCGCGTCGGATCGCGTGCGGGTTTCGGGGACGCACCACCGCTCGATTACGCGCGACGCGCGGGGGCGAGTCAGCGTGGCCGTGACGGCGATGCCGTTCCTGTCCGAGTCATCGCTGCAGTTCTCTTCGGCCGACGGCCAGCGCGTGGTCTACGGGCTGTTGGCCGCTGAGCCGGAGCCCGTGTGCACCGCGCGCGAGGCCTGGCCGTGCGTCGAGGCCGACGGCTCGGCTGGCGAATGCCGCGCGTGCGCGGCGCTGGGGCTCTCCTATCGACCGCTGGCGCCTTCTTTCGGATTCGGGCGCTCGCCTGTTGTGTTGCGGTCCAGGGCCGAGTCCGGCGTTCCTCCTCCGCCGTGCGCCGCGTGTCCCTCGGACGACCTGGACGCTCGGTTGAGCTCACTGCGCGTGGAACTGGCAGGCGTGGTGATCTACCGGCCGGCGAAGCCGTTCCCGGTCTTCGGCCGCACGAAGGCCGAATGCCTGAAGGCGCTGGTCGATCGCTGATGTTCACCGAGACCGCGTCTCGTCGATGGTCCGTGGACGCCGCGACAGCATGCCCGGCGCAGCGGGCATCGCGAGCGGGCTTGCCGATTGGCCGCGAGCCCGTAGCTTGAAGAGCGACAGGGAACGCAGGGTGGGTGAAGAGGTTCTCATGAAGCGACTCGCGTCGTTCCTTCTGGGGTTGCTCAGCGCCGGGTGCGCGAC
>CAZBRS010000143.1:0-3068 GCA_964494475.1 uncultured Myxococcales bacterium | reverse complement strand
CCACCTACCGCGACTCGGGCCGGCCCGAGATCGAGGACCCCTACCGCGTGCTGGGTATCGAGCGGCCCTGACGAAGGGGGCAACGCCCTCCGCATGCGCCGTCGCACGAGGTCTGCCGCCCCGGCCGCCCTTCGGGTCCGAGCCTCAGGGTCGAGGACCGCCCGGACTGCCCCGAACGGGGACATCGATCCCGTGACGGAGCGCCGAGCCACGGTTACGTCGTGAAGCGGCAAGGGAGGCCGTCAAGCCTGCTGTTCCTCTGGAAAATCGACGCCGTAGCGCCGGCACAGGAACCGCGCCGAGCGCAGGAAGGCGTCGGAGCGCGCGTGGCCGAGGCCCGCCAGCCGCGCCTCGGAGAGCGTGGCGTGCAGAGACCTCTGCTGCTCGGGCGACAGGGCGTCGGAGAGCACGCGGTACAGGTAGTCGTCCTCGGCGTGCAGGTGCTGCTCGAGCCGCGACAGGTACTCGGCGAAGTGCTCCAGCAGGTCGTGGCGCGCCTCGTCGGCGCCGGCGTCGACCGCCTCCATGGCCGCTTCGAGCGTGCTCATCGAGATGCGGCTGTCCGCGTGCTCGGCCACCGCCTGCGCCGCGAAGATGCCCGCGTCGAGGTCGAGCGCCTTGGCGAGGAAGGGGAAGAGGAATTCCTCCTCGCTTCGCACGTGCGCTCCCTCGACGAACTCACGAAAGAAGCGCAGGGAATGGACCAGATCGTCGTCGGCGGCGCCCCAGTCGTCGAGGGCGCGGCGCACGATCCGGTCAGCGCACGTGACCATGGCCTGGATGACCCGGTGCTCCCGCGTCGTGTAGAGAGCCGCGGCGTACAGTCCGCTGTTGGGATCGTCGGGCGCGTTGTCCATGGCCAGCCTCGGGTATTCCAGAACGTTCCTTCAAGTATATGGCTAAGCGCGGTTCCGCCGGGCGCAAGGTGCGACCGTCGCGCGAAAATGCCCAGAGACTCGCGTGTTTTAGGGTCGAATCGCCATCGACGCCGTGATACCCGGCTCCCGCGCGCTCCCGACGGCGTCCCCTCCGCCGCCCGGAGGTTAGGAGCCCGTAGCGCATAGCGCTACCGGGCTCCGTCTGGGGGTCTGGGGGCCCTCCCCCAGGCCATAATCTAGGAGCCTGTCGGTCGTGTTCTCAACGGGTTGCGTCGAAGTCCCCGATGTCGCCACAGGTGTCTCCTCCGGAGTCTGGTCCAATGCGCCACAGGCTCCTAGTGGTCGCCCTTGCCAGGCCGGGCCCGAGCGTGTACCAATCGGGCATGAACATCTTCGCGCTCCCCCACCACGAAGCCCGTCGGGTGCTGGCCACCGGCGCGCCGGTGTACTTCCCCGTCAACCCCGTCGAGTACCACGGCCCGCATCTGTCGCTCTCGAACGACGGCGTGGTGAGCGCGGGCCTGTGCCGCGATCTGCACGCGCGCCTGGGGGTGCGGCACCCCGAGTGGCCGTTCCTGGTCGTACCCGACCCCAGCGTGGGCTGCGGCACGGTCCCGGGCGCCGGCTCGCGGCCCGTGGCGTACGCGGTGGTGCGGCGGGTGGTGGTCGACAACTGCCGGGCCCTGGTGGCGCTGGGGGCCTCGCGCGTCGTGCTCATGACGTTCCATGGCGATCCGCTGCACAACCAGGCCCTGCAGGCCGGCGTAGACTGGCTGAACGCCCACGGGGCGCGCGGGTTCGCGCCCATGCCGCTGCTGCTCGGGCAGTTCCTGCATCCCGACCCCACGGTCATGGCGCCGCTGTTGGCCGGCATCCCCGACGCCCAGGATCGGGCGGCCATGGCCGCCGACATGCCCCACGACTTCCACGCCGGCTTCGGCGAGACATCGCTCGCGCTGCACTACGCACCCGAGACGGTCTCGGACGTGCACAGGGGCCTGCCGCCCTGCCCGCCCCTGCTGCCCCGGGGCGCCCTCGATCGGCTGCCCCGCCTGGCCGCGCGCCTGGGGCGGGCCCACCTGGCCGCCGAATTGCGCTTCGGCGCGTTGCTGCTGGCCTGGATGGCCCTGCGGCCCTTCCCCGCGTACACGACCCGGCCCCACCTGGCCAACGCCGTCAGCGGCGCGGCCCTGGCCGAGCTCCTCACCGAGCGCTATGCCCTGGCGGCCGAGCAGGTGCTGGTCGACGGCGCCCCGTCGCCGCGCGCCCACCTGGCCTGGGTGCTGCCCCTCACGCTGGGCGGCCGCGTCGACCTGGCCGCGGCCACGTCCGAGTAGAAGAGGCCGGACCCCGTCACCACGACGTTCGGAGGTGAACCCATGCGGTCCTTTCCTTCCCACCGCGTCGTCATCACGGGGGCCGGAAGCGGCCTGGGCCGGGCGCTGGCGCTGCACTTCGCCCGCGACGGATGGAGGGTCGCCGTCACCGACCGCGATCTCGAGAGCGCCACCGCGACCGCCTCCGAGGTTCGCGGGCTCGGCGGCACGGCCCTGGCGCTCCGCTGCGACGTGAGCTCCGACGCCGACGTCGACCGCCTGCACGAGGTCGTGACCGCCGAGTGGCAGGGCGTCGACGTGCTGGTCAACAACGCCGGGGTCGCCGTCGCCGGCACGGTCGAAGACACGCCCCTGGCCGACTGGACGTGGGCGCTGGACATCAACCTGCTGGGCGCCGTGCGCATCTGCCGGCGCTTCCTCCCCCTGCTGACGAAGCAGGGCGCCGGGCACGTCGTCAACGTGGCGTCATTCGCGGGCCTCGCCAACCCGCCCGCCCTGGCCGCCTACAGCGCCTCGAAGGCCGCGCTGATCTCGCTGTCCGAGACGTTGCGCTTCGAGCTCGCGCCGCACGGCGTCGGGGTCACCGTGGTGTGCCCGTCGTTCTTCAAGACGGGCCTGCTGAAAGGCGGCCGAACGAGCGCCCCCCAGATGGGGCCCATCGTCCAGCGCCTGATGGCCCGGGCCCCCTTCACCGCCGACGACGTGGCAGCGGCGGTCTACGACGCCGTCCTGCGCGATCGCTTCCTGGTGCTCGTGCACAAGGACGAGCGCCGACGATACTGGCTGAAGCGCGCGTCGCCCGAGCTCTACTACCGGATCGCGCGCAAGGCGACGGCCCCCTTCCTGCGCCGCT
>CAZBRS010000142.1:0-3143 GCA_964494475.1 uncultured Myxococcales bacterium | reverse complement strand
TGACCAGGTTGACCTTCATGCCGCGGTCGGCGCAGGCGCGGCCGATCACGTCCCAGTCGTCGCGGAGCAGGGGCTCGCCCCCCGACAGCGTGACCAGCTCGCACTCGAGCTCGGCCAGCTGGTCGACCAGCGACAGCGCCTCGACGGTCGAGAGCTCACCCGTCCGGGCCTCGCCGGCCCGCGAGCCGCAGTGCGTGCAGCGGAGGTCGCAGGCCAACGTGAGCTCCCACACGCAGTTGAGCGGTCGGAAGGGAGAGCTCTCCTTCAAGCGCGTCACGTCGATGGCGTTCAGGCGCGGCAATCCGATGGCCATGGTCCCCCCGCGAATCCGATCCGTTGGCGTGAGCGTAGCCGAGACTCGAAAAAATTTCCAGCCGGGTCTAGGGCTTGCCGCGATCGCGTTCGCGGACGCGCCGGATGGCGGGGGCCAGGATCTCGCCGATGAGGTCGCGGTAGGCCATGTTGGCGGCCTTGGCGATCAGGCAGAGGTCGGACCACTCGGGCGTGAGGCCCGGCAGCGGGTTGCACTCGATGAAGTTCACGCGGCCCCGGCTGTCCATGCGCAGGTCGATGCGCGCCACGTCGCGGCACCCGAGGGCGTTGAACGTGTCCTTGGCCACGCGCTCGATCAGCTTCAGGAGCGCGGCGTCGACCACGGCGGGCGCGTCGTAGCGGATCTCGTCGGTCCAGTCGAGCTTGTGCTCGAAGGTGTAGATGGGGTTCGGCTTGTCCTTGTTCAGGAACACGATCTCCATGGGGGGCAGCACGCGCGGGCGCTTCTCGCCCAGCAGGCCCACCGTGAACTCGCGCCCCGTGAGGAACTCCTCGACCAGGGCGCCCTGGCGGTACTTGCCCGCGATCTCCTTCGCGATCTCGCGCAGCTCGTCGTCGTTTCGCACCACCGACTTCTCGCTCACGCCCTTCGAGCTGCCCTCGGCCACGGGCTTCACGACCAGCGGGAAGGTGAGGCCCTTGGGCAGCTTCTCCTTGCCCGTGAGCATGACGATCGAGTTCGCCACCGGCACGCCGTGCTGGTTCACGATGCGCTTGGCCAGCACCTTGTCGAGCGAGATCGAGAGCGTGGCCGGGTCGGAGCCGGTGTAGGGGATGTCGAGCAGCTCGAGGATGCCCGGCACCTGCGCCTCGCGGTTGCGGCCGCGGATGCCCTCGGCCAGGTTGAAGACCACGTCGACGCCGGACGACGAGACCGACACGGGGAAGTCGCTGTTGGCCTCGAGCTCGATCACCTCGTGGCCGAACGACTCGAGCGCCTCGCGCACGGCGGCGATGGTCTTGGGCGAGTCGTACTCGGCGTCCTGGTCGTCGTCGGTGGCGCTCTTGGGCACCACGCGCTTCAGGTTGAAGGCCAGGCCCACGCGCAGCGGCGTCTTCTTCTTCGACTTCGGGCCCAGCAGGCCGTGGCGGGCGGCCGAGCTCTTGATGATGGCCTCGAGCACCTGGTCGATGCGCGTCAGGCCCACGTGGGCCGCGGCCAGGTACATGGCCGAGCCCGGCGCGAGGTTGGGGATGGCGTTCGACTCGAGGAAGTACACCTTGCCGTCGGAGCGTACGCGGAAGTCGATCTTGGCCACGTCGCGCAGGCGCATGAGGCGCACGATGGTGCGCGCGGTCTTCATGAGCTCGGCCTGCGTCTCGGGGCTGAGGTGCGCGGGGACCACCCGCTGGATCTCGGCGGCGCGCTTGTGCTTCATGTCGTAGTCGAGGATGGCGTAGCGCGCGGGGCCGTCGTCGCCCTGGGGAAGCACGTACTCGACCGCCGGCAGCAACCCGCCGGTGCCCGCCGAGGCCTTCTCGAGGAAGCACACGCTCACGTCGCGACCGGGAACGAACTCTTCGATCATCACGCCGTTCGGGTGCTGGGTCAGCAGGGCGGCCACCCGCTCCTGCAGATCCTCGGGGTTCTCGACCACCGAGTCGGCGCCCAGGCCCTTCGAGCTGCCCTCGAAGTTCGGCTTCACGATGACGGGGAACGAGAGCTCGGGCGGGGTCCACCCCTCCAGGCGCGGCACGAAGACGGCGTGGGGCGTGATCACGCCGTGCTCGTACAGGAAGTTCTTGGCCAGGTACTTGTCGAGCGTCAACGTCGAGGTGTACGCGTCGGAGCCGGTGTAGGGGATGCCCAGCAGGTCGGCCAGCCAGGGGTAGAACGCCTCGCGGGTTCGGCCCTTGCGCCCCTCGGCGATGTTGAAGACCAGGTCGGGGCGCAGCGCCTCGAGCCGCGTGACCAGGTTCGAGGCCGGCCCCGAGACCTCGACCACGTCGACCTCGTGACCGAGGCGCTTCAGCGCGTCGATGATGGCCTGAACGGTCGACGAGCTGTCGAACTCGGCCTCGTCTTCGGTGTTCGAGACGCGCAGGTTGTGCATGAACGCGATGCGCATGGGGGTCTCCCTGGTCGAGGTCGGAGCGGAGTTTGGGGGCAATCCTTCCGCCGATCAACCCGAAAAATCTGGTACGATGCGCCCCGACGATCGGAGGACGCCATGTCGCTCAGCCTGACCACGCGCGCCTACCTGCTGTTCAACATCGCCCGGTGGCGCGTCACCTGGGACAAGCACGACCTCGACTACCGTTCGCCCCAGGCCGGGCCCAAGTTCCTGACGGCCCGAGAGGCCGCGCGGCTGGTGCAGGACGGCGCCACCGTGCTCACCTCGGGCATGGCCGGCAACGCGCGCTGCTCCATCTTCTACTGGGCGGTGAAGGATCGCTTCGCCCGCGAGCAGCACCCCCGCGATCTCACCTGGATCTCGGTGGGTGCCCACGGAAGCCGCGGCAAGGTGCCCGGCACGGTCGAGGAGCTGAGCGCGCCCGGCCTCATCCGGCGCTACATCGTGGGCCACGCCGAGACCAAGAAGGCGCAGCTGAAGCTGGCCGACGCGGGCGAGCTCGAGCTGCACACGCTGCCCCAGGGCCAGATGACCTTCCTGTTCGAGGCCCTGGCCCGCGGCGAGGACACCGTGCTGGCCAAGACCGGCGTGGGCACCTTCCTCGACCCGCGCGTCGGCGGCGGATCGATCGTCAAGGCCCGCCCGGGCGTGCCCGCAGAGAACCTGGTGACCGCCGCCGGCGACCAGCTGCAGTACCGCATGCCGCGCATCGACGTGGCCATGTTCAGCGCGCCC
>CAZBRS010000141.1:0-3234 GCA_964494475.1 uncultured Myxococcales bacterium | reverse complement strand
GAGCCCCGATGGTGGACCCGCGCGGGCCGCCCGTCAACGACCGCGAGAACGGAGGAAGCGCGCCGACCGTTTTGCTGCTATCGTTACCCCGGTACACAACAGGAGCGCGCATGCTCGCCCGAGCCATCGTCCGACGACCCGGAGAGAGCTTGCGCCGGGCCCTGACCACGTCGCATCGGGGCCTGCCCGACCCGGTCACGGCCCTCAAGCAGCACGACGCCTACTGCGCGGCGCTGCAGCGCTGCGGACTGCTGGTCACGGTGCTCGACGAGGATCCGGCCTTCCCCGACGGCTGCTTCGTCGAGGACACGGCGGTGGTCACCGAGCGCGCCGCCATCATCACGCGCCCGGGGGCTGCGTCGAGGCGCGGCGAGGAGGCCAGCATCGCGGCCGTGCTCGCGTTCCACCGCCCCGTGGTGCGCGTCGAGGCGCCCGCCACGCTCGACGGGGGCGACGTGCTGCCCATCGACGACCACTTCCTGATAGGGCTGTCGGGGCGCACCAACCGGCGGGGCGCCGAGGCGCTGGGAGCGGCCCTCGAGCGCGCGGGCTATACCTGGGAGCCCGTGGTGGTGCCCCGCGGGCTGCACCTGAAGGGGCTGGTCACGTACGCCGGGCAGGGAGTGCTGGTCGTCAGCGCGCACCTGGCCGGGCACCCGACCCTGGCCCGCTGGAAGCACGTGGTCGTGCCCCCCTCCGAGGATCTGGCCGCGAACACGCTGGCCGTGAACGGCAGGCTGCTGGTGGCGAAGGGTTACCCGCGCACGCGGCGGGCGTTGACGCAGTCGGGCTTCGACGTGCTCGAGCTCGCGCTGGGCGAGTTCCAGAAGGTCGACGGAGCCATCACGTGCCTGTCGATCCGGTTCTGACGGGACCGCCAGAGATTCCAAATCCGACCGGCGGGATCCTTACGAGCCGGGTTCGATCGCCTGCTGCATCTCCCGCAGCTTGTTGTACAGCGTCATGCGGTTGATGCCGAGCAGGCGCGCCGCGCGCAGCTTGTTGCCGCGGGTCAGGTAGAGGGTGCGCAGGATGTGGGCGTGTTCGACCTCGCGCAGCGTGCGCGGCGCCGCGCCTTCGGGCGGCTGCGAAGGGCGCGCGAGCAGGTGGCCCGGCAGGTGCTCGATGCTGACGAGATCGCCCTGGCAGAGCGCTACGGCGTGCTCGATCACGGCCATGAGCTCGCGCACGTTGCCCTCGAAGGAGTGCTCGAGCAGGGCCCGCCGGGCGGTGGCATCGAAACCGGCGAGCTTGCGTCCGTGGTTCCGTGACGCGCGATCGAGCAGCCGCCCGGCCAGGTCGAGCATCTGCTCGCCACGCTCGCGCAGCGCCGGCAGGTGCATCCTCACGGCTCCCAGCAGGGAAAGATCGTCCTCGGACCAGAGCCCTCGCGCGAGCAGAGCGTCGACGGGCAGCCGCGAGGTGAGCACGGGCCTGACCGCGCGGATCACGCCGACCTCGCGCTCGACCGTCGTCCAGCGTCGGCTGGCTACCGCCGCGACCAAGCCCTCGCGGTCGGTGGGGGGCAGCGCCTCGACGCAGCGTACGCACAGCGTCAGGCGAGCCTCCCGGGGCCGGAGCCGCCGCGAGGCCCGTGCCGCCGCGAGCAGGCCCTCGCGGATTCGTCGCCAGAGCACGTCGCCCCGCAACACGGCGCCGTCGACGTCGACGAAGCCCTCGGCCGCGCCGCCGCCACGTTCGTGAAGGATGTGCGCGAGCAGCAGCTTGCCCGTGCCGTGTTCGCCCGTGAGCAGGACCGGGTCGAGCCCGGCGGCCACCTGATCGAACTGGGCGTCGAGCCGTTCCAGTTCGGGGCCGTGTCCGAGCAGATCCGCCAGGTCGTGGCCGCTCCCGATGCGGGCCTTCAGCGCGCGGTTTTCGTCGCTGAGCCGGCGGAAGCGCTCGGCCTTGGTCAGCAGAGCGTTCAGCTTCTCGGGTCCGAGGGGCTTCTCGATCAGGTCGAAGGCGCCGGCCTGGAGCGAGCGGAGGGCCCGCGGCACCGTGGCCGAGGTGGCCAGCAGCACGACCGTCACGTCCGGCAGCGTCTCGAGCAGCAGCGCCACGGCCCGCGACAAGGCCAGGCGGCGCGTGTCGGCGTCGAGCAGCACCAGGTCGGGGGCCACGCGCCGGAGCGCCGCCGGGGTGAGATCGGTCGCGTCGAGCACGCTGGCTCGATGGCCGTCCGTGACCAGCCACTCGCGGAGCGATTCGCGCGCCAGGTATTCTTCGGCGAAGATCGCCACGTGCAACGCCACGGCCGTCCTCTTGCTGCCTGAGCGGCCGAACTCTACGCCCCGGGACCGAGCCGGTCAACGCCGCGGGTTCCCCGCGGGCTCGTCGTCGAGCCGCCTTGACCGGCCCGGGCCCCGTCTTCATACTCGCCGCCATGGAACGAGACCCCTCCTCTCCCGCGGTGCTCGAGGCGACCCCCGGCGTGTACGCGGCCGAGGTCCGGCGCCTCGCGGCCGAGCCGCCGGGTTCGCCGGTCTTCGCCTGGAGTCCGTGGCTCTACCGCAGCGAGTGGGCCGCGTGGCAGGCCGCCCGGCGCAAGCTGGGGGTGGCCGAGGGCGCGCCCCTCGAGCTTCGGCTGCGGAGCGCCCGGCTGCCCTCGTCGGCGTCGCGCTTCCTGTTCGACCGGGGCGCCTACGATCGGACGCTGGCCGCGCTGGCCGACGTGCTGGTGGTGGCCGCGCGCCTGGTGGGGGCGTCGGTCGAGACGCCGCGGGCCACGCTCGACGACGCCGGCCTCGTGCTCATGGGGCTGGGGTCGAAGGGCGCCTGGAGCGTGAGCCTTCGAAGCGGCCCGGTCGAAGAGTTGTCGGTCCGCGCGGGCGACGAGGAGCGCTTCGTCGAGGTGCGCCTGCGCGAGGGCGCGGCCGAGCTGTGGTTGCGACGTGGCGCCGAGCGGCGGGAGCACGCCTTGCCCGCCGGCGAGGAGCCCCGCGCGCGCTTCGAGCGGGCCGTCCGCGAGGTCGTGGCCGGCCAGGCGGGTGGTCCGGCCACGGCCGGTGAGCTGGCCGACGCGCTGCAGGCCGCCGAAGACGCCCTCAACCAGGGCCGCTTCGCGCCCACGCGTGCCCCGGAGCTCGCCGCCGCGCCCCGCTGGAACGGCCTGGCGTGGCGCCGGCGCCATCCGCCCCTCCTGTTCCTCGATCGCGCCACGTACGAGGCCGCGTGGGCGGGCCTCCGCCTCGACGGGGCCCGCGTGCTGCTCGTGCGCGCCCCCAACCGCGA
>CAZBRS010000140.1:0-3243 GCA_964494475.1 uncultured Myxococcales bacterium | reverse complement strand
TGAGCGCCCCGGCCAGGGGCGAGGTCTGGCTGGTCGACCTGAACCCGACGCGCGGGCACGAGCAGGCCGGGATGCGACCGGCGCTGGTCATCTCCGTCGACCTGTTCAACCGCGGCCCGGCGGGCCTGGTCATCGTCGTGCCGCTCACCACCAAGGACCGCAAGATCCCCCTGCACGTGGCCATCGACCCGCCCGACGGAGGCCTGCGGGCCCGCAGCTACGCCAAGTGCGAGGACGTACGCTCCGTCTCGACCGAGCGGATGACCGAGTGTTGGGGGCGGGTGGCTACGGCGACGATGCGGGACGTCGAAGACCGGTTGCGGATCGTGATGGGGCTGTAGGCTGCCTCGGTCGGCGTGGTTCGAACCAGACCATTGACTTGGTCCACATGTTAGCTAAGACTAAGGTAGGTCGATTCGGCGGGCTGCCATGACGCAGGTGAACATCCACGAAGCGAAGACGAACCTCTCGAAGCTGCTGGTGCAGGTCGAGGCCGGGGAGGAGGTCATCCTGGCGCGCGATGGCAAGCCGATCGCGAAGATCGTTCGGCTGGCGCCCAAACTCTCGCCCAGGGAACCGGGTCTGTGCAAAGGGCAGTTCGTGGTGCCCGACGACTTCAACGACCCGTTGCCCGACGATCTTCTGGAGCTCTTCTACACGTGAAGGTGCTGCTCGACACGCACGTCCTGCTCTGGTGGCTCACCGACGACGGCCGACTGACCCCCGACGTCGACAGGCTGCTCCGAGACCCCACCACCGACGTGCTGGTCAGCGCCGCGAGCCTGTGGGAGATCACCATCAAGTACTCGAACGGCCGACTGCCCCTCTCGAAGCCGCCGGGGGCGTTCTTCCCGGACGTCCTGGCCGCCTGTCGGTTCGAGGTCCTGCCAATCTCGGCCGAGCACGCCTACGCCACGGCGGGGCTGCCCCTGCACCACAGAGACCCCTTCGACCGCCTGCTGATCGCGCAGGCCAAGGTCGAGCGAGTGCCCATCGTCAGCGACGATCCGTGGTTCGAGGTCTACGAAGTCGAGCGCGTCGGGTAGCGGCGGGAGCCAGACGGGCTACTCGACCACCAGGAACGGCGCGGTCCACAGGGGGCGGTCGGGCAGGCGCTCCTCGTTCAAGGTGGCCTTCCAGTCCTCGTCGGTCAGGCGGTTGAAGTTGCCCTCCAGCGTCTCGTAGTAGCTGCTCACGGGGCCGGCGTAGGCCTTGGTGTCGCAGTGGGTCTCGACGACCAGCACCATCAGGTTGGCGCGCCCCGTGCCCACGTGCAGCACGTTGGTCGAGTTCGGGTCGGTGTGCACGTCGGCGATGGTGGGCTTGAACTCGAAGGTGGTGTCGCTGGCGTTGAAGAACAGGTCGCTGTACCAGCCCGTGAACGCCGGGCCGCCGCACATGCCGTCCTGCTGCACGATGTCCTTCAGGAACTTGGTCTCGTCGGGGGTGCGGGGCAGGCCCTGCAGCTCCTTCTCGGCGATGCCTCCGAGGGTCGCGGCCACCACGCCGAGGTTGTCGAAGTAGGCCTTGACCCAGTCCTTCATGTAGGGCTGCACGGGCAGGTCGAGGCCGGCGAACAGCTCGCTCGAGCGCGTGGCGAAGGCGTTGACGCGCGCGAAGAACGCCGGGTAGGGCTCGACGTAGCCGTCGGGGTAGTCGCAGCTCACGCCCGTGTACGACTGCTTCACGTACAAGATGGTGTCGTGGCGCAGCTCGGCCCAGCTGGCCAGGCCCGTGTTCAGCGATTTGAGCGCGTAGGCCTCGGTCTGCAGCGCGTCGGGCACCATGGCGCCGATGGGCGCGTCCGCCAGCGCTCGAATGGCGTCGAGCCACACGTTGTACATGCTCTCGGCCCAGAAGTCGGCCGGGTAGGCGTCGACCAGATAGCGCACGGCGTTCAGGTTCTGGGCGTAGTGGAAGCGATCGAGCTCGTCCTGGAGCAGCGGCAGCGCGTGGTCGTAGCCGAGCACGAAGGCCGCGTCGAGGGGATCGGGCAGGAAGCGTTCCATCTTGGCGCCCTGCCACACGATGCGGTCGTAGGTCACGTTGTGGAAGGTGTAGCTGTCGATGACGAAGCGCTGGCCGAGGAAGGCGAAGATGGGCGGCAGCAGCGTGGGCTCGGCCGACAGCGGGTTCGTGGCCATGATCTGGCTCATGATCTTCTGCTGCCCCAGGCCGGACTCCTCGAGCGCCTTCATGGTGGCCTCGGCCACGGCCACGTCCTCGAGCGAGGCCGCGCCGTCGATGCCCTTCGCGGCCAGGAAGCCGTCGAACTGGTCTAGGGTCAGGTTGTCGCTCTTGCCCACGAAGACCTGGATGGCCCGATCGAAGGCCTGCCACACGGGCACCTGGCCCGACGTCGAGAGCGTGTCGCGGAGCAGCACCGACGCCAGCAGCTCGCGGGCGTAGCGGGTGAGCGCCAGCTCGGTGCGGCCCAGCCAGATCATGCTGCGGAAGTACTGCTGCAGTTCGACGGTCTCGGTGTAGTGGCCGCGCGGCTTGAACTGGCTGAAGTCGTAGGCGCAGCCCGGGCCGTCGCAGGGATAGGCGCGCCCGAAGAGCTCGATGAGCTTGGGGTCCAGCGCCTCGATCTGCAGCAGCAGCTCGTCGCGCGGCAGCTCGTTGGCGGCCAGCAGCGGCGCCACGGGAGCGCCCGTCAGCAGCGAACGCGCCACGCTGTAGAAGAGGTCGACGTCCTTGACCGCGTCGCCCACGGGCGCGGGGAAGTTCGTGAACGCCTCGAGCGACTGGTGCGCCTCGGCCAGCATGGTGGTGAGCATGGGGATGAGCGCCTGCTGCTCGACCGTCTTCAGGATGAGGTCGTAGGAGTTGTGCACGGCGAACAGGATCGAGTCGGTGGTGACCAGCACCGGCAGGTCCTTGACGTACAGGTCGAGGTAGCCCATGGGGTGGCTGTCGTAGCGCACGCGGTCGGTGACCACGAAGCCGTTGGCCGTGATCTTCGCCTTCTCGGGCGTGGTCAACTGGTAGGCCGCGTCGATCAGGTCGAGGCCGGACGCGGGCAGCGGGTCGAAGGCCGGCGCGGCCAGGTAGGAGGCCGGCTGCCCGAATCGCGCGAGGAGCTCGTCGGTGGTGAGATCCGTGGTCTCCAGCAGCATGGCCTTGTAGTCCGCGACGAACTTCTTGTCGTCGGGCTGCAGGGGCACGTCGCCGTAGTCGGGCTGGGTGATGTCGACCGGGCTCGCGGTGTCGGAGCCGGCCGTGTCACCACCGGCCGTGTCG
>CAZBRS010000139.1:0-3258 GCA_964494475.1 uncultured Myxococcales bacterium | reverse complement strand
TGAAGCGCCTGTTCCTCGACGCCTGGGGCCGCCTGCAGGCCATGAAGCTGGTCACCCGCCGCGCCGCCGACTACATGCGCTCGGCCAGCGCCGACGACCGGCGCTACCTGCTGTACAACCCCATCGTCAAGATGAAGGTCACCATGCAGGGCGAGGAGGTCATGGATCTGCTGTGGGACGTGATCGCGGCCAAGGGCTTCGAGCGCGACACCTACTTCGAGATCGCCGTGCGCGACATCCGCGCCATGCCCAAGCTCGAGGGCACCGCCCACGTGAACATGGCCCTGATCGTGAAGTTCATGGCCAACTACTTCCTGAACCCGGCCGAGCTCCCCGCCATCCCGCGCCGCGACGACGACGCCAACGACGACTACCTGTTCCGGCAGGGCCCGACCAAGGGCCTGTCGCGCATCCAGTTCCACGACTGGCGCCTGGCCTACGACAGCCGCGACACGCCGAACCTGGCGCTCTTCCGCACGTTGGTCGAGACGTTCTCGATGTTCGGCCTCGAGGCGCCGCCCACGCCGGAGCAGATGAAGGACGTCGACTGGCTGCTCACCGTCGGCGAGATCTTCACGTGCGTGGCCTACGGCCAGCTCATCCTCGAGGGCGCCGCCCTCGACGGCCTCTGCGACAGCGCGCTCGATCTGGTGTTCGAGATCCTGGTGCGCGACGTGGGGCGCTACGCGGTCGATCTCATCGGCCGCGCTTCGACCACGGCGAGCCAGGCCGAGTTCTGCCGGCGCCTGATCGTGAAGCCGCTGCCGGACCCGGAGCGCTCGAAGCGCGTGTGGGAGACGCATGTGCGGCCCCTCTCCGGCGCGTACGAGATGAACCCCTGACCGGACACCGCCAAGCGGAGGGCCCGCCATGAAGGTCACCATCTGGGGTGCGCGCGGCTCCATCGCCGCCACGGGGCTCGAGTTCCTGCGTCATGGAGGCAACACCACCTGCGTCGAGGTCCGCACCGCGAAGGGCGAGGTCATCCTCATCGACGCGGGCACGGGAGTGCGCCAGGCCGGCAAGGCGCTCCGAAAAGCGGGGGGCCCCCACGACCTGCGGTTCTTCTTCACCCACTCGCACTGGGACCACCTGGTCGGCTTTCCGTTCTTCGAGCCCGCCTACTTCCCCGAGTACCACCTGACGTTCTGCGGGGGGGTCCACGCCCAGGAGTCCATCCGCCGCTACCTGTGCCACCAGATGGAGGCGCCCTATTTCCCCGTGGACTTCTCGAACCTGAAGGCCACCTGCAGCTTCCTGTGCGAGCGCAAGGACCCTTGCCTCGGCGCCTGCGCGCTCGGCGACCTGACGGTGGAGCAGGTCCCCCTGAACCACCCGAACGGCGGGCAGGGCTTCAAGTTCACCGAGCGCGGGCGCTCGTTCGTGTTCCTGACCGACAACGAGCTCGGGTTCCAGCACCCGGGCGGCCTCACCCCCGCGGGCTACGCCGAGTTCTGCCGGGGCGCCGACCTGCTGCTGCACGACGCCCAGTACACCGACGCCGAGTACAAGGTCACGCGGGGCTGGGGGCACTCGACCTACCGCGACGCGGTCGACCTGGCCCTGGCCGCCGGGGTCAAGCGCCTCGGGCTCTTCCACCACGACCCCGATCGCACCGACGACGACCTCGACGCCCAGGTGGCCTGGTGCCGGGCGCGCCTGCACGAGGCCAACCACGACGTCGCCTGCTTCGCCGCCGCCGAGGGGCAGATCCTGGACATCTAGGCTCCGCAGGAACCACCGACCCCTCATGACAAGCACTTCCCATTGGAGCATGCTTCCGGACTAGAGAAGACAGGAGCGTGACCGAACGCATGGAGCGCGAACGCTTCGAGGACCTGTACCGCGCCTTCGCCCCCCTGGTCCTGCGGCGCTGCCTGCGCCTGCTGGGCCACGAGGCCGACGCGCACGACGCGACCCAGGAGGTGTTCGTGCAGCTCCTGGTGTACGAGGATCGCGTGACGTTCGAGAACCGGGAGGCCACGTTGCGCTGGCTGTATCGCGTGTCGACCAACCTGTGCCTGAAGCGCCTGGGACGCGGCCGGCGGGTCGAGGTGCGAGACCCGGCCCGGCTGCCCGAGGTGCCGCTGGACTGCAGCGTCGAGGGGCGGTTGCTGTCACGCGAAGCGCTGGAGCGCGTGCTGGCCGCCGTCGACGAGAAGGCGCGCGCCGTGTTCGTGCATGCCTTCCTCGATGGCATGACGCAGGAGGAGATCGCCGACGTGATGGGCCTGAGCCGCCGCACCGTGGGCACCAAGCTCGGAGCGTTGCGCGCGGTCGCCCTGCGCCTGGCCGCGGAGCCCGCCGATGCGTGAGAGGACCACCCCGCGCTGCCCCTCGGAGTTGGAGCTGGATCGCTGGGCCCTGGACGGCCGCCCTGCCGATCATGCCGTACCGGAGCACGCCCTCGGCTGCCCTGCCTGCGCCGCGCGCCTGGTCGCGCTGGACCGCGCCTCGGCCATCGTGGCCCCGCCGGTGTTCGCGCGGAACGTGCAGGACGTGCTGGACCGCGCCGAAGCCCGTCGCCCCCTGCGCCCGCGCCCCTGGGCCTGGCTCCTGGAGTTGCAGCCGCGCTGGATCCTCGCGACCGCCGCGGCCGCCTGCCTGGTGCTGGTGCTCGCGAACCTCGGCCCGAGTCCGGTGGAGGGACCTGCCGGGAGCGGAGCATCGGGGCCTGCCCCGAGCGCAGTCGAGGGGTGGAAGGCGGGCCAGGACGTGACGTTGCAGGTGCTGGCGGGCGGCGAGCCGAGCCCGGCGGGGGCCACGCTGGCGCCCGGCGTCGTGCTCACCATGCGCCTGACCGTGGCGCGCCCGGGTCACCTGGCGCTGGTGTCCCTCGAGCAGGGCGGCCGCGTCAGCCGCGTGCTCCCGGCGCGGGGTGCGCGCCCCACGCCCGTGACGCCCGGGGTCGTGACGGTTCAGGGCGGCGTCGCGGCCGCGGCCGGGGTCGAGCGCCTCTACGTGCTGTTCGACCTGCGCCCCTTCGACCTCGACGACGCCCTCCGCGACATGCCGTCGCTCGCCAGGGCCGACCGGGGGCAGGCCTCGGGCGAGGGTGCAGGGCCCCGCGTGGTCGCCACCTGGTGGTTCCGACACGGGGAGGCTCGGCCATGAGCCGCGCCTGCCGATTCCCGTGGCTCGTGATGCTGCTGCTCGTGGCGCTGGCTCCGGGGCGGGCCGAGGCCGGGTGGCGCCGCTTCGCGGTGGTGGCCGGCAGCAACCGCGGCCTGGTCCGCGAGCAGGCCCTGCGCTACGCCG
>CAZBRS010000138.1:0-3414 GCA_964494475.1 uncultured Myxococcales bacterium | reverse complement strand
GCTCGGCCGGCGAGAGCGTGCGCGTGTCTTCGATGAAGTCGCCCAGGTGGCTGTCTTCCTCCTCGCCGATGGGGGTCTCGAGCGAGATGGGCTCCTTGGCGATCTTCATGACCTTGCGGATCTTGTCCGCGGGCATGTCCATCTTCTCGGCGAGCTCTTCGGGCGTGGGCTCGCGGCCGTACTCCTGCACCAGCGTGCGCGACGTGCGCAGCAGCTTGTTGATCGTCTCGATCATGTGCACGGGGATGCGGATGGTGCGGGCCTGGTCGGCGATGGCGCGCGTGATGGCCTGCCGGATCCACCACGTGGCGTAGGTCGAGAACTTGTAGCCGCGGCGGTACTCGAACTTGTCGACGGCCTTCATGAGGCCGATGTTCCCCTCCTGGATGAGGTCGAGGAACTGCAGGCCGCGGTTGATGTACTTCTTGGCGATGGAGACCACCAGGCGCAGGTTGGCGCGCACGAGCTCCTTCTTGGCGCGCTCGGCCATGGCCTCGCCCTCGCGGATCTCGACGTACTTCCGGCCGAGGTCGTCGGCCTTCAGCATGGTCTCCTGCTCGATCTGGTGAATGCGCTCGCGGCAACGCTCGACGGTCTCCTTGATCTCGCGCAGGTGGCCCACCGACACGCCGCACTCGGCCTCGATGTCCTCGGGCGTCCGCTCGCCGGCGCTGACCGCGGCGAGCAGGATCGCGATGTCCTCGGGGGTACGACCTCCGCTGGCGTGGACGCACTCGTCGACGACGCGCAGGTCGCCGGTGGTCTGGCGGTTCAGATCCTTGAATCGGCTCACGATGCTGTTCGTGATCTTGCTGTTCAGGCGCAGCTTGCGCAGGGTCTCGACCATGCGATCGCCGTTGCGCCGGAGCGCAATCACCATCTTGTCGCGCTTGGGGTCGTCGAGGGGGGTCTCGGACAGCTTCTCACGGTGGCGCTGGTTGTCGCGATAGAGGCGCCGAACGGTCTCGAGCTGGCCGATGACGCGCTCGTAGATCTCTTCTTCGCCCTCGGTGAACTCCTCGTCTTCGTAGTCGCGCAGGATCTCCTTCAGCTGCAGCGAGCGCTTCTTCAGGCGCGGCTGCAGGCTGAGGATCTCGCGGATGCCGAGGTCGGTCTCGAGCATGGTCGAGAGCACGCGCTGCTCGCCCTCTTCGATCTTCTTGGCGATCTCGATCTCGCCCTCGCGCGTGAGGAGCGACACGCTGCCCATCTTGCGCAGGTACATGCGCACGGGGTCCGACGTCTTGATCTGCGTGTCTTCGGAGCGCGTGGCCCGGCTCTTCTTGGGGCGCTTGGCCGCCGGGGCCGCGACCGGCGCGTCCTTCTCGGTCTCGACCAACGCGTACCCCTGGTCGCGCAGCGTGGTCAGGATCTCGTCGATCACGTCGTCGGCGGTCGAGAGATGGGCCGGGATCAGCTCGTTCAACTCTTCGTACGTGACGTACGTCCGTTCGCCGACGGCCGCCTTGATCTTGTCGACCAGGTAGTCAGTGGACTTCTTCGACATGAACCCTTTCCTTTCGGCTCAGGCGATCCAGGTACTGCTTCACCATCTGGATGCGGGCGTGGATCTCGTTCTTCTGCGCCTGGAGTGCACGCAGCGCTTCCCAGTTGTCGTCGCGCGCCGTGTCGAGCTGCTTGATCTGCGCCTGCAGCGCGGCCTCCTCGCCCTCGAAGCGAGCACGCTGCAACCTCGCGAGGAGCATGCGAAACTCGTCGAGGCGCGCCTCGCCGGTCGAGACGTCTTCGGCGAAGAAGCCCGTCATCAACTCGCCGCGCACGTTCTCGGGGATGGCGTCCTGCTGGACGATCTCGGGGCGCACGCTGCCCCGCTCACGGTAGTCGTTGGCGGCCAGCCGGAACAGATCGCGCAGGGCCTCGTCGTCGACGAGCGCCAGGCGATCGTCGGTGAGCTGCTCGAGCAGCGCGGGCTCCTGCACGCACACCCGGAAGAGGTCGAGGGACCACTTGGTCTCCTTGGACCGGCCGAACGTCGGGCGGACCAGCTTGGGCTGGAACCGGAGCGTGGCCAGCATCTCGTCGGCCTGGACGCCGGCGCGCTCGGCCAGGCGCCGAGCCCACAGCTCGCGCTCGACGCCGCTCTCGCAGGCCCGCACGAAGCCGAGGACCTCCTCGACCGCGCGCGCCGTCTCGGCCTCGCCGGTGGCGCTCTTCAGGAACTGCGTGATGGCCACCTCGAGCCCGTGGGGCGCCTTGTCGAGCAGCGCCGTGAGATCTTCGGGAGGATGATGGGCCAGGAAGGAGTCGGGGTCGTCGCCCTGGGGCAGCAGGGCCAGGCGCGGGTGCAGCCCGGCCTGCAGGAAGACCTGCAGCGAGCGGAAGGAGGCCTTCACGCCCGCTGCGTCTCCGTCGTAGAGCAGCACCACCTCCCGCGCGACGCGCTTGAGGAGCGCGGCCTGCTGCGGGGTGAGCGCCGTGCCGAGGGGCGCGACGGTCTCGTCGAAGCCGGCCTGGTGCATGGCGAGCGCGTCGACGTTGCCCTCGACCAGGATGGCGCGCCCCTTCTGCCGGATGCCGTCGCGCGCCTGGTGCAGCGCGTAGAGCAGCTTGCCCTTGTGGTAGAGGTGGCTGTCGGGGCTGTTCACGTACTTCGGGGTCTCGGGATCGTCGCCGAGCGTGCGCCCGCTGAAGCCGACGACCTTGCCGTCCTGGTTGTAGACCGGGAACTGCAGCCGATCGCGAAAAAGATCGTACCAGCCGTCGCCGGACTTGGTCGGTCGAACGAGCCCCAGGGTCTCGGCCTTCCGCAGCGCCTCGGGTCCCAGCCGCGCGAGCGTCTTGGCCAGCTCGCCCCAGGGGGCGGGCGCGTAGCCCAGCCCGAAGCGCTCGGCGAGCTCGGGCGAGATGCGCCGCTTGCGAAGGTAGGCCTGGGCGCGACCCGACTCGGCGAGGTTGTCCTTGTAGAAGCGCGCCGCCCAGCCGACGACCTCGAGGAAGTCGCGGCGCCGCGAGAACTCGGAGTCGCCGCCACCGTCTTCGAACACCAGCTCGACGCCCGCCCGATCGGCCAGGTTGGAGAGCGCCTCGCGAAACGTGTACCCATGGAACTTCATGAGGAAAGCGAGCGCGTTCCCGCTCTCGCCGCAGCCGAAACAGTGAAAGAACTGGCGAACCTCGTTGACGTTGAACGAGGGGTCCTTGTCACCGTGAAATGGGCACACCGTCACGTGATTCGTGCCGGAGCGCTTGAGCGGCAGGTAGGCGCCAATGAGCTCGACGATGTTCGTCTTGTCGAGGATGGCGTCAATCAGGTGCTGCGGGACGGTCTTGGTCATGCCCTGCACCCAGCGAAGTGCCCATATTGTAGGGACCGGGACTTGTCTGTCAACTTCAATCTTGGCAGCCTTGACTTGCCGGGTGCAGGCTGGATAATGCTGTGACGGTCGAGGATGT
>CAZBRS010000137.1:0-3528 GCA_964494475.1 uncultured Myxococcales bacterium | reverse complement strand
CTCCGGGCGCTGCGCCGACGGGACCTGCGTGGCCTCCGTGGAGCCGCCCGACGCGGGCGGCGAGATCGACGACGAGGTCTCGGTGGTCCCCGACGTGTCGATGGACCCGGTCGAGCCGCAGCCCGAGACCCTCGACGTAGCGGGCGATCCCGGCCCCGAGGACGCGGGCCCGACGAACGACGCGACCGAGGTCAGCCCGGTCGACGGGGTCCTGAGCGAGACCACGAACGGCCCCATCTTCCATGACCTCGCCACGGGCTTGATGTGGGTGCGGGCCGACGCGCCCGAGGCCTTGGACCAGGCGGGCGCCGTGGCCTGGTGCGAGGCCCTCGCGCTCGAGGACTACGATGACTGGCGGCTGCCGACCATCTCCGAGCTGCGCACCACGATCGTCGGCTGCGCCGGCTCCATGCCCGGGGGCGCCTGCCCGACCAGCGATCCGGGCTGCCTGACCGAGTCGTGCTGGTCGTCGTCCAGTTGCTCCTGCCCCCTGGCCGGCGGCCCCGGCGAGGGCGGCTTCTACTGGGAGCCCGGGGTCTGGGAGTTGATCGGCGGCACGCTCAACTTCTGGTCGTCGTCGGTCGTAGCGGACAGCCAGGGCGACGCCTGGGTCCTCTTCCCACGCAACGGCGGCGTCGACTACTGGGCGCGCGACAACTGGGGCCTCGTGCGTTGCGTGCGCAGCGCTCCGTAGGCTCCCGGGTCTTCGAATGGCCGCCCGAATCGTCCTCTCCAGCCCCGCCGGCCTCCTGGTTGCGCCCCAGATCCGGGCGGTGATAGGGGCCTTGTTCGCGCTGGTGTGGGCGGGGTGCGGATCCTCCAACGCCGGGGCCGACGCGACGGGCGACGCGATCGTCGACAGCGCAGGCGAGGCGTCCGTCGACCCCGACGCGCGGGCACCCTACACCACCTTCCGGCGGCCCATCGGCCCCGACGCGCCCCTCTTCGTCTACAACCTGTACAGCGGCAGCCCCGCCGCCGTGGTCGACAATCTGTGGGCCCTGCTGCCCGACGACGTGCGCGACGGCTTCGCCCTTCACCTGGTGCCCGCCCACCCCATCGCCGACACGCCCGAGACGCGGGGCTGGATCGAGGCCATGCTGGCCGCGGCCGAGGTCCACGGCCTCCCCAGCTTCGTGCAGGCCGAGAACTTCGCGTCCCGCAGCGACCTCCCCATGAGCTACTGGCTCGAGCTCTTCGATCGCTTCCCCCACTTCATCGGCCTGGCCTTCGCCGAGCTCTCGGCGTCGAACCTGACGCTGAAGGGCATGGACGCCGACCACATGACGCGCCTGGCGCGCGCGCTGGAGACCGTGGCCAGCCGCGACGCGTACCTCTTGTGGCAGGACATGGGCTACGACAACGGCCACGCGGGCATCGAGACGCCCCAGGTCTTCGTGCAGGCCGGCGCCGATCCGGCGCTCTTCGCGACCATCGAGCGGCTGGGGCGGCACCTGATCCTGATGGACAAGAAGAACGGCACGGGCAAGCGCTTCGGCGGTCCGGCCGCGGCCCTGGGCTTCTGGGCGTCGGGCCTGGTGGGCAACTGGGGCGTCAACAGCGAAGACTGGATCTGGTGGGAGGCCGGCTTCGGGCGCCTCTTCGAGCCCTCGGCGGGCAAGCCGCGCGTTTACGACGACTGGCAGGCGGTCTTCACCTTCCCCGACGTCCTCTTCGGGCTCGACTGGCTGGTCGCGCTCTCGGGCGGGGCCACGGTCTTCGCGCTCGAGGCGCCCTTCCACGGCTTCGCGGGGCCCGACGCCCTGCAGGCCACGCCCGCCTTCGAGCAGGTCCTGCTGCCCTTGATCCGGCTGATGCGGGCGCGTCCGCTCGTCCCCACGCGGGCGCAGATCCTGGCGCGCGCGCTCGTCGCCGCGCAGCCCGCGGGTCCCAACCCGGTCTGGCTGCAAGACGACGCGCTCTTCCAGGGGCTCTACGGCCCCGAGGTCCGCAGCCTCTTCGAGTGGTTGCCCTCCAGCGGCCGCTACGGGTTCCTCCCCGTGCTGCCCACGCTGGCCGACCCGAGCGTGCGCGCGCTCTATCCGCGCGTGTGGGACGACGCCGTCCTGACGGGGGCGCTCGCCACCCCGGAGGCGCGGCGGGCCGAACTGGACCCGCTCTTCGTGCCCCTCGGCTCCGGCGACGCGTGGGTGGCCCCCCTGCCGGGCGGCTGGGCCCTGGCCAACCCGCGCGAGAACGAGGATCGCGACGCCTCGTTCGGTCTGGCCCTGCGGTCGCGGCCCGACGTGACCCTGGAGGGGACGTTGCCGGCGCACACCTTCGCCCTGGCCTTCGACGACGCCGACGCGCTGCGCCTGCACCTGTCGAATCACCGTATCGACAGCGACGCCGACGTGTGGGGCCACCCCCTGCTCGAGGCCGACGACGTGGGCGGCTGGGTCTCGCAGGTCTACATTACCGGCGGCAGCGGCGCGCCCCTGCGCACGACCACCCTGCGCGTGCGCGGCCCCTGGACCGAAGCGCCGGCGGTCCAGGCCGGTTTGGACGCCGCCTCCTCCCTGGAGCCGGCATGGGACGCCGGATCCGGCACCCTCTCGCTCGTCGTGCGCCACAACGGTCCCGTGGACCTCGTGATCGGCGGGGAGTGATCCCGGCTGACCGACCCGCTCGTGGCGCGCACGAACAGGAGCGCGCCGAACATGCTCAGTCGTCGTCCTCTTCTTCTTGTCCGTGGCGGTCGCCTTGCCCGGCATCGGTCTCGCCGAGTTGGATCGTCTGACCGAACAGGGTCACCCGGGCACGTCGTGGGTCGTGGCCGTCGACCAGGAGCCAGGCCCAGCCAGCCGCGAGCGCGAGCACGACGAGTCCGACCCCGCGTCGCGACGACGCGATGGCGTGCGCGGGTTCGCCCGCCTTCGAGCCGGTCAACATGCCGAGGGCGATGTTCTCGCGGTGCCGGATCGTGTGCCAGGCGAGCCCCGCGATGTGAACTGCGATCGCTGCCAGATTGACGTAGGCCAGGACGGGATGCAGCTCCTCCAGCGCCTCGCGCGTCGACAGGAGCACCCCCGAGGCCACGACTGCGACGGGCAGCAGCAGCATCGCATAGATCGCGTAGGCCGCGCCCGGGTTGTGCCCGACGTGCCGTCGATCGGTGCGCGTGAACGCCGCTCGCAGGTACGCCAGCAGGGCCCCGGGGCCGAACAGGAAGGACCCGAAGCGGGCGTACCGCGTGCCGACGAAGCCCCAGATCACGCGTAGGAGCACCAGGAATGCGGCCACGAGCCCCAGCAGCATGTGCGTCTGGAAGACCCGGCTCTCCTCGTCGGCGGTCAGCGCAAGGCCCGCGGCGCCGAGGATCGTGGCCACCAGCAGCCAGTGGAGCAGCCGCGTGGGGAGATCCCAGACAAGGATGCGGTTCATCGTGAGGCTCCTTTCTGCGACGGTGTCTCGGCGACGGTGAGGTCTGACTCCCACCGGGCCGGGAGGCTCTCGACTCGGAGGCGTGATCGCCCTCACGGCGTGGACCAGGTGCCCGGGTACCCGTTGCACGTCACCTCGGCGCCA
>CAZBRS010000136.1:1228-3548 GCA_964494475.1 uncultured Myxococcales bacterium | reverse complement strand
CCGACGTCGACACCGACACGAAGTACACGGGCGCCACGTTCGCCTTGAGCGACCGGGAGTGCTCGTTCGGCGAGGTCATGCAAGGCGTCGACCCCACCGGCCTGCCCATCTGCGTGCCCGACGTCGACACCGACACGAACACCACGTACTCGGGCGCCGACTTCGCGCTCTCCAACCGCACGTGCTACGGCAACCAGAAGGTCAAGGGCGTCGACGCCCTCGGCAGCCCCATCTGCGAGGACGACCGCGACACGAAGTACACCGGGCTCGACTTCGCGCTCAGCAACAAGGCGTGCATGGGCACCCAGAAGGTGCGGGGCATCGACGCGGGGGGCGTGGTCCTCTGCGGAGAGGACGTCGACACCAACACCACCTACAGCGGCGCGAACTTCGCCCTCAGCAGCCAGGGTTGTTCCCCCGGGCAGGTGATGAAGGGTGTGCTGGCCACGGGAATGCCGAACTGCGTGGACGACAAGGACACGAACTCGACGTACAGCGGCGCCGACTTCGCGCTCAGCAACCGAACGTGCCTGGGCTCCCAGAAAGTGAGGGGCATCGACGCGCTCGGTCAGGTCATCTGCGCCGACGACGTCGACACCGACACGAACACCACGTACTCGGGGGCGAACTTCGCGCTCAGCGGGAAGGGCTGCTCGAGCGAGGAGAAGATCGTCGCGATCGACCCCACGGGCAACCCCACCTGCGTCGACGACATCGACACGAACACCACGTACTCGGGGGCGAACTTCGCCACGTCGGGGCAGGCGTGCACGGGCACGCAGAAGGTGACGGGCATCAGCTCCACGGGCGCGGTGCAGTGCGCGGCCGACGTCGACACCGACACGAACACCACGTACTCGGGGGCGAACTTCGCCACGTCGGGGCAGGCGTGCACGGGCACGCAGAAGGTGACGGGCATCAGCTCCACGGGCGCGGTGCAGTGCGCGGCCGACGTCGACACCGACACGAACACCACGTACTCGGGGGCGAACTTCGCGCTCAGCAACAAGGCCTGCGGCGCCAAGGAGTACATGGCGGGCGTCGACAACACGGGCAACCCCGTGTGCCGCAACCTGACCGACTACGTCAACGCGAACTGCTACGTCTACTTCGCCTGGACCGACACCTGCGACGGGTGCACGAGCAACCCCTCCAAGTGGGGACGCGTCCGTGGAGGGGCCTGCCAGAACGGTGCGGGCGGCAACAACACGTGCACCTCGCCCACCCTCGACGGCAACGTGATCAACCTGTTCGGCCTCAACACCGACGGCGATGTCAACGATGACGACAAGTTCTACGTCGGCTTCCGCTGCTTCTGACGCGGCATGAGCGACCGGCGACCTCGACGCAGCGGCCACCTGCTCGTGCTCCTGGCCGCCTCCGGGCTGCTGGTCGGCGCGTGCCGGCGCGACCCGCCGCTGCGGGCCGCCCTGGCGCTGCTGCCGGACGACGTGACCTTCGCGGCCGCGCTCGAGCCCGCCCGCCTGGTCGGTTCGGGGGGCCTGGGGCTGGCCTGGCCCACGCTCGCGGGGCTGCTCGAACAGCAGGATCTGGCGTCGTTGGCGGGGCTGGTGGGCGAGGCCACGACCCTCGTGGTCTTCCGACGTGAGCCCGTGCCCGACGCGGCCGGGTGCGACGCGGCCGTAGCTCACGTCGCGCGGCTCCTGCAGGCCTCGGCGGGGGGCCACATGCCCCGGGGCGACGACGTCGAAGGCATGCGACGCGCTTGCCTGGCGCTCGGCCTCTCTACGTGCCTGGCGGCCGCGCGCGATTCGAACGAGGCGCTCCGCTGCGCCGGTTCGCAGCAGGCGCGGGCCCGCGCCCGCTGGGGCGTGCTGCTCACGGGCCTGGCCGACGCCGAGGCGAGCGCCACCACGGCCGCGGGGCACCTGGGCCTGCGCGTGCACCCCGGCGTGCCGCGCTTCGCCGACGGCGCGCGGGCCGTGCAGGCGCTGGGGCCGGGCCAGGTGGTGGTCGGCGAGCCCGACCTGGTGCGGGCGGTGCACGCCGTCGCGGTCGGCGGGCACGCGAGCCTGGTGGCTCACGAGATCTTCCGTCCCCTCGTCCAGGCGTTGCCCCGCGACGCGGCGGCGTGGCTGCTCTACCGGAGCCTGGGCGATCCCCCTTCGCTCGAGGCGGCCGGGCTCGCCGTCCAGGTGGGCGCGACGGTCGAGGTCACCTGGCGGCTGCGGGGCGCCGCTGCCCTCTCCAGCGAGCTGCCGCCGCGCCTGGCCGCTCTGCGGGCGTACGTGGCCGCCAACCGGGAGGCCTGGCTCGACCGGCTTCGTGAGGGCGCGCGCTTCGAGGTCGAGGAGGCCCG
>CAZBRS010000136.1:0-1128 GCA_964494475.1 uncultured Myxococcales bacterium | reverse complement strand
GACGCCGACCTCGTGCTGATGATCGATCAGAAGGCCCTGGGGCAGGGCGTGCTCGACCTGCTCGACTTCGTCGAGGCGTCGCCCGTGCTGGCGGTCGATCCGGCGCTGCTCGAGCAGTGGAGGCAGGCTCGCGCCGCCTTGATGGGCGGGCTCGAGGTGGTCAAGGCCACGGTGGGTTCGGACCCGCTCCGGGACTACGACCGCATCGTGGGGTCGGTGCGGTTGCTGCCCGAGGGCGGCGACCACGCCACCGAGTTCTCCTTGCTGGTGACCGGAACGCTCCCGGCAGACTTCCTCACGCGCCTCTTTCCCGATCTTCCGAAGACGACCGTCGGGGGCGTCGAGGTCAGCGAGTTGGGCGCCAACCCCGACGCGGGGCCGCTGGTGGCGGGCTTCCTGACGCCCACGACCTTCCTGCTCGCGCCGCCCGCCGTCTTCGAGAAGGCCGTGGGCGCCAAGGGGCCGGCGAAGGCGCTGCTCGATCGGCACGAGGGCCTGCTGGCCAAGGCCAGCGCGGGCTTCCTCTTCCGCCTGTCCCTGGCGCTGCCCGCGTGGGTGCGCGACAAGGCCGCCGCCGAGCCCGACCTCGAGGCCTTCCCTGTGGCCCGGGGCCTGCAGCGCCTGCGCCTCGATCTCGACCAGTCGCTGTCCATCGAGCTCGCGACCGTGAACGACGCCGCCTTCGAGAGCGCCCGGTTCCTGCTCGAGAGCGCCCGCGAGGGGCTCCTCGGCAGCCGCGCGCTGCTCCGCTCGTTCACCCTGCTCGCGCTCAGCCTCGACCTCGCGAAGCTGCCCGACATCCCGGCAGAGTTGCGCCCCGTGCTCGCCGACCGCAAGGCGCTCCAGGCCACCCTCGAGCGCCTCACGGGCGGGGCCAACGTCACGATCCCCGAGGTCAAGACCCGGGGGCGCGTCGCGTCGCTCTCGATCGACCGCGTGCTGCTGCTCGGCGGCGTGGTGCCCCTCGGCGTGCTCGCCGGCGTGGCCCTCCCGGCCTGGCAGGAGTACCAGCAGAAGGCCGGGCAGCAGGCCCTGCCGCCGCAGCCGGCCCACGATCCCGCCCCGTCGGCCGACTAATAGATTCGAATGCACCCCGTGATCGGGCACACCAGACTGCAGAAGTTGCAG
>CAZBRS010000135.1:0-3653 GCA_964494475.1 uncultured Myxococcales bacterium | reverse complement strand
CCGGCACCAGCCCCTCGGGCACCCTGACCGCCACCACGCGACCCTTGACGCACACCTCGCCGTTGGCCGCGAGCGTGGCCGTCACCACCACCTTGCGCCCCTTCAGCTCCTCGACGCGGCCTCGCACCTCGAGCTCGGGGCCGAGGGGGGTGGGCTTCACGAAGTCGACCTGCAGGCTGGCGGTCACGTAGCGCAGCTCGGGCGCGGTGCCGGGCTCGCGGCCTTCGGCGCGGTAGGCGGCCAGGGCCGCGGTGCCCGTGCCGTGGCAGTCGATCAGCGACGCGAGCAGCCCGCCGTAGACGATGCCGGGCATGGCCGTGTGGAAGGGCTGGGGGTGGAAGCGCGAGACGGTCTCGTCGCCCTCCCAGCTCGTCTTCAGCTGCAGGCCGTGCTCGTTCAGGCGGCCGCAGCCGTAGCAGTGGGCGCCCCACTCGGCGTAGGCGTCCTGGATGGCGGGGGCGTCGCTCACTTCGTGACCTCGCGCGCGAAGGCCTCGGCCGAGAGGGGGTGGCCCGTGGCGTGCTCGACGAACGCGGGCCAGGGCTCGCGCATGCCGGGCCGGAACACCTTCTCGATGAGGGCCGCGCCGAAGTCCTTGCGCCCGTTGAACGAGAGCGAGCTGGCGGGGCCCTGGTGCTTCGCGAGGCCGGCCAGCATGGCCCGCAGCTGGGCGCCGAAGAGCTCGCCCAGCAGGTAGTTGTGGTAGTAGACGGGCGCCATGGTGAAGTGCGGCTTGGCGGCCCAGTCGTTCCTGCCCGCGCGGTCGGTGGGCGGGGTCAGCAGCTGGAAGCGCGCGACGGTGGTGTACCAGAGGGCGTCGAGATCCTGGTCCGGGTCCTCGTACAGCGCGCGCTCGAAGTGCAGCATGACCATGGCCCAGCGCGCGAAGATGAGCTGCTCGCGCCGGCGCTGCTCCAGCAGGGCGGGGGTCTTCTCGGCGGCCAGGCGCGGATCGGCGCCCGCGTAGCCCACCAGCCACGTGGGGTTCTTGGCGAGGGCGCCGAAGAGCATGGCGATGCCCTCGGTGGTCAGGATGTGCGCCGAGTCGCGCACGTTGAAGGGCAGGTCGCGATCGATGTACTTCGAGTAGATGGCGTGGCCCGACTCGTGGAGCATGGTGTCCATCCACTCCTGGGTCGGCTTGATGTTCAAGAGCATGCGCACGTCGTCGGCGCGGTTCATGGAGATGCAGAACGCGTGCTGGTCCTTGCCCGGGCGCTCGTAGAAGTCGCTGCGGGCCGCCAGGTCGTCCATGGGCAGCCCGATGTCGGCGTAGAAGCGCAAGGCCCGCTCGACCAGGTCTTCCTTGGCGCGGGCGTCGTAGAAGATGTCGGGGTCGACCGCGGCCGACGGGGGCGGTGCCTGGAAGAACGGGTTGTCGTAGTGCCAGGGCTTCAGCTCGGCGGGGCAGAGCCCCAGGCGGGCGCCGATCTCGGCGTCGAGCTCGGCCTTCATGGCGCGGAAGGGCGCGTCGGTGCGCTGCTCCAGCTCGGCGAAGAGCGCGAGCACGAGCGCGGGGTCGTGCTCCTGCAGGCGGATCTGCATCTCCCAGAAGTTCGGGTAGCCGATGGCGCGCGCGGCGGTGTTTCGCACCTTGGCCAGGGCCACCAGGTCGGGGCCCACCACGCCGCCCACGTCCTTCAGGCCCTTCCAGATGGCCTCGCGCGCGGCCGAGTCCTTCTCGCCGCGCAGGCGCTCGAGCAGGTCGTTGTTCGAGAACTCGGCGTCGCCGAGCTTGACGCGGTAGGTGTTGAAGATCTGCTCGATCGCGGTGCTGCGCCGCACCATGTCGGCCAGCAGCTCGGGGGGAAGCTGGTTGCCCCGGTACGCGAGCTCGGCCAGCTCCAGGCTGCGCGCCGACAGCGGGTCCTGCGCCCCGCGCGTGGCCAGCAGGGCCTTGAGCTCGGCGTAGCGGGCGCCGTCGCTGTGGTAGGTGCGCAGCGCCAGGTCGGCGGCCGCGAAGTCGGCGAAGTCGGCCTCGGCCCCCGAGTTCGAGGCCTTCCAGTAGGCCGCCGTCAGGGCGCCCTCGAGGCGCTCGAAGTCGGCGTTGTAGCGCTCCAGGAACGCGCGGGCCTGATCCACCGTGACCTCCGACGGGGAAAGGGTTGGGGAGGGCGACGAGCCGGCGGGCGCGTTGGCCGCGCCGGAACCGCAAGCGAGCGCCAGCGCCGCGAGGGCGATCGCCCCGAACGAGGAGAGGGCTCTCATGATCCGTGCTCCAGCCTGATCTGAAGGCTGGCTACTCTCGCGGAAGCGGGGTGTCAAGGGGTTCGGACGATGTGACCCGAGGATCAGGCGTTCCCGCGCACGAACTCCGTGGCCTCGAGGGCCGCGATCGTGCCGTCGGCCACGGCCGTGGTGACCTGGCGCCAGCGCTTGACGCGCGCGTCGCCGGCGGCGAACACGCCGGGCACGCTGGTGCGCAGGCGCTCGTCCGTGACGATCTCGCCGCGGGCGTTCAGCTCGACCACGCCCTGCAGGTCGCCCGTGTTGGGCACGTAGCCGATGAAGAGGAAGGCGCCCGCGGCCGGGATCTCGGTGACCTCTCCGGTGCGCTTGTGGGCGACCACCACTTTCTCCAGCTGCTCGGCGCCCACGAACTCGCGGACGTCCTGCTCCAGGACGAAGCGGATCTTCGGGTTCCTGCGGGCCTCCTCGACCACGAACGGCTGGGCCTGGAAGTGGTCGAACTCGTGCACCACGGTGACCGAGCTCGCGTACTTCGTGAGGCTCACGGCCTCCTCCAGCGCCGAGTTGCCGCCGCCGATCACCACGATGTCGCGGCCCGTGTAGAAGTCGCCGTCGCAGGTGGCGCAGTAGCTGATGCCGCGGCCCTGGAAGGCCGCCTCGGAGGGCAGGCCCAGCTTGCGGGGCACGCCGCCGGTGGCCACGATGACCGCGGGCGCCACGAAGGTGCCCTCGTCGTCGATCACGACCTTCTTCAGCGAGCCCGACAGGTCGAGGGCGGTCACGTCGGCGTACGCCAGCACGCGGGCCCCGAACGACTCGGCCTGGCGGCGCATGGTGGCCACGATCTCGGCGCCGGGCGCCGAGGCGACGCCCGGGTAGTTGGCCACCTCGTAGGTCAGGATCATCTGGCCGCCCACGGTGGCGCGATCGACGATGAGCGTCTTCACGCGCGCCCGTGCCAGGTAGATGCCAGCCGTCAGGCCCGCCGGGCCCGCGCCGAGCACGATCACGTCGTAGCGTGTCTCCATGGCCGCCCCCTTTGCGAGATCCGGGCTCACGCCTGCGCGGCGGCGGCGGGCGTGCTCAGGTGCTGGTCGAGGATGCCCTTGATCTGGGCCTTGGTCTGGATGCTGGTGGTGGCCGCGACCACCTTGCCGTTCTTGAAGTACACGGTGAACGGCAGGCCGTTGAAGTTGCGGCACTCGGGCAGCGAGCGGATGGTCTCGCGGCCGGTCGCGCTGTCGAACTCCATGTCGAAGAACGCCACGTCGAGGTACCTCGACTCCAGCGACTCCATCACGCCGTACACGGGGATGCACATGGGCCCCATGCGGCCGCACACGACGGCCACCTTCTCATGCGTGGCCAGGGCGTCACGGTACTGGGCTGCGGTCTCGAGGTGCTTCAGGTTGGTCTGCAACATGGGAGGCTCCATTTATGGCGCACTAGTTTGTGGGACGCAC
>CAZBRS010000134.1:0-3732 GCA_964494475.1 uncultured Myxococcales bacterium | reverse complement strand
GCGCGCAGCCGGGCGGCAGTTCACGGTTCAGGAGCAGGCGCAGCCGCCGGTAGCGTGGGCTGTTCCAGATCTCGAGCAGGGGCTCGCGCCGCACATTCCCGAGCGTCATCCCCGCGTAGTGCTGGCATGGGATGACGTCGCCGTCGGGCTTCACGAACAAGCTGCGCCACACGAAGAGGCAGCGCCGCTTGGCCTGGTAGCCCGGGCGATACCAAGCAGCCATCTCCGAGGGGTGGAGGTTCGGCTTCACGAAGACGAAGTCGCCGTACTCGCGCTTGAGCTCGGCGAGCACGCGCGGCAGGTCGTCGGCGAAGCCGGAGACCGCGGCCGGTTCACAGTAGTACGTGCTGACCCGCAGCTTGGCCCGGACCTCGGGGTCGGCGACGTGGGTCTGGCACCACTGGTCGTGCAGGGCCTGGTCTTCGTCGGTCATGAAGAGCATGTGCTCGACGCGTACGCGATCGACGCCGGCTTCGCGGCCGAGTTCGACGAGCTCGCGCACGCTCGCGATGTTGGTCTTCGACATCACGAAGTTGAGCATCACGCGCGTACGGCGCGGCGGTCGGCAGAACGCGCGCAGGTTCTCGATGGCGTGGTCGAAGGCGCCCGGCACGCCCGTGATGCGATCGTGCACGTCGCGCGGGCCGTGCAGCGAGAAGAGCATGCTGTCGAGCCCCAGCCGCTTGACCGCCTCGCCCCGCGCGGTCGTGAGCAGCATGCCGTTCGTCACGACGCCCACGCGGGCCCCGCAGCCCTTCAGTCCGCGGACCACGTCTTCGAAGTCGCGGCGCATGAAGGGTTCGCCGCCCCCCAGGAAGAACGCGGGCGAGAAGCCGGTGGTCTGGCGCGCGAAGCGCTCGATGTCGCCGGGCGTCATCTCGTCGAGGCGCTCGCTGCGGAGCTCGCGCGCCGAGCACATGGCGCAGTTGAGGCCGCACCGGGTCGTGACGCCCAGGTTCACGACCATGGGCGGCGCCGCCCGGCCGTCGCCGCGCAGGTGGTCGAGGGGCAGCGTGAAGGAGTTCTTCGCGAGCACCTTCAAGGGGAAGAGCTCTCGGAAGTTCTTCACGTTGTTCAACTGCGAGCGCAAGCTGGTCGTGATGCTCATGGCGTGGCTCCGGGCTCAGCTGGTCATCGAGGCCAGGAAGATCGCCAGACTCGAGACCGCCGTGGCCGTCACGACGAAGACGCCGAGGTTGAAGTACCGATACGCTGCCCCGGCCAGGGCCTCGGAGCGGGCGTAGAGCCGACCGGACACGCGGCAACGCAGGCTGGAGTCGAAGAGGAAGGGGGTGTCGAGCACCTCCCTCGCCGATTCGCGCCACGACCGGAGCAGCGCGAGCGCGAACTCGCGGCTCTTGCGGGCGATCTTGCGCGATAGCGGCGACGCCGCGTAGACGACCGCGATCGCCAACCCGGAGAGCACACCCTCGAGGACCAGGCGCAGGAGTTCCAGCGGAAAGTACCGGCGCCCGTTGTCGGAGGTGGGACGCGCTCCACAGCATGCCATCGGGGTCGTAGCTCCCTGGCGGTGGGACGGAAATGGCCCCATTGCAACCCGCATCATAGTACCGTCACGACAGGGGAACGCAAGCGCGCGATCTCGGCGACGGGCACCAGCTTGCTTGGCCTTGCCTGACACTCCGGGCTCCTATATATTCTAGACCGCGACGCTGAGCCTGAGGGCCGAGCGACGACCGCCGACGATTCGGGGGTGGAGCCGCATGGGCTACGACATCTCTGCAATCCGCCTCGACTTCCCGGCGTTGAGCGAGACGCATCGCGGACGCCCGATCGTCTACCTCGACAACGCGTGCATGACCCTCAAGCCCCGGCAGGTGGTCGACGCCCTTGTGGCCTGGTACCACACGAGCCCGGGTTGCCACGGACGCAGCGACCACCTGTTCGGACAGCGAACGACCCGGTCGTTCGACGACGCTCGCTCCGACCTGCGCAAGTTCATCGGCGCGCGGCTCGACCGCGAGGTCCTGTTCACGCGCAACGCGACCGAGTCGATCAACCTGGTGGCGCGGGGCCTGGGGCTGAAGCCCGGCGACGTGGTCCTCACGTCCGAGCTCGAGCACAACTCTAATCTCGTCCCGTGGCAGGTGCTGGCAGAGCAGACCGGGGTCAAGCACCAGACGGTGCCGGTGCGCCCCGACACGACCTTCGACCTCCCGGCGTTCGTGGCGAGGCTGGCGGGCGGCGACGTGCGCCTGGTGTCGATCTTGCACACGTCGAACCTCACGGGGGTCACGTTCCCGGTCGCCGAAATCTGTGAGGCGGCTCATCGCCACGGCGCGCTGGTGTTGGTCGACGCGGCGCAGGCGCCGCTGACCCACGCGCTCGACGTCCGGGCGCTCGGGGTCGACTTCCTGGCCCTGTCGGTGCACAAGATGCTGGGGCCGACGGGGGTGGGCCTGCTGTACGTCCGCGACGACCACCTCGAGCGCCTGCGACCGCTGGTCACGGGCGGAGAGACCGTGCTCGACACCACGTACACCACGCGGGTCATGGCGCCCGCCCCCGACCGCTTCGAGGCCGGGCTCCAGGACTACGCCGGGGTGGTCGGTGCCGGGGCGGCCGCGCGGTACGTGGCCCGGCTGAACCCCGAGCGCATCCACGAGCACGTGGTGCGACTGAACGAGCGGGTGACCGAGGGGCTCTCGAAGCATCGGGGGGTGCGGATCCTCGGGCCCGCCGCTCCGGGCGCGCGGGGCGGCATCGTCAACTTCGTGGTCGCCGGGCTGCAGGCGTCCGATCTGTCCCGGATCCTCAATGACGCGGGAGGCATCATGGTGCGCGCCGGTCGGCACTGTGTCCATTCCTGGTACAACTCCACGCTCACCCCCGATTCGTTGCGCATCTCGCTCGGCCCCTACACCTCCGACGACGACGTCGACGCGCTCCTGTCGCACCTCGACGGCGTCCTGAAGCACTTTCGCTGACGGGTCCCGGCGATGGCATGCTGCAGCGCGAAGAGGGTCTCCGGTCCGGCCTGGGACGGTCTCTCGACGAGCCACACCTTCCTCTTCGAGGTCGGCGCGTGGTTCGCCGTCCTGCTCGGCGGGGGGCTCCTCGTGCTCTTGACGGCGTTGGCCGCCTCGTTCAGTGCGGCGGCTCGTGCACGTCTCCGCCCCGTCGTCCGTACGGTGGGGCAATCCCTGCGCCACCGCGTCGAGCGCGTGCTCGACACGCCGTTCCTGCTGGGCGCGAGCGCGCGTTGTCGGCTCTCCGGGCGTCTGTACCCGGTGTCAGGACGGTTGGCCGGCGCGGTCTTCCGCTATTTCAACGTGTTCGTGCTGGTGGTCGCCGGGGTCGTCTTGGGCGGCTTCGTGCGAGCCCTGATGCTCCTGATCCCGGCGGCCTGACGCCGCTCAGGCTACCGAGAACCCCAGCAGATCCCGCGCTACGCCGACCGCGCGGAACGTGACGTCGAAGTAGGGCTGGGGCCGCAGCGGCGCGCACGCGGCGACCTCTCCGGGCGTCAGCCCCGTACGTTCCAGGAAGCCCGCGGCCTCGGTCTCCGGGAAGCGGTCCCCGAACTCGTCGATCCGCGAGAGCTCGGCCAGGGCGTCGTCGCGCGGCAGTTGGCCGTTCCGCACCGCCGCGGCCAGGCCCGCAGCCTTCTGGCCGAACCCGCAGCGTCGCTTGTACAGCCAGTCGGCCACGGGGGCGCCGAGGCAGTCGGCGTGCTCGCTGCGCAGCGTGATCTGGTACCTCGCCTCGACG
>CAZBRS010000133.1:0-3902 GCA_964494475.1 uncultured Myxococcales bacterium | reverse complement strand
GAGGCGACCCACGCATGCGTACGCCGACCCGTCCGTGGGGCGTGATCCTGGTGGTGTTCCTGGGCCTGTACGGAGGGTCGCTCCGGGCCGAGGGGGCCTCGATCGAGGTCGAGGCCCAGTACGAGCAGGCCAAGGCGCTGCTGCAATCAAAGCAGTACGATCGGGCGCTCGAGGCGTGCTGGCGGGGGCTCGAGGCCGTCGACCTGCCCGAGGAGCGGCGCTGGGGCTTCCTGTCCGGGGCCGCCATGGCCTACGAGGGGCTGCAGCAGCCCGTGCATTCGCTCGAGATGTACCATCGGCTGCTCCGCGAGATCGGGGCGCGGGGTGACGCCGCGCCCGAGGTCTGGCGGAAGCGCCGCGCGCAGATCGGCGAGTTCGTGCGGCGCTTCGAGGCCGAGGTGCTGCAGGAGCGCGGCGCCGTGGGCGTGGACAGCACGCCGCGGGGCGCGCGCGTGGCGGTCGACGGGCAGCCGTACGGCCCCGACGGCGCCAGCCTGGCGCCGACCACGCTGTACCTGGCGCCGGGCGCGCACCGGCTGCGGTTCGAGCTGCCGGGCAGGGTGCCGGTCGAGATCGCGGTGACGACCCGGATCGGGCTGCGCGATCAGGCGGTGGCGAACCTGGCCCTGGTGCCCGTGGTGACGCACCCGACCCCGGCGCCGGAGCCGGCGCAGGTCGTGGTCGAGGCGCCCGAGCCCGCCCGGCCGTCGAGTCCGCCGAAGGGACTCTCTCCCGCCACCGACCCCGGGACCACACCCCTGGCCGTGGAGCAGCGCGGGGCGCCGTCGTGGCTGCAGCCCCTGTGGGGCTGGGTGCTGCTCGGGTCGGGGGGCGCGCTGGTGCTGGGGGGCGTGCCGTTCACGGTGCTGGCGTTCAACGACGCCGACGCGCTGACCGAGGCGTCGAAGGGGACCACGAGCGCCGATCGTGATCGCTACGACTCGCTGAAGGCGAGCGTGCAGACCAAGCAGGTCGCGGCCGGCGTGCTCTACGGCGTGGGCGGGGCCGTGCTGGCGGGGGGCGCGGCGTGGCTGATCGCGGGGCACGTGCTGGGGGTCGAGGCGCCGGCCTCGACGGTGCTCGGCGCGGGTACGGTGGGCGTGCTGCCCGCGCCGGGCGGGTTCTCGGTCACGTTCGGGGGCCGGTTCTAGCAAGCGAGCAGCGGGGGGCCACATGAAGCGGCTGGTCTGGTTGGTGGCGTTGGTGGGGCTCGCCTGCGTGAACATCCCGCCGCCGCCGACGGTGGGCGATGCCTCCTCCGAGGCCGACGCGCTCGCGGACGTGCGGGTCGAGAGCGTCGACGCCGACGCGACCGATCCGGGCACACCGGGCAAGGACGTCGACGCGACCGAGCCCCCGCCGGAGGGCGACGAGGGCGCTCCGGAGCCGCTGCCGGACCCCGCGCCCGACCTCGACGCGCGCGAAGCGGAGCTCCACGATGGGGCCGAGCCGTTCGAGGGGGTGACGGAGGCCGAGGTCGACGTGGAGGTCGACGCGTGCAGCCCGCTGGCGGCGTGCGCCCCCGAGGCCTACCCGCCGGGCGATCTCGGCCCCTGCGAGCGCTGGGTGCCCACGGCCGACGGTTGCGCGTGCGAGAAGGCGCCGAAGGCGGTGCAGTCGCCCTGCGACGACGGGGATCCGTGCTCGGTCGACGACGTGTGCCTCGAGGGCGGCGTGTGCCTGGGCTCGGGCTCGTCGGCCATCACGGCGGCGCTCTGCGGCGACGACGACCCTTGCACGCACGACGAGTGCGACCCGTTGTCCGGGTGCTGGCACGAGGCGAACGATCAGGGCACCTGCAGCGACGGCAACGCTTGTACCGTGGGCGACGCCTGCGTTGGAGGAGCGTGCGTGTCCGGTGCGTACGACGCTGGGGCGTGCGACTGCGGGGCCGAGGCGGCCGGCTGGTGCGAGGCGCAGTGGGGCGACGACAACGTGTGCACGGGCGAGCTGGTGTGCGTGGGGGGGCGGTGCCAGCGCGACGACTCGGCCACGCCGGTGTGTCCGGCGCTCTTCGGGTTCGGGTGCTACCGGTACGCGTGCGACAAGACGGCCAAGGGGTGCGCGTTGCTGCCGCTGGAGGGCACGCCGTGCTCGGACGGCGACCCGTGCACGGTGGGCGACGCGTGCGACCAGGGCACGTGCGCGGGCACGTTCACGGCGGCGGGCGGGGCGTGCGAGTGTCAGGCCGACGCGGACTGCGCGCCCCTCGACGACGCGAACGCCTGCAACGGGACGCTCGTGTGCCTGGACGGGCACTGCCTGCTGAACGCGATCTCGATCCCGGCGCCCTGCGACGACGCCGACGACACGGCCTGCCGGCGCAGCCGCTGCCAGCCGGCCACGGGGCAGTGCGCGCCGGTCGACGTGCCCGCCGAGACGCCCTGCGACGACGGCGATCCGTGCACCGACGACACGCGGTGCGCCGCGGGGGAGTGCACGGGCGGGGAGGCCAAGGCCTGCCCGGCGCTGTGGGGAGCCTGCCTGGCGGGCACCTGCCAGCCCACGACCGGAGCCTGCGTACCGCACGCGGTGGAGGACGGCACGCCGTGCCCGCCCGAGACCCCCTGTCACGTGGCGGGCGCCTGCCAGTCGGGGGTGTGCCAGGAGACCACGCCGAAGGACTGCGACGACCACGACGCCTGTACGCGCGACTTCTGCGACGGCGCGGGCGCCTGCCAGCACGTGCGCGAGGCCGTGGAGGCGCCCGAGGTCTGCGACGGGGCCGACAACGACTGCGACGGCAGCGTCGACGGGGCCGACGTGGACCTGAAGACCGACGACGTGCGGCCGTGCGAGAAGCAGGCGGGCGTGTGCGCCGGACTCACCAAGCCCCTGGGGCTCTGCCAGGCGGGCGCGTGGCAGGCCTGCGACGAGGGCACGTACGGGCTGAACCTGGCCGACTACGCCGCCGGTCCGGACGCGACGTGCGACGCCACCGACAACGACTGCGACGGGCAGACCGACGAGGAGTACGAGGGCCGCGAGACGGCGTGCGGCGTGGGCGCCTGCGCCGCGACGGGCCTCACGACCTGCGAGGCGGGGCTCGAGGGCGACGCGTGCGTGCCGGGCACCCCGGCGGCGGATGACGCGACCTGTGACGCGGTCGACGACGACTGCGACGGCCAGAGCGACGAGGAGTACGCCGGGGAGGCCACGGCCTGCGGGGCCGGGGCCTGCGCGCGGGCCGGCGAGCGCGTGTGCGTCGAGGGCGAGGCGGTCGACACCTGCGCGCCCGGCGAGCCGGCGGCCGATGACGCGACCTGTGACGCGGTCGACGACGACTGCGACGGGTCGACCGACGAGGCCTACGTGTCGACCGGGGTCTCGTGCGGCGAGGGCGCGTGCCAGGACGAGGGCACCTCCTGGTGCAACGCGGGCCAGGTGAAGGACTCGTGCAGCCCGGGCGGCCCCGGCGCCGATGACGCGGTCTGCAACGCGGTCGACGACGACTGCGACGGCTTGACCGACGAAGACTTCGAGGCCGCGGCCACGGCCTGCGGCGTGGGGGCCTGCGTGGCAGCGGGCGTGCGCACGTGCCTGGCCGGCGCGCCGGGCGACACCTGCGAGCCCGGCGAGCCGGCGGCCGATGACGCGACCTGTGACGCGGTCGACGACGACTGCGACGGCGTGACCGACGAGGACTGGGCCAGCGCGCCCACGGCCTGCGGCGCGGGGGCGTGCGCCGCTACGGGCGCCACCACGTGCGCGGTGGGCGTGTCGGGGGACTCGTGTCGGCCCGGCGAGCCGGCCGAGGAGGACTGCAACGGCGTCGACGATGATTGCGACGGGTGGACCGACGCCGACGACACGGACCCGCCGCCGGATGGCGGCGGGCGGTATGTGGGGGCATGGCGCGCCATGCCCCTACGTACCGACGTGACGTGCGAGGAGCAGGCGGG
>CAZBRS010000132.1:0-4067 GCA_964494475.1 uncultured Myxococcales bacterium | reverse complement strand
TGTGGCGGCGCACAGGGCGACGCCGACCCCGGCGACGCCATCGGCGCGTCGGACGAAGCCGGCGTCCCCGATGTGGGAGGTTGCGACGACGCGTGCGCCGCCAGGGTGACCATCCCGGCCGGCACCCTCCAGATGGGGTGCGACGAAGCGTTCCCCGAAGCCTGCTCTCCCTGGGGCGACGACGACGAGTTCCCGTTGCACGCGGTCAGCGTGCACGAGTTCGAGATCGACCGGTACGAAACGACCGTCGGGCGCTTCGAAGCCTGCGTCGCCGCCGGGGGCTGCGAGACCCCGTCCTGGGACTCGCGCTACTGCAACTGGGGCAAGCCCGGGCGGACCGAGCACCCCATGAACTGCCTCGACTGGGACCACGCCCGAGCCTTCTGTGCCTGGGACGGCGGCCGCCTGTGCAGCGAGGCCGAGTGGGAGTGGGCCGCACGCGGGGCCGACGGCCGCAAGTGGCCCTGGGGCAGCGAGACGCCGACGTGCGAGCGCGCGGTGATGTACGAGGGGGGCTACGGCTGCGGCACCGATTCGACCCTGCCCGTGGGCTCGAAGCCCTTGGGCGCCAGCGCCCTCGGCGTGCTCGACCTGGCGGGCAACGTGTGGGAGTGGCTCGAGGACACCTACCACCCGAGCTACCAGGGCGCACCCACCGACGGCAGCGCCTGGGCCGACGACACCTACTCGGACCGGGTCGTCCGCGGCGGAGGCTTCCCCAACATCGCCGATCACCTCACGTCGTGGCACCGCTACGACTTCGATCGAAGCAACGCGTCGGCCTACTACCTGGGCTTGCGCTGCTGTCGGTCGAAGTAGGCCGCTCCGGCGCGCGCTTCACGGGGCCGTCGACGGTCGCAGGAACGGTCGCACCTGCTTCAGCTTCAGGTGGCCGGTGACCTTCTCGACCTTGAACTCGACGTCGAGCAGCACCTGGCTTCGCGCGTGCTCGCCCAGGTCGACGGGGAAGGCCGCGTCGATCGACGCCAGCACGCCCCCCAGCTCGACCAACTGCTCGTCCGAGAGCACCGGTACGCCGGGCGTCGCCAGCGACGAGCTGCGCACGCGATAGACCCACGTCACCTGGCCGTCGGTGATCTCGAGCCGATCGGCCTCGGGCACCTTCGAGGGGTCGTTGCTGACCACCGGTTCGTCGCCGAGTTGGGCGTTGACCAGGTAGCGCGCCTCGGTCGGGTCGGCGGGGTCGCCCGTGAAGATCACGCCGTTGGCGGCCTCATCGGGGAAGCCGAGGGTCACGAGCACGGCCATGCCGGCCGCGTCTTGCGGCACCTGGTACCAGTCGCGCTCGGCCCAGGCCCGATCGTTGTACAGGCTGGCCCACACGCGCCGGAGGCCGCGCGCGATGTCGCGCTCGCCGTTCTCGGTGGGGTCGCAGGCCGAGGGCCCCCGGGCGTCGTCGTCCAGGCTGTCGTCGGCGCACACCGTCGTCGAATCGTACAACCCGGCGCCGGGGAACTCGAGGCTGTCTTCGACGTTCGACGACGAGCGGAAGCGCACCCGCGCGCCCGTCGACCCGAACACCTCGGCGATGCGCGTCGCGAGCGCCTCGACGAGCACGGGCGGCACGGCGCCACCCGTCAGGATCTGCGCGCGGAGCGCCGCCAGCAGGTCGCGCCGCAGCGCGGCGTCGGAGCTCACGGCCGGGTCGCTCGCCAGCCGCCGGACGAGCTCGCGGAGCGGCACGGGCGTGGCCGACTCGTCGCGCGGGTCGACGACGGTGGTCTGGTCGAGGAAGTCCTCGAAGAACGCGAAGGGAACGCCGAAGCCGGGCACCTGGTAGCCCGGTTCGAGGAAGGCGTACAGCTTCGCGAGGTTGGCGGCCTTGCCCCCGAAGCGCGCGACCAGCCGCACGGGCGCGTCGTCGACGTCCATCGAGGTCAGCCCGTCGAACGTCCGATAGGCCCGGTCGACCACCGGTACGTCGTCGAGCCGGGGCCGGAGCGCGGCCCACCAGGCCTCGGCGTCGGCTTCGGTGGCTGCGGCGATCGTGTACGTGTCCGCGCCGATCGCGCCGGGCTTCTTCGCTGCGTCGAGGCGAACCAGCTGGCCCTCGAAGGGCGCGAACGCGGCCAGCGCGTCGGCCACGAAGAGATTCGGGGTCCCGCGCGCCCCCAGGCGCACGTTGACGTGGCTGAGCTCCCACTGCCGGCCGCCCGTCACGAGCCCGGCGACGACCGACTCGACGTCGAAGGGCACCGAATCGAGCACCAGCAGGTCGCGGAACCCCAGGGTGCCGGCCAGCGCGACGGGCTCGAGCTGCTCGAGCGTGAGCCGCCGCACCCGGCCGAAGGCGGTGCCGGGCGTGTAGACCTCGACCTTCACGCCGTCGTCGTTCGGGAACGCGACGGGAAACCCGGGCTCGATCCAGGCGCGGGCCCGGGCCGGTCCCATGGCGTCGTAGGGCTCGAAGGTATAGGCCAGGGGCCCGGCCGTGACCACGCCCCCGAGCTGATCGTACACGCGCTTCACCTCGGCGGGTTCGAGCAACTCGGAGGGCTTCGCCGCCGCGTAGACCGTGAACCCATAGAACCGACCGAGCACGGGGTCGTCGATGCGGATCAGGTTGCCCGCGAAGTACTGGCGCGTATCGCGCAAGGTGACCAACTGCGCGTACGCGCCGAGGTCGAGCCCGGGAAAGAACAGCGCCGCCAGGAAGTCGCGGTGGACCTGGTACCGGTTGGCGTTCTGCACCAGCGGCGGAATGGCCGCCGGGTCGTCGGTGGCCGGCACCATGTACTTGGTCGCGCGCTCCCAGGTGGGCACGCCGGTCGGCCCGATGGAGAGCCGATCGAACGCCGCGTCGGACTCGACCCGCGTGGCGCACGCGGGACCGCGGGGGTCAGGATCGTCGGGGTCGCACGCCGGAGGGGCCTCGACGTCGCCCTCGCCCTGTCCCCCTCCCGCGCACGCCGCGGCGAACGGCAGCCACACCAGCACCGCGACGAACGCGCAGACGCCCCGCCGGGGGTTCATCGTCGGGGCCCTACTCGAAGGCCATCTGCAGGCTCCGCGCGCTGCCGATGAAGAGCTCGACGGCCCCGTCGGGCAGCTGCTTCACGTCCTGCTGATACCGGAAGATGACGCTCTGCTTCATCATGTACGCGCCGTCGCAGCCCAGGTGGACCAACTGCTCGAGCAGGTCGGCGGGCACCTCGACTTCTCCCGCGGCGTCGTCGGCCTCGCACACGATGGCCCCCGAGACCGGGTAGGGGTCGTGCGAACCCGCGCGAAGGATGACCAGGATGCGCGCGTCGGGATCCGCTGGCGTCCACCGCACGACCGAGGGCTTTCCGAGCCTCACGTGGACGACCTTGTCGTCGACGACGAGGTGCTCGACGCCCTTGGCCGAGAACGTGAGCGGGGCCATCCCTCCCCCGGAGGTCGTCGCGGTGACGACCGTGTCGTCGTCGAAGAGCTCTACCGGCTTGGGCAGATCGTCGGCCATGTAGCGGTCGAATTCATCGGGCTGCATCGTGATGGGCACCTTCAACCCCTCGAGCGCGATGGCCCCCACGTCGAAGTGCGGGGGCAACGGCACGCACACCCCCCGATCGGGCCACGCCTCGGGCCGCTCCGGGCCCTGCACGCACGTCTCATCGGGCTCGCACCAGCGCTCCTCGGGGCCTGCCGCGCACTCGATGCCCTTGTCGAGGCAGAAGCAGTCCTCGCACCCGTCGCCCAGGAGGCCGGCGTCGACCAGTTCGCACGACCCCTCCGAGGCCACGACCTTCGCGAAACCGAGCGTGTGGGTCAACGACCGCGGCCAACTGGGCTTCGTGGCGAAGTAGGCGCGCACGCCTCCGTACCAGCCCCGCTGGATGACATAGATGTGGTCCAGGAAGTCGTTGGTCTCGATGACCGAGATCCAGCCCCACGTGCCCCCCGGGTCGGCTGCGTCGGGGGAGGCGTCGGACGCGTCGGCGGAGCGGGCATCCTCCGCCCCGGTTCCACCCGAACCGCAAGCGACCGCGAGGGCGATCGAGATCAACCAGGCGAGCTTCCGCATCGGGGGGCTCCACGAAGATCGTACCGCCAGTGTCCGAAGG
>CAZBRS010000131.1:0-4086 GCA_964494475.1 uncultured Myxococcales bacterium | reverse complement strand
TCGAAAACCCTTGACCCTTCGCGCCTCTCCTCTATTCTCAACCGGATTTTCGCCGACCCACGAGCGGGTGATGAACGACGACCGCCCGATCCCCCTGATGAACGACGACCTCTCGCAGGTCGAGGTGCGCCAACCCGAGCCCCACGAGGCCCGGTACGCGTGGCTGATGCTGCTCCTCCTCGGCACGCTCTTCCTCTGGAACGCGGGCTCCTACGGCCTGTGGGACCCCTGGGAGACCCACTACGGCGAAGTCACCCAGAACATGATCGAGTCGTACGACTGGGTCAGCCCCTGGTGGGGCTTCAAGGAGAAGGTGGGCGACGAGCCCATCAACGGCGGCGCGTTCCTGTCGAAGCCCATCTACATCTTCTGGGCCGAGGCCACCTTCGTGCGGCTCATCGGCTACGGCGACTGGGCCATCCGCCTGCCCATCGCCCTGCTGGCCATCTGGGCGGCCATGACCGTGTACTGGGGCATGACCCGCCTGGTCAACCGCCGGGTGGGCTTCCTGTCGGCGCTGGTCATGGCCACGGCGCCCCAGTTCGTGATGATCGCCCGCCAGGCCCAGACCGACATGCCCTTCGTGGCCACGCTGACCATCGCGCTCCTGTTCGCGGCGCTGGCCCTGTTCTCGCGGCGCGAGCCCATGACCGACCGGCGCTTCTGGCGCGCCTTCGGCCTCACGCTCGCCTTCATCCTGGCCTCGACGTTGCCGCAGTTCGGCATCATCGCCTCCGACCTGACGGCCGACCCGCCCGCCGGGCTGAGGGGCCTCGCGCGCTTCGGCTTCCTGGTGCAGCGGAACGGCGTCTACCACGCCGTGCTCTACCTGCTGGCCACGTTGGCCCTGGTGGTCGCCCTGGTGCGGCCCATCTGGCGCCAGTGGCGCGCGCACCACGCCTTCGACGACGAGTTCAAGGACCTCTGGCAGCGCCGCTTCTACCTGTTCGCCTTCTACGTGATGATGGGCCACGCCACGCTGGCCAAGGGCCTGCTCGGCTTCATGCTGCCCGGCTTCATCCTGCTCGGCTACCTGGGGCTCACCTGGGACTGGCGCATCCTGAAGCGCCTGCAGATCGGCAAGGGCGCGCTGCTCACCGCCCTGGTCACGCTGCCCTGGTACGTGGCCATGTTCGCCAAGCACGGCATGGCGTTCTACTCGCGCTTCTTCGTGCACGATCACTTCAACCGGCTGGCCTCGGGCGTGCACGCGCTCGACTCGGGCACCTACGAGCACTTCCTCAAGTGGCTGGGCATCGGGCTCTACCCCTGGGCCGCGCTCGTGCCCCTGGCGTTCCTGGGGCTCTTCTCGCTGCGCCTGCGCCCGGTCACCCGCGAGGGGCGCCTCAAGCTCTTCGTGTTCCTGTGGTTCTTCCTGTCGTGGGCGCTCTTCACGCTGGCCCAGACCAAGTTCCACCACTACATCTTCCCGGCGCTGCCCCCCCTGGCGCTGCTGGTCGGCTGGTGGGTCATCGAGTTCGACGGCACGCGCGGCTGGCTGCGCCGGTTCGCGGCGGTAGCGTCGCTCGGGCTGTTCGTCACGCTCACGCTGAACCTGTCCACCGATATCCAGCACATCCGGAACCTGTGCACCTACAAGTACGACCGCCCCCTGCCCAAGTCGCTGCCCACCGACTTCGAAGCGCGCATCGCCGACGACACCGACAAGACGTGGGAGGAGAGCACCTTCGCGGCCTACACGAACCCGTTCATCCGCGGGCTTTTGTCGTCGAAGGCGCTGCAGTACCCCAAGGTCATCGTCGCGCTGGGCGTCCTGGGCGGCGTGGGCTTCGCGCTCTTCGGGGTGTACCGCGCGCGACGCTGGGGGATCGGCCTGGTGGGCGGGGTGGGGGTGCTCCTCCTGCTCTGGACGTACCACTACTACCTGCCCATGCTGTCGCCGGCGTGGTCGCAGAAGTACCTGTTCGAGGACTACTACACCACCTGCACGCCGGCCGAGAACGACCCCGAGATCACCGAGGCCTACACGCCGCTCCTCAGCCGGGCCGGGCTCGGCTTCATCCCCGAGTTCTTCGATACGACCAACCGGCGCCTCTGCAAGGAGCCCATCATCTCGTGGCTGCTCACCTGGCGCGGCGAGACCTACTACACGTACAACACGATCGTCCCCATCAACAAGGAGGCCACCCAGTTCGAGCAGTACATGCGCGACTGGAACCGCGGCCGGCCGTTCTACGTGTTCATGCAGCAGCGCGGCCCCAGCTTCTTCGAGACCAAGCTGAACAGCATGACCGACAAGCTGAAGCGCAAGAACGACCCGAACTACCAGGAGATCCGGCGCTGGAAGGTCGAGAAGCTCCACTACGAGAGCCACTTCTTCACGCTCATGAAGGCCACGCCGGTCACCACCGACGAGCCGAAGGAGGAGAAGAAGGCGCCCGAACTGCCCGAGCCCGAGGTGCAGGAGGACATCGTTCCATGAACCTCACCCCCCACCCCTCTCCATCGTCGTGGAGAGGGGGGTTCTGTCCGGTGGGCATGACACGTCATGCCCCTACATACCGGTGGGCGACGTTGATGGCGCTCCTCGCGCTGGCGATCCCGGTCACGGCGACGGCCGGCGGGTTCTCGTACAAGTTCAAGCTGTACGACGCCAGCGGCAAGGAGGCCGGCTCGGCGCGGGCCACGCTGACCACCGGGCCCTCGGGCATGCTCTACAAGTCGGCGCTGGTCAAGTCCGACACGCTCGGCGTGTTCATGACCCACCACGCCATGAAGTCCAACTGGACCCTCGAGCGCTTCAAGCGCCGGCCTCCGGCCGTGGGCGCGCGCACCTTCTATGCCCTGTTCCGCAAGGGCACCAAGCTGGCGGCCAAGGAGCAGACGGGCGCCGATCGCCTGAAGATCACGCCGCTCGGGGTGCCCGCCGAGACCCTGGTGGTCGACACGCGCGACCCCTCCGACTACGTGCTGCTGCTCGAGCGCTACGGCGGCGCGGGCGGCAAGGTCTTCCTCTCCGACGGCGGCGGCGCGGCCGAGGCCTCGGTGGCCGATGGCGGCACGGTCACGCACCGCGTGGGCTCGCACAGCGTGTCGTTCACGGCCAAGAAGGTCGCGCTGGGCGCCCAGGCCGGGCTGGTGCTGTACCGCAACGGCGACCTGGCCGGGGTGCTGCTCCGCAACGTGCTGGCCCTGGTCGACACCCACGCGAAAGAGATCGAGGCCGGCGACGCCGTGCCTGCGCCCGCCCCCTGACCCTGCCTGCCAGCTCACCTCAGGTTGTCCGGGCACGCCTCCTGACACGTGTCACAGCCGTGCACGCGCCCTTCGAGCTTCGCCGCGACCTCGTCGGGTAGTGGCTCCTTCGCCGAGGTCGTCCAGTACGACAGGCAACGGCGGGCGTCGAGGCTCTCGCCGTCGAGGGCCGCGGTCGGACAGGCGTCGACGCACCGTCGGCAGCCCGGCGGGCAGGCTTCGGTCGACGCGGGGTCGGGGGGCAGGTCGAGCTCGAGCAGCAACCCCCCGAGCGTGACCCACGAGCCGTGGCGCGGCGTGATCAGCAGCGTGTGGCGGCCCTGGCGACCGAGCCCGGCGGCCACCGCGAGTCGCTTCTCGGGCAGGGCGCTCGTATCGCAGAACGCGTGGGAGCGCGTGGGCCGGCCGAGCAGCAGCTCGAGGCGCACCTGCAACGAGGCGAGGCGTGCGTCGAACCACGCGTGGTAGTCGACGCCCCTGGCGTGTCGCGAGATCGGGGCGGGGGAGGGCCCCTCGACGCCGCTCGGGGTGAGCCGGTCGGCCGGTGGGCGTTGGTCGGGCAAGCGGTAGGCGTGCGCCGCCACCAGCACCGAGCGGCACCAGGCGTACCCCTCGTACCCCGCGGGCCAACCGCGGGAGCGTAGCGTGTGCGCCAGGTAGCCGAGGTGCGCGACCTTGCCCGCGCGCACCCAACTGCGCATCCGGTCGGTGTGGTCGGTCAGGAGGTCGAGGCGCGTGAAGCCCACGGCGTCGAAGCCGAGATCGAGCGCCAGGTCGCGCAGCGCCTCTTTCAGCTCGTGGCGGATCACGCCACCAGATGCTCCAGGCCGGGCGCGGGGAAGGGCTTCACGAACTCGCGCACTTCGGCCG
>CAZBRS010000130.1:3031-4167 GCA_964494475.1 uncultured Myxococcales bacterium | reverse complement strand
GACCGCCCCCAAGCGCTTCGATCTCGAGGCCCTGTGGCTGGGCGTGGGGATCGGCGGCGGGCTGTTCGCGCTCGGGGTCTTCCTGCTGTGGGCCCTGGACACGGCGCCCGCGGGCGCGCCCCCCGAGCGCTTCGCGCTCAGCACGATGCAGCGCATCGCCCGCGAGCTGCCGTCGTCGGTGCAGGAGAACGTGGCCAACCTGCTGGCGCTGGCGTTCGTGGCGTTCGGGCTGCTGATGATCGGGCTCGGGCTGTGGGGCTCGGTGAAGGGCTTCTTCCGGCGCGCGTAGGTCAGCGGCGCACGTCCCGGTCGTTATGTCGCCAGAACATTATTCCGCCACGACATAATCCTCGAGCACGCCCTCCAGCAGTTCGGGATCGTCGCTCATGATTCCGTCGACGCCCAGGGCCAGCAGGGCCCGCATCTCGGCGGCGTCGTTGACCGTCCAGGCCTGGACGCGCACGCCCTTGGCGTGGGCTCGCGCCAGCAGGGGCGCGGTGGTGGCGGCCCATGCCATCTGGAAGAAGGGGCACGGGGGCACGTAGGCGGCCTCCTTGTCGGGGGCCAGCGCCGCGAGCACCAGCATCTCGACCATGCCCGCTCCCGTGACGACGCGCGGGTTCTTCTGCCGGATGGCGCGCACCGTGGCGTCGGAGAACGACACCAGGAGCACGCGGTCCTCGGCGCCGGTCTCGGCCAGCACGGCCAGCACCGCGTCGACGATGGGCGGGTCGACCTGCTTGAGCTCGGCCGAGAACAGCTTGTCGGGGAAGCGCGTCAGCACCTCGCGGAGCGTGGCGATCCGCACGCCCCGGCCGCGGTAGGGGAAGGTGACGCCGCCGTCGCGGGTGAAGCGGTAGCCGGCGTCGAGCTGCTGCAGTTCGGCGTACGTCCGCTGGTCGAGGCGGCCCGTGCCGTCGGTGGTGCGCTCCAAGGTGGCGTCGTGGTGCAGCACGATCACGCCGTCCTTCGAGGCGTGCAGATCCATCTCGAGCACGTCGGCGCCCACCTCGACCGCGTGCTCGTAGGCGAGCAGGGTCTCCTCGGGGCGCAGCAACGAGCCCCCGCGGTGGGCGATGTTCCGGAGGCCGGGGGCGAACCACGGATGGTCGGCGGGGAAGCCGAGCACGGTGGGC
>CAZBRS010000130.1:1706-2931 GCA_964494475.1 uncultured Myxococcales bacterium | reverse complement strand
CGCATCAACGACCCTCGACCACCTCGACGCACACCGCCCGCTGAGACGACCCGGGCAGGTCGCCGACGGGCCCGTCGACGATGGCCAGTACGCGCAGCGACGTGCCGGCCGCCGTGAAGGTGGCGCCGCTCACCACGACGCCGAAGAAGCGGCCCGGATCGTCGTCGGCCATGCCGTCGCGCCACGCGCTGAGCGTGGCCTCGAGCGTGCCGTCGGGGCGGCGCCCGATGTTGCCGGCGCCCAGGCGAAGGCCGGCGATCGTGCCGACGGTCCCGTCCTGCACGAGCGTTCCATTGGGGCAGGGGTTCGTCATGGGGGTCCTCCCTGGTGCGACGGGCGCGACCGGCGCCTCGGTCGGCGCGGCGCGGCAGGCGCCGGCGAGCAGCACGAACACGAGCGCGACCGCGGCCAGCCGCCAACTAGGCACGGTTGACGGCCGCGCGGATGTACAGGGTCTTGAACTGCGTGGGCGTCAGCGGCTTGGGGTGGGTCGAGCCCCAGGGGTTGCGCAGCTCGAGGCAGCCACCCTTGACCGCCATGACCGTGTAGGCGTGGTTCCCGTAGATGACGCGCTCGGCCGCGATGGCGGCCTGCTCTTTGGTCCAGTCGTCGCGCTTGCCCGTGTAGGCCGTGACCGGGTGCTTGTCGGCCAGGGCCTTCTCGATGCGCGACTGGCCGCCGTCGGCCTCGTCGGCGGGCTCGAAGCTGTCGGACTCCTCGCCCGTGATCATGGCCATGGCCTCGCCCGGGTCGCCGCCCTCGATGCCCTTGTAGCTGCCCTTGATCTGGGCCCAGGCCTTCTCGACCAGCATGACCCAGAGCTCGACCTTGCCCGAGTTGGCGTCGGTGTCGCCCGTCTTGGCGTACATGGGAGCGCCGCCGGTGTAGATGAAGTCGGGCTTGACCACCACGTCGCGCACCTCGCGGCCGCGGATCGACGACATCATGCGGTCGAGGTGGAAGGTGACCGTGTACGTGCCGTTCTGGTTGTCGCGCACCATGTTCGCGATCTTGAGCGGGTCGGTCTTGGCCACGGCCGCCAGCGCCGCCATAAGGTAGCAGTCGCCGAGCGAGCCTTGGAACACGTCGTTCGGGTCGATGGAGAACTTGTCGCCGTCGCCCTTGATGAACGCCTGGCCCTTGGGCGACTGCACCGCCGACGACATCTGCGTCAACTCGGGCAGCGGCGTGGCCTGCGGTCCGGCTTGCGGTCCGGTCGCGTTGC
>CAZBRS010000130.1:0-1606 GCA_964494475.1 uncultured Myxococcales bacterium | reverse complement strand
CTACAGCCAGGCCTCGACGACCCGCAGCAGGATCGTCCGGATCGCGCGCGCCAGCCGTCGATCGCGCTCGGCCCACGTGGCGCCGCCGCTGGCCAGGTGGGCCGCCAGCACGAACTCGCGCCCGCGGTTCGGCAGCGGCTCGCCGTCGGCGGCCAGCACGGGCCAGCACGCGTAGCCCACGTTCACGAACTGGCCCTGGCTGCCGAGCCCGAGCTTCGAAAAGATGCGCCAGCGACCCCCGGAGCGCGCCTCGAGGTAACCGACGTCGTGCCCGGCCTGCAGGTAGATGGCCGTGTCGGCCGTCATACCGCCCCAGTCGCCGTAGGTGGTTGAGCCCTCGGCGCCGTAGAGCAGCGTCTTCACGTCGAGCCACTGGATGCCCGGCAGGCGCTGCAGCGCGACCTCGCGGTGGAGCACCAGGCGCTTCAGGGCCTCGGCCAGCGTCAGGAGCGACAGGTGGTTGGCCGGGCCGCTGCCGGGGTCGGGGGTGAGCGTCACGCTGGCGCCGCCTGCCTCGACGAAGGTGAACGGGAGCGGGGCCGGCGCCTCGCCGTAGTTGCCGCCGAAGGTCTCGTCGGCGGGGCGGTGCAGCCAGAGGTCGTGGATGAGGTCGTTGGCACGGCTGTGCAACCCCACGTCGTGGAACCACGCGGCCAGGCTGTTCGAGCTGTAGGGGTCGCCGTCGTAGGTGTGGATCGAGGTCACGTAGTCGCCCACGGGCACGCCCCCCACGCGGGCCGTGAGGCCCACCGTGTAGTCCGAGGCGATGCGCAGGCGCGCGGCGGCGTTGGCCGCGGCCAGGAATTTGGTGCTGCTCCAGGGCTGCAGCGGCGTGGCCTCGGTGCCGTTCGACACGACGCGGAAGTGCGGCACCCCGGCGACGCGCACGATCTCGATGAGCACGATCGACAGCCCCGCGGGCAGGTCGAGGCCGTCGAGGGCCGTGGCATCGACCACGATCTCGGCCGAGGCGGGCGCGAAGCTCACCAGGGAGCCGTCGGCCCGAAGCGCCTCGGGCGCCAGGTCGACCACGGGGCAGGCGAAGTCGCGGTCGACGAAGGAGGGCCAGGCCTTGGCGTGGCAGACGTCGTCGAGGAACTGGAAGTAGTACGGATCGTCGTCGACCTCGGGACACGGCGCCGCGGGCTCGGGGTCGAGGTCGGGCACGGGCCAGGGGTCCGTCACCTGCTCGGGGCCGACGTCGACGGCCGTCGCGTCGGGGGCGGGCGCGTCGGCGTTGCCCTCGTCGGGGGTCGCCGCCTCCGGCTCGACCGCCTCGCCGGCGCTCGCGTCGACGAGCGGATCGGGCGGGCCGACCGGATCGCCGAGCGCGTCACGACCCGCGTCAAGGGTCGCGTCCACGCCCCCATCGAGGAGCGCGTCAGGGGCGTCGGAGGGCAGATCGCGCCCGCCCTCCGGCACGCCCGGCGCGTCATGGATCGCGTCAGGGGCCGCGTCGGGCGGGGCCGCCTCGGGGGCCGCGTCGCCCGCGCCCTGCCCTGCCGGCCCGGCGCACGCGAGCGCGAGCGCCAGGCCCGCGAGCACGGCTGCTGAACGAACGACGTTTCGGGTTCCAAGGTTCATGAGCCGCCGAGTCGGGCCTTCG
>CAZBRS010000129.1:0-4222 GCA_964494475.1 uncultured Myxococcales bacterium | reverse complement strand
CAGCCCGGCCGACGTCGCCACGCTGGTCGGAGCCACCGTCAGCCTGGTCGGGGCCTCGTTCCGCAAGGAACAAATCGAGCTGGTCCTCGAGATCCCCGACGGGCTGCCAAAGGTCCGCTGCCGCAGCCAGCAGATTCAGCAGGTGTTGATGAACCTGTTGACCAACGCGCGCGATGCGGTGAACCAGCGCTTCCCCGGCTCGTCGCCCGACAAGGTGATTCGAGTGAACGCCAGCGCGTTCGACCGGGACGGAACGCCCTGGGTTCGCCTGACGGTCGACGACAGGGGGGGCGGGTTGGCCCCCGAGGTCGCGGGGCGCATCTTCGAGCCGTTCTTCACGACCAAGCCCAAGGACAAGGGAACGGGCCTGGGGCTGTCGATCAGCCATGGCATCGTGAAGGAGCACGGGGGCGAGCTCTGGTTCGAGAGCGAGCAGGGGGTGGGTACGAAGTTCCACGTCGACCTGAAGGTGAACAACGGCTGGACGCCCACGCAGACCGTGCGTGACGACTCAAACGAGGTGTGACCATGGCACGTGTCCTGGTTGTCGACGACGAGGTTGGGAGGGTAGGAATGGCCGATTTGATCGTGACGGATATGGCCTCCACCGAGGCGCTCCTCGTCCGCTTGGAGCACGCGCTCGTCACGCTCGACCGGGTCGCGGCGCTCGACATTCTCACGGAAGGCGGCGCCGGCTGGTCGCTTGCGCTTGTCGAGCGCCTGGTGGGGCCGGTGCTCGAGCGGATCGGCGCGGCGTGGTCTGCGGGCACCGTATCGCTGTCGCAGGTCTACATGGCCGGCAGGCTGTGCGAACATCTGGTCGAGACGGTGCTTCCTGGCGAACTTGCCGTGCCGGCACAGCATCCTCCCATCGCCATCGCCGTGCTGGAAGATTATCACCTACTGGGGCTTCGCGTGGTGTCATCGACGCTTCGGGCCTCGGGGTTCGCCGTGCGCAACTTCGGCGGTTGCACGGTCGAGGCCCTGGTCGAGAGGGTGCGGGACGAGGACATCGCCATCCTGCTCGTGTCGGTGCTCATGCTGCCGTCGGCGCTACGAGTTCGCGATCTCGTACCGCGCCTGCGCCAGGCGGGGTTGTCGACCCGCGTCGTGGTGGGCGGGGCACCTTTCCGCTTCGACCCTTCGCTGGCCGCCGAGGTGGGCGCGGACGCCGGCGGAGAGACGGCCGGCGACGCCGTACGCCTGGTTCGTGAACTGCTCGAGGTGCGGCCATGACGCCGAGCATGACCTCGGCCCAGCGCTTCGCCGCCGTGTTGAGCCAGCGGCTGCCCGATCGCGTGCCCTTCGTGTTGCCTGTCGTCATGCAGGGCGCCCGGGAGCTCGGCCTGTCCATCGCCGACTACTTTCGCGACCCCGAAGCGGTGGTCGAGGGTCAACTCAGGCTGCGGGCGCGGTACCGCCACGACGCCCTCCTCGGGTTCCTGTATTCCGCCCAGGAGATCGAGGCCTTTGGCGGCGACACGATCTTCCGTGACGACGGGCCCCCGAACGCTGGTGTACCCGTGATACGAACACCGTCCGACATCGATCGGCTGCGGCCTCCGAACATCGACACTTCGCCCACGCTGCAGCGCGTGCTGCGCGTGATTCGCCTGCTGAAGTCGCGGGCCGGGGACGACGTACCGGTCTTCGGCTCGGTCATCGCGCCGTTCTCGCTGCCGGTGATGCAGATGGGCTTCGAGGCGTACCTGCTGCTGATGCACGAGGATCCCGCGCGACACCAGCGGTTGCTGCAAATCAACGAGGAATTCGCCGTGGCCTGGGCCAATGCCCAGTTGCAGGCCGGCGCCTACGCCATCACCTATGCCGACCCGGTGGGCTCGCCGACCATCGTGCCGCTAGACCTGTACCGTCGCACCGGATTCCCGCTTGCTTGCCGAACCATCTCGCGCATCCAGGGCGCCTGCGCCATGAGCTTCGCGTCCGGGCGCTCCCTGGCCGTGATCGAAGAGGTGGTTCAGACCGGCGTCAAGGCGATGGTCGCGTGTGCGCAGGAGGGCCTGGCGACAACCAAGGCGGCCTGTCGCGGCCGCCTGGTGGTCATGGGCGCCCTCGACGCCATCGCGATGCGACGCTGGACCCCGCAGCAGGCCGAGCAGGGCGTGAAGGACGCGATCGCGCAGGCGGGCCCGGGTGGAGGGTACGTGCTGTCCGATCACCACGGCGAGATCCCCTGGCAGGTCCCCGACGAGGTGCTGATGGCCATCTCGGACGCGGTGCATCGCTGGGGCGCCTATCCCCTGGATTGGGTTTCAACCCATGGCAGCTAAGCTGAAACTGGTCGTCTGCCGGCACTACGTCGCCGACGTGCGCGCCGCCCTGGCGGCCTCGGACGCCGGAGACGTGGTCGTGACCTCGCACGCCGACCTGTGCACGCACCCGCAGCCCGCCGACGCCGGCGTCCTGGCCGACCTGGCGTCGCCGCCCAACGAGCGCGAGGACGTGCTGTTCTTCGGGGGGTGCTTTCTGCAGGGCCAGAGTCCCCCTCCGGCCGTTTCGCCGCAGCGCGTGCACCGCGCCGAGCATTGCCTGCAGCTGGTGGTGCCCAAGGCCCTGCAAGAGCATTTTGCCCGACAGGGCGCCTACCTGGTCACGCCGGGTTGGCTGGCCGAGTGGCCGGGCCACCTCAAGCGCTGGGGCTTCGACGCTTCGACGGCGCGCGAGTTCTTCCGCGAGTGCGCCCGGCGCGTGGTGCTCTTCGACACCGGCACGCAGGCTGACGCGGAAGAATGGCTGGGCGAGTTCGGCCTGCACGTGGGGCTGCCCGTCGAGGTCGTGCCCGTCGGGTTGGACCTGCTGGAGCAAAACGTACACACCGTAGTGAGCGAGTGGCGCTTGAACAACGCCCGCTCCCGCGCGGCCGACCACGCCATGGCCCTCGACCTGCTGTGGCGCTTCGGACGAATCATGACCGAGGCGGAGGCCGTCGAGGCCATCGTCGACCTGGGCCACATGCTCTTCGCCTCGCATACGGTGCGGTTCGTCACCGCGGGCAACGAGCCCGCGCCCTACCTGCCCGAGGGTCGCGATTGGCTCGAACTACCCTCTGGGTTCGCGCTGCGCGTCGTCCACGGCGGTCAGACCCTGGGCACCCTGGTGATCGACGATGTAGCGCTGCCGGATCGGCTCACCGAGTACCTGAACCTGGCTCTGGAGGTGGTGGGGCTTTTCGGCCTGGCCATCTCGAACGCGCGCGCCATGCAGCGCATTCAGGCCACCGAGCTGGCGCTGCGCGCGGCCAAGGAGAGCGCCGAGGCTGCCACCGTGTCCAAGGGCCTGGTCCTGAAGGAGTTGGAGAGGCACCGCGAGCATCTCGAGGAGCTGATCGCGGTGCGCGTCAAGGAGCAGTCCTGCCTGTTCCTCGTCTCCCGGATCCTCTCCGAGCCCTTCGATTCGCTCCTGGCCGTCATGCGAGAGGCGGTCGACGTGGTCCCTTCGGGCATGCAGCATTCCGATTGCACCTGCGCGCGGCTGACCGTGCGCGAGCTCTCGGTCACCACCGGTTCGTTCCGGGAGTCTCCTCTGCGATTGGCCGCCGACGTCGTGGTCGCCGGCGAGTCGTGCGGCAGCGTCGAGGTCTTCTGCCTTGAGGACCGCGGGGCCGGAGGCGATGGGGCGTTCCTGCCAGAAGAGAAGGATCTCCTCGCGACCTTCGCGCGCATGCTCGGCCAGATGATCGAGCGGAAGGAATCCGAAGAGCGCCTGCGCCGGAGCGAGGAAAAGTTTGCGAAGGCCTTCAAGGCCTCGCCCTATGGGATCGCCATCACGCGTCTGGAGGACGGCTCTTACGTCGAGGTCAACGACGCGTTGTCCGTGATCATCGGATTCACGCGCGAAGAGACCCTGGCCGGATCGTCGCTCGAGTTGAAGGTGTGGGTCGACGAGGCCGCTCGGCAGCACGCCATCGACGATCTTCGCGCCGGCCGGGCCGTCGTCGGCCGGGAGACCCCCTTCAGGAAGAAGACGGGCGAGATCATCACCTGCTCGCTCTCCGCGCAATTGCTCGGTCTTGGCCGCGATTCCATGATGCTGTCCTGCATCGAGGACATCACCGTGCGCAAGCAGGCCGAGGAGGAGAAGCGCCGGCTGCAAGAGCAGATGGTTCAGTCGCAGCGCCTCGAATCGATCGGCACGCTGGCCAGTGGCGTGGCCCACGAGATCAACAACCCGCTGAACATCGTGATGAACTTCGCCCAGCTCA
>CAZBRS010000128.1:1485-4728 GCA_964494475.1 uncultured Myxococcales bacterium | reverse complement strand
TAGCGCCGGCCGGGCCGTTCTCGGCCGGCAACGCCCGCCACGTCGCGGCGAGCGGGTCGTAGCAGCCGCCATCGGCGAGGTCGACCCCGCCTGCCTGCGTGCGGCCTCCATAGAAGCAGAGCTCCGAGCCCGTCCAGGCCGCGCCGTGGTTCTGACGGGGCGTGGAGGGCGCGCCTTCTTCGGCCATGGGCTCCCACCCGTCGGCGGCCTCTAGCCAGCAAGCCCCCGAAGAGCCAGCGCCGAACCCGGCCCACGTGCAGAAGCGATCGCCCGCCCAGGCCTCGGGCATGAGGCAGCGCGCGGTCGGCGCGTCGGCCGATGGGAGGGGGACCCACGCGTCGTCGGCGGCCACGTAGCACGCTCCGTCGCCCAGCGACGAGCCGTCGTAGCCACCCCACAGGCACAGGCGCGCGCCCGTCCACGCGCCGGCCACGTAGTTGCGGGCCGAGGGAGAGCCCTCGACGGGCAGCGCGCGCCACGCTCCGAACGAGGGCTCCGGGGCGTCTCCCGGGCAGACCTGCTCGGACACGCACAGCCCTGCGCTGTCGCACGCGACCGAATCGCAGGGGCCCACCACGAGGTCGGCGCACCCCTCGTCGTCGACACAGCCCGCGTGCTCGGCAGCCACGACGCAGATCTGCGCCGAGCTCCCGTCGGGTTGGTCCCTGTACACGCACAGCTCGTCGGCCGAGCAGTCGCGCTGCTCGGTGCAGGCCGTGTAGCACTGCGCCGCGAAGCACACGCCGCCTTCGCAGTCGGCGTCGGAGTCGCAGCTCGAGATTCGCTTCTTCGCGTCGTCGACGCAGCCGACGGCGAGCACCAGGACGAACAGCAACGCGGGCCACCGGTTCATGCGGGCTCCTTATGGGTGCATTATAACAAATCTCTCGCCAGGATGCGCCGCAGGTTCGCGACGCCCAGGTTGCGGCCCGAGAGCACGACCACCGTACGCCCCTCGAGACCGGGCGTTCGTCCCGAGAGGCAGGCTGCCACGGTCACCGCCGCCGACGGCTCGATCAGCAGGTGATGCTCGCGCAGCGCCCACACCACGGCCTGCAGGATCTCGTCTTCGGAGCAGAGCACGGCCTCGCGCACGCGATGGCGCATGAGCTCGAAGTTCGCGGTACCCACGCCGCCCTCGAGGCCGCCGGCCAGGGTCTCCACGCCGGGCAGGCGCGTGACCGCCACGCCGCGCTCGAGCGAGAGGGCGAACGCGGGCGACTCGAGGTGTTGGCACGCGACCAGGCGCACGTCGGGCTTCAGGGCCTCGAAGGCCACGCTCATGCCGGCGCCCATGCCGCCGCCGCCCACGGGCAGGAGCACGTTGGCGACATCGGGCACGTCGGCGAGGATCTCGAGGGCCAGCGAGCCGCCGTTCCCGGCCATGACACCCTCGTCTTCGAACGCCGAGACGAAGGTCAGGCCGAGCCTGCGGGCCTCGTCGCGCGCGAAGGCCTCGGCCTCGTCGTAGCTGTTGGTGTCGGCCACCTGCACCTCGGCGCCGTAGCCCCGCATGCCGCGCACCTTCGACTCGTCGGCCGTGCGCGGAACGACGACGCGGACCGGCACACCGGCCTCGCGCCCTGCCCACGCCAGCGCCTTGCCGTGGTTGCCGGCCGAGCAGGCCATCACGCCGCCGACCCGCGCGCGTGGTTCCAGGCGAGACAGCGCGAACAACGCGCCCCGCAGCTTGAACGAGCCCGTGAGCTGCAGGCACTCGAGCTTGAGGCAGGTCGAGACGCCGAGGGCATCCGACAGAGCGGGCGACTCGTCGACCGGGGTGTGCCGGACCCGACCGGCGAGCGCCGCGGAGGCGGCGTGGATGAGGGCGAGATCGAGCATGCAGCACCCCGTCGACAAAGGGAGCGGTTTCGGGTGACAATAGCCGCCGGACGGTTTGGAGGCAACGGTGAGGCAGCGCTGGGGTGCCTGGCTTTCCTGGGTCGTGGCGTCGTACGTGGCGTGCGTGGCGTGCAGCGGCGGAGCGACCGACGCCGACACGGCGGCCTCCGATCTCGCAGAGGAATCCGAGGTGGTCGAGGTCGTGGCGGAGCCGGTCTTCGATCGCTGCGTCCCCGACCTTGCCCCCGATGCGGCCTGCTTCGCCCTGAAGCGGGCGCCGGCCTCCGAAGCGATCGCGTTGGCCACGGCCATCGCCAACCGCCAGATGACGACGTTCCCGGCCGACTCGCTGCCCTGGAACTGGGAAGAGGCGGTGCTGCTCCAGGCCATGCTCGAACTGCACGCGGTCACGGGCGACGAGGCGCTGGTCGAGTACGCGCGTGCGTACCTCGACCACCACCTGGGCGTGGGCTACGTCATCGCCAAGAGCGACACCTGCGCGCCGAGCGCGGTGGCCCTGCGCCTGGCGGCGCTGACCGGCCAGGAGGCCTACCGTCGCGTGGGCGACGAGGGCCTCGCGTACCTCTACGACGTGGCGCACCGCACGGCCGAGGGGGGCATCAACCACCTCGGCACCCTCGACGCGCTGGGCGTCACGTTGTGGGTCGACTCGCTGTTCATGTTCGGCAACGTCTTCCTGCGGCAGGCCGAGCTGTTCGACGACGAGCGCGCCCTCGGCGAGATGCAGGGCCAGTTCCACATCTTCACCGACCTGCTCCAGGACCCGAACGGCTGGTATCGCCACGCCTACCAGTGGAAGGGCGACCAGGACCCCGACGTCTACTGGGGGCGGGGCAACGGCTGGGTGACGGCCGCGGGGTACGATCTGCTGCGCGTGCTCTCGAACCGCGGGCAGCACGACCCGCGGGTCGAGTCCGCGCTGGCCGCGCAGGTGGCGGCCGTCGTGGCGACCCAGGACGCCGCGACCGGCCTGTGGTGGACCGTGGTGAACCGACCGGGCGAGACCTACCTCGAGACCAGCGCCGCCGCGCTCTTCGCCTTCGGCATGGGGCGCGGCTGGCGCTACGGCTTCCTGGGTGACGAGGTGTTGCCGGTCATCCGCGCGGCCATGGCGGGCGTGCGCTCGCGCGTGCTCTCAGAGGGCGAAGGCCAGGTCGTCGTCACGGGAGTGTCAGGGCCCACCACCGCGGGCACGTTCGCGAACTACGCCGCCATCGGGCAATCCGATGATCTTCCGTTCGGGGTCGGCGCCGTGATCTATGCGCTGATCGAGACGTCGGGGTTGCCTTTGTAAGGGCGTATTGCGATACGCCCCTACGGGAGAACCAGCGGGCCCTCGCCGTCGAGGCCTCCGCCGCGCTCGACGGGGGCGTTCTCGGG
>CAZBRS010000128.1:0-1385 GCA_964494475.1 uncultured Myxococcales bacterium | reverse complement strand
CCAGCGGGCCCTCGCCGTCGAGGCCTCCGCCGCGCTCGACGGGGGCGTTCTCGGGGGTCGTGGGCGGGTGCAGCCAGGTGGTGTCGTTGCCCACGCTCATGGAGTCGACGCCCGGGGTCTGGTAGGTGTCGGCGCCGCCTCCGTCGACGAACAATCCCGTGGTGAGCAGGTGCAGGAAGCCGGTGCTGACGCCGCGGTCGGCGCCGTTGGCCCAGCCCAGGGTGCCGCCGGAGCCCGAGGCCCAGGTGTCGGCGCCGCCGTGATCGAGCAGGATGCCGAGCCCGTTCGAGTTGCCGCTGCCGAGGGCCAGGCCCGGGCCGTTCCATACGTCGTCGCCGCCGGCCTCGTCGAGCAGCCCCAGCGAGAAGTCGTGGCCCACGCCGATGCTGGTGGCCATGGGCGGAATGGTCTGGTTGTAGCGGTCGGCGCCGCCGCCCTCGAGGAAGAGCGCCGAGGCGAAGTGCGCGGCCGAGCCCTGCACGTACCAGCGCCCGTCGTACGTGTCGGCGCCAGCGCCGTCGGCGAGCAACCCCACGCCGAACCAGTAGCCGCTGGCCTGCGCGAAGATGTCGGCGCGGTAGGTGTCGTCGCCGGTCCGGTCGCGCAGCACGCCGATTCCGCCCGACATGTACACGCCGTCGCTGGTGTCGGCTCGGCGCCCGAAGCCCACGCCCTGCGACATGGACGAGTTCGATCTGCCCGGGTTCTGGGGGTTGAAGTACAGCGGCACGCCGCCGAAGGCTGGGTCGCCCAGCAGCGCGTCGTAGGCGTCGTCGCCGGCCGCGTCGTAGAGCACGCCCGCGCCGAGCGCGTAGGCGAAGCCCTGCGACAGGCTCACGCTGCGGTACACATCGGGCCCACCTTCGTCGACGAGCAAGCCTGCGCCGAACATCGCGGCGCCCTGCGAGAGGGCCTCGGACTCGTAGCGATCGGTGCCGCCGTCGTCGAGCAGCGCGCCCACGCCGAGGAAGCCGTAGCCCTGCGAGAGGCGCAGGCTCTGATAGGTGTCGTCCCCGCCCCCCAGATCGACGAGCAGCCCCACACCCAGGCGGCCCGAGCCCTGGCGACCGACCTCCGAGAGCGACACGGGGCCGTTCGTGGTATCGGGCGCGCCGTCGGGAACCCAGCGGCCATCGGCGTCGGCGGGCAGCAGGGCCGGGTCGGGCGCGGGGAAGACGGGCACGTAGCCGTAGGTGTCGCGACCCCCCAGGTCTACGTGCACCGAGATCGGGTGGTCCACGTCGCCGGTGGCGCCCGCGGCGATGATCACCGTGTCGTCGCCGCCCGTGTCGACCACGAGCAGGGCGTTGGGGTGGCCGCCCAGCAGGGCCTCTGTGTACGTGTCGTCGGCGCCGCCGCGCAGCAGGATGGGGCCGAGGGGCGTC
>CAZBRS010000127.1:2210-4785 GCA_964494475.1 uncultured Myxococcales bacterium | reverse complement strand
GTGCGCGCGCTCGGGGTGCCCGTGGCCGAGGTGACGTTGAACCCCAGCCAGCCCGACGACGCGGCCACCACCACGCGACTGGAAGCCTTTCGCGAACTCCTGAGCGCGCGCTGACCCCATGCGCCTGACCGTCGCCAACCCCCGCAGCCGCAACGTCTTCCTGGTGCTGCTGCGCCTGGTGCTGGCGACCGTTCTCTGGGCGGGTCCCGTCGCGGCGTTCGGGGTGTGCGGCGTCTATGCGTGGTTCGCGAGCGGCCTGCCGGAGCTGCCCGACTTCGACCAGTACTCCGACACCCAGGTGTCGGTGCTCACGGCGGCCCATCACGCGCCCATCGGCGAGCTCTACAACGAGAAGCGCTACGTGGTGCCCTTCGAGCGCATCCCGCCCCTGCTGATCAAGGCCGTGCTGGCCACCGAGGACGCCTCGTTCTTCACGCACTCGGGGATCGACCTCAAGGGCATCGCGCGCGCCGCGGCCCAGAACCTGCAGGCAGGCCACGTGGTCGCGGGGGGCTCGACCATCACGCAACAGGTGGCCAAGAGCTTCGTGGGCGCCGAGCGCTCGATGTGGCGCAAGGTGCGCGAGGCCATCGTGGCGCGCCGGCTCGAGGACCTGTACTCCAAGGAGCAGATCCTCACGCTGTACCTGAACCGCATCTTCTTCGGCCACAACGCCTACGGCGTGCAGGCCGCCGCGCAGAACTACTACCGCAAGAACGTGGGCGAGCTCACGCTGGCCGAGGCCGCCCTGCTGGCCGGCACCATCCAGAGCCCGGGCTCGCGCAACCCCTGGCGCGACTTCGACGGCGCGTGGGAGCGCGCCCGGCACGTGCTGGAGCGCATGATCGCGGTCGGCTGGCTGGAGCCCGCCGGCCGAGACGCGGCGCTGGCCGAGGAGGTGCGGGTCTTCCCGCAGCAGGACACCTTCTCGATCGGCAGCCCCTGGCTGGCCCAGCGCGTGCGCGCCCACCTGGACGAGGCCCACCCGGGCTGGCGCGAGCGCGGCGTGCGGGCCTGGACCAGCGCCGACCTGTGGCTGCAGCGCCGCGCCGAGGCCGCGCTGCAGCGCGGGCTCGAGGCCGTGGGCCGGCAGCAGGGCTGGCGAGGGCCCCTGGCGCACCTCGACGACGACGCGGCCGTGGCGCGCTACGAGGCCGCAGCCGCCGCCTACCTGGCGCTACACCCGGCGGAGGGCGGCGAGCCCTTCCCCGCGCGCGTGGTCGAGGTGTCGGCGAAGCGCGCGACCTTCGCGGCCCCGGGCGTCGAAGGCCACCTCGACCTGACCGCGACCGCCTGGGCCGCCCCCTACACCGAGTTCCCGCGCGTGGGCGGGCGTCCCGAGCCCGTGGAGCGCGTCTCGTTCAAGGGCACGGTCAAGGACCTGACGAAGGTGTTTCGCGCCGGCGACGTGATCCTGGTGCGGCGCGGCGCCGACGCCTCGACCGGCGGCGGGGCCGGCGACAAGGGCAAGGTGCGCTGGGAGCTCACGGACGTACCGGGCCCCGAGGGCGCCGTCCTGCTGGTCGACCCCGCCACGGGCGAGGTGCCGGCCGTGGTCGGAGGCCGCGACTTCGACGCCAGCGAGGTCGATCGCACCAAGGCGCTGCGCCAGACGGGAAGCCTGATCAAGCCCGTGCTCTACGCGCTGGCGTACGACCTGGGCCTCGCGCCCTCGGCGGTGTTCTCGGGCACGCCCTACCGCGAGGGCGCCTACAACCCCGACGGCCCCAAGGGCGACGACGACCTGACCGCGTGGATGGGCCTCGCGAAGTCGAAGAACAACATCAGCCTGCGCGTGATGCGCTACGTGCTCGACCGGGTCGACACGGCCGCGCTCACGGCCTGGACGCGCGCGCTGGGCCTTTCCCGCCCCCTCGAGGGCTACATCAGCGAGATCCTGGGGGCGAACGAGACCCTCGACGACATGCTGAACCCCTTCTGCACCTTCTGGCGCGGGGGCGCGCCCTGCCCGCGCACCCCCCTCTACCTGGCCGTCGACGAGACGGGCGCCGTGCTCGAGGACGCCCGGGTGTTCTCGTCGCCGTTCAACCGCGGCGTCGACACGCTCTTCGGGCTCGTGAACGCCACGCGGGAGCCCCCCGCCGGCGTCGTGCGCCCCGAGTTGGCCGAGATCATGACCGGGAACCTGGCCGAGGTGGTGCGGGTGGGCACGTCGACGGCGTTGAAGACGCTCGAAGCACCGGCGTACGGCAAGACCGGCACGCTGCCCTTCGATCACTGGTTCGTCGGGGGCCTCGACGGCCTGCTGGCCGGCGTGTGGCTGGGCGCCGACCGCCACGAGCGGTACCTGGGCCGCGAGAAGCGCAAATCGGGCCTCTTCGCCGCGAAGTCGGCCCTGCCCGTCTGGCTCGACGTGGGCCAGGGTTGGCTGGCCGCGCGCACGAACCCCTCGCGCGCCCCGCGCCTGCTCGACGATCTCACGGTCCCCAGGGTCGACCCCGCCTCCGGCCTGCTCGACGACGAGGCCGGCGTGCCCATGCCGCACCTCCGGGGCACCGAGCCCGTGGTGCGCAAGCAGGAGCAGGTGCTCGAGGGGTTCGAGGACGATCTCGAC
>CAZBRS010000127.1:0-2110 GCA_964494475.1 uncultured Myxococcales bacterium | reverse complement strand
GACGAGGACGCGCACGTGACCGACGTTCCGGCCGACGCGCCCGGCGACGTGGCGCCGACCGACGCGACGCCGGACCCGATCGAGCCCGCGCCCGAGGTCAGCGACGCGACCGAGTGGACTGAGCCGCCCCTGCCCGCGCAGTGCGTGGGCACCTTCTGCGCGGCCAGCGCCACCGAGGCCCCGAACCCCGGCGTCTACGGCCCCTTCCCGGTGGGCGTGCGCACCTACACCTTCGTGATGCCCGACACCTTCAACACCGACGGCTCGCCGCGCACGCTCGTGACCGAGGTGTGGTACCCCGCCGTCGAGGCCGCCCGCGGCGGACAGAAGGACGCCATCGATCTCGTGAAGCAGGCGCCCGACTGGTGCAAGCCCTCCTTCGGCGAGGCCGAGATCCCCCCCCTCGAGATCGACGCCTACCGCGACGCGCCCGTCCGCGACGACCTGGGCGCCTTCCCGCTCATCGTCTTCTCGCACGGCGCCTACGGCATCCGCTTCCAGAACTCGTTCCAGACCACCATGCTGGCCTCGCACGGCTACGTGGTGGTGTCGCCCGACCACGAGAAGAACACGCTCTGGGAGATCATCACCTACGGGTACGACGACACCACGCTGCTGCCCTCGGCCATGAACCGCCCCAACGACCTCTTCTTCGTCATGGACACCTTCTCGGCCAAGACGCGCGACCCCGCCGACGACTTCTACGGCACCATCAACCCCTTCCGCGTCGGCGTGACGGGCCACTCGTTCGGCGGCTTCGCGTGCTTCCCGCCCGCCAAATGGGACAGCCGGGTCAAGGCCATCCTGCCCCTCGCTCCGGCCGCCAAGATGGCCGAACTCTACCTCGAGATGCGCCTGACCGAGTGGAGCTTCCCCACCTTCATGCTGGCCGGCGAGGCCGACAAGACGCTGCCCTTCGAGAGCATGGTGTGGAACGCCTACAAGGACATGAAGGCGCCCAAGTGGCTGGTCGACTTCCCGCGCGCCGGACACTACTCGTTCACCGACATGTGCCGGCTCGACCTCGAGTACGTAATCGCGCACATGGACTTCCCCGACGCCGAAGACGCCCTGAAGGACGGCTGCAACCCCACCGACAACGTGTCGTGGCAGATGGTGCACGACGCCGTCAACCACTACGGCGTGGCCTTCTTCAACTGGAAGCTGCGCGACAGCGAGGCCTCGAAGGCCTGGCTCGTCAAGGACCCCGCCAACAGCTTCGACGCCGAGATGGAGTTCTTCGCCGAGCCCGAATAGAATGCGGGGCCTGACTTCCTCGAGAGAGGCCCCCCATGAAGCCCGTGACCGCCGCCCTGATCGCCATCATCACGCTGCTCCTGGGCGTGCTCATCGGATCGCGCCTGACCCCGACCGCAGCCCCCTCTACCGCGTCGGCCACGGTCGATAGCCCGGCCGCCACGCCGGTCGCCCCAGCACCAGTTCAGGCCCCTGTCCTGGCCCCAGCGCCCGCGCCCACCCCGCCGACCCAGGAGGTCCCGGCCCCCGCCGGCATCGATTTCAAGGGCTCGCCGGCCGTCGGCGACCCCGCCACCGCCAAGGTGGTCGTGGTCGAGTTCAGCGACTTCCAGTGCCCGGTGTGCAAGCGCGCGGCCGACGAGCTGCACCCGCTGCTCGGCAGCCTGGTCACCGACTCGAACGCCCTGGTGATCTTCAAGCAGAACCCCCTCGAGATGCACAAGAACGCCAAGGCCGCCGCCCTGGCCACGGCCGCCGCGCACCGGCAGGGAAAGTTCTGGCAGATGCACGACAAGCTCTTCGAGCTCAACCACCTGCTGGGCGACGACACCACCTACACGGGCGTGGCCAAGGGCCTGGGCCTCGACCTCGAGAAGTTCGACGCCGACCGCAAGAGCCCCGACCTCGAGAAGCGCGTGCTGGCCGAGGCCCAGGTCGCCACCGACCTCGACGCCCGGGGCACGCCCAGCTACTTCGTGAACGGCAAGAAGCAGGTCGGCTGGGGCTCGGCCATGGGCCTGCGCGGCATGGTCGAGGCCGAGAAGCGCGAGGTCGACAAGCTGATGGCCGCGGGCAAGACCCGCGAGCAGGCCATCGCCGAGCGCATCAAGGCGAACAGCGGCGACAAGGCGGC
>CAZBRS010000126.1:0-4861 GCA_964494475.1 uncultured Myxococcales bacterium | reverse complement strand
CTGGAGTTCGCCCGGGTTCCGAGGCGCACCGTGCGCAGCACCGCGAAGGGCGAGTCGCCGCTCCGCGCGAGCAGCGAGATCTCGCGCACCTGGAACGAGAGCGGGCGCCATCGGGCGCGGATGTCGGCGGCGCGCTCTTCCTGTTGCTTCGGGCCGTAGGCCTGGCCTACGCACAGGTGGGGGGTGTAGCCGTCGGGGTGGCGCGCCACGTCGTCGCAGTCGGGAAAGGCCCGCAGCAGGCAGGCGTGCAGGTCGACCAGCGGCCCGGCGGGCTCGGGGGCCAGCCAGAGAGTCGACGGGCGGTCCGGACCCTCGAACGTGCGCAGGTCGGCGAAGGTCAGCGTGAAGGGCGAGGCCGCCCCGCAGGTCTGCAGCATGAGGGCCTCGGCCTCGACGAACTGTTCGCGCGGCCGGAAGGGGTAGAGCAGCGAGAGGTGGGGCATCCAGCGCGCGTGGTGCCGGTCGTACGGGCGCCGCAGGGCCTCGATGGGGGCCCAGAGGTCGCGCGGCGGGATGATGACCACCGCGCTCTCGAGCGTCTTGGCGCCCATGCGAGCTCCTCTTGGTGCACCGGGAGTATAGCGGGATTCGGTCGTGTGCGCGACAGGTCAACGGGGGGCGTCAGCGACAGCAGGGGTGTCCGCCGTTCGCGCCGGGGATCGGGTAGTTGCCGGTGAAGCAGGCGTCGCAGTACGGGAAGCTCGCGTCGGCCTCGACGGCGCAGGCGCGCAGGCCCTCGACCGACAGGTAGCCGAGGGTGTCGGTGTTCAGGAACTCCTGGATCTCGTGAATGGAGTGGTTGGCGGCGATGAGCTCGTCGTAGGTGGGCGTGTCGATCCCGTAGGGGCAGGGGTGGCGCGTGGGCGGCGACGAGATGCGGAAGTGCACCTCGGCGGCGCCGGCCTGCCGGATCATCTGCACGAGCTTGCGCACCGTGGTGCCGCGCACGACCGAATCGTCGACCACCACCACGCGCTTGCCCTTCAGGAGGGCCGACACGGGGTTCAGCTTGAGCTTCACACCGAAGTTGCGAATGGACTGCTCGGGCTCGATGAACGTGCGCCCCACGTAGTGGCTGCGGATGAGGCCGTACTCGAACGGGATGCCGGCCTCGCGCGCGTAGCCGAGCGCGGCCACGTTGCCCGAGTCGGGCACCGGCATGACGAGGTCGGCCGGCACGGCGTGCTCGATGGCGAGGCGGCGCCCGAAGCGCAGGCGCATCTCGTAGACCGACCGGCCGAAGAGCACGCTGTCGGGCCTGGCGAAGTAGATGTGCTCGAACACGCAGTGGCGCGGCGCCTCGACCTCGGCGGCCGGGAACGACGCGAGGCCGTTGCGATCGACGCGCACGATCTCGCCGGGGCTGAGCTCGCGGATGTACTTGGCGTCGATGAGGTCGAGGGCCGACGTCTCGCTGCTGAAGACCGTGGTCTGGGCCATGCGGCCGAGCACCAGCGGCCGGAAGCCGTGGGGATCGCGCACGGCGTAGACTGCGTTCTCGTCCATGAACAGCAGCGAATAGGCCCCCCGCACCTGCCGCATCACGTCGCGGATGCGCTCGATGGGGTCCTCTTTCTGGCACAGGGCGTACAGGTGGACGAAGACCTCGCTGTCGGAGTCGGAGTGGAAGATGTGGCCCTGGCCCTCGAGCCGCTCGCGGAGCTCGTCGAAGTTCACCAGGTTGCCGTTGTGCGACACGGCGATGAAGCCGCGCTTGTGCTTCACGGCGAAGGGCTGGGCGTTCTTCAGCGACTTGGAGCCCGACGTGCTGTACCGCACGTGGCCGATGCCCTGGGTGCCCTTCAGGCGCTTCAGGGTGTCTTGACTGAACACGTCGCTGACCAGCCCCATGTGCTTGTGGATGTTGAAGTCGTGCCCCGCCGACGTGACGATGCCCGCGCTCTCCTGGCCGCGGTGCTGCAGGCCGTGCAGCCCCAGGTACACCAGGGTCGAGGCCTCTTCGTTGCCGAACACGCCGAACACACCGCACTCGTCGTGGAAGTGATCGTCGTCATGCTTCATGGTGGGTCACCGATTCAGCGGCGAACGTTCGTCGACGAACTCCTGAACGCGAACCCCGGCGTGGCCGAGCAGCTCGGGCACCGTGGGCAGCACCAGCACGCAGCCCAGGCGGGCCAGCAGGCGCTCGAGCACGCCCGCGGGGCTGCCCCCGAGGGCCGCGATCAGCGCGTCGACCTCGGCGCGCTCGCGCACGTCGTGGGCCGCGAGCAGGGCGCGCAGGTCTTCGGGGTTGGCGGCCACGACGGGGTAGGGCACCTCGTGGTCGGGATCGCTGCCCAGCTTGAAGGCGGGGCGCCCGGCGCGGTAGGCCTTGGCCACGAGCGTCTGATCGAGGTCGCGCCGCACGGCGAGCACGGTCGAGCTGGGCAGCTGCCGCGACAGGCCGAGCGCCAGGGGGAAGAGCCGCGAGAGGTCGCTCACGGCCAGCGCGTGCCACTCGCCCGCGCGGGTCCAGGCCACGCGCAGCACCTCGTGGGGCCGCACCGGGTAGCCCGCGGGGATCGAGGCGGGGACCGGCACGAACGACAACGGCGCCACCGCACGAACGACCGCCGGCGCGCCCGCCGCGGGGTCGACCGGCACCAGCACCACGCCGCGGGTCTCGAGCCTGCTCATGATCTCTCGGGGGCTCCGGCTACTCGGTGAAGATGCGAGCGTACAGCACGTCGAGGTGCGCGAGGAAGCCGTCGAGCCCCAGGCTCTTGCGGATGGCCGCCTCGCCCAGGCGCTGCACGATGGCCGGCTCGGCCACGGCCCGCTCGACGAACTGCCCGCCCTGCTGCCAGGTGGCCAGGCTCACCGACCGCACCGCGTCGTAGGCCTCCTGGCGTGCCAGGCCGGACTCGATGAGCATGGACAGCACCTTCTGCGAGGCGTAGAGGCCGCGCGAGGCGTCGAGGTTGCGGCGCGCGGCGTCGGCGTCGACCACCAGGTTCTTCAGCACGCCGGCCAGGCGGTGCAGCAGGAAGTCGAGCAGGATGAAGCTCTCGGGCAGGATGACGCGCTCGACCGACGAGTGGCTGATGTCGCGCTCGTGCCACAGGGCGATGTCTTCGAGGGCCGCGTGCGCGTTGCGCCGCACCAGGCGCGCGAGGCCCGTGATGTTCTCGGTGCGGATGGGGTTCTTCTTGTGCGGCATGGCCGACGAGCCCTTCTGGCCCTTGCCGAAGGGCTCGGACATCTCGCCGACCTCGGTGCGCTGCGAGTGGCGGATCTCGAGGGCCACGCGCTCGGCCACCGAAGCGAGGATGCTCATGGCCGACAGCAGGGCGGCGTGTCGGTCGCGCGAGATGACCTGGGTGGCCGAGATGTCGGGCGTGAGGCCCAGGCGGGTCAGCGCGGCGGTCTCGAGGTCGGCGTCGAGGATCGAGAACGCTCCCACGGCACCCGAGAGCTTGCCCACGCGGTTCAGCTCGGCCGCCGCCCGCACCAGCTCGCGACTCCGGCGTACGTCGGCGTAGAACCGCGCGAACTTGAGGCCGATGGTGATGGGCTCGGCGTGAACGCCGTGCGTGCGGCCCATGACGGGCACGTGCTTGTGCTGGTCGGCCAGGCCTCGCAGGGCCTCGAGCGTGGCGTCGACCCCGGTCATGAGCACGTCGACCCCCGCGCGGAGCTGCAGGGCGAGCGCGGTGTCGAGCACGTCGGACGACGTGAGGCCGAAGTGCAGGTGGCGGGCCGCGTCGCCGGCCTGCTCCTCGACGTGCGTGAGGAACGAGATGACGTCGTGGTGGGTGACCGCCTCGATCTCGTCGATGCGCGCGGGATCGAGCGCGACCCGCTCGCGCACCCGATCGGCGCTCCCGGCCTCGGCCACGCCCCGGACCTCCAGTTCGTGCAGCACGGCGAGCTCGACCTCGAGCCAGGCCTGGAAGCGCGCCTGGTCGGTCCATACGCTCGCCATGGCTTCTCGCGAGTAGCGCGGAATCATGGCGAAACCCCGTTCGGGAGGTGCAGTTATTGAAGGTCGGCGCAGCAGCGGAAGCCGACGAACGCGTTGCCGGCGCCCTTGAAGCGCTTGGCCGAGCGCCCGCAGGTGGCGCCCTCGCCGTCGCGTTCGGAGCTGCCACCGTGCACGGTGCCTTCGGCGACCCACTCGGCCGCGTTGCCGCTCATGTCGTAGAGCCCCGCTCCGGACTTGCACTCGCCCTTGGCGCCCGAGGGGACCAGCGAGCGCTCTTCGTCGTCGTCTCCGGCCGTGTTGCACTTGGCGGGGTCGTAGGTGGCGCCGTAGGGGTACTTTCCGCCGCAGCCGAGCGTCCACTCGGCGGCCGTGCACAGGCGCTTGCCCTGGCTCTTGCAGGCGGCCTCGGCGCCGTCCCAGGTGACCCCGGTCTTGGGCGTGGAGCCCTTGCCCGGGAATTCGTAGCGATCGATGCAGAACGACACCTTCTTGCCCCCGACGGTGCGCGTGAGCTTCTGCGCGTTGCCGGCGCACGTTGCGGGCGCGGCGGGTGCGGGCGGCTCAGGCTTGGCCACCGCGACGGGCACCGGCTCGGGCTTGGGCGGCTCGGGCTTCACCACGGGCTTGGGCGGCTCGGGCTTGGGCGGCTCGGGCTTCACCACAGGCTTGGGCGGCTCGGGTTTGGGCGGCTCGGGCTTCACCACGGGCTTGGGCGGCTCTGGCTTTACCACGGGCTTGGGAGGCTCGGGCTTGGGCGGTTCGGGCTTGACCACCGCCACGGGGGCCGGGGCCGGCACGACGGCCGGGGCCGCCACGGGCGCCGGGGTCGGCACGACAGCCGGGGCCGGCACGACGGCCGGGGCCGCCACGGGCGCCGGGGTCGGCACGACGGCCGGGGCCGCCACGGGCGCCGGGGTCGGCACGACGGCCGGGGCC
>CAZBRS010000125.1:0-5118 GCA_964494475.1 uncultured Myxococcales bacterium | reverse complement strand
GGGCAGCGGCGAACGGGACGCGGGCATGGCTGTTCTCCGACGGTCCGGCCGAAGATAAGGCCCGAGCGAACCCGTGGCAATCGTCGGGTCACCGTGCTATAAACAGCCAACCGGCGACATCGGGACACGCACGATGACCGACGACGTCTTCAACTATCGGAAAATGACCACCCAGGTCGTGATGGACGCGCAGGACGACCTGCCGCAGCTCCAGAAGGACCACAAGCCCTGCTCGGTGCTCGTCATGCTCTACGGCGAGGCCATCGGCAAGCGCTACCTCATCACCGACCGCGAGCTCGTGGTGGGGCGCGACGAGGGGAGCACGCTGCCGTTGCTCGACTCGACGGTCTCGCGCAATCACTGCCGGCTGGTGCCCCGCGACGGCGGGGTCGATCTGCTGGACCTGGGCTCGACCAACCACACGTACGTGAACGGTCAGCTCACGTCCGAGCGCGCCCTGCGCGACGGCGACCAGATCCGCATCGGGCGCAGCATCTTCAAGTTCCTGTCGGGCGACAACATCGAGCACGCCTACCACGCCGAGGTCTTCCGCCTGATGAGCGTCGACAGCCTCACGGGCGCCTTCAACCGGCAGCACTTCGACAAGGAGATCCAGCGGCTCTACGCCTACGCCCGACGCTACGGCCGCCCGCTGTCGCTGGCCATGCTCGACATCGATCACTTCAAGTACATCAACGACACGCGCGGGCACCTGTTCGGCGACCGCGTGCTGGCCCAACTGGGCGCGCTGGTCGGCTCGCTGAAGCGTGAGCAGGACGTGTTCTGCCGCTACGGCGGCGAGGAGTTCATGCTGATCCTGCCCGAGACCGAGCTGATCGGCGCCGTCGATCACGCCAACCGCGTGCGCAAGGCCGTGGGGCGCGAGACGTTCGAGTACGACGGCAAGGTGCAGCCCGTCAGCATCTCCATCGGGGTGGCGGAGCTCGACGAGAGCATGCCCGACGCCAAGTCGCTGGTCGACGCCGCCGACAACCAGCTGTACGAGGCCAAGCGCAACGGGCGCAACCGGGTCGAGCCGACCTTCCCCGACGCGAGCCCGGAGCCGAAGCCCCGCCAGAAGCACGCCCGACCCAAGGCCCCGAATCCCTCGGAGGGATGACCCCCCTTTCCCCGAATCGTCGTGGAGGAAGATCGTGAGACCGTTCGTGCTGGAGGGCGGGCCGGCGTTCTCGCCGTTCCGCCTCGAGTCGCTGAGGCAGGCCCTGGCCGCGACCGAGCCGTCGCTCGCGGGGGCGCGCGTCGACGCGTCGTGGCTCTACCTGCTCGACCTCGCCCGGTCGCTCGACGCCGAGGGCCTGCAGCGCGCGCAGGCGCTCCTCTCGGCCGGGGCCGCGGCGGCGCGCACCGGGGGCTTCTTCGTGACCCCGCGCAAGGGCACGATCTCGCCGTGGTCGTCGAAGGCCACCGACATCTTTCGCAGCTGCGGGCTCGCCGCGGTGCGGCGGGTCGAGCGCGGGCTGCACGTGGTGGTGCGCGCGGCCGACGGGCGCGAGGTGGGCCTGGCCGCCCTGGGGAGGGCGACGTCGGCCCTGCACGACCGCATGACCGAGGGGATCTACACCGAGCTCGACGACTTCTTCGCGCACCGCCCGCCGGCACCGGGGCGCGTGTTCGACGTGCTGGCCCTGGGCGAGGCGGCGCTGCACGAGGCCAACACGGGCCTGGGCCTCGCCCTCAGCGCCGACGAGATCCGCTACCTCGCCGACGCCTACGGAGCGGCGGGCCGAAACCCCACCGACACCGAGCTCGTCATGTTCGGGCAAGTGAACTCCGAGCACTGCCGGCACAAGATCTTCAACGCCGCGTGGCGCATCGACGGGCAGCCCCAGGAGCGCTCGCTGTTCGAGATGATCAAGCACACCCACGCGTGCCACCCCGAGGGCACGCTCGTGGCCTACCGTGACAACGCCAGTGTCGTCGAGGGCTTCGCGGCCGAGGCCTTCGAGGTCGACCCGGCCGACCACCGCTACGTCTTTCGCCCCGACCAGCTCGACCTGCTCATGAAGGTCGAGACCCACAACCACCCCACGGCCATCTGCCCCGCGCCGGGCGCCGCCACCGGCGTGGGCGGCGAGATCCGCGACGAGGGCGCCACGGGCGTCGGCAGCAAGACCAAGGCGGGCCTCTGCGGCTTCATGGTCTCGAACCTGCGCGTGCCGGGCCTCGCGCAGCCCTGGGAGGGAGCCGGCAAGGAGCACCCGCGACGTCTGGCCACGCCGCTCGCGATCATGCTCGAGGGGCCCATCGGGGGCGCCAGCTTCGGCAACGAGTTCGGACGGCCCCAGCTCTGCGGCTTCTTCCGCACCTACGAAGAGACCGTGGCGGGGCGCCAGCGCGGCTACCACAAGCCCATCATGGTGGCGGGCGGCCTCGGCAGCATCCGGCGCCGGCACGTGCTGAAGCGCGAGCTCGAACCCGGCGCCCTCATCGTGCAGCTCGGGGGCCCCGCCCTGCGCATCGGCCTGGGCGGCGGCGCGGCGTCGTCCATGGCCACGGGCAGCAACGACGAGACCCTCGACTTCGACTCGGTGCAGCGCGGGAACGCCGAGATGGAGCGCCGCTGCCAGGAGGTCCTCGACGCCTGCGTGGCGGAGGGCGACGCGAACCCCATCGTCAGCGTGCACGACCTGGGCGCCGGCGGGCTGTCGAACGGCTGCCCCGAGCTGGTCGAGAAGACCGGGGCCGCGTTCCAGCTGCGCGCCGTGGCCAACGAAGAGCCCTCCATGAGCCCCATGGAGATCTGGTGCTGCGAGGCCCAGGAGCGGTACGTGCTGGCCATCGCGCCGGCCGACCGCGCGCGCTTCGAGGCGATCTGCGTCCGCGAGCGCTGCCCCGTGGCGTTCATCGGCACGGCCACCGGCGACGGGCGCCTCACGCTCGACGACGCCCACTTCGGCGACCGCCCCATCGACATGGATCTCCAGGTGCTGCTCGGCAAGCCGCCGCGCCTGCTGCGCGACGTGCTCCGAGCTGCCGGTCGGCCCCCGGCGCTCCAGCTCGCGGGGCTCACGGCCACCGAGGCGCTGGCGCGCGTGCTGCGCCTGCCGGCCGTCGGCGACAAGACCTTCCTCGTGACCATCACCGATCGCACCGTGACCGGCCTCGTGCACCGCGACCAGATGGTGGGCCGGTACCAGGTGCCCGTGGCCGACTGCGCCGTCACGCTCACCGGCCACCGGGCCACCACGGGCGAGGCCATGGCCACGGGCGAGCGCACGCCCATCGCCGTGCTCGACGCCCCCGCCTCGGGCCGCATGGCCGTGGGCGAGGCGCTGACCAACCTGGCGGGCGCGTGCGTGGGCCCGCTCGGCAACGTGAAGCTGTCGGCCAACTGGATGTGCGCCTGCGGCGAGCCGGGCGAGGACGCCGCGCTCTTCGACACGGTGGCGGCGGTCGGCCAGGAGCTCTGCCCCGCCCTGGGCGTGTCGATCCCCGTGGGCAAGGACTCGCTGTCGATGCGCACGGTGTGGGAAGACGCGGCCGGCGCGGCCGAGCGCCAGCTCGCCCCCCTCAGCCTGGTCGTGAGCGCCTTCGCGCCCGTCACCGACGTGCTGAAGACCCTCACCCCCGACCTCAAGGCCGGCGACTCGGTGCTCGTGCTCATCGACCTGGGCGCCGGCCGCAACCGCCTGGGCGGCAGCGCGCTGGCGCAGGTGGTCAACCAGGCGGGCGACGAGGCCCCCGACCTCGACGATCCCGCGCGCTTCAAGGCCTTCTTCGCGGCCCTGCAGGAGCTGGTCGACCGCAGGCTGGCGCTCGCCTGGCACGACCGCTCCGACGGCGGCGTAGCCGTGACCCTGGTCGAGATGGCCCTGGCCGGCGGTCGCGGCGTCGACGTCGACCTGCCCGGCACGCCCGGGGGCCCGCTCGCGGCGTTGTTCTCCGAGGAGCTGGGCGGCGTGCTGCAGGTGTCGCGCGCCGCGGGGCGCGAGGCGCTGGCCACGCTGGCCCGGCACGGCCTGGCCGGGCTCTTCCGCGTGGTGGGCGTGCCCAACGACGAGGGCCGCGTGCGGCTGGCCGTGGGCGGCGCCACCGCCATCGACACCCGGCTGCCCGACCTGCGCCGGGCCTGGTCCGAGCTGACCCACGCCCTGCAGTCCCTGCGCGACAACCCGGCCTGCGCGCAGCAGGAGTACGACGACGCCGTCGCCGAGGCCGACCCGGGCCTCTCGTTCGTGCTCGCCTACGCGCCCGACGACGTGCCGCCCTCCCCTGCCCGCGCGCGGCCGCCCCGCGTGGCCATCCTGCGCGAGCAGGGCGTGAACGGGCACGTCGAGATGGCGGCGGCCTTCACCCTGGCCGGCTTCGAGGCCCACGACGTGCACATGACCGATCTGCACGCCGGGCGGTTCGACCTGGCCAGCGTGGCGGGGCTCGTGGCCTGCGGCGGCTTCTCGTACGGCGACGTGCTGGGCGCCGGGTCGGGCTGGGCCCGCTCCATCCTGTACAACGAGCGCCTGGAGCGCATGTTCGCCGCGTTCTTCGCGCGGCCCGACACGTTCACGCTGGGCGTGTGCAACGGCTGCCAGATGATCTCGCAGCTGAAGGGCCTCATCCCGGGCGCCGAGCACTGGCCCCTCTTCCGCCGCAACGTCAGCGAGCAGTTCGAGGCGCGCTACGCCACGGTCGAGATCCTGCCGTCGCCGGCGGTGCTGCTGGCCGGCATGGCGGGCTCGCGCGTGCCCATCCCGGTGGCCCACGGCGAGGGCCTGGCGGTGTTCGACGCGCCGGCCGACCGGGCCGCGCTGGTCGAGGGCGGGCTCGCGCCGCTCCGCTACGTCGACGGCCACGGCCGACCCACCGAGCGCTACCCCCTGAACCCCAACGGCTCCGAGGGCGGCCTGACCGGCTTCACGTCGGCCGACGGCCGGGCGCTCATCCTCATGCCGCACCCCGAGCGCGGGTTCCGCAGCGCGCAGCTCTCGTACCGCCCCGACGGGCTCTTCACCGGCGAGGCCGGGCCCTGGATGCGCCTGTTCCGGAACGCCTTCGCGTTCGCGCGGGCGTCCCTCGTGGTGCTGGTGGCGGCGTGGTTCGTCGCGTGTGGCGGCGCACAGGGCGACGCCGACCCCGGCGACGCCATCGGCGCGTCGGACG
>CAZBRS010000124.1:0-5196 GCA_964494475.1 uncultured Myxococcales bacterium | reverse complement strand
GCGCCTCGTCCATCCTCGGCGCGGCGCCTGCGGGTGACGAGGCGCGCCTTGCGTGGCACCCGCGGTTTCGATGGCGGGCGGGCCGACGCCCCGTGCCCGGTCGCTCCTTCGGGTTGGCCGTAGCCTCTGGCGCCGGCCCGCCCGTCACGGACGAGCGGGTGGCGACCATGGGGCTCTCCGCCCGCAGGCGCATCGCCGAGTGACGGAGAGCCCCTGAGAGCCAGGACCCGCAGAAGCGGGCTGGCGCAAGCGGGCTGAGTCCATTTCGGTGGCCTCGTGTCGGCGCGGACAAGGTGGCTGGTTACGGAGACGCCAGCGCCAGGCCGTAGCGGCGGCCGGGGGTCCAGGTCCAGGTGAGGCCCGCGGTGCGGGCCTCGGCCTCGAAGCGCTCCTGGAAGGGTAGGGGCACCAGCACGGCCGTGCGCCGCGTCTTCGAGGCCGCTTCGGCCAGCGGGGTCTCGGGCGGCAGCGCGAGGCCCGGCCGCGCCAGGATCGGGATGCCTTTCAGGATGCCGTACAGCTTGGGATCGCGGCAGAGCAGCCGGAAGGGCCGGCCTGCGTACCACGATATGGCCACGTCGTGGGCGTCGTAGACCAGCGCCGCGCCCACCTGGGCGCCGAGCGCGCGCACGTCGGCGCCGAAGCGCTCCTCGTCGGGCGAGAAGTCGGGGCTCCGGATCAGCGGGGCGGTGGTCCAGGCGGCCAATGCCAGCCCGACCAGGGCGGCCAGGGGCCAGGCGCGCCGAAGGGTTCGCGCCAGCACCAGGGCGGCTGCGACGGCCAGGGCCGGCAGCGCAGGCAGCACGTAGTGCAGCAGGTGCGTGGCCGCCAGCAGGAAGGGGGCCAGGGCGGCGCCGGCCCAGACCGCCAGCAACGGCCAGCGGACGAGCGCCAGCAGGCCGGCCAGCCAGGCCAGAGCCAGCGGGCCCTCGCGCTCGAACAGGTCGGCCACCGCGTCGGTGAGGCCGATCTCTCCGACCAGCGGGCTTCGGGCGCGGTTCACCACGTGGTACCAGCCGAGGTCGTGCCAGAAGGCCGCGCCGTGGGTGACGGTCTGGTGCAGCACCCAAGGGAGCGGCACCAGCAGGGCGAGCCCGGCGATGAGGGCCAGCTTGCGCCAGGGAAGGCGCGGCGAGGCGCCGGGGCCGACCAGGGCCAGCAGCACCGGTGGCACGAAGACGCCCGCCATCACCCACTTGGTGAGCGCCGCCAGCCCGAGCAGCAGGCCCACCCACGGCGCGGCGGCCGGCCGCTGGCGCGCCGCCAGGGCGGCCAGTAGGGCGCCCGTGCCACAGAGCACGAAGAGCGGGTCGGTCATGCTGCCGCGCGCGTGGAAGGTGAACGTCCAGGAGCCCGCCAGGATCAGCACCGCGAGCGCTCCCACGCCAGACACGCCCGGCGCCAGGCGCCGGGTCACGCGCCAGGTCACGGCCAGCAGGGCCAGCGAGGCCAGCAGCGCGGGTAGGCGCAGGGCCGCCTCGCCCTCTCCGAAGAGCGCCTGCGAGGTGGCCAGGGCCCACAGGGCCAGCGGCGGCTTCTCGAAGACCGGGGTGTCGTGGTAGGTGAAGGTCAGCCAGTCGCCGGACCTGACGGCCTCGCGCGCCATTTGGGCGTAGAGCGCGTCATCGGAGTCGACCAGCGAGCCGGCGTCGAGGTTCCACGACAGCCACGAGGCGGCGGCCAACAGCGCGAGCAGGGACGACCAGCGCCGGGCTCTGCCGAGCAGGCCGTCGCTCGTGGCTGGGCGCGCTCCGGTTTCGGACGAGCTCATGGGGCATCACCGCCGGGCGTTGCCGCTGACCCGGGCCACAGCCACGCCGGATCGAGGCCGATCTCGAGCAGTCGGGCGCGTTCGTCTCCAGCGCCGTCGCCGAACCCTCCCGTGTGGGCTCGTACGAAGACGACGCGCGCCGCACCTCGTTCGCCGAGCGCAGCGGCGGCCCTCGCGTCGTCGTCGCGGTCCCCCACGACGACGACGCCCGTGTCTCGGCCACCCCGCGTCGCGGCTCCGGCCCACCCCGCGGCCCCGGCCAGGTCGCAAGCCCGCGCCAGCGGATCGGCGGCGGGCTTGGCGCGGAGGCCGGGGCCGCGCACTACCACCGCAACGGGCTCGACCCAGGGCCGGTCGCGCGCCCCCGCGCCGCGGAGCGGGGCGGAGGCCGCCCACCCCCGCAGCGCCTCGAGCGCGCGCGCCGCCACGGTCGGCCCGTTGTTCGTGACCACGGCCTGCTCCACGCCGCCGGCTGCGAGGCGCAGCCAGGCCTCGGCGGCGCCCTCCAGGACCGTGACGCCGCCGAGGGCCTCGCTCTCCCAGAGGTCGAGCGCGGCGTACACCTCGGGCGCGGCGGGCGCCCCCCGGGCGCCCGCCACCGCGGCCAGCGCGGCTTCGAGCGACGGGAGCAGCGGCGACCACGGCCCTGCGTACCCGAAGGGCGCGAACCGCTCGTGCAGCCGAGCGCGCCACAGGTCGACCGACGCGCGCGCGATGTGCAGCGTGACCAGGGTGCCGTCCAGGTCCCAGAGGACGAGCGGCGCGGGCGGGGCGGCGGTCACGGGGCGGTCTCCTCGACCAGGACCAGGCCCTGGTAGCGCAGGCCGAGCAGGCCGAGGCGCGGCGCGGGCAACGCCAGGCGCTCCCCGAGCGCCTGCGCGATGGCGGCGAGCGGCAGGTTGACGCCGGCCGCCACGGTGAGCCCGATGGTCCCGGGGATGCGCGGGTTGATCTCGAGGAGGCGCGGCACCCCGTCGGCGTCGCGCCGGAACTGCACGTTGGCCACGTACGAGAGGCCCACGGCGGCGACCACCTCGCGCGCGGCCGCCTCGACGTCGGGCGCGTCGACCACCCGCGACGTGATCGCCAACCCTCCCACGGCCCGGGTTCGCAGGCGCACTACGGCTGCGCGCGTGGCGCCCGCGTCGGCCAGCACGTCGACGCTGTACTCGTCGCCCGGCAGCCACGCGACCACCTGACGGGGCCAGCCGCCGGTCTCGAACAGGGCCGGCACGAGGCGCCGCGCGAGCGGACCGCCGTCGGCCAGGGCGGCCTCGACTTCGGCCAGGGGCAACCAGGCGCGCCCGGCGACCGGCGCCGGGTCGGCGCAGGGCGTGCCCACCAGCAGCATACCCGCTCCGCCCGTGCCACCGTCGGCCTTCACGAGCGCGGCGCCGTGCGTGGCCACCAGGCGGTGCAGCGCCGCCAACGCTTCGCCAGGGCCGGCAGCCGGCTCGTGATCGGGCAGCAGGTGCCGGCGTACGCCCAGGTGGCGGAAGAGTGCCACCTTGTGGTTGGCGATGGCGACGGCCTCGGCCGAGGCGACCACGACGGGCACGCCCAGGCGCTCGCGCACCCCGGGCGCCGAGAACAGATCCTGGTCCTCGGTGGCCAGCGGATAGACCACGTCGACGTGTTCGCGCTCGACGAGCGCCCGGAGCGAGCCCCAGAACGCCCCGTCGCGCCGGAGGGGCACGAGGGCGTGGGCGTCGCAGCGGTAGAGCCCGGCGGCGTCGGCCCTCACGTCGACGCCCACCAGCCTCCAGCGCGGCGCCCGCGCGCGCAGGTCGTCGACGAAGCCGTGCAGGGCCTCGTTGCCCACGCTCACGAACAACACGGTCACGGCGCGATCGAGCGCGCTCATGGGCGAACCTCGGCGGAGACGAGGGAGGCCAGTGTGCCTCCACGCTCGTCCGGGTGGGAGGCCAGATGCCCGAGCAGGCCCGCGAACACCGCCCCGAGCCCGTCGGGGCCCTCGTGGCGGAAGGGCGCGAGGGCCCGCGCGGGCGCTTCGGGAAGCGACAATTTCTGTCGCATCAGCTCGGCCTTGAGCGCCCGATACCCGGCGAGATCGGCCGCGTTCAAGGCCAGCAGCACGGGGTGAAAGCTGAACACGCGCACGCCGCGCGTGCCGGGCGGTACGGCCTCCCAAGCGGCCGGATGCCCGTAGTGCAGGTGGACGTCGTCCTCCCAGAAGATGGGCACGCGCGCCACGCCGCTCCAGCGCGGCAGCACCGTCAGCCCCGGGGTGCCGTCGATCAGGTCCGAGGCGTCGTAGGCGTAGCCGCGCCGGCCGTACGCCTCGAGCAGGTGCGTGCCACGCACCAGCCCGTGCGCCCGCACGCCCCGCGCGTCGGGAACCAGGCCGCGAACATGGTCGAGCACCGCGTCGACCGTGGCGCCGTGGGTCGAGCCGGGCAGGAAGTTCGGGTGCACCCCCAGCTCCAGGCCCGGCCGCGTTCGCCAGCGCTCCAGCCCGGGGCTGGCGTGCGTCACGAACAGCGTGGCCGCGGCGCCCGCCGCCGAGATGCGGTCGAGGGCGTCCTCGGTGGCCCAGTCGGGAGCCCAGTCCTGGTCGAGCGTCAGGTGGATCATGGCGAAGGCAGGATATGTCAGGGACAGCCGCGTGGCAAACGCGGGCGCAAGGAATCGCGCCCCTACTTCACCGACGTGATGCGCATCTTGTAGAAGGAGCGCCACACGAACACGACGGAGATGGCGAAGAACACGACCGCCATGACGATGCGCTGGTCGGGGAGCTCTTCGGCGAGCTCGACGGCCAGCAGGCCGAACAGGGTGGTGAACTTGATGACGGGGTTCAAGGCCACCGACGACGTGTCTTTGAAGGGGTCGCCGACGGTGTCGCCCACGACGCACGCGTCGTGCAGCGGGGTGCCCTTGGCGCGCAGCTCGGTCTCGACGATCTTCTTGGCGTTGTCCCACGCGCCACCGGCGTTGGCCATGAAGATGGCCTGGAACAGGCCGAACAGGGCGATCGAGATCAGGTAGCCGATGAACAGGAACGAGTCGATGCACGCGAAGGCCAGCGTGCTGAAGAAGACCGTCAGGAAGATGTTGAACATGCCCTTCTGGGCGTATTGCGTGCAGATCTCGACGACCTTCTTCGAGTCTTCGACCGAGGCCTTCTCGCCGCCGCCTTCGAGCTTGATGTTCTTCTTGATGAACTCGACGGCCTGGTAGGCGCCCGTCGAGACGGCCTGGGTCGCCGCGCCGGTGAACCAGTAGATCACCGCGCCGCCGCACATGAGGCCCAGCAGGAAGAGGGGGTTCAGGATCGAGAGCTTTTCGATGTTGGCCGTCAGACCGGCGGTGAGGATCATGATGGTGGAGAACACGAGGGTCGTGGCGCCCACGACGGCCGTGCCGATGAGCACGGGCTTGGCCGTGGCCTTGAACGTGTTGCC
>CAZBRS010000123.1:0-5346 GCA_964494475.1 uncultured Myxococcales bacterium | reverse complement strand
TGGGTTCGGGCATGCAGGGGTCGCGATCGCGATCGATCCACATCACGGCCGATATGTAGGGGCATGGCACGCCATGCCCCTACACACCGCCGCCTCGCGGCGAGGGGCCTATTTCTGGTCGAGGATGAGGAACTCGACGCGGCGGTTCTTCTCGCGCTCTTCCTCGTTGGGCTCGGGCATGGGCACCAGGGGCTTGTCGGGGCCGAAGCCGAGGCCTTCGAGGCGAGCCGCGTCGACCTTCTTCTTGACCAGGAACTTCACGATGGCCTTGGCGCGCTTGTCCGACAAGGTCACGTTGAACTTGCGGTCGCCCTCGGACGACGTGTGGCCCTCGACGCGGATCTTGAGGATCTCGGGGTGCTCGACCAGGATCTTGCCGACCGCCTCGAGCACCGGGAACGACTTGGGCAGGATGACGTCCTTGGACTTCTGGAAGAAGATCTTCTGCGTGATGACGATCTTGTCGGTGGTCATGTAGACCATCGGCAGCGTATCGGGGCAGCCGTCGTTGTCCTCGAAGCCGTTCAGGGTCTCGGGCTCCAGGGGGCACTTGTCGACGACGTCGAGCACGCCATCGCGGTCGTTGTCGGGGTCGGGACAGCCGTCCTCGTCCTGGAAGCCGTCCTTGTCCTCGGGCTCGAGGGGGCACTGGTCGGCGGGGTCGAGCAGGCCGTCCTGATCGTTGTCGGCCTCCGGGCAGCCGTCCTCGTCCTGGAAGCCGTCCTTGTCTTCGGGGTCGTTGGGGCAACCGTCGGTGCGGTCCGGGATGCCGTCTCCGTCGTTGTCGAGGTCGGGGCAGCCGTCGTCGTCCTGGAAGCCGTCGACGTCTTCGGGCTCGGCCGGGCACCGATCGCAGCTGTCGCAGAACGTGTCGTGGTCGGTGTCGGGCGGCACGGCGGGCTCGAAGCTGCTGGGCTGCCAGCCCACGCCGAAGAACACGCGGTAGGTGGGATCGCCGAAGCCCTTGAGCGCACCGGCGCCGCCGCCGCCCGTGACGGTCAGGCCCTGGGCCAGCCGCACGCGCACGCCCGCGTCGATCTCGAGCCGGGTGCAGTCTTCTTCGAAGAAGCGCTTGGGCTGCGAGGCGAAGGCGGTCTCGAGCACGCCCATGACCATGGGGCCGCCGAACGGGATGCCGAGGCCGGCGCGAGCCTCGATCTCGTCTTGCCGCTGGCCGCCCACCTTCTCGAGGCGGGCCAGGTAGGCGAGGTTCAGGGCGAACTGGGCGTAGCGACCGACGCCCTCGACGATCAACTTGGGCACCACCACCAGGCCGCGCTCGGAGGTGAGCACGTCCTGGCCGCCCGTGGGGGTGATCACGTCGACGCCGCCCGCGAGGCCGAGGCCGTACTTGCGGGGCCGCAGCATGACGCCCTTCACGCCCAGGCGCAGGTCGCCCAGGGCGAAGCCGCCCTTGGTGCCGGCGCCGGTCTGCGTGACGTGCAGGGGCAGGTCGAGGCCGATGGAGAGGCGGCTCCACAGGGCAATCGAGGCGAGCACGTCGAGCGTACCTACGGACTCGAGGGCCGGGTTGATGAGCTTGCCGCTGCCGAAGCCGGCGTAGTTGAACACCGCCCACGCGTTCAAGGTGCGCACGTCGAAGGGCTTGGCGCCCCACCAGTTGACGCGCGCGCCCTCGACCTGGAAGAGGTCGAGGCTGTGGGGCGACGGACGGAAGACCTGCGCATTGCCGGCCTTGGCCGCGTACGCCGCGGAGGCGCCGAGCAGCAGGCCGAGGAGCGCGAACAGGGACAGGAGCTTTTTCATGGTGTCACCTCGCCCACTCACAGGTCGTACATGAGGCCGAGCAGGAGCTGGCCGTACATGCTGTCACGCGCAACGAGCGACCCCTGCGTCGGATAGCCCGCGGGGGGGATGCGGTCGTACGACACGCGGTCCTTGTACGTCGAGCCCTGCGAGAAGTTGTACGAGAATCGAAGCTCGATGGGGATCTTGACCACGCCCGCGTCGATGACCACGCCCGCGGCGGTGACCAGGCCGATGTCATCGGCGTCCTTGGACGTGAGCCCCTTGAACGACGCGAACTTGCCCTTCAGCGCGCCCTTGTCGAGCTCGAAGTGGGCGCGCGAATACAGCGCCCAGCTGAGCTCGGGGCCGATGCCCAGCGACAGGCGAACGCGCTTGCCGACGGGCAGGTACCCCTTCAGGAGGATGGGCACGTGCAGCTTGGTGAACACCAGGTTCTGCTTGGTGTGCGCCGTATAGACCTGCACGTTGCCGTTCACGCTCTCGGTGTACGTCCAGTCGGTGTCCTCGAGCAGCTTGTGACGCACGAACATGAGGTCGACCTCGAGCCCCACGTACTGCACGAAGCGCACCTCGCCGAACAGGGCGAACGCCACGTTGAAGCCCGAGCGCGTCTCGTCGAAGAAGGGCATCACGAAGGGCTCCTTCGTGGCCGGATCGACGTACAGCGTGGTGTCGCTGGGCTCGGTCCAGAGCTCGGCGCCGGCGCCGGCCTTGACGCCCACCGAGAACTCCACGACGCGGGGCGTGGAGGGGCGCTGGAACTCGTTCTCGCCGAACATGGCGGCGTCGTGTCCGGTGCAGCGCAGCGCAGCGCCGTCGTCTGCCCCGGACTGGGCCCACAGCGTCGCGGGCAGCAACAGCAGGAAGATGTGGCACCAGAATCGGATGCGGTGCATGGGGATCCTCCACTCTGCGAGCCGGGCTCGCGTTCCAGGCCCGTGGGGCCATGATCTGGGTCAACGGATCATTGGTAATGCCAGCGGGGGCCGGCGTCAACCCGCGAGTGCGCCGAGAATCACAGCAACGCGGTCGAGAAGTAACGCTCGGCGCGGTCGGGCAGCACGGTGGCCACCCGGTGCTTGCCGTTGTCGAGGTGCAGCGCCGCCCACACGTTGGCGCCCGACGACGTGCCCACGAGCATGCCTTCTTCGCGCGCCAGGCGCCGGGTCATCTCGATGGCCTCCTCGTCCGATACCGTGAACGCGAAGTCGATCAGGTTGCGATCGACCACCTCGGGCACGAAGCCGTCGCCGATGCCCTGGATCTGGTGCAGGCCGGGCTCGCGACCCAGCAGCGCCGAGTTGGCGCGGGGCTCGAGGCCGACGATGTGGACACCGGGGTTCTGCTCCTTGAGGTAGCGGCCCACGCCCTGGAGCGTGCCGCCGCTGCCGATGCCGGCCACGAAGATGTCGATCTGCCCCTCGAGGTCGCGCCACAGCTCGGGGCCGGTGGTGCGGTAGTGCACCTCCGGGTTGTCGCGGTTCGTGAACTGGTTCGGCACCCAGACGCCCTTCAGCGACTCCTTGAGCTCGAAGACCTGCTTCAGGCAGCCGTCGAGGCTCTGCTCGGCAGGCGTGAGCACGAGCTCGGCGCCGAAGGCGACGATGATCTTCTTGCGCTCCTCGCTCATGTTCTCGGGCATCACGCAGATGACGCGGTAACCGCGCTGCACGCCCACGAGCGCCAGGCCGATGCCCGTGTTGCCCGACGTGGCCTCGACGATGGTCGAGCCCGGCTTCAGGTCGCCGCGCGCCTCGGCCTGCTCGATCAGGTACTTGGCGATGCGGTCCTTGATGGACCCGCCGGGGTTCAGGTACTCGGCCTTCACCCATACGTTGCCCGACGAGATGCGCTTCAGCGGGAAGACAGGCGTGTTGCCGATGGCGTCGAGGATGTTGGCGTAGCGCATGGAGCCCCCGAACTCACGACGTTCGGGGCCGATCTATCCGACGGCCGGGTCGAAGTCAAGCGGTCGCGGCCTTGACAGAGAGGGCCAGTCGGGGTAGACGCACGCCGTCGAAGCGGGGGAGCTCATGCCGGCGACGCGTCCTCAGAGAAAGCGAAACATGGCCGAAGGAATCGCCCGAACCCTTCGGGTGAAGATCCTCTCGGGCGAGTACCGCGTGGGAGAGCGGCTACCCACGGAGCAGGCCCTCGCGACCGAGTTCGACGTGAACCGCGCCACGCTGCGCGAGGCCGTGAAGAAGCTCGAGATGCTGGGCCTCGTGACGGTGCAGCAGCGCGTGGGCATCCGCGTACGCGACTACCTGGCCGACTCGGGCCTCGAGTTGCTGCAGTACCTGGTCGAGACGGCGGTCGAGACCGATCGACTCGACCTCACGCTGCTCGACAACCTGCTCGAGGCGCGACGCTTCTTCTACGCCGAGATCGCGCGCATGGCCGCTCGGCGGGCGCCCGACGACGTACGCGCCGAGATCACGCGGCGCATCGACGCGGTGCTCGCGGCGACCGATCCGCAGGCCTTCCTGGCGGCCGACCTGGCGGTCGTGACTGCGCTGGCCATCGGGTCGCAGAACGTGGCCGTGCGCCTGCTCTTCAACAGCATCGCCACGCTCTACCGCGATCACTTCGATCTGTTCACGGCCTTCTACGCGGGCCGGCTCGACGAACGCAGGCCGTTCTACGTAGCCCTGCAGGCCGCCCTCGACGCCCGGGATGGCAAGCAGGCCGCGCGGTTGGTGCGCGAAACGTTCGACGAGGACGACCAGCGCATCTTGTCGATCGCGCGTGCCCTGGTCGGTTGACCTACCGCAACGCCCGCGCGTCGACGTTCGAGAACGCGTCGTGGGCCCGCCAGGCCGGGTCGAGCCCCCCCTCTTGGTACAGGTGAGCCCCCAGGCCCGCGATCATGGCGGCGTTGTCGGTGCAATAGCGCCGATCGGTCAGGTGCAGCGAGAGCCGCCGCCCCGACGTTCGCTCGGTGAACATCTCGCGCAGGCGCCCGTTGGCCGCCACTCCGCCCGCGACCACCACGGCCCCCACCCCGTGCCGGACGGCGGCCTCGAGCGTGCGCTCGACCAGCACGTCGCACACGGCCTCCTGGAACGAGGCCGCGATGTCGGCCAACTCGGCGTCGACGGGCACGTGCCCCAACCCCTCGAGGTGGGCCCGCGCGGCCGTCTTCAGCCCCGAGAAGCTGAACAGGTGCGGTTTGCCCGGGATGCGCGGGCGCGGGAAGCGCACGGCCCGCCGGTCGCCCGTCTTCGAGACGCGATCGATGCTGACCCCGCCCGGGTAGGGCAGCCCCATCAGCTTGGCGGCCTTGTCGAAGGCCTCGCCGGCCGCGTCGTCCATGGTGTAGCCGACCAGCTCGTGACGGGTGTAGCCGCGCACCAGAAAGAGCGACGTGTGCCCCCCCGACACGCAGAGCGCCACGTGCGGGAAGGGGGGCGGCGCCGGGTTGTCGAGGTACACCGCGCCGGTGTGGGCCTCGACGTGGTTCACGAAGACGATGGGCTTCTCGAGCGCGAACGCGAGCGCCTTGGCCGTCTGCAGGCCGACCAGCAGCGCGCCGATGAGGCCCGGCCCGTGGGTCACCGCGATCAGATCGAGCTC
>CAZBRS010000122.1:0-5526 GCA_964494475.1 uncultured Myxococcales bacterium | reverse complement strand
GCCAGGGGCGTCCACCAGGCGTGCCCCGGGGGGAAGGGCTCGGCGCGGAAGGCGGTCAGCGACACCTCGTGACGCGCGAACGCGACGATCGGCGCCTCCGTGACTGCGTCATGGTGCAGGCCTCGAACCGCAGCAATGACGGGCTTGGCGAAGGCCTCGAGGGCCGGGCGTGCGTCAAAGGGCGGCGCCGGCATCGCGGGATCGATGGAGCCGAGCGCGCCGTTCACCACCAGCGTGGGGCCGACCTCGGGCTCCAGGGCCGCCGCGACGGCAGCCGGCCAGTCGCCCGACGCCGCGTGGAAGTCGCGGCTCTCGGCGGCGATGCGCGGGTGGGCCGTGAAGTGCACCAGCGCGCCCAGGGGAGCTCCCTCGGGCGTAGCCAGGAACAGCGCCGTCAGCGCCGGGTCGAGCGGGCCGTCGGGGCGCTTGCGGTTCACCTGCAGGCCCGGCACATCGATCTGCGCGGCCCGGAGCGTGGCCTCCGCGCGAGCCTCCCAGGCCGCCGCGACCGCGTCGGCCAGCCGCCCGGCCAGCCAGGCCAGGGTCTCGGGGACGAACGGTCCCATGAAGCGGTGGGCGACGCGGTGGTGCCAGTAGTTTCCGGGGCCTGAGTGGGTGTGGTCGCCGTGCAGCACGACCTCGACGCCCGCGGGGAGCCGCCCCGACAGGCGCTCCAGCACGGCTTCGCGCAGCGACCGCGGGCACGTGAGGAAGCCGCCCGACACCAGCACCACCTCACACGCCTCGGTCGAGAGCGCCACGGCGCGCGCGCGCGGCTCATCGAGCACCCCGGTGTACCAGCGCGGCATGCGACCATCGGCCACGCCGGCCAGGCTGGCCCGGGGCGGGAGGATGGTCGTCGACGCGAACCCGGCCTTCATGGATCATCTCGCCGCAGCGCGAGCCGCCGACGACAGCCGGGCCGCCGCGCCCGCGGTGCTCACGAGGACGTACAGCCGGTAGGGCACGTCCGGCGACAGCGTCACGCCTGCGATGGTCAGGTCGCGCCCCGTCGCGCTCACCCCCGTCGCGACCGACGTCAACTGCCCACCGACCACCTCCAGGGCCTCGGCCACCGCGAGGTCGTCCGGCACCGTGACGGTCACGTCGGCGGTCACCTCGGCCAACACCCAGTGCGGATCCTTCTCGGTGAAGCAGCGCACCTCCTCCATCTCGACCGAGGCCGTGGCGTTCACCACCGGGATCACGATCGCGTCGCGCGCGCGGATGGCGTCGGCCAGCACGCCGTCGACGGACGCGCGCGCCCCGATGGGGTCGCCCTCGCGCAGCAGGTCGCGCACCAGGCGGAGGTCGCGGTTCACCTGCCCGATGGCCTCCCACGTGTCGGGGACCAGGGCCGCCGACTCCAGGTCGGTCTGGAAGTACATGAGCCCCTTGGAGCCGCACACCGCGACCGACATGGCCTGCACCTTCAACTCGGCCGGGTCGGGCTGGCGGGCCGTGGGCGGATCGGTGTCGAGGTTCCAGCCCCCGGCGATGCCCTGCGAGTAGAACCACTGGGGGTTCGGCTGGTGGTTCGCGCGCACGGCCCGGCAGAAGTCGAGGGGCGCGCGCAGCGACGGCCAGTGGCCGCCGTCCAGGATCTTGGGCGCGCAGGCGGCAACGTAGATGTCGAAGCCCTGGATATCGGCGAGGCCCGCGAAGGCGCCGGTGTGACGGTGGCGCGCGCCGCCGATGTAGGTGGTGAGGCCGGGGTGCGCGACCCAACTGGCCTTGGCGTCCTGGCTGACGCGCCAGGGCTTGTCGTGCTCGTCGGTGTCGACCTCGTCGCCCAGCAGGCGCACCTGGCGTGCCAGGTCGAGGCCTTCGGGCGGGGCCCACTCGTCCAGCATGAAGGTCACGTCGGGCAGGTCGACCGCCGCCTGCAGCACGCTGCCGGCGGTGGCGCCGTTGCAGCCTTCGTGCGCCGAGTAGTCGGAGCGCAGGAAGAACATGTCGAAGCCCTTGGCGCGCACGGCCTCGAAGTTGGCCGCGTTGGCACCTGGGAGCGCGCACTCGCTGTCGCGGCCCCAGCCCTCGATGGCGAAGCGCGGGAGGATCACGCGCCCCGCGCCCACCGAGGCTGGCGCGTCGGCGAAGCGCGCGATCACCGTCCAGGCCTGACCGATGGCCAGGGGCGCGCACAGGGGCACGGTCCACAGCGCGGCCTCGCCCGGTCTGAGCGTGGTCGCGGGGATGCACGCGGCCGAGGTCACGTCGCGGCCGTTCACCTCCAAGCCAAGGAGCGTGTGGGGCGCCGTGTCGAGGTTCGTGGCGTGCACCAGCAGGGTGCGCAAGTCGTCGCTGGTCGTCACGTAGGTCAGCGGGACGAGGGGCAGGGTCACGGGCACGTCGGCGTCGAGGGCCGCGCCGCTGGCCGTGGTCACGCGCACGGGCACCGTGGTCCGCCCCTCCAGCAGGGCCGTGCCCGCGTGAAAGGTCACGAACAGCGGCTCCCCGGCCGTCGGCTCCAGCGGCCACACGTGCACCCATTGCCAGCCGTCGGGGCCCACCAGCCCCTGCACCTCGGGGGGCGTGGGCGCGCCGTCGGCGGCCGGCAGCGCGAAGGCCGTCACGTCGGTGCCCAGGAGCTCGACCTTCGTCACGGCTCCGCTCGTCGTGGCCACGGCCGCGATCTGCACACGGGAGCCCCGCGGGTCGGGGATGCTCGCCTCGGGGTAGAGCTCGTAGGGGTAGAACACGTCGCGCCGCGCCGAGGCCGCAGGCCCCGCGCTGGCCGGGAGGGAGGCGCAGGCGTCGGTGCCCGCGGCGCAGGCGGTCACGGCGGGTACGGGCCATTCGGCCGCGGGCGTGTCGGCCGCGGAGTCGGCCGGATCGAGGACCTCCGCCGGGTCCGGCGCGGGCGGCACGTCGAGGCCGACGTCGAGGCCCAGGTCGAGGCCCACGTCGAGGCCCGCGTCGAGGCCGGCGTCCGTGCTCCCGCAGCCTGCCGCCCCTGCGAGCATCATCATCAGCCCCGTCGCCACCAGGAGCCTCGCGCGCATGTCGCCCTCCCGCCACGTCCGTTCGCGGGGCGTAGGATCGCTGGGATCGCACGGAGAATCCAGAGCAAACTGGCGGGTCGCGCCCGTCGCCATCCCGCGATTCGCGAGACGATCAGCCCTCGCCCCGGCGCTGCACGTTACAGTACGGCGGCGTCCTTCGCGGATCGCCGAGCTGGGCGTAGGCCATGCCGCGGCAGCCGCCCGAGCAGGCCACGTTGGCGCAGGCGTCGCAGGGGCCGACCAGGTCGGCGCGCTCGGTGTCGCGGGGGGCGCGCATGGCCGCGCTCGCGAACAGCTCGCCGAGCGGGGTCTGGTAGACGTTGCCCACCCGGAAGGGCGGGAAGAGCAGGGCAGGGCAGGGATAGAGGTCGCCCTCGCACGTCACGTAGGCCACGGCCTTGCCGGCTCGGCAGCGGAAGCGGCCTCGCACGTCCCAGGGCCCGATGCTGTGGTCGATGACCACCTGCAGCGGCGGGTCGGGGCGGTCGGCCAGGTCGCGCAGGAACGCGAGGAAGCGGTCGACCGCCTCGGGCGCGGGCTCGTACGTGGCGCGGATGGTCTTGGAGCGCGCGCGGCCGGCCGGCACGAAGGTGCAGTAGCGCAGGGTGTGCACGCCCTGCGCCTCGGCCAGCAACACCATCTCGGGGGCGCGCTCCAGGTTCCGGGGCGTGAGCAGGCACGCGAAGTCGACGCGCACGCCGGCCTCGCGGAACAGGCGCGCGGCCCGCAGGGCGCGGTAGAAGTCGCTCGTGGCGCAGCCGCGCACCGCGCGGTGGTCGGCCTCGTCGACGCCGTCGAGGCTGACCTGGGCGACGGCCAGCCCCGCGCGCTTCAACCCGAGCGCTCGCTCGCGCTCGACCAGCGCGCCGTTGGTCACGATCCCGTAGCTGCGAATGCCGGCGGCGCGCCCGGCCAGCAGGATCGCCTCGAGATCGTCGCGGAGCAGGGGCTCGCCCCCCGAGAACGCCACGCTGCGCACGCCGGCGGCCACCAGGCGCTGGAGCAGGTCGATGGTGGTGGCGGTGGAGGGCCCGGCGGCGCCGCGCGGTCCCGACGCGGTGTAGCAGTGCGGGCAGCGCAGGTTGCATTGCCGCGTGATCTCGATGCCGAAGAAGTCGGGGGCGTGGTTCTTCTCGGTCACGACCGGCCGGTCTTGTCGTTCGCGGGACGGAACCAGGCGATGGCGCCTTCCACGTAGGCGCGCCAGGCGGTCGTCGACGCCTTGGCCCCCGCGCCCTTCGGGGCCGGCGGTGCGACGGGCAGCGGCGACGGCGGCAGGATGGCGTAGAGCATGGGCTCGCACACGCCCTTGTCGGGCTCGATGGGCATGACGCAGAACATGCCCTCGGGGCACTTCTTCACCCCCAGGCACGTCTCGGTCGGCTCGCAGTCGGCGTCGCTGGTGCACTCGGTCTTGCATACGCTGTCCATGGGCAGGATGCAGAACATGCCCTCGGGGCACCCGCTCACGCACACGTCGCCGGGCACGCAGTCGGCGTCGCTGGTGCACGAGACGGGGTCGATCTTCGGCGCGCAGACGCCCTTCACGGGCAGGATGCAGTAGACCGACCCGTCCTCGGACGGGCACTCGCCTTCGCACACCTGGCCCTCGGGGCAGTCGGCGTCGGCCGCGCACGCGAGGGGCTCGGCGGGCTGGCAGGCGTTGTTCACGCAGACCTGGCCCACCGCGCAGTCGTCGTCGGCCAGGCACTCGGGCATGATGGGCCACATCACCTGCTCGCACTGGCCGTCGACGCAGGCCTCGATGGGCGTGTTGCAGTCGTCGTCGCTGACGCAGGCGGGCAGCACCGAGACCACCGGCTGGCAATAGCCGTCGGCGCAGACCTCGCTCGGCGGGCAGTCGTCGTCGTTGACGCACGCGGGCAGGATCGAGAGCATGGGCTCGCAGGTGTTGTTCTTGCACACTTCCTGCGGCGGGCAGTCGTCGTCGGTCTGGCACTGGGGCATGACCGGGAACATCACCTGCTCGCACGCGCCGTCGACGCACCCCTCGAAGGGCTCGTGGCAGTCGGCGTCGGTGGTGCACTCGGGGGGCATGACCGGGTAGACCTCGGGTTGCCCCGTGTCGTCGGCGACCTCGGGGGTGACGGCGTCGGGGTCGTCGGGCGGCGGCAGGATGGCGTAGATCTCGGGGGTGGCGTCGCCCCCGGAGACATCGGCGGGCAGGATGGCCACCTCGTACGCATCGTAGGTGTCGGTGCCGAAGGAGTCGGTGCGGCCCCCGGCGTCGGTCTCGCACCCGGCGAGGCCGAGCGAGAGCACCATGGCCGCGGCAGCGGCGCCCGTGACCAGGCGCTGGCCCAGTCCGCGCTTCGAGCGGGCCGTCACCTGCAGGCGGCGGCAGCCGCGCCGGGCCATCTGGTCGAGCGCCCGGCGCACCCGGGCGTCGTCGCCCTCGGCCTTCGCCTCGGCGGCCTGCTCGGCGAACACGCACCCGGCGCACTGCTTCGTGCAGGCCCCGCAGGGGCCGGCGGCCGTGACCGCTGCGGTGGTGACGCGA
>CAZBRS010000121.1:0-5857 GCA_964494475.1 uncultured Myxococcales bacterium | reverse complement strand
GTGTAGGAATCGAACCCACCCACGATGCTCAACACACCGCGCAACGGATTTGAAGTCCGCGAAGGCCACCAGGACCCCGTCCGCCCCCGCCGGACAATGGACCACCACCGGGGGCGGGTGTCAAGGCCTTGGTGGCGGGGCCCGCTGGTTTGACAGGGGCGCGGCTTGCCCCTAGGCTGCGCTTGGGAGGACGATGGTCGATGGTGGCTTGGATTCGCGCGTGGCTTCGGCTGGCCCTGGTCGGGGCTTCGCTCTGGGCGCTCGCCGGGTGCGGCGGGGGCGCCAGCGGCTCCTCCGAGGCGTCGTGCACGGTCGACGCCGAGTGCGGTCACGTGTCGGTCGAGCCCTGCTACGAGGCCTTCTGCGATGCGGGCTCGGGGCAGTGCGCGGTGCGGGCCTCGGTCGGCGGGGCGGCGTGCGGGCAGGGCTCGGTGTGCTACGCGGGGGCCTGCCTGGCGACGTGCGAGACGACTTCGGCGTGCGGCGAGGGCAACCTGTGCGCGGTCAAGCGCCTGGGTTCGGGGGTGACGGGCGGCGTGTGCCTGGCGAACTCCGAGGTGGCGTGCTCGTCCGACGGCGCGTGCCTCGAGGTGTTGGTGGGGCCTTGTGAGGCGGCCTCGTGCGACGTGGAGGCCGGCCACTGCGGGCTCGGTCGCGCGGCCGACGGCGGCGCGTGCGGGCAGGGCGGGGCGTGCTACCATGGCGTGTGCTACCCGTCGTGCGGGGCGGGTGCGGCGCCCTGCGTAGCGGGGCAGGCGTGCCTGCAGCCTCGCGACGAGCTCTCCATCTGCGTGCCCGAGCACGCCATCCCGTGCGGTGGGCACGCCGAGTGCGGCTCGCTCGTGACGGCGCTCTGTCACCTGCCCGTCTGCGTCAGCGGCGTTTGCGCGGCCAGCGTGGCCCCGAACGGCAGCGACTGCGCGGCCGGGCGCACGTGCTGGAGCGGCGCCTGCGTGGGGTTCGGCGCCTGTGACGACCATCACGGGTGCGCCTCCGGCGCGGCCTGCGTGGCCGGGGTGGGCGGCGAGGCCTGCGTCGCGACCGAGGCGCTCGTGTGCGCGGGCCCCTCCGACTGCGACGCGCTCGTCGAGCGCGACTGCTTCGAAGCGATCTGCGATCCGGCGACGCATCGGTGCGGGCTGCTGCCGGTCGCCGACGGGCTGGCGTGCCGGTCCGACGGCGTGTGCCTGGGCGGCGCGTGCGTTCCGGCGTGCGTCGACTCGGCCTCGTGCGCGCCCGGGACGTTCTGCCGGGCGCTCGCCGGCGGGCCGGGGGGCGGCTGCGCCGAGGTGCCGTGCGCGTCGGCCGGCGACTGCGCGGGCCTGCTCGTCACCACCTTGCCCTGCGAGTCGGTCACGTGCAACACGCTCACCAACCGCTGCCAGCTCTCGCCGCTGCCCGAGAACGCCTCCTGCGACGACGGCGACCTGTGCAACGGCGTGCAGCGCTGCCGCGACGGCGCTTGCGTGCTGACATCGAAGGCCGTGTCGTGCGTCACCCCTCCGGGGCAGGGCTGCACGCTCATCGCCTGCGACCCGGCCTCGGGCGCCTGCGTGGCCGCGAGCGCCGACGACGGCACCGCCTGCGACGATGGCAGCCCCTGCACCGTGGCCACCACGTGCCACGACGGGGCGTGCCTGGGCGAGGTCACGTGCACCACCTGCACCTACGACCAGGATTGCCTGGCGAGCGACGACGGCGACCTGTGCAACGGCCTGCCCCTCTGCCTGGGCGGCGTGTGCGTGTGGAGCCCGACCACCCTGGTGGCCTGCCCGGACCCGGTCGACGCGTGCCAGGTGGCGGCGTGCGAGCCTGCCACCGGCGCCTGCCTCGCGGTGCCCGACGAAGACGGGGTGCCCTGCGAGGTGTCGACCGACCTCTGCGCCGCTCGGTTCGCCTGTTCCCTGGGGGCGTGCGTCGAGGCCGATCCTGCGGTCGTCTGCCCGCCCCCCGACGACGCGTGCGTGCTGGCGGCGTGCGATCCTTCGAGCGGGCTCTGTACCAACGTGCCGCTCGACGTGGCGCCGGTGCTGGTCGAAGACTTCGACGGCGCCACGCCGTCGCTCTGGTTGCTGACCGACGCGCCGGGGGCGAGCGCGGGCGTGTCGAGCGACGACGCGAACAGCGCCCCGGCGGCCCTGCACCTGCACGCCGACGGGGCCGGCGCCGCGGCCTCGCCCGCCGTGTTCCTGTCGTCGGTGCTCCCGCTCCCCACCGAGGTGGCGCTGGGCGTTCGCGTCGCCGCGAAGGCCGTGCTCGACGTGGGCGCGGGCGACGCGATCCGCGTGGCCCTGGGCAGCGACGCCGCGGGGTGGCAGCCCCTGCTCGAGGTCGACGCCGCTCATCCGCTCTCGGCCGATTGGACGACCCTCGAGCTTGCGCTTCCGATGCTCTCCGAGTCCGTGCGCCTGCGCGTGACGCTCGTGGCCCTCGGCCCGGCGGGCGTCGACCTCCGGCTCGACGACGTGCGCGTCGTTCGTCCCTGTCCCTGACGGCGTCGTCGATGGAGCCGTGCCTCCCCACCGAGCTTCGCGTTCTCTACGCCGACCCGTGGCTGCTGGCCGTCGACAAGCCCTCGGGGCTGCTCATGCACCAGGAGTTCGGGGGTCGCCGGGAGCCCTTCGTGCTGGTCGACCTGCTGCGGCGGGCGCTCGCGGTCGACGTGGTGTACCCGCTGCACCGCCTCGATCGGGGCACCAGCGGCGTGGTGCTCTTCGCGCTCGACGCGAGCACGGCCCGCGAGGGGGGCTCCATGTTCGAGAACCACGCCGTTCACAAGCGCTACCTGGCGCTGGTGCGCGGGCTGGCGCCTGATTACGGCATCGTGGCCCATCCCCTGTCCCGCCACCTGGGGGGACCGCGCGTGCCCGCCGAGACCGCCTTCGGCCGCCTGGCCTCGGTCGAGAGCGAGCCCCGGCACGTGTCGCTCATGGAGGCGCACCCCCGCCAGGGACGCCAGCACCAGATCCGGCGCCACTTTCAGCACCTGAACCATCCGTTGATCGGCGACGGTCGCCACGGCCGCGCCGATCTGAACCGCGAGTTCCGCGCGCGCTACGGGCTGGCCCGCATGGCGCTGCACGCCTCCGACGTGTCGCTCGTCCACCCGCGAACGGGCGCGCGCCTGCACCTGACCGCGCCCCTGCCCGCCGACTTCTCCCTGCCCCTGCTGCGCCTGGGCTTCGACGCGGGGTTGCTGGCCGGGCTCGTGCCGCCGCCGTCCTGCAACCACGGTTCGCAAGTCCTTGCGATCCCGGCGCCCGTCGTCTAGTGTCGTGGCCGTCCCGCGAGGAGGTCTCCCATGCGCACCCAGGCCAAGGCCGCTCTTTGCCGCACGTCGCTGCTGGCGCTCGGCATGACGTTCGAGCTGGCCAGCGACCACGCCCCCGAGATGGCCGCCGAGCTCGCCCCCTGGGACGAAGGGCGCCGCGTCGGCATCGGCGTGCTGCCCAACGGTCCGCACATCACCCTCGAGAAGCGCGGCCCGCGCCTGGTCTACCTTGGAAAGGGCCTGGCCGACCCCCACGTGGCCATCCTGTTCAAGAACCTCGACTCGGCCGTGCTGGTCTTCACCGGCCAGATCGGCGCCCACCACGCCGTGGCCGAGAACCGCGTGGTCGTGCGCGGCCCGAACCACCAGGCCATGGAGGCCACGCGGGCCATGGCCATCGTGCAGACCTACCTGTTCCCCGGCCTCATCCTCGCGAAGACCTTCAAGCGCCCGCCCGTCCTGACGCGGGCGCAGCTGCTGGCCAAGGCGCGCGTGTACGCGGGCCTGGTCCCGGCCCTGGTGCGCGGCGCCCGACGTGTTGCGGCGTGACCCCTTCCCCAGAGGAGGCTCCCATGACCCCGGCCTACTACGAGTTCCACTGCCCCGTGAAGATCCTGTGCGGCCGGAAGGCGCTGGCCAACCTGCCCCACGAGCTGGCACAGCACGGCGTGGCCAGGCCCATGCTGATCACCGACAAGGGGGTGGTGGGCGCCGGCCTCGTGAAGCACGTCGACCAGGCCATGACCGACGGTGCCGTCTCGTTCGCCGCGCGCTTCGACGAGGTGCCCGTCGACTCGAGCAACCGCGTGGTCAACCGCATCGCCAAGCTCTTCGTCGAGCAGGGCTGCGACGGCCTGGTGGCGGTGGGTGGCGGCAGCGTCATCGACACGGCCAAGGGCGTCAACATCGTGGTCTCCGAGGGCACCGACGACCTCTTGAAGTTCCAGGGCGTCGACCGGCTCACGGCCGACATGCGCCCCCTCGTGATCATCCCCACCACGGCGGGCACCGGCTCCGAGGTCACGGCGGCGGCCGTCATCTTCGACGAGGAGCACGGCGAGAAGATCGCGCCGGTCTCGGGCAAGCTCTACCCCCACGTGGCGATCCTCGACCCCGTCATGACCCTCACGCTGCCCCCCAAGGCCACGGCCGCCACGGGGCTCGACGCCCTCACCCACGCCGTCGAGGCCATGATGGGCGTGCAGAAGAACCCGGTCTCCGACGCCTTCGCGTCGGCCGCCATCCGTCTGATCGCCACCCACCTCGAGGCGGCGGTGCAGGACGGCGCCAACGTCGAGGCCCGCCTGGGCATGGCGAACGCGGCGCTGCTCGCCGGGGCGGCCTTCTCGAACTCGATGGTCGGCGTCATCCACGGCCTGGCCCACGCCACCGGGGCGCTCTGCCACGTGCCGCACGGGGTCGCCAACGGCATCTACCTGCCCTGGGGCATGGCCTACAACCTGCACCAGGCGCGCGAAACCGTGGGGCCCGTGCTCGCCGATCTCGCCCTGCTGGTGGGGGCAGCCCCCGCCTCCGACCCGGTCGACGTTCGCGCCGAACGCGCCATCGCCTGGGTGTTCGACCTGCTCTCGCGCCTGCACGACGCCTGCGACTTGCCCATCCGCCTGCGCGACGCCGGTGTTCACGAGGCCGACCTGCCGAAAATCGCCGACCTCGCCCGCAACGACGGCTCGCTCACCTACGCCCCCGCCGAGACCACGCGCGACGAGCTTCTGGGGCTGCTGCGGCAGGCTTTCTGACCTCGGGGACGCCGCTCCTCCCGGCCTTGTAAACAGTTCCACGGGTGACGTTTTTGGGCAGTAGTGCCGTTCTAGGGCGACGCTTTCCGTCACTTGGCCCCGCTCTCGGGTGCAGAATCCTTTAAGATCAATTGGTTTATGAGTTGGCACGGGCCGTGCTATATCGATGGCAGGCGGCCCCAACGGGTTGGGGTGGCGCCAGCAACCTGAGCGAGGAGGGTGCCATGCTCAACAAGCTGCGGAACTCGAAGAAGGGCTTCACGCTGATCGAACTCATGATCGTCGTCGCGATTCTGGCGATCCTGGCCGTCGTGGCCGTGCCGGCGTTCATCAAGTACATGCGCCGCGCGAAGACGACCGAGGCCATCGACGAGCTGGACAAGATCTACAAGGGCGCCGCCGTGTACTACACGACGCCCAAGATCACCAAGGACGGCGTCAAGCTGGCCTGCCAGTTCCCGACCAACCAGGGCGTGACCCCGATCGAAGGCACCTGCTGCAACCTGCAGGGCGGCCCGGACAAGGACACGGACGACCGTTGCGACGGCGACCCCGCGGCCTGGGACGAGCCCGTCTGGTCGTCGCTGAGCTTCCAGATGAACGACCAGCACTACTTCGTGTACGGCTTCTCGAGCCAGGGCACGATGGGCACCGCCCGCTTCACGGCGAGCGCCTACGCCGACCTGGACTGCGACACGATCCAGTCGACCTTCCAGCGTCTGGGCTTCGGTGACCCCGCGGCCACCAACGCCGAGTGCGCGCTGCAGGGTTCGGCGGCCTTCTACGTCGAGAACGAGACCGAATAATCGTCTCGTAGCGTAGCGCC
>CAZBRS010000120.1:0-6208 GCA_964494475.1 uncultured Myxococcales bacterium | reverse complement strand
GTGCGGGACCGACGGCGCGGGCGACGCGATCGCCGACGGGGCCTCCGACGCAGCCGCCGAGGTCGCTCCGGAGGTCGTGGACGAGGTCACGCCCGAGGCCGTCGAGCCGCCGGGGCGCCTGCGCTTCGTGCACGTCTCGGACCTGCACTACGGGGGCTCGCTCGAGGCCCCCGAGCCCGCCTACCTGGCCAACCGCGTCGCCCGCGTGAACGCGCTGGCCGAGGGCGTCGACCTGGTGGTGTCGACGGGCGACCACGTCGACGACCTCGAAGCGCGCTTCGACGTTCCCGGCACGCGCAGCCCGCTGCACGTGGTGGCCGAGGCCCTCGACACGCTGGCGGCGCCGTGGATCGCCACCCTCGGCAACCACGAGCACTACCTCAGCTTCGAGCCCCTGCTCGAGATGTGCCCCGACCCCCAGGCCCGCAAGGCCGCGTTCACCGAGGCCTTCGGCTTCGAGCCCTTCTCGGTGCACGTGGTCCACGGCGTTCGCCTGATCCTGCTCGACACCAACGACGGCCCCACCTGGAACCAGAACGCCGGCGTGCTGGGCAGCCTGACCCCCGAACGCCTCGCGTGGCTCGACGAGACCCTCGCCGCCGACCCGCGCCCCACGGTGGTGTTCGCCCACCACCCGCTGACGACCATCCAGGACCCCGACGAGGGCGTGTCGCTCTGCGACGTGCTCGAGGCCCACGCCGACCGCATCCTGGGCTACTTCGCGGGGCACCTGCACAGCTTCCTGAAGGGCACGGCCTGCGGGGTCCCCTACTACCTGGTGGGCAACTGGCGCGACGCCGACGACGCCTTCTTCGTGGTCGACGTCGACGGGGCGGCGGGGTCGCTCACGCTGGTCAACGAGGCCGACCTGCCCTTCGCCACGCCCCCCGACTTCTCGTGCGAGCCCGGCCGGGGGCCCCTGCTGGGCGATCCCGGCGCGGCGGTGGGCACGGTGCAGCGGCTGGTGGTGACCGAGACCTCGACCGACGCCGCCGGCCTCGGCCAGTACGTGGGCGACGCGCTGCAGTCCATCCCCTTCCTCTTGACCGTCGACAGCGCGTCGGCCGCGGGCCTCTCGGGCCGGCTCACGGTGGCCAGCCGCTGGAGCGACCCCGAGGACTTCTACGCCTACGTCGCGGGGGCCCCCTGCGCGCCCTTCGACTGGCGGCTCGACGATCCGTGCGCCTCCTTCGGCCCCGCCACCCTGGCCGTCAACGCCCTGATCTTCCTCGAGGCGCTCGCCGACGTGGCGCCCGACCCCTCGTGGCGCGTGCGCGTGACGATCGAGGATCTGCTCCTCGAGGGGCGACTGGCCGCGAACGCCGAGGGCGTACCGGTCGTGGCCGAGGGCGTGATCCAGGCCCGAATGGAGACCGGCCCGGCCATCGACGACGTGAAACAGCTGGTGGTGGCGGAGTACTGCGCCGGGCGCATCGACGGCTGCGCGCCCGGCTCGTCCGAGAGCTACCCTGCCTGCCCCGCGGGCGCCGACGCCGCCTTCTTCGCCGAGGTCCCGAAGGCGTGCGACGTGACGATCTCGGGCTTCTCGGTGCGCTCGATCCTGGGCATGCTGGCCACCCTGCCCGAGACCATCCACGCCCTCGGCCGCGTCACGACCGAGGTCGTGCCCGTGGGCGAGCCCGCGCCGGGCAATGCCGATCCGGGTCTGTTCGCGACCGAGGCGGGCAAGAACTGCGCGGGGAGCGCGACGCGCCCCCGGTAGGTTCGAACCGACCGAACGGCTACTGGCAGCCCACCTCGTCCTGGTCGGACAGGAAGCAGGCTGGGCTCGTCGAGGCCCTTCTCGGCGCCCCGGTCCGGTACCGGAGCACGGAGGCGCGCCCGCGGCCAGTCGGGCGACCAGGTAGAATCTGGCGGGGGGCCATTCCCCCCCCAACCGCCTTCGGCGCTCCCCCCTTGACGCTCGACGGTGCGACTTGTACATTTCAAGTGTACAAGGAGGCCGACATGACCCAGGTGAGCGTGGCCGAGTTCCGCAAGCACCTGCCCGAGTGGCTGCACCGTGTCGAGGCTGGCGAAGAGGTGGCGATCACTCGCCGGGGCAAGGCCGTGGCCCGACTGTCGGCGACCGACGACGCCAGGGAGCGCGCCCGCCGCTTCTTCGACGAGATCCGGGGCACGACGACCATGGGCGACGTGATCTCGCCGACCGGAGAGGAATGGGAGGCCGACCTTGGTCGTCTGTGACACCTGCGTGCTGCTCTTCGACGCCCTGGAGCCCCACCGGATTCCCTCCAAGGCCCGGGCCGTCCTGGAAGAGGCCGACCGTGCCGGAGCGTTGGCGTGCAGCGACGTGACGTTCTGGGAAGTGGCCACCCTGGTCGCCAACGGTCGCCTGCAACCCCCCGCTCCGTTGCAGGTGTTCCTCGAGAACCTGGTGTCCCTGCGCGACGTAGCCGTGCTGCCCGTCACCCCCGAAATCGCCGCGCGGTCGGTGACGCTGGGACTGCACCGCGACCCCGCCGACCGCCTGATCGCCGCCACGGCCGCCGTCCACGGCGCCAGGCTGCTCACGGCCGACGACCGGCTGCGCCACGTGCCGGGGGTCGAGGTGGTGTGGTAGCCTCCGCCCCGTCAATGACAGCTCAGCTGCCCGTGCATCGTGTACGTGGCCGACAGCACCTCGGTCGTGGACTGCCCGGCCCGCGCCTGGAGCAGGCTGAGGTCGGGGGAGTGGTAGCGGGCGTTGGCGCCCAGCGTCAGGAGGGCCAGCGCCGGGTCCAGCAGCGGGTAGCGGACGACCAACTCGGCGCGCGCCGAGAGGACAGGGGCCGGGTCGGCGTCGGTCAACAGGGGCACCCGCACGTCGCGCGCGTGGCCGTCGGTGAGCACGTTGTGGGTGTAGCCCACGGCCTCGCAGGGGTCGCCCATCACGAGCACGGTGGCCCGCAGGTCCACGGCCTCGTCGGCGGGGAAGGTCAGCCGCACGTGCCCGCGCTCCTGCGCCACCGTGGCCGCGCGGATCGGCAGCAGCTCGTCCGCTCGCACCTCGAAGAAACGACCTGGCGCCAGGTTCTTCATCACGAAGACCTCGCTGCCGCCCTGGTAGCCCCAGAACTGCAGCTGCCACCGGCCGACCAGCGCCGCCGGGAAGCCGGTCGCCCCCTTCTGGGCGAAGAAGCGCCGCACGCCGAGGCCCTGGTCCTTCACCTCGACCGCCACCTCCTCGACGCCGTCGAGCGCGTCCGGCAGCGTGAAGCCGACCTCGGTGGGGAGCTCCCAGGTGTCCAGGGTCAGATCCTCCCCCACCTTCACGGTCGCCACCGCGGTGCGCAGCACGACCTCGGGCGTCCCCGACAGGAAGGTGGTCGCGATGACCAGGGCGGTCTCGCCGCCCACGCAGGTGTCGTACCAGCGGAACAGGGCCTCGGGGCGCTCGGCCCACAACGTGGTCGCGTCGCAGCCCGTGTGCACCGCCACCCGCTCGGCGCCCTCCAGGTTGGCCACCCGGATCACGCTCTGGCCCAGCGGGTTCCGGACGACCGCGGGCTTTCCCAGGACCAGCTCGTCCAGCGCCTCGAAGCCGACCACGCTCACCCAGTTGAAGACCGCCGGCTCACTCCAGTAGATCGGCGCCGTCACCACGTCGCCCGCGCGCCAGCCGATCGTGGCCCAGCCCCCGTCGTCGGTCGCGACCTGCTCCTGCAGCGCGGCCCGGCCGTCGTGGCGCAGCACCGGCGCCCCGGCCACGGGCACGCCCCCGAAGTCCAGCACCTGCACGCGCCGGATCCTCGCGGGCGGAACGCCGTCCGCGTCGCCCCCGGTCACGTCGTCGGCGGTCTCGCCCACGCTCGCGACGTCCGAGGCCTCGACCACGTCGCGCAACGACCCATCGGAGCCCGCGGGGACGCCACTGCTTCCGCAACCGCCGAGGACCAGGGCCGCCAGCACGATCAGGCTTCGGATCATCGAATTCTTCTTTCTGAGCCGCGCGGCCAACGCTCGTATCCTGACGTTAGAGCACCATCCGAACCAGGGGAAGCGCCGCGAGCGCGCGGTAGAGCCCCTCGAGCTGCTCGGGGCTGGTCGCCTCGACGGTGACCGTGAGCCCCAGGAAGGTGCCGGCGCTGGAGGGGCGCTGCTCGACGCCCGCCGGGTCGAAGGTCGGGTCGAACCGCCGGCACACGTCGATGACGGCCGGCAGCAGATCGGGATGCGCCGCGCCCATCACCTTGAGGGGGAAGTGGCTGGGGTAGTCGATCAGGGTGTCTCGGGTCGTCATGCTGCCTCACAAGTCGGCGAGCTTCAGGAGCTCCACGCCGTGGAAGATGTCATCGTCCGAATCCAGGTTGACCAGCATCAGGTCGGCTCCGCTCGGGCCGTGGTTCCCGAAGACCCAATCCGTGACCTCGACCGAGCGGGTCTTCCACGTGTTGGTGTTGGTCTTGGTCACCGTGAACGCCGTCTTGCGGTTGTCGCCCGCCGCGTCGTACTGCAGCGCGAACTGACCGGTGCCGCGATCGAGATACTCCACGGAAAGCTGCACCCGCTGGCCGACCGACGGCAGAAGCTCGTCATGGATGCCAAAGAGCAGCGTGTCCTTGCCGGACGCATGGTCGAAGCCCCGCGCGAAGCGGTCGTGAGGATGCGACGAGGTCGTCAGGGGCCCGTTGATGCGCCAGAGGCCCACGCTGGTAGATTCGGGATCGATCTGCGTGAGGAAGCGTTCGTAGTTGCCCGGGACGATCTGCCAGCCCGCATCGTTGAAGCCCTTCTGGCGGTCCCGCTGGGCCACCTGCCCCAGGGTGGCGGCCTCCAGGTCATCCATCCGGGCGCCCTGGCTTGCGTGGGCCGCGCAGATGTTCGTGTAGCGGCTGGTGTTGCCTTTCTTGGCCGGGCCCCCGTAGGTGTCCTCCGGGAACTTCACCGTGTCGGACGAATCGAGCCCCTCGTGCAGAATGCAGAATCCGCCGGCGGCCGTGGCCGGATCCACCTCCGCCGCCCATTGGTTGAAGAACTCGAAGGCGAACGTGAAGTCGTCGACGTACGTGTTCTCGAGGCACGACGCCGTCACGTCCCAGATGCTCAGGCCGGCGTGCAGTTGCTCTACGGCGGCCCAGTACATGTTCAGCCGGACGTTCAGTTGAAAGAAGGGCTTCTGCCACGTCTGATCCATCTCGTTCCGAGAAAAGAACCCCAGGTCGGCATCGAGGGCCACCGGCTTGAACGATTCGGCCACCTGCTGGGATTCGGTCAGATGGTGCCCCCGGACCTGACCCCCGTACTTGGCGCCGAACCCGCCCTGCACCTGGGTGCGAACCCACTCCCACTCGATCGGAGAGCTCGTCGTCTCGATGCCTCCGAACAACAACGGGATCACGGGCCCCGGCCCCTCCTGGAAGGCCTGCCGGTAGACCTCGAACGCCCAGAGCCGAAAGCCCAGCCACTCCTCCTTGGAGATCCGGTACTGCGCAGGAACCAGCAAGTCCTGGTCTTCGTAGGGCTGTTCGTCTCCCGTGGCACCGGTGTCGCAGCGCGCAAACGCGATCCGAGCCCGAAGCTTCGCCGGAACCTCCTGGCGCACGTGGTCGGCCAGCGCTCGAACCAGCTCGCCGAAAAAGACCTTGTAGTCGGCATCCAGGTAGTACCCGTACGTGAAGGTGCCGTCCGTGGCCTGCGGAACGCCCGCGTCGAACATCCAGGTCGGCATGCTGCTCCCGGCCGGGCCGCCGATGGGCGAAATCTGGAGGGTGAACATCTGGTCCTGGGAATCCGCGAATCGCAAGAGCTCGTCCAGGGTCGTCCAATCGAAGGAGTGCCTGGCGGGGTTCACCTTGGCCCAGACCTCGGAGTACGCCTGCCCCCGGGTGAACGGATAGTCGGCGACCGTGTGATAGCCTGTCCGATCCCAGACGCCGTAGGCTGCCCGGGCCAGCCCGGTCCAGGCGGGGGGCTCCACCGGCGCGTCGGGCAGTGGAGCGACGTCGGACGCTTCGGGGACCGTGTCCACCCGGGACTCGGCGGCGAGGTCGGCGACGGCGGCGGCATCGGCGGCATCGGCGGCATCGGCATCAGCGAAGGGAACGACGCGCTCACCCCCGCACGCCAGCAGCACGGCCGCGACGCCGATCACGAGCCCGCCGGTGATTCCTCGCATGGTTGTCTCCTCGAACGGCCAGCAGCCGACCCGCGGCCCCCTCGAAGGCCCATCCGCCGCGGGCGAAGATGCTCGCTGCAGGCTACTCCC
>CAZBRS010000119.1:0-6432 GCA_964494475.1 uncultured Myxococcales bacterium | reverse complement strand
GCCTCGTGACCCTCGACACGGATTTCTCGAACCCGCTGGTTTACCCTCCTGGTGAGTACAACGGCCTCGCGGTAATCCGTCTCCCCCGGCGCGGCGAGCCAGGCGAGCGCGACGCAGCTTTCGAGACACTTGGGACGGCTCTGACCGTTCGCCCTATCCGTGGGCGGTTGTGGATCGTTCAATCTGGCCGAATCCGGGAGTACATACCCGAAGCGTAGGTCGGCCACCTCCGGGAGGCGGCGCAGTTCGGCCACGAGCGTGTAGGCGACGGACGAGAGCCACAAGGGCTTCGGTGTCCAGGTGGGCCAGCGCTTTCGGCGCCTGAAGGCGGACGGAGTACAACGCGGACCGCGCCCGGATCGGTCTTCGTGTCCCGCGTCCGCGCGGTCGTCGCGCTCAACCCGTTGCATCGACATGCAATTTGAGCGCTCGGCTCTCGTGACCGCACCCGGCACGCGACGTGCTTCGGTGGCGGGGCATGGCCGTCGCCGCGGTGCACGATCTTCCTCCGGTCTGCTTCGAGCTCTCGCCCGGGGCGGCGGAGCGCCCGCTCCCCGCCGGCTACCGTCGGCGCGAGCCCGAGAACACGGCTCTGCACGCGGTGGTGCGCGAGAACCTGGAGACGGGCGTATTGCCATACGCCCCTACATCGAGCGCGTGAGCGCAGCGGGGGCGGCTACGGCTACCCCGGGTTCGTCTAGAAGGAGTTCCGGCGCTACCTCGACTGCGGCCTTCTGGCCCACGGCCCGCCTTCGCCAAGGCTACGGCGCGCAAGAGGGGGAGGCACGTCGCCTACGCGGGAGCGCACGCGTTCTGGGATAGCTCGACAAGGTCGTCGTACAAGCTGTCGGGACACAGATCGATCCCGCCCGGCCAGGCCACGGTCCCGCTCGCCGTGTCGACGTACGCGCGCTCGAAGGCGGAGGACTCGTTCCACGCCGCGAACACCCCCTGGCCGACCAGGTCCGACAGGTCGATCTCGCCTGCCAACCCGTCGCTGAACCGGACCCACAGTCGGAACCCGGGCAGCGCTCTCGCCTCCGCGACACGGTTCATGGCTCCCTCCTAGCGAAGCGGCTCGATGGGGTCGGGCGTCTGCTTGGCGATGACCTTGTCCCAATCGCGCCGCAACTCGTCCTGGTGGAGCGAGGCCCACTCGAGCACCAAGCCCAGAGCCCGCGGCGCGATGCGGCCTTTGAGGACCGCCAGGTTCTCGATGGCGATTTGGACCTGCTCGCCTCCGTACTGGGCGTGGAAGTGCGGGGGAAGGTGCTCTCGGAAGTAGAAGTAGATGACGATCCCAAAGAACTCCGAGACGCTCGGCATGGACTTGCCTTTCCGCGCAGGCCTACGAACAAGAGCGTAGTATCCGCTCCTTCCGTGGTCAACCGTGTGGCGTTTCCGATCGGAAGAGACAACGCCGGCTTCCACTCGGCGTTCCGACCCCTTTACGTGCTCCAGACCCCTTGACTCGGCGAGCTTCCGCTGGTGTTGTACACCTCCGGGCACGGGGCGCCACCACGCCCACGGGAGGAACACGATGGATAGTGCGAAGATGCGCGCGGCGCACGAGGTGCTGGCCGAGCTCGCCTTCGAGCCGGTCGAGCTGTCGAAGGGCTACGCGGGACGCACGCTGCGGATCGATCTCTCCAGCGGCGACCTGCGCATCGAGCCGGTCACCGAGCAGATGAAGCAGCTGTGGATCGGCGGCAAGGGCTTCGATCTGTGGCTGATGCTGAAGGAGGTCAGGGCCGGGATGCGCTGGGACGATCCCGGAAACCCGCTGTGCTTCGCCTCGGGGCCCCTCGGGGGCGTGACGTCGTTCTCGGGGGCCGGCAAGACCATCGTCACCTCGCTGTCGCCCATGACCGACTCGGTGATGGACTGCAACGTGGGCGGGTACTTCGGGCCCTTCCTGAAGTTCGCGGGCTTCGACGCCCTGGTGGTCACGGGCCGGGCCGACGACGACGTCATCGTGGTCATCGACGGCGATCGCGGGCGCGTGACCATCGAGCGTGCGCCCCTCGAGAGCGTGGACGCCCACGTGATCTCCGAGGAGCTGGCCGCGATGTACGCGGTCGACGAGCTGGACCGGCGCAACGTCTCGGTGGTGTCGGCCGGCCGGGCCGCCGAGCACACGCGCATGGGCGTGTTGAACTTCTCGTTCTGGGACTGGCGGCGCCGCGTGGCGCGCCTGAAGCAGGCCGGGCGCGGGGGCCTGGGCACCGTGTTCCGGCACAAGCGCCTGAAGGCCCTGGCCATCAAGCGCCGGGCCGTCAACGCGGCCTGGAGCGTGGAGCCGAGCCCCGTGGCCCACCTGACCACGCCCGGCAAGACCCCGGCGTGCACCTGCGCGCGGGACGAGCAGACCGAGCTGCGCGCCATCATCGCCGCGTGGAACGACGATCCCGACTACGTCATCGAGATGATGCAGGACATCCAGCAGCGCGAGCGCCACATCTCGAAGGCGGCCATCGACCTGCTCAGCGCCGAGACCGGCGTCCCGCGCGCCCAGCTCTACCACATCGCCACGTTCTACAAGGCCTTCAGCCTCGAGCCGCGCGGCGAGACCGTCATCCAGGTGTGCGTGGGCACGGCCTGCCACGTGAAGGGCGCGGCCCGCATCGTCGACGAGTTCGAGCGGAGCCTGGGCATCCCGCGCGGCAAGACCACGGCCGACGGCCGGTTCACGCTGGAGGAGGTGGCCTGCCTGGGCGCCTGCGCGCTGGCGCCGGTGGTGCGGGTCAACGACGAGGTGCTGGGCGAGGTTCGCGTGCAGGACGTCGAACGCATCCTGGCGGCCCGCCGCGAGGGAGGCCACCATGGGTAGGCTCCGTAACGCCGACGACGTGCGCGCGCTGGCCCGGGAGACGAACGAGCAGCTGGCCGGCTACCAGGGCATGCTGATGGTCTGCACGGGCACGGGGTGCGTGGCGGCCAAGGGCTTCGACGTGCGCGACGGCCTGCGGGCCGAGCTGGCCGCCCGCGGACTGCAACACCAGTGGCTGGTGGTCGGCACCGGCTGCAACGGCTTCTGCGCGGCCGGCCCCATCGTGGTGGTCCAGCCCCAGGGCGTCTTCTACCAGAAGGTCACGCAGAAGGCCCTGGCGCGCCTGGTCGACGAGCACGTGGTGGGCGGCCGGATCGTCCAGGACCTGCTGTTCCGCGACCCCGTCGACGATCACCCGATCCCGCACCTGGCCGACATCCCCTTCTTCAGCAAGCAGCAGCTGTTGGCCCTGCGCAACAAGGGGCTGATCGATCCCGACGACATCCGCTCGGCCATGGCCCGCGGCGCCTACCAGACCCTGGCGCGGGTGCTGGCCGGGTCGACGCCCGCCCAGGTGGTCGACGAGGTCCGGCGCTCGGGCCTGCGCGGCCGGGGCGGCGCCGGCTTCCCCACGGGGGTCAAGTGGGCCGCGTGCGTCAGAGCCGCCGAAGCGCGCCACGAGACTCCCTATGTCGTGTGCAACGCCGACGAGGGCGATCCGGGCGCCTTCATGGACCGCTCGATCCTCGAGACCGACCCCCACACCGTGCTGGAGGGCATGCTGCTCGGCGCCTTCGCGATTGGAGCACGGCAGGGTTACGTGTACGTCCGCAAGGAGTACCCGCTGGCCCTCCAGCGCCTGCAGAAGGCCCTGGCAGAGGCCCGGGAGCTCGGCTTCCTGGGGTCGGACATCCTCGGCTCCGGCCTCGACTTCGACATTCACGTGCACCGGGGCGCAGGCGCCTTCGTGTGCGGCGAGTCCACGGCGCTCATGGCCTCGATGGCCGGCCGCGTGGGGGAGCCCCGCGCCAAGTACGTGCGCTCGGTCGAGTACGGCTACAAGGACAAGCCCACGGTGCTGAACAACGTCGAGACCTGGGCGGCCATCCCGGTCATCCTCGAGAAGGGCGCCGCGTGGTTCGCGAGCATCGGCACCGGCACCCCCGAGGGCCTGGCCGCGGACCCCTGGTCCGGTTCGTCGGGCACCAAGGTCTTCTCGCTGGTGGGCGCCATCCGCAACACGGGCCTGGTCGAGGTGCCCATGGGCCTCACGCTCCGCGAGATCGTCGAGGACATCGGCGGCGGGGTCCCCAACGGCCGCGCCTTGAAGGCCGTGCAGACCGGCGGGCCGTCGGGCGGCTGCCTCCCGGCCTCGCGGCTCGACCTGCCCGTCGACTTCGACAGCCTCGACGAGGCCGGCTCCATGATGGGCTCGGGCGGGATGATCGTCATGGACGAGCGCACGTGCATGGTCGACGTGGCGCGCTACTTCGTGCACTTCCTGATGGACGAGAGCTGCGGCAAGTGCACGCCCTGCCGCGAGGGCCTGGTGGCGCTGGACGAGACCCTGGGCCGCATCTGCCAGGGCCAGGGCCGCGAAGAGGACCTGGCGTTCCTGGAGGAGTGCTCGGCCACCATGGCCGAGACCAGCCTGTGCCAACTGGGCGCCACGGCCCCGAACCCGGTGCGGAGCACGCTCAGGTACTTCCGCGCCGAGTACGAGGAGCACATCCGAGAGCACCGCTGCCGGGCCGGCGTGTGCAAGCCGCTGATCACCTACCGGATCACCGGGGCCTGCACGGGCTGCGTGCTCTGCGCGAAGAAGTGCCCGACGGGCGCCATCTCGGGGGAGCGCAAGAAGCTCCACGTCATCGACCCGGCCGCGTGCGTGCGCTGCGGCATCTGCGCCGAGGTCTGTCGCTTCGACGCCGTGGAGGTGCAGTGATGGCCGAGCGCATTCGCCTCACGATCGACGGCGCGCCCGTCGAGGTCACGGCCGGCACGACGTTGCTGGCCGCCATCCGTTCCACCGGCGCCGATGTGCCCACGCTCTGCCACCACCCGGACCTCACGCCCAACGGCTCGTGCCGCCTGTGCGTGTGCGAGATCGAAGAGCGCGGGAAGACGCAGCTGGTCACGGCCTGCAACTACCCGGTGCGCGGCGAGCTGACCGCGAGCACGCGGTCCGAGGCCGTGCAGAAGCACCGCGCCGTGCTGGCCGAGATGTACCTGGGCCGCTGGCCCAACGTGCCGGTGATCCAGCAGCTGGCCGAGCGCTGCGGCGTGACCGCCAGCCGCTTCACGGGGCCCTGGACCGACCCGAACCCCCGCGCCTGCGTGCTCTGCACCCACTGCGTGCGTGCCTGCGACCAGTTCACCATGGAGCGCATCCTCGACTTCGCGGGCCGCGGCTACAAGCGCCACCTGACCATGCCCTTCGGCGAGGTCGATCCGCGCTGCGTGGGCTGCACCTCGTGCGCCCACGTGTGCCCCACGGGCGCCATCCAGATCACCGACGAGGCCAACCACCCGGCCGACCCCATCCGGCTGCGCACCCACGGCCTGAAGGTGGCCGCCGAGATGGCCACCCTCGACGACAAGCAGTGCCGCATGCGCCAGGTGGGCACGGCCAACATCGTCGAGGTCATGGACAAGTACGACCTGTTGCCCGTGCACAACTACAAGTTCGGGTCGCACGCCGACACGCCCAAGATCGCCTCGAACGTGTTCCGCGACGGCTTCTGGACGCAGGGCATCTCCGACGCCTGCTGGTGGGGCTGCGCCATGTCGTGCGCCAAGGCGGCCGACCGCTTCCTGCTGCGCACCGGGCCCTACCAGGGCGACCGCGTCACGGTCGACGGCCCCGAGTACGAGACCGCCGCGGGCGCGGCCAACATGGGCTGCTTCGACCCGGCCTTCACCCTCGAGTTCAACTTCTACTGCGACACCTACGGCGTCGACACCATCTCGGTGGCGACCACCGTGGCCTTCGTCATGGAGTGCTTCGAGGCGGGCGTCATCACCACCGCCGACACGGGCGGGCTCGTGCTTCGCTTCGGCGCCTGCGACGAGGTGCTGGAGCTGCTGCACCAGATGGCGCGGGGCGAGGGCTTCGGCGTCGAGGTGGGCCAGGGCGTCCGGCGCCTGAAGGAGAAATGGATCGCCGAGGGCCGCGGCGACGCGCAGTTCCTCCGGGACATCGGCATGGAGGTCAAGGGCCTGGAGTACTCCGAGTACGTCTCGAAGGAGTCGCTGGCCCAGCAGGGCGGCTACGCCATGACCAACAAGGGCCCCCAGCACGACGAGGCCTGGCTGATCTTCATGGACATGGTGAACAACCAGCTGCCCTCCTTCGAGGCCAAGGCCGAGGCGCTGTATTACTTCCCGCTGTGGCGCACGTGGTTCGGCCTCTATGGCCTCTGCAAGCTGGTCTGGAACGACGTGATGCCGTCGGACAACTTCAAGGAGTCGGAGCCCGCCAAGGTGCCCGGCCACGTGCGCAACTACCTGGCCGCGGTCGAGTCCATGCTGGGCACCACGGGCATGGACGAGCACCGCATGCTCGAGGAGTCGGCGCGCGTCTACAACCTGCAGCGCCTGATGTCGAACCTGTTCGGCAAGGCCGGCGCCGCGCACGACCTGCCGCCCTACCGCGCCGTGGG
>CAZBRS010000118.1:0-7049 GCA_964494475.1 uncultured Myxococcales bacterium | reverse complement strand
GCCCGAGACTCACCCCGTTGGCCGAGACTCACTCCGTTGGCCGAGACCCGTCAGCGCTCCTCGGCCTCGATCATCTGCCGCAGGTAGGTCACGCGTTCTTGAAGGAACCCAAGCGGACGCCGCTCGTGAAAGCGCGACCCGTTCCGATCGTGGCGGAGTCGGACGGAAGGCGCTACACTTGCGTTGGTGGAATCGGCCAGGGCAATCCCATGAGTGCCGCCAAGGCGCAATTGAAGAAGCTGGCGGACCGCCTCTGCGAAGAGGACGCCGTTCTGCTGGTCATGATCGGCAGGAACCTCGCGCGCAGGCGCAGGGAAGTCATCCCTGTGGAAGAGGTGACCCCCGACGAGGCCGCCGAGATCCGGTTGCGTTTGTCGGACCCGAACGACAAGCCGATTCCTTTCGAAGAGGCCTGCCGCGAATACGGGCTCTGAATGCCCTACAGAATCGAGATCCCGCGGTCCGCGGCCAAGGAGCTCGCGGCCATCGCAGAGCCCCATAGAGCGAACCTCAAGGCGGCCATCCTGGCGCTCGCTGACAGTCCGCGTCCAAACGGCTGCAAGAAGCTCAAGGGCCTGGACGATGTCTATCGCATTCGGGTGGGCGACTACCGGGTGTCCTATCAGATTCGGGACAAGACTCTGATCGTAATCGTCGTGAAGGTCGGCCATCGCCGCGAGGTCTACCGGTGACGCAGAGCCGCCGCTCCGGCAAGTGTTGCCGTAACCGTTCGACCCCGATAACGGACCTGTCCTCGCCGCGCCCGTCGCTCGTCAGCGCTCCTCGGCCTCGATGAGCGCCTTCAGGTAGCTCACGCGCTCCTGCAGGAACCCGTCGATGACCTCGACCTCGGCCTCGAACGTCGACGCCTTGTCCGGCCACCGGCACTCCTCGAAGCGCACGTCGGCGCGCACCTCGGCGGCGGCCGTGGCCAGCAGGGCTCGCGTCGCGTCGGGCGCCAGTTCGTGCTCCAGCGCCTCCTCGAACCCCTCGACGTAGGCGCCGCGCAGCTCGGGGATGCGCTTCAACTGGCGCGTCAGGTGGTTCAGCCGCCCCCACAGATCCCCGGTGTCGGCGGCCTTGGGCGCGCCGTCCCAGCTGCGGCCGAAGGTGGCGTCGGCGTCCCAGTTGACGATGAGGAAGGGCGAGTCCGGGGGCCCCTCCTCGTGGTACAGGTAGTAGTTCTTGGTGAAGGCGTCCTGGTTGTTGGCGAACACGTTCGCGCGGAGGAAGCGGTCGTAGAGCGTGAGGTCGAGGAGCGGCGCCACGTGGGCCTCGTAGTCGGCCAGGGTGCAGGGCGTGGAGGCCAGCGTGTCGAGCAGCAGGGCCAGGTCGTCGCTGGGGCCGTCGAGGTTCAGCTTCTTCTCGTAGCCCGCCAGCGGATCGTCCTTCGTCGTGAAGTCGGCCTTGTGGTTCACGGCCTTGTACAGGTTGCCGTCGCCCTTCGACCCGAGGCGCTCGAAGTAGTCCTCGGTGATGGCCTCGGTGAGGGCGTAGACCCCGTGGTAGCGCCCGTTCAGGGCCAGGTTCACGTAGGTGACGCGGGGCGCCAGGCCGCCTGCCGCGCGCGTGAGGTCTTCGGCCAGGCGGTCGCGCACCAGCGACGGGTCGACGGCGGTGGCCTTCAGGACCAGCTGCTTGAAGCCGGGCTCGGCGTCAGGCGCGGCGGGGCCGGCCCCCGGGGCGAAGGGATCGAGGGGGAAGTCGTCGCCCCGGTTGAACTTGACCTTGAACGACTTCTTCTCGAACGTCAGCGCGTAGCCGCCGTGCAGCTCGACTCCCGCGGTGAGGCACCGCCCGTACAGCTGGAACACGCCGTCGGCCTCGAGATCCTCCTCCTTGTGCTTCACGAGCTCGGCGAGCTGGTCGGGCGGCACCCACAGCCACGCCAGGGGGCGCTCTAGGCAGGCGGCGGGCCAGGTGGGGCTGCCGCAGATCCAGAAGTCGCAGGCGCTCGCGAGATCGAGGTCGGTGTCGCTGGGGTCGATGACGCTGCTGCACGCGCCGTCGCAGGCCCCCACGCCTCCGCACGACAGCGCCACCTCGAGCGGGGCCTCGTCGGCGTGCCCGGCGTCGTCGTGCACGCGCGCCACGATCGTGCGCGCCTCGCCGGCCAGGAACGTGATGGCGCGCCCGCGGTGCAGCGCGGCCCAGCCGAGGCGGGCCGTGTAGAGGCGGGGGGCGGTCCACGCGAACACGGCGAGGGGCGCCCCGTCGTCCGAGAACACCTGCGCCGTGATCGGGTCGTCGACGCCGGCCGGGCCGGTCACGCTCAGCGTGAGCGTCGCGGTGTCGCCCTCGGTGAGCTCGGGCAGATCCGTCGTGAACGCCAGGATGCGCGGTACGTCGGAGGCCGGCTCGCAGAAGGGGCCCGACGGCGCGTAGCCCGGCTCGCAGGCGCAGCTCGCGAGCCCGTCGAGCTCGGCGCAGACGCCGTGCCCCGAGCAGGCGACCCCCTCACACGGGGCCGCCGCCTCGGCTCCGCCGGTGCCGCAGGCCGAGAGCCCGGGCAGCAGGCCGACGAGGATCACGAGGCCGAGAAATCCAGGGAGCGCGCGCACGCGGTCGATCCTCCACGGGGTCGGGGCAGGACCCAAGCATCATGGCCACGTCTCCGCCCGCCGTCAACGTTCCGTCCGCCCGGCGGTATCGGCTTGACGGCCCGGCGGCGGTCGTCTATCGGTTGTGGGTCCCAGACGTGGAGGATGTTCGATGCACGCCAGCACTCCCGGCGCGTCGCCGTCGCGGCTCCTGCCCCAGAACGCCTACCGCAAGCTCGAGCCCGGCGAGAGCTACGCGCCCATCGTGCCGGCCGGCTCGCCCATGGCCGAGGTCACGCCCTGGTCCATCGCCCTGGGCCTGCTCATGGTGGCCATCTTCTCGGCCGCGTGCGTGTACATCGCGCTGCGGGCCGGTTCGGGCATCGAGGCGGCCATCCCCATCGCGGTGGCGGCCATCTTCTTCGGGCGCATGCGCAAGGTGCGCTCGACCATCCTCGAGAACGTCATCGTGCAGTCGGTGGGTCAGGCGTCGGGCGTGGTCGCGGCCGGCGCGGGCTTCGTGATCCCGGCGCTCTACCTGAACCAGGTCGCCCCCGCCTGGTGGCAGATCTTCCTGGCGTGCTTCATCGGCGGGGCGCTGGGCGTCGTGCTCATCATCCCGCTGCGCAAGCACTTCGTGGCCGACCGGCACGGCGAGTTGCCCTTCCCCGAGGCCACCGCCATCAACGAGATCCTGGTGTCGGGCGAGTCGTCGGGCGCCGGCGCCGGCAAGGTGCTGCTCGCCTCGTTCGGCCTGGGCGCGGCCTACGACTTCCTGGTCGAGTGCGTGCGCGCCTGGAACCCGGCCCTCACCACCAAGACCCTGCTCGGAGGCGCCGGCGCCTGGCTCGACGGGCTGCGCATCGAGCTGAAGCTGAACGCCATCGCAGCGCTCTTCGGCCTGGGCTACATCATCGGCCTGAAGTACGCCGCCATCATCTTCGCCGGCTCGGTGCTCGGCTACATGGTCATGGTGCCCCTCGTCTACCTGATCGGCTCCGGCGCCGAGACGGTCACCTACGCGGGCATCGGCTACTCCGTCGGCCAGATGACCGCGCAGCAGATCTTCTCGGCCTTCATCAAGCCCATCGCCATCGGCGCCATCGCCACGGCCGGCGTCATCGGGCTCATCCGCATGGGGCGCATCATCGTGGGCTCGGTCGCGCTCGGCTTCAAGGGCATCGGCAAGCACGACGCCTCGGGCACCCTGCGCACGGCGCAAGACCTCTCGCCGGCGCGCGTATTGCTCATCGAGGCCGCCGCGACGCTGGCCATGGGAGCGCTCTTCTTCGTCGTGTGCCTCACGGCCGGCGACTACTCGGTGAGCGTCTCGCTGCTCTATTCGGGCATCGGCATGGTCATCGCGTTCCTGCTCTGCTTCCTGTTCACGCCCGTCGCCGCCGAGGCCATCGCCATCGTGGGCACCAACCCCGTGTCGGGCATGACCCTCGTCACGGTGGTGCTGGCTTCGCTGGTCATGACGGCCGTGGGCCTGCAGGGCAAGGCCGGCATCTTCGTGGCGCTCGTGATCGGCACGGCCGTGTGCACGGCGCTCTCGGTGGCCGGCGCGCTCATCTCGGACTTCAAGGTGGGCTACTGGATCGGCGCCACGCCCCGCAACCAGCAGGTCTGGAAGTTCCTGGGGCTGGCTTTGGCCGCCCTGGTGTGCGCGTTCGTGATCCCGGTCATGGACCAGGGCTACCACTTCCTGATCGAGAAGAACGGCGTGCTCGTGAGCAACGAGGACGTGCTGCCCGCGCCCCAGGCCAACATGATCGCCGCGGTGGTCAAGGGCCTCATGACCGGCGGCGAGCAGCCCTACCTGCTGTACGCGCTGGGCGCGCTCATCTCCATCCTGGCCACGCTGGCCGGCATCCCGACCCTGGCCTTCGCCCTGGGCATGTACCTGCCCATCTCGATCAACGCCGCCGTGCTGGCGGGCGGCTTCGTGGCGTGGCTCGTGGGCCGCAGCGGCAAGGACGCCGCCGAGCGCGAGGCGCGCGTGGGGCAGGGCACCCTGATCGCCTCGGGCATGATGGCCGGCGCCGCGATCATCGGCATCGTCTCGGCCGTGCTGCGCCTCGACTGGACCTCGTACGCCGTGCGCTTCCTCAGCGTCGGCGAGTCGTTCGTGGTCAAGACCGCCGAGGGCGGGGCCACGGTGCTCGAGGGTACGCCCGCGCCGTGGTTCCTCGGCTTCACGGGCCAGTTCATCAGCCTGCTCGCGTTCGTGGGCCTGGGGCTCGCCACCTTCCTGCTCGCCAAGTGGGGCGCCAGCATGGAGAAGAAGGAGAAGGCGGTCGACTGATGGTCGACTCGCTGCCCCTGTGGTCCGTCCTCCTGCTCTCGGCGATCGAGGTCCTGGCGCTCGCGTTCGCGGCCGCCGTGGCGCTCTGGTCGCTCTGGCCCCGCGACACCGCGGGCGTCCCCGGGGTCGAGGCCGAGGGGGCCGCGGGGCGCCTGACGAGCCGCGCCGCTCCCGTCCTGGCGTGCTTGTTCGTCTTCGCCGGGGGCTTCGCGTTCGCCCTTCGGGCGGGGGCCTCCGAGCCCAGCCTCACTCCCGACACCGTCTGCGAGGCGCAGGTCGTCAACCAGTGCCTGCGCGGCGATTGCCACACGGCGGGCATCGGTTCGTCGGTGGCGGGCGTCGTGCACGGCTCGGCGTGGAATCACCTGCACATCCTGGCCACCTGGCTCGGGCTCTCCGAGGGGGCCTTCCACGTGGCGCTGCACGGCCTCTTCGGGCTGGCCGTGCTGCTGCTCGCCGCGGCCGGCTGGAGCGTCGGGGGGCCGCTCGTCGGGGCGCTGGCCGCCGTGGGGATGGCCGTGGCCACGGCCGACCTGAACATCGTGTTCGGCATGATCTACAACCACCGCGGCGTGCCCCTGGCCGGGGCCCTGACCACGGCGCTGCTGGTCGTGGCGGCTCGATCGGGAAGGCTCCTGCCCCTGGCGCTCGCGGCGGTCGTGGCCGCCATCGGCACCAACATGCACCTGCTCTGCGGTACGTTGGGGGTCGGGATCGGGCTGGTGGGGCTGGCGATGCCCGGAGCCCTCCGCGAGCGCCTCACGCGCACGGCGGTAGCGGGGCTGGTCTTCCTGGCCACCCTGTTCGGCACGTCGCCCGCGGCGTGGTGGTCGAACCTGGCGTTGCTGCGCGGAGGGCTCGGTGCGGCCTCGTCCCAGGCGCACCCGGTCGTCGCGGTCGCGCCGACGTGGCTCTTGATCGGCGGCCTGCTGGCCCTCCTCGCCCTCGGGCTCAAGGTCCGTCGCTTGCGCCTCCCGGTGCTGGTCGGGTTGGCCGTGGTCTTGCCGAAGCTGGCCTTCTTCGAGGTGGCCCGCCGGTCGGGTGCCATGGTGGGCGACGACAAGTACCTCGTGGAGGCGGCCCCCGCCGCGGCGCTCATCGCGGCGGCGCTGATCGGGGCTGCGATCGCCCGCCTGCCGGCAGCGCGCCGGCGCTTCCTCCGCCCTCGGGTCGGCCGGCCCTGGTCGGCGCTGGGGCTCCCCGTCTCGGCCGCGGTCGCGGCGTGGGCGCTCGTGGTCGCGCCCGTGCGGCCCGCCGACCGTGGCATCGACGGCCTTCCGCTCTACTCGGTGAACGACGCGATCACCCTCGAGCGCTACCTGCGCGTCGAGCGCGGCTGGAACCCCGTGCGCATCCTGGCCGGCTTCAGGGCGTCGTCCGAGGTGGCCACCGCCACGTTGCTCGAGTACTTCGCGCAGATGGTCCCGCAGACGTGGCGTGACGCCGGGCAGTTTCCGGCGCCGCCCTCGGGCGCGCCGGGCAGCGTGCTGGCGCTCGCTGTGCCCGCCGACCGCCTGACGGGCACCCTGCCCGAGGGGTGGCGTGTGCTGCGCGAGGTCGACGGCCGGGCCCTGCTCGTGATCGAGGCGCACGACTGGCTCGACTGGACCCGCTTCCGCTTCTGCGTGACCACCGCGGGGGCTGCGGAGTCGTGCGTCGAGACGGGCTTCGGTCACGAGAACCGCGTCAACGCCGAGTTCCCGGCCCGCCTGATCGGTCTGCCCTACGTGGGCAATTCGCAGCTGGGGCGCACCGTCGTGCGGGTCACGTTCGTGGTTCGCCTGCCGCCGGCGCCGGCGGCGCGGGTCCTGTTCGCTCCGCATTTGCAGTGGCGCTGCGGCGGCCGGTTCGTGGGTGTCGACGCCGGGGCGTCGCGGCTCGAGGACGACGGCCGGCGCGTCGTGCTCGCGGCGGCGGGGGACGAACCCGTGACGGGGACGGTCTCGGCCGAATGGCGCCTGGGCTCCGACGACTGCCTGTGGGTGGTCAACGGCTTCGCGCCCTGGCTGCTCGAGTCGAGCCCCGAAGCCGTCGATCGGCTGGTGGCGCTGCTCCCCGAGATCGACTTCTCGGGCCGCGTCGAGGCCCCGAATCCAAGGTAGTCGGTCGCGCCAGCGCGCGGCGGAGCCTCACGTCTTGCAGCAGCGCGCGCAGCCGGGCGGCAGTTCACGGTTCAGGAGCAGGCGCAGCCGCCGGTAGCG
>CAZBRS010000117.1:0-7192 GCA_964494475.1 uncultured Myxococcales bacterium | reverse complement strand
TCGGCCAGCTCGTCGGCCGGACGCAGGTCGCCGCCTCCGACCACGTGGGCGAGATCGCTGAGGGCGCTCACGAAGGGCGCGATGGCCGCGGCGTCCTTGTCGGGCTTCAGGCCGAGCACGAGCTGGAACGGCACGCGCGGGTGCTGGCGGCGCGCGGTCTGGGCCAGCGCTCGGAAGGCGTCGGGGTTGTGGGCCACGTCGGTGATCAGCAGGGGGTCGGTGGCCAGCGTCTCGTAGCGGCCCGGCCACGCCGCCGCCTCGATGCCAGCGGCGATGGTGGCCTCGGGCACGCCCAGGTGCGCGGCGGCCAGGGCGGCCAGGGCGGCGTTCGTGATCATGGCGTCGCCGGCCAGGGGCGGGCGAATCGCGAGACCGCCGGGAGAGCGCAGGGTGTCGCCCTCGGCGCGCCAGCCCGTGTCGGCGAGGTGCACCACGGCGGCGGCGCCACAGGCCCTGGCCTCGGGCACGATGGCGGCGTCGTGCAGGGTGCGCTCCACCGCCGAGTACAGCGTCATGCCGGGCCTGGCGATGGCCGCCTTCTCGCGCGCGATCTTCTGAACCGTGTCGCCGAGCCACGCGGTGTGCTCGAGCCCGATGGAGGTCACGAGGCCCACGTCGGCGTTCGAGACCCACGTGGCGTCCCAGCGACCGCCCAGCCCGACCTCGACCACGGCGCGATCGACGTGGGCCTCGGCGAAGGCCACGAAGGCGGCCGCGACGAGCTGCTCGAAATAGCTGGCGTGCACCCAGGCCGCGTCGGCCGCGGCGTCGACCAGTACGCGCAGACGGGCGAGCCCGGCCGCTCCAACCTCGACGCCCTGCAGGCGGATGCGCTCGGTCTCGCGCACCAGGTGCGGGCTGGTGGTGAGTCCGGTGTAGAGGCCGTGGCGCCGCAGCACGCTCTCGAGCATGGCCGCGGTCGAGCCCTTGCCGTTGGTGCCGGCCACGAGCACGGCAGGGAAGTCGTGCTCCGGGTTGCCGAGGGTCGCGCAAATCGCACGGATGGTGGCCAGCCCCGGCGCGATGTGCCGGGGGTCGGGGATCTTCGGAGCAGGGGCGGCAGGACGAAGGACGCCGGTCATCTACTGACCCAGGCGGGGGCGGTCGATCTCTTTCACGGCCGTGCAGCTCGGCTTGTGCTTCTTGTCACAGGCCAGGCCGAACGCCTTCTTGGCGTTCTCGTTGTCGCCCACCTTCTTGAACAACAGGCCCCGGCCGTACGCCGACATGGGCGACTTGGGATGCTTCTCCTCCAGCGCGCGGAACGAGCGCTCGGCGTCGACGTCCTTGTCGCGCTTCATGGCCAGGTAGCCCTGGTAGAAGAGAAGATCCTCGTCGTCCTTGAAGGCCTTCAAGCCGTCGACCAGCGCCGGCTCGGCCTCGTCGAACTTCTCCTGCAGGCAGAGCGTCTTCACGAGGTTGCGCGCCGCCTCGGGCTTCTTCTTTCCGCCCTTGTCCTTCTTCTCGAGCTCGACGGCCGCCCGGAAGTCGGCCACCGCCAGGTCGAGCACCTTCTGCTTGGCGAAGAACTCGCCCCGGCTGTTCCAGGCCTCGGGGGCGTCCTTCTTGGCCTTGACGGCCAGATCGTAGCACGCGGCCGCCTGGGGCAGGCGCTCCTGCATCTCGAAGGCCATGCCCATCTTCACGTGCGCCACGTAGAGCTCGGGATAGAGCCCGACCGCCTCGCGCCACTTGGCGAGGGCCTCGTCGAGCTTGCCTTCGTTGCCGAGGGAGATGCCCTCCTTGTAGGCCTTGATGCCGTCGGCCTTCTTGTCGGCGCGCGCCGGCGCAGCCGCGAGCGTGAACGAGACGGCGACGATCAGGGCCAGGGCGAGCGAACGGGTCATGGGTCCTCCGACACCCACAGGTTCCGCCCAATCCTATGGAGGACGCGCCAGATATCAAGCTTGACGCACGCGGTCGGTTCGTTTATTTTCACGCGTCCTGCGGGATAGGTTTGCCCGCGCGCGGAGTATCCTTTCATGCCGATCAGCGGTCTCGAGCAGCTGAACCTCTCCCAGCGCCGAGTGCTGATCCGCGCCGACCTCGACCTGCCGCTCGAGGCCGACGGCTCGATCCAGGACGATTCGCGCCTGCGCGCCATCCTGCCCACGCTCCGCCATGCCCGCGATCGCCGCGCCAAGATCGTGCTCATGACGCACCTGGGCCAGCCCCGCGGCCAGAAGGATACCGCGCTCTCCGTGCTGCCGATCGCCGAACGCCTGGCCGAGCTCCTCGACGACGAGGTGATCGTGCCCGACGACTGCGTCGGCGACGGCGTGCGCAGCCTGCACCTGGGGCTCCGCGACGGGCAGATCCTGATGCTCGAGAACCTGCGCTGGCACCGCGGCGAAGACACCGCGAACGATTCGTTCGCCCGCGAACTGGCCGCGCTCGGCTCCGTTTACGTGAACGAGGCGTTCGGCCTCATGCACCGGCCCTACGCGTCGCTCGCGCGGGTGCCCCTCCTCCTCAAGGAGCGCGGCCTCGGCCTGCTCGCGCGCAAGGAGCTCGACGGGCTCTCCAAGCTTCGGGGCGGCTACCGCACGCCCTACGTGGCCGTGCTCGGCGGCTCGCGCGCCGAGATCAAGCTGCCCGCGATCCTGTCGCTGGTGCAGCGGGTGAACGCGCTGGTGCTGGGCGGCGCGCTCGCCGTCCCCTTCCTCGTGGCGCGCGGCCACGGCGTCGGCCGCACGGCCGTGGCCCCCGAGTTGGTCGCGGCCGCGAACGACATCCTCAAGGTCGCCCGCGAGCGCAAGGTGCCCGTGCTGCTCCCCGTCGACCACGTCGTGGCCGCGGAGGCGGCCGAGGGCTCACCGCTGCACGTCGTGGCCGCCGACGCCGTACCGCCCGAGCTCGTCATCGTCGACGCCGGCCCCGAGACGGTCCGCCTCTTCGCCGAGACCGTCGCGCGGGCTCGAACGCTCTTCTGGAACGGCCCGCTGGGGGTGCACGAGCACCCGTCCATGCGCGTCGGCACCGAGGGGCTGGCCCACGCGGTGGCCCAGGTGAACGGCTACAGCGTGGTGTGCGGGGGCAGCTCTCTCGACGCGGTGTCCCAGAGCGGCGTGACCCCGTTCATCTCGCATCTCTCGACCGGCGGCGCGGCCGCCCTGGCCTACGCGGCCGGCCACGAGCTCCCGGGCCTCGCCGCCCTAACGGCAACGGAGGCAAAATGACCCCGAAGAGGCGTCCTGTCATCGCCGGCAACTGGAAGATGAACCTCACGTACGACGCCGCGCTGGCGCTCGGCGAGGCCGTCGACGCCGCATGGAAGAGCCGCGACGATCGCGAGGTGTGGGTGTTCCCGCCCGCTCCCTACGCCGTGAGCGTAGCCCGGGCCCTCGAGGGCAGCCCGGTCCGCGTCGGGCTCCAGAACGCGCACGTGGCCCCCTGCGGCAAACAGGAGGGGGCCTTCACGGGCGAGTGGAGCCCGCGCATGGTCGCCTCGACCGGCCTGTCGCTGGTGCTGCTCGGCCACTCCGAGCGCCGCCACGTGTTCGGCGAGACCGACGCGCTCCTGAACCTCAAGGTGCACGGGGCGTTGGCCGAGAAGCTGCAGATCTGCTTCTGCATCGGCGAGACCCTCGCCGAGCGGCAGGCCGAGCGCACGCTCGAGGTGGTCTCGACGCAGGTGCGGCAGGGCCTGGCCGGGGTGTCGCGCGACGACCTGCTGGCGCACATCGTGCTCGCGTACGAGCCCGTCTGGGCCATCGGCACGGGCGTCGTCGCCAGCCCGGAGCAGGCCGAAGACGTGCACGCGCTGGTGCGCGGCCTGCTCGACGAGGTCTTCGGCGCGGGCACGGGCGCCGAGGTGCGCATCCTGTACGGCGGCTCGGTCGCGCCGTCCAACGTGAAGGGCCTGATGTCCATGCCGGACATCGACGGCGCGCTGGTCGGTGGCGCCGCCTTGAAGGCCGAAAGCTTCGGTGCGTTGATCGAGTTCGACGCCTAGGAGGAAACGATGCTGTACACGATCCTGTTGGTCCTCTTCATCCTCACGAGCCTGCTCCTCATCCTCGTCATCCTGCTCCAGCAGGGCAAGGGCGGCATGGGCACCGTCTTCGGCGGCGGCGGCGCGTCCAGCATCCTGGGCGCCAGCGGCGGCGCCACGCTGCTCCAGAAGCTGACGGCCATCTTCGCCTTCGTCTTCATGCTCGTGTCCTTCGGCCTGGCCCGCGTGTCCATGGACAAGCCGCGCGCCGAGGCGCCCGAGGTGATCCAGACGGCCCCCGAGGACCAGACCGTGCCGCTCGATCAGCCCACGCCCCCGGTGCCGGCTCCCGCCCCGGTCGCGGCCGAGGCGCCCGCTCCAACGCCGACCGACGCCCCTGCGGCGGCTCCCGCCGATGCCCCTGCGGCGGCTCCCGCCGACGCCCCTGCCGCTCCCTCCGAGGCCCCCGCACCCGCCCCCGCGGCCCCCGCGGCGCAATAGGCCGAACTGGCCGTTGCATCCGCGCGCGAGGTTGCGTAGCCTAAGCGCATGACACGCGAGATCCGGGTTCGCCTGCTCAACCACATCTACATCCTCCCGCACGGCGAGGTCCGCATCGGTCGCGATCCGACCTGCCAGATCCACCTCGAAGGCGATCTGGTGTCGCGCGTGCACGCCGTCCTCGACATCGGCAACGCGACGACCACCCTGACCGACGCCGGCAGCGAAAACGGTACGTTCCTGAACGGCGCCCGCCTCGATGCCCCCGCCACGGTCAAGCACGGCGACCACCTCCGCGTGGCCTTCTTCGACCTCACGTACGAAGAGCAGGAGAAGGCCTCGACCACCGGCAAGACCATTCACATGATCTTCTGTACCGAATGCGGTGCGGTCTTGTCTCCCGAGATGCGGTTCTGCACCCAGTGTGGCGCCCGCGCCCGCCGGCCCGCCCTCGTCACCGCCTGCCCGGCCTGCAGCGCCAACCTGACCGCCGACATGCGCTTCTGCTTCCGCTGCGGCCAGAAGCTGCCGACCTGACCACCCTCCTCTCGACGGAGTCCGAGATGACCCCGACCGCGTTCTCCAAGGTGCACGGTGCCGGGAACGACTTCGTGCTCTTCGACCAGATCGACCGCGCCTTCGACGTGCCCCCCGAGCTCGCGGTGCGCCTCTGCGACCGCCACCGGGGCGTCGGCGCCGACGGACTCCTGCTGGTGCGTCGCGATCCCGACGGCGGCTGGCGCCTCGTGATCCTGAACGCCGACGGGTCACGACCCGAGATGTGCGGCAACGGAATCCGCTGCGTGGCACGCCACCTCGTCGAGGCAAGGGGCGTGACCGACGACCCCCTCACGATCCGCACCGACGCCGGCCCCCGCGCGTGCGCCGTCTCGCGCTCCAGCCGTGGCGCCTGGTCGGTCACGGTGGGAATGGGCGCGGCCCGGGTGGCATCGTCCGATGAGCATGTCGAGGCCGCCGGGCGGGAGCACGTCTTCCGGCGCGTGAGCGTGGGCAATCCGCACGCCATCGTGTTCTCCGACGACCCGCTGGCCGACGCCCGCGCCTACGGCCCGGCCCTCGAGGTGGCGCCCGCCTTCCCCCAGCGTTCGAACATCGAGCTCGTCCAGCGACTCTCGGACGACGCCGTGCGCGTCGTGGTCCACGAGCGCGGCTGCGGCATCACGCAGGCCTGCGGTACCGGGGCCACCGCCGTGGCCGCCGCGCTCATCGAGACGGGTCGGCACCCCGCCGACCTACCGCTGGCCGTGCACCTGCCCGGCGGCGTGGTCACCATCCGACGCGACGGCGACAGCGGTGCCTACCTGATGACGGGCCCGGCCGAGGTGGTATTTACGGGAGAAATCGACCTGTAGGGACACGATGCATCGTGTCCCACCGCAGGGGCCTGGCGGGGCGCCTAGCCCTTCTGGTAGACCTTGATGGCCTGACGAACGATGACGAGCCCGCCGTTCGGACCGGGCACGGCGCCACGCACCAGCACCAGGTTCTTCGGCGCAACGCGGTCAATCACGCGCAGGTTCTGGATGGTGAAGCGCTGGGTGCCCATGCGGCCGGGCATCTTGCGGCCGAGGTGGACGCGGCCGGGGTACGTGTTCGAGCCGATCGAACCGCCGTGGCGGAAGTACTCGTGCGTACCGTGGCTGCTCTCCTTGGAACCGGCGAAGCCATGACGCCGCATGACGCCCTGGAAACCACGGCCCTTGCGCCAACCCACCACGTCGACGAACACGCCGGGGGGGAAGAGATCGCACGTCAGGTCCTGGCCGGCCTCGTACTTGGCGGTCGCCTCGGGATCGACGCGGACTTCGCGCACGTGCCGATAGGGCTTCTGGCCGAGCTTGTTGAAGTAGCCCATCTCGGGCTTGTTGAACGCCTTCTCCTTGCCGGGCTCGAAGCCGAGCTGGAGGGCGTCGTACCCGTCGGGGCCATCGTTCTTCTTGACGCGCAGCACGCGGCAGGGTCCGACCTCGAGCACGGTCAACGGGTGAACCGTCCCGTCCGACTCGAAGATGCGCGTCATTCCGATTTTCTTCGCGAGGATCGCGAGGGGCGGCATGGTGTCCTCCAAACAAGCGTACCCGTCGATAACGGGAGACGAGACTGTAGGGAGGGGTCCCTCCTTCGTCAAGCAAATTCTGGCGCCTCTTTTTGATTGACATCGGCGCAGACGCAAGCTAAAAACCGCAGGCTCAGACGGGACGGGTCTGCCTCAGCAGCCCCCCCGAATGTTCTCTGACATTGAGCGGGATCAACGCTGGCGTAGCTCAGTCGGCAGAGCAGCTGACTTGTAATCAGCAGGCCGTCGGTTCGACTCCGACCGCCAGCTCGTCATCTCGTGGATGGATACCCAAGTGGCCAAAGGGGGCGGACTGTAAATCCGCTGCGCGTCGCGCTTCGATGGTTCAAACCCATCTCCATCCACCCATCGACGAGCGTGCCAGCGGGATAGGCGGGAGTAGCTCAGTTGGCTAGAGCAATAGCCTTCCAAGCTATGGGTCGCGGGTTCGAATCCCGTCTCCCGCTCGCAGGGAGGCCCTTGTAGCTCAGATGGCAGAGCACGTCCTTGGTAAGGACGGGGTCATCGGTTCAATTCCGATCAAGGGCTCCGGTTCCTGTTCGGGTTCGGGTTCGGGTTCGGTCAGGGAAAGGCGCTGGAAGCAACGCTTCGCGAAGGAGGTTCGGTCATGGGAAAGGCAAAGTTCGAGCGCAACAAGCCGCACGTGAACGTCGGAACGA
>CAZBRS010000116.1:0-7970 GCA_964494475.1 uncultured Myxococcales bacterium | reverse complement strand
CAGCCGGTGGCGGGCTCGCAGCCGTCGTCGGTGCAGGGGTTGCCGTCGTCGCAGGCAATCTTCGGCGAGGCCACGCAGAGGCCCGCCTTGCAGGCGTGCGCGGCGCAGGCGTCGTCGGTGCCGCAGGGCCGCGTGTCGTCGGCGCTGTAGCCCTCGGTAGAGGCCACGGGCTGGCACGACTGGCAGGGATTGTCGGGGTCCACCTCGCCGGCCGGGACGCAGCCGCCCTCGAAGTGGCACCAACCCGCGCGGGGCTCGTGCCCGCAGGCGTGCAGATCGGTGCACCAGTCCGACGTGCACTCGTCGCCGTCATCGCAGTCGTCGTCGCTGTCGCAGTCCCAAGCCGTGCCATCGACGGGAGGTACGTCCTCGGTCGCGTCGGGCTCTTCGCCGTCGGCGCCGGTGTCCTTGCCCTGGGGATCGCCCGCCACGTCGTCGGGACCCGGTTGGTCGACGCTCACGTCGGCGTTCGGTCCCTCGTCGCCGCCCGTGGTCTCGCTGCCCGAGCACGCCAGCAGCGCCAGCAGCGCCAGCACCAGAAGCCCATCCCTGTACGCGCGAAGTCGCATGAAACTCCCCCCTTCATGGGTCGAACGTGGCGGTAGTATAGGTAAGAAAGCGGCGTCAGGCGAGCAGGATCACGCGAACGGCCGAACCGTCTCGCGCAGGCGGCGCACGGCCAGCAGCACCATGGCCAGGGCCAGCAGGATCACCGCCCACTCGCCGAGCGTGGGGATCGCGCTCGGATCCTGAACGATCGCCTGGGGATCGACGATCACGCCGTTGGCCAGGCCGTCGGCGTCGCCGAAGCCGCCGTCGGTCAGCGTGACGGTGTAGACGGTGTTCGGGTCCTTGAAGCCGGTCACCTTGGCGTGCTTCGTGATCTCGTACCAGTGCGGCGTGAGCTGGCCCGCCTCGGAGCCGAATTTGTAGAGGCGGTACGACTGCACGATGCGCGCGGGCAGCGTGACCGTGAGCACGGCCTGGCCTCCCGGCGCCACCGTGATGGTCGTGGCGAGCACGCCGTAGGGCAGGGCCAGGCCGGCGTCGAGCCCGGCCGGCATGCTGGCCGGGTCGTAGGCGGCCGCCTGGGTGAACGTGCCGCCGCTCACCGAGAGCTGCACCCCGTTGACCGTGGCCGCGCTGCCGCTCGTCGGCGACACGAACGCGACCGACGGCTGGGGCAGCGTGACCTTGGGCGCCGGGCTGTCGTCGGAGATCGTGACTGCGATGGTCTCGACCTCGGTGTTGGTCACGTACGCGACGGCGCGACCGTTGGCGTCGGTGACCAGCGTGCCGTTGGCGCCCGTCGGGTCGACGACGGACGCGCTCGCGTGCCCTTCGCTGAACGTGACCGTGCGTCCGGCGGCCGGCGTGTCGTCGCTGGCCTTCAGCTCGACGCTGATGATGGCGTGGCTGTGGCCGTCGGCCGCCACCCCGGTCGTGGCGCGGACCGTCGACTTCGCGGCGTCGGCCGGGATGACGAGGCCGCCCGCGCAGGGGGCGTTCGACTCGCCCGGAGAGCCCGTGTCGCCGCACACCAGGGTTTCCTGGCCCGCGCACCACGACCAGCCGAGATCGTTCTTCGTGCCGTCTTCGCGCGAGGGATCGAGCGCCAACGCCACGCCCTCACCCACGGCCGACGGCCAGCCCGTCAGGAACTGGGTCACCTCGTCGATGGTGGTGCCGAAGCCGTCCTTGACCACCAGCTTGTCGCCGCCGTTTCCGAGCGCGATGGCCGCGCCGTACGAGTAGTCGCACCAGGTCGGCTTGGTGGCTCCGTTGCAGAGTACCAGGAGCTCGCCCTCCGAGAGGGTGAGGCTGGCCGTGATCGTGTGGGTGGCGCCGTTGTCGGTCAGCCTCCAGCCGAGCAAGCTGACGGCGTGCTCCGAGACGTTCTTCAACTCGATCCACTCGCCAGCGGCGTCGCTGCCCGCGGTATCGCAACCGGCGGGGCTGGCCTTCGGGTTGAACGCGAGCTCGGTGACGAGCACGTCGCCGGGCTCGGCCGGCAGGGTGCAGTTGCCGCCGGCGTCGCACTGGCCGGCGCCGCCGCACGACGTGCCCTGCGCGACCAGGCCCGTACCGGGGCTCGCCTCGCAGCGCTGGCCCGTGCCGCCGACCGCGCACTTCGGGAACACGCAGTCGGTCGCGAGGGGGTCGGTGCCGCAGGCGGCGCCCAGCGTGAGGCACGAGAAAGCGCAGTCGTTCGTGCAGCCGTCGTTCGGGTCGCCGTTGGCGCCGTCGTCGCACGACTCGGTCGAGAACGCGTGTCCGTCGCCGCAGGTGTTGGCCAGGCAGGCGCCACCCGCGGTGCACCAGCCGTCGTTGGCGGGCAGGCCCCCGTCGGTCTTGCAGGGCAGGCCCGCGGTGCTCGTGTGGGAGGGAGTGCCGACCACGCAGGTGTCGGCGGTGCACGCCAGGCCGTCGTCTTCGGGGTCGGCGTCGTTGTTCACGGTGCCGCAGATCCAGTCGGCGCCGCTCGGCACGCACACGGCGTCCTTGCAATCGCCGACGGTGTTCGTGCAGTCGGTGGAAGGATCATTGCACGTGAAGCAGTCCTGGCCGGGGCAGGGCCGGTTGGCCCCACCCGGGGTGCCGTGGTCGCTCCCCGAGCCGCACGTGAACGTATCGGTCGCGCTTCCGAAGCACCAGTTCGTGTTCGTGTCGTCGTTGGAGAGCGCGTCCAGGTGGCAGGGGCTGAGCGTGAACGAGTTGCCCGACTCGTCGTTGGCCTGGTAGCGGGCGAAGTCGACCGTGGCGCCCGTGCCGTCCTTCAGCGTGAGCTCGCCGCCGCTGTTGCCCAGGGCGAAGGGCAGGCCCTCCAGGTCGCAGGGCAGCCCCTCGGCGGCGGGAGAGGTGCGGCAGAGCACCACGTAGCCGTGGGCCGGGATGACGAACGAACCGGAGAACGGGTGGGTGCCCGGCGTGTTGTTCGGGGGGGGGGCGAGGTTGTTGTAAGAAAGCGTCCAGCCGGCCAGGTCGATGGCCTGGTCGCGCGTGTTGTGAAGCTCGAGCCACTCGCCCACCGTGTCGTCGCAGGCGCCCGGGTTCGGCATGATCTCGGTGACGATCACGGCGCCCACGTACGAGAGGGCGCAGGTGCCGGCTCCGTCGCAGGCGCCCACGGGGCAGAGCTTGCCGGCCGCCTCGAAGGCCGTGCCTTCTCCCTCTTCGCACACCTGCCCCTCGCCGCCGGCGGCGCACGCCGGGCGTACGCAGTCGGTGGTGTCGGCGTCGGCGCAGTCGGTGTTCGCGGCGCACGAGAACGTGCAGTCGTCCTTGCACCCGTCGGCGTCGTCGCCGTTGGCGTTGTCGTCGCAGTCTTCGCCGACCTCCTTGCTGCCGTTGGGGCAGACCGAGCTGTACTCGGCGTCGTAGAAGAGCTCGAGGAACTCGTAGATCGAGGTCGCGCCGTCGGACATCTCGGTGATCACGAGCTTGCCGGTATGCTCGAGCACGGCGCCCGAGCCGGGGGTCTCGGTGACCGCCGACGTGAGGCCGCAGGACCAGTGGCCGGCCAATTGCCCGCTGGTCGCCAGCCCCACGCGGGCGCAGTTGTCACCGTTGCCGAACTGCAGGGCCGACGGAGACGCGCCGTCCAGCAGTACCGCGGCGGCGTCGTAAAGGGCGAACCGCTCGGACGAGGTGCCGGTCTCGTTGACCACTGGGAAGCCGCTCGAGGTGCCCCCTGCCAGCGTTTTCCCGTTCACGTAGCGCACGTTCGACGCGAAGGTGACGCTCCAGAAGGCCTCGAAGGCCGCCTTCGTGCTGTCGCGGCCGATGACGAGGTAGTCGCCCGGCGCCAGGGAGGCAGAGCCGCCGTCGTCGATGAACTTGGCGCGATCGAGGGTGACGGTCAGGTTGTCCTGCAGGTTCTTCACGGCGTAGCCGTGCAGATCCCAGTTGATGGTGGCCGTCCACGTGGAAGAGAGGGCGTCGTAGACTACGAAGCTGCCGTCGGTGGCGAGCAGCGAGAAGGTGTCTTCGGTGTCATAGACCAGATCGGGCCACTCGGCCAGTCCGTCGACGGCGCTGGCGATGAGGTCGGGGTACGTGGTCGACGAAAGGGTGCCGGAGCCCCCCGTGGCCGGGTCGACGTCGACGTAGAGTGGCTCGTTGTAGTCGACGTCGGTGTTGCCGTAGAGGTCGGAGGCGTACACCGAGAACGCGAAGGGCATGCCGGGCACCACGCGCGCGGGCTCGGTCACCACGAACAGGGCAAAGGCCATCACGTCGACGTAGAAGTCGTCGGAGCCGACCTCGTCGATCCCCGACGTGGCGAAGGTGCTGCCCCCGGCCAGGGCCTCGTTGCCGGCGGCGCTGCTGTCGATCGCGAACGATAGCGTGCTGCCGTCGACGAGGCTCGGAGCTTCGGAGAAGGTGAGGCGCAGGTAGAGCGTGCGCTCGTCGCCGTTCGGCACCTCGAACGAGAGGTCCGAGAACTGGATGGCCGCGTCGGAGATGCCGACGGCGGTGCCCACCAGGTTGCCGCCGGTCTCGCCGTCGTAGAGCTCGGCCAGGGCGAGGGTGTCGGTCCAGTCGGCGTCGTTGCTGGCGCCGGGCGCGAACGTCAGGTCGGTGACGGTGGTCGGGTAGCTGTCGCCCGTGCCCTGGTCGATCACCTTGAACGCGAACACGGCCCGATCGAGCGTGTCGTCGGACCGCAGGAAGTCGCCTCCGATGGGGTCGTCGGCCACGTCGACGTACGAGTTGCCGTCGGCGCCCACGCACACGCCGCTGGTGCAGAGGCCCGCGCCGCCGCCGGCCGTGGTGCAGGAGGCGCCGTCGTTCAAGCTCCACGTGGTGTTGGCGGACGCGGCGCACTTCTGGCAGGTGTTCGCGGGGTTGGTGGCGTTGTCGTTGTAGCAGCCGCTCGCGATGAGGCACTTACCCGACGAGATGGGGTACGAGCACGTGCCCGAGTTGCAGAGGTCGTCGGTGCACGAGATACCGTCAGCGCAGGGCGGGGCGCAGGCCCCCGAGGTTCCCGTTACCGAGACGTCGTCGAGCGCGAGTTCGTCGTGATTGTTGCTTCCGGTCGATGAGATCCCCCAGTGGATGTACATCGAGGTGCCCGTCGCAAACGTCAGTCCGGAAATCGTCTTGCTTCGCGTGAACGACGTCCAGGCACCCGCGTCTGCGGCGAGGGGGGAATCTACGTCCAGCGTCGCGTCGTCCGTATATGCCACGTCGTTCGTCGAATACCCGAAGCGAATCTTGTTCGCGCGGGCCTGATCGTTCTTGTAGAAGGCCTTGTAGGAGACGGAGAGAGACGTAATGGTTGATCCGGTATTATTGGCCACCTTCAAGACGATGCTGCCGGGGTTGACGTCCGATCCACCGGGTTGAACACCCAAAGCTGGAGTGCTACCGTCGGCGGTAAAAGCGTAGATACCGCCAGTCGTTACACCTCCGGCACTCGAACCTCTGCCGAAATCCGTTCCCGAAGATTTCGTCGCGCCGAACGCCATGGTCCCGTCCGACATTCCTACGACTCTCCAGGCGTCGGAGTCGAGCTGCCCGGCCGCCGGCGTGGCCGCGAACCCGGCCCCCGTGAAACCCGTGAAGTTCTCGGTGACCGCCACGTTGCTGCTCGTGAGAGACATCTGCGACGCAGCTGGAACGCTGAAGGACGCGAGGAACAAGACTGCGACGAACGTGCGAAGCGCTGCCATGAATGCCTCCAGAAGACGCCACCCGAGACCCACCCCGAGTCTTGATAGTATACTCTGCCGCAGTGCGTCACCTCAAGCGCGAATTGGAGAATCCAGGTTCCGGAACGGCGCGGCGCGGTGTAGCATCAAGCCAACGTGGGAGGTCGCGCATGGCCCTTCGCATCGGGAACGCCTGGCTCGTGTCGTTCGAGGAGGGTACGGTCGTCGAGCGCGGCGCCGTGCGCGTTGAGGGTGGGCGCATCACGGCCGTGGGGCGCGACGCCGACGTGCCGCGCAGCGCCGACGACGAGATCGTCGACGCGGGCGGGCGGCTGGTCTGCCCGGGCTTCGCGAGCCTGCACACGCACCTGTACTCGACGTTCGCGACCGGCTTGTCGGTTGGGCCGGCCTCGACCTTCATCGACGTGCTCGAGACGCTCTGGTGGCGGCTCGACAAGGGGCTGACCCTCGACGACGCCTACTGGTCGGCCCTGGTGCCCCTGACGCGCTCGGTGCGCAAGGGCTTCACCACCCTCTTCGATCACCACGCCAGCCCCAACGCGGTGGAGGGCAGCCTCGATCGCATCGATCAAGCGCGGGCCGAGGTGGGCCTGCGCGCCGTGCTGGCCTACGAGGTGTCGGATCGCGACGGCCCGGCCGTCCGCGACGCCGGCGTAGCCGAGAACCTGCGCTTCCTGCGAGCGGCGCGGGCGCGCGCCGACGGGATGGTCGCCGGGGCCTTCGGGCTGCACGCCTCGTTCACGCTGTCGGACGCCACGCTCGCCAAGGTGGCCGCCCTGCCCGACGCCGTCGCCGCCGGCATCCACGTGCACGTGGCCGAGGATCGCGCCGACGTGGCCCTCACGCGCGAGCGCATGGGCTCGGGCATCGTGACCCGCTTCGACGGCTTCGGGCTCGTGAACGAGCGCAGCCTGTGCGCCCACGGCGTTCACCTCGACGCCTCGGAGCTCGACGTGCTGGCCGCGCGGGGCGGGGTGCTCATCCACAACCCCCAGTCGAACCTGAACAACGCCATCGGCTTCCTCGACCTGGTGGGCCGCGACCTGACGCGTCCGCTCACCTGCCTCGGCTCCGACGGCATGACCCAGGGGCTGCTCGAGGAGGTGCGCGCCTCGATCTTCGCCCACCACCACCTGCGCGCGCACCCCCAGGCGGCCTTCCTCGAGCCGGTCACGCTGCTCGTGAAGAACAACTTCGCGGCGGCCCGGCGCTTCCTCGACCCCGCCCTCGGACGCCTCTGCCCAGGGGCCCCCGCCGACCTGGTGGTCTTCGACTACCTGCCGTACACGCCCCTCAGCCCCGACAACCTGGCCGGCCACCTGGTCTTCGGCCTCTCGCAGGTCGAGGCGCGCGACGTGCTCGTGAACGGCCGCTGGGTGCTGCGCGATCGGGTCTTCCCGCACCTCGACGAGGCGCGCGTCGCCGCGCGGGCCAGGGAGCAGGCGGCGGCGTTGTGGAAGCGGATCGGGTGATCTCAGCCCCCGGCCCCCCCCGGAAGGAACCTCACCCCCTGGCCGGGCGCAATGAATTGCGCCCCTACGACGGCCAGATCAGAGGTCCAGCTGGTACCGCACGGCCAGGCCGACGAACGGCAGGTTCTGCAGGCCGCCCTCGACGACCGCCTGCCAGCCGGGCCAGAGCTCGTAGCCCACGTGGCCGAGGGCGACGATCACCGGGAGCACCTGGTCGGCGAAGCCCAGGCGGTGGGCGGCCACGTCGTCCCAGACCCCGCACTCGCCGACGGGCTCCTGGCAGCCGGGCAGCGCCTCGCGCGACTCGGCCTGGCCGAACAGGCGCGCCACGCCGCCGCCCAAGGCCAGGCCCACGTGCAAGTCCCGCCACACGGCCCAGTCGAAGCGCAGCCGCAGCGCCACGCTCACCTGCACGAGGTCGAGGTTCACGCGCACCGTGCGCCACGTGGCCGAGTCCTTCAGGCGAAAGTTCCCCTCGGGTAGCGCCAGCGAGCCGATCTCGACCACGAGCTCGGGGTCGAACACGGTGAGGCCCGTGACGCCGACGGTCAGGTTGGTGCCCCAGTTCGGGGCGTTGGTCCAGTTGTCGAATACGTTGGCGAAGAAGGCCCGGGGCACGAAGTAGGCCCGCCCCGAGCCCGCGAACGACAGGCCGACGTCGGCGCCGCGCGCGGGCAGGGCCGCCAGCAGCAACGCGATGGCGAGCAATCGCCTCACGCGCCTGTCTCCTTCATGTCAGCCGCGGCCAGCAGCTCGTCGGCCATTCGCTCGAGCTTCAGGTTCACGACCTGCCCGCGCGCCTGCACCTCGAGCTCGCCGA
>CAZBRS010000115.1:5988-8237 GCA_964494475.1 uncultured Myxococcales bacterium | reverse complement strand
GCCACGCCGAAGCCCCAGGCGGGGTCGCCCGAGGCCACGCCCACCTCGGCCAGCAGCGCCAGGGGCAACGTGCGGCCGGGCTGCCACTCGGCCTGGAACACGCCGCCCCACTGGTCCATGGTCGTGGCGGGCAGGCCGACCCCGGGCAGCAGCGTGGCGTTGCCCACGCGGCCGTGCACGTAGGCCGCCTCGAGCTCGAAGCGCAGGCGCTGCAGCGACACGCGCAGCCACAGGTCGGTGCCCAGGTAGCTGGCGTCGCGGGTCACCAGCTCGTCGGCGCTGTAGTCGCGGTCCTCGCCGGCGAGCCCGAGCAGGGCGTAGGTGGGCAGCTCCTCGGACTGGCGCCGCCACGTGACGTAGGCTCCGTAGTTCACGACCACCCGATCCGCCCGCAGCTTCATGCGCAGCACCTCGGGCGGGTGGAAGCGCAGCACGGCCAGCGACAGCGTGCTCACGTCGTCGGCGTCGGTCAGGTCCCACGCCTGGCCGGCCGGGTCGCGGCTCGAGGCCGTCGAGGGTCCCGTGGCGTTCACGTCGTAGGCGAGCCCCACGAAGTGGTCGAAGACGGTGGTCACGAAGCCCAGCCGGTCGACCTGATCGTCGACGTCGTCGTCGGGCCCGTCGCCGGCGTCGGCCATGACCCCCAGCCCCCACGAGTTGCCCACGCGGCCCACCTGCAGCAGGCCGAAGGGCAACAGCCACTCGGCCCAGGCCTTTTTGACCTGCAGGCTGTCGGCGAAGGCGTTGCGGCCCGCCGACGGGGCCTCCTGCGAGGGCGAGCCGGACACCTGGGGCACCGCGCTCGAGATGGGGTAGCCGCGCGGCGTGCTGCCGAAGCGCACGTTGTCGAGGGCGTCGAGCTGCACCACGAGGCGCACCTCGTTGCCCAGGCGCAGCTCGGGCTGCAGGCGCAGGCGCACGTTGGCCGACGTGACCGTGTCGCCCGCGACGCCGTGGCCCTCGGCCGGCCACAGGGGCGTACCCTCGGGGGTGAGGCCGTGGTCCAGGTCCAGGTTCGAGAGCACGCCGCCGCGCACGCGGAAGGTCCCGGACAGCGCGAACACCTTCGACGTGAACCCGTACAGGTCGGGCGGCGGGGCGTCGGAGAGCGTGAGGTCCTGGAAGGGGTTGTAGAAGCGCGGCCCCGTCGTGGCGGAGGGCGCCGTCGGTGCCGGCTCGGCCAGCGAGGGGCCGGCGCAGAGCCACCCGACGAGGAGGACGGCCAGCCGGCTCATAGGAAGCCTCCGAGCAGCGAGACGAAGCGCGGCGTCTGTTCGATGGGCGGGATGTGGCCGCAGTTGGGCAACAGCTCGTAGCGCGCGTTCGGCAGCTCGTTCGCCAGGCGCTCGCCGTAGTGGGGCAGCGAGACCGTGTCTTCGCGGCACCAGACGAGCAGCGCGGGCTGGGCCACCGTCCTGTAGAGGGGCTCCTGCTCGGGCAGGCGCCGCAGCTCGCGCACCACGGCCAGGCCCGCCGCCTTGGAGCCCTCGAACATCGACATCATGCGCAGCATGGGCTCCAGCACGTTCTCGTCGACCCACTTCTCGGGCTCGGCGAAGGCCATCATGTAGCGCAGCTCGGCCTGCTGGTCGTAGAACGCGCCGTAGAGCGCCTCGCCCACGCCGTGTACCTGGGCCCAGTCCATGAAGGTGTTGTTCTGCTCCTCGTAGACCCAGCCGTCGACCAGCACCAGGCGGTCGACGCGCTCGGGGTGCTGCAGGGCCATGGCCAGCGCCACCGACGCGCCCCACGAGTGCCCGACCAGCGCCACGCGCTGCTCGCCCAGCTGGTCCAGCAGCTTCCACATCGTGGCGGCCACGCCCTGGGGGCTGTAGTCGGCCTCGCGGCGGTCGGACAAACCGTGTCCGGGCAGGTCGACCAGGATCGAGCGGTGGCGGTCGGCCAGCCCCACGGCCGTGGGGTACCACATGTTGAGGAAGCTCGAGTAGCCGTGCAGGAAGAGCACGGCGGGGCCGGGGCCCGGCGCGGCGTCCGGGGGCAGGGCCTGGGGCACCACGTCGTAGTGCAGCCGGAAGCCGTCGACCTCGGCCAGGTGCCGCGAGTACGTCGAGACCTCGTAGGGCCGGGTCTGGAACGTGGACGCGCCGCAGGCGACCAGCGCCAGGGCCAGGGGGAAGAGCCGGAGGGTGCGGACCATTCAGAACCCCAAGCGCTTGTATTCGGTGGCCTGGTCGAAGAACGTGGCGAGCTCGCCGTCGGTCGAGCGCACGCGCGCCACCAGGCCCACG
>CAZBRS010000115.1:0-5888 GCA_964494475.1 uncultured Myxococcales bacterium | reverse complement strand
GAAGAACGTGGCGAGCTCGCCGTCGGTCGAGCGCACGCGCGCCACCAGGCCCACGCACTCGGCCAGGAAGTCGTAGACCTTCACGCGCTTCGTCTCGGCCAGGCCCGGGATCTCGTAGGGGATGCCCCACAGATTGCGCGCCTCCATGGTGAGGTCGAGCAGCAGCCGGAAGGCCGGGAAGGTGCCGGCGGGCACCGTGACCTGCCCGCGCCCGTTGACCACGAACTCGTACGTGTGCACCACGTGGTTGCCGTACGCGTCGGGGTAGACGCTGCCCTCGAAGAGCCCGTCGGCGCGGGCCTCGAGGGTCTGCCACGTCGAGCCCTTCTGGAAGGGGAAGGCCAGGATGGTGACCGGCGGATCGTAGACCAGCGCCGTCACGTCTTCTTCTTCGGAGGCGAGCCCGAGCATGAGGAAGGCCTGGTCGGTCTTCCGGTACACGGCCAGGTCGCCGGTGCGGGCGTCGATGGGTACGACCACGGCGTCGGCGGGGTAGGCGTCGGCGAACCAGAAGTCGCCGATGGCGCGTACGGGGTCGGCCTCGACCGTGTCGCCGGCCTGCGGCGCCGAGAAGTCCCAGCAGAGGCCGGCGGGGCAGGGCGAGCCCGCCAGGCTGGGCACGGCCACGACGGCACCGACGGCGTTCACGCGGTACGAGACCACGGCGCCCACCAGCACGGGCACGTCGGCGGCCTCGAGCACGCCGTCGTCGGCGGGCACGCAGGATGGCGTGGTCTCGGGCAGGCCGACGTCGGTGGGGCCCACGTCGCTCTCGCCGCCCTCGGCCTCGTCGTCTTCCGCTTCCGTGGCGTCGCTCGGGTCCGTCGCCGGGTCGTCGACGAGCTCCGGGGTCTCGGCCTCGGCCTCCCCGGCAGCCTCTGCCTCGGTCGGGACCGCGTCGATCTCGTCCTCGGACGTGTCGGAGCCTGGGTCGGTCTCCTCCGTGGCGTCGGGGGCCGGCGCGTCGGTCGCGTGCCCGTCGGGGAAGACCACCTCGGCGTGGGCGTCGGGAGCCGTCGTGTCGGACAGCCCGACGCTCCCGGCCTCGCAGCCCGGCAGCGCAGCGACCAGGACGGCGAGCACGGCCACAGGGAAGAGCATCGAACAGGGCAGGCTACGCATGGGCACTCCCTCGAGACGCCCCACCGTAGCCAAGCCTCTGCTGCAATGCAACAGGAAAAGCGCAGGGCCCGTGGGCGGTCCTCGGCAGAATCCGCTTGCAGGCTATCGATAGGGGCTTGACTTCTGGCTTTTGCGTTGCAGTATTGTGTTGCAACGCAGCATGGAGGCGCTCGATGGAGCGGAACCCCTGGCAGCCCGTGTTCGACCATCCCTTCGTCAAGCGGTTCGTGCCCGAGCTCGCGGTCTGGAGCTGGACGGATCCGGGCCGCGCCCTCCAGAGCCTGGCCGGCATCCAGCGCGCCGCCCTCGACGTGACCATCGAGACCCTGGAGCAGACGGCCGAGCTGCTGCGTCAGGTGAGAGACAAGGGTCTTCCCCCGGGAGGTGCGAAGTGAACGCCGCGACCGACGCCTTCCGTACCGGCGAGTGCCCGATCGACTATGCCCGAAAATGGGCGCGCTACCTGCCCGAGCGCCCGGCGCTGGTCTTCGGCGCCGAGGCGATCACCTACGGGCAGCTCGACGCGCGCGCCGACGCGCTGGCCGCCTGGCTGACCGGGCCGCTGGCGCTGCGGCGCGGCGATCGCGTGGCGCTGCTCGCCCACAACCACCCCTTCTTCTTCGAGCTGCTGTTCGCGTGCCTGCGGGCGGGGTTGGTGCTCGCCCCCATCAACACGCGCCTCGCGGCCCGCGAGGTGAAGCAGCTGCTCCGGCTGGCCGAGCCGGCCGTGCTCTTCGCCGACGCGCGCTGCTTCGCCCTGGCCGACGAGGCGCGCCTCGAGAGCCTGCGGCTGCTGTCGATCGAGCAGGCCTCCGAAGCCGGGGTTCCCCCCGGTGACGCCGGGCTTCGCCCCGCGGGGTCCGGTATGGAGGACACCGCGTGCCTGCTCTTCACGAGCGGCACCACGGGGTTGCCCAAGGCCGCCGAGTTGCCCGTGCGCCAGCTGCTCTGGAACGCGGTGAACACGCAGATGGCCTGGGAGCTGCGCCGGGGCGACGCGACCGTGCTCTACACGCCGCTCTTCCACACCGGCGCCATCAACGTACTGGCCTTCCCCCTGCTCGCGCAGGGCGGGCTGGTGATCATCCACGACGGCTTCGACGCCGGGGCCATCCTCTCCGACGTGGAGCGCTTCCACGCCACCGTGCTCTTCGGCGTGCCCACCACGTTCCAGATGCTGGAGGCCCACCCGCACCTGGCGGCCGCCTTCGCCTCGGTGCGCCTGATCGTGTGCGGCGGCGCGCCGCTGCCCATCTCGCTCATCGAGCGTTACCGGGAGCGCGGCCTGACCCTGCTGCAGGGCTTCGGCATGACCGAGGTGGGCCCCAACTGCTTCTACCTGCCCGCCGAGCGCGCCTTCGACAAGGCCGGCAGCGTCGGCCGCCCCATGCCCTACGTGCAGGCGCGCGTGGTGGTGGGCGACCGCGAGGCGGCCGCGGGCGAGGTGGGCGAGCTCTGTCTGGCGGGCCCCGTGGTCTCGAAGGGCTACCTCCGGAACCCGGAGGCCACCGCGAAGGCGCTGGTCGACGGCTGGTTCCACACCGGCGATCTGGCGAAGGTGGACGCCGACGGCTACTTCACCATCGCCGGCCGCCAGAAGGACATGTTCATCTCGGGCGGCGAGAACGTGTACCCGGCCGAGATCGAGGTGGCCCTGGCGGGACATCCGGCCATCCGTGAGAGCGCCGTGGTGGCCCTGCCCGACCCCAAGTGGGGAGAGGTGGGCTGCGCCTTCGTGGCGCTCGACGGCGCCGTGACCGAGGACGAGCTGAAGGCCTTCCTGCAGGCGCGGCTGGCGCGCTACAAGGTGCCACGCCGCTTCGTGGTCAAGGCCGAGCTGCCGCGAAACTCGAGCGGCAAGGTGCAGAAGGCCGCGCTGGCCGACGAGGCGCAGAGCCTGTCGGAACTGAATTGACGTGCGAACACCGGGGGATCCCATGACCTACGCAGACGCCCTGACGACCTGGACCGAGACCCTGAAGCGCTGGCGCACGTTCGACGAGGCCGTGGAGCCCGCGGCCGGCCGCCAGCCCGTGTGGGCCACGCCGCACGAGATCGTGAAGGTGCACGACAGCGTCGACCTCCGGCACTTCGGCGCGGGCGAGGAGGGGCGCCTGCCGGCCCTGATCGTGACGCCCCAGGTGAACCACAGCTACGTGGCCGACTTCAGCGAGAAGCAGAGCCTGGTGCGCACCCTGCTGGGAACCGGCGTCAAGGAGGTCGGCGTCACCGACTGGCTGCCACCGCCGAAGCGCAGCTACACCATCGCCGACTCGCTCGACGACGTCACGGCCTGCATCGACCGCCTGGGGGGCCGCGTACACCTGGTGGGCCTCTGCCAGGGCGGCTGGCAGGCGGCCATGGTGGCCGCGCTCCACCCCGACAAGGTGGCCAGCCTCTCCGTGGCCGCGGCCCCCATCGACGCCCACGCGGGCGCCACGTTGCTGCACGCCTGGGTCTTCGGCCTGCCCATGAGCTTCTTCGAGGGCGTGGTGACCCTGGGCGGCGGCGTGGCCCCGGGCAAGAAGCTCTCCGAGGGCTTCGACCTGCTCAAGCCCTTCGAGCGCTTCGTGTTCGGCTACGCCGCCCTGTGGCTGAACGCCGACGACGAAGGCTACGTCAAGCGCTTCACCGACCTTCGCAACTGGTACAAGCTGAACAAGGACATCGCGGGCGACCTCTACCTCGAAGCCGTGCGCGATCTCTTCAAGGACAACCGGCTCGCGAAGGGCTCCTTCGAGGTGCGCGGCACCCGCGTCGACCTCGCGGCCATCCGCTGCCCCCTGAACCTGGTGGCCGGAAGCCGCGACCACATCACCCCTGGGCCCCAGGTCTTCGCCCTCGAGAAGCTCGCGCCCGAAGCGCCCTGCAAGAGCTGGACCGTCGACGCCGGCCACATCGGCTCGTTCATGGGGGGTGGCGCGCTGCGCACCGCGTGGACCGAGATCGGGGCGCGGATGGTCGAGCTGGGGTAGGTCAGAGCACGTACATCTCCGGCCCGCTCCACAGCTCGCCGAGCGTTCGCCAGCGCGGCTCGAGGCCGTCGGCCTCGTAGAGGAACTGGGCGAGGATGGCCTCGGCCGCGTGCTCGACCAGCACCCGGAAGTAGCTGCCGCGCGCCAGCACGTAGACCTCGCTGGTGGCGTCCTGCACGTCGAGCGGGTCGACGTCGAGGCGTCGGCCCAGGCGCGCCTTGTGGTAGGCCAGGTTCAGCGTGAGCAGGGCCAGCAGGTTCGTGACGGCGACGCCCAGGGCCACCGTGCCGAAGACGATCCAGGCCTTGCCGTACAGGAAGTTCAGGGCGCCCTCGGCGAGCAGTTCGCGCGCGTCGGGGGGCAGCCGGTCGAGGGTCACGCGGCCGGCGTAGAGCGGCGCCAGGTCGAGGCTGTCGATCAGCGCCTGGGTCCAGGCGTGGGTGCCGGCCTCGGGGCCGCTGGGCGGCGGGAACTCGTCCATGGCCTGCACCAGGAACTCGCGCAGCACCATCAGCAGGTCGTGCAGGCCCTCGGGGGTGCACGAGGGCTCGGGGGGCTCGAGCCCGAAGGTCCTGACCAGCGAGCCCGCGACGGGAGTCAGCGCACCCGGCAGCGTGCCGGACCGCCACCCGGCCAGGCTGGCGAGGGCTCCGTCCTCCCACGCGCGGTAGGCGCCGTAGCGGACGGCCGCGCCTTCGTGGATCGGGAGCACGTCGGGGAAGGCCACGCGCTTCTGCTCGAGGGCCAGCAGGTCGTCCCACTCGGCCTCGTAGTCGGCGCGCGGGCGCGCGGCCCCGGCGCGGCGGGCCTGCAGCCACTGCCGGCACTCGGGCAGCAGGGTCACGTCGATGCCCTCGGGTGTCTCGATCAGCCGGTAGGGGAACATGCGGCAGGGCACGAACTTGGCCTCGGCGCCGAGCGCGGCGTGCAGCGCGCACAGGGCGTCGTCGCCGAGGAACACGCACCCGGTGGCCTTCTGGCGGCAGACGAGCTGGGCGCCGCTGCCGTCCTCCTGGCGGGCGCGCCGGAACAGGCCGCCGCCCACGCGCTCGCGCAGCGCCACCAGGGCGGGGTGGTCGCTGGCCTTCACGCGCTCGACCTCGGCGACGGACAGCGGGCCGATGTTCTGGCCGGTGCAGCAGCCGCCGCAGCCGGTGCAGGCGAACGAGAAGCCGGGGGTGGTGCGGTAGTTCATGGGGGCACCCTACCGCACGGGGTTCATGCCCGCAACGCCGATCGCCGCTCGTTGTCCCTTCGGCCGAAACGGCTATCATGGGGGCTGCGCCGACGAACGAAGGGGTCCACGCCGTGAGCGCGGAAGTCAGAGAACGCTTCGGCCTCCGGATTGCGATGGTGGGGGCCCTCGTCGCGGCCAGCGTGGCAGCATCGTGCACCTGGCTCGAGGACGAGTGCGGCGGCAGCGAAGACAATCACTGCGACGGCAACGTCCAGGTGTTCTGCTGGACGAAGTACTCGGACAGCCACAAGCCCGGCAACCCCTACGTCTGGGAAGAGGTGCCCTGCGACGCCGGCCAGGTGTGCGTCACGTTCCACGACGACCACGGCGACGAGGTGATGTGCCTCCACGAGGACGCAGCGCTGCGGTCCTGCGACGATCCCTCGACCGACGCGACCAGCGCTCCCTGCCCCACCGACCGCTGCGTCCTCGGCACGCGGCCGTTGAGCGACCCCGGCGGCTACGTCGATTGGGGCGTGCCCGAGTGCGTTCGCTTCTGTTGGGAGGGGTCCCCGCACTACGGGCTCACGACGTGCTCCGAACCCCACGACCGC
>CAZBRS010000114.1:0-8687 GCA_964494475.1 uncultured Myxococcales bacterium | reverse complement strand
TCGCGCAGGTCGTGACGCGCGAGCGGACCGACGGCGGTCGCAGGATCGGCGGGGTCGCCTGGACCTGGGGCGTCGCGGGTGCGGGCTCGACCGGGCTCGCCGGCGCGGGGCTCGGCGGTGCGGGAGGCGGCTCACCACCGAAGTGCCACAGGGCGAGCAGGGCCGCCAGCGCCAGCGCGCCGAGGCCGATGATCCAGGGCCAGCGCGTCGGGCGCACGGCCCGCAGCAGGTCGGCCGTGCCGGTCGGCGGGGCGTCGTCGTCGGGCAGCACGGCGCCCGACGCGGGGAAGCCGGCTTCGGGCCCCGGTGCGCCGGCCAGCGTGGGGCGCTCGTCGGAGGGGCGGGGCAGCGGCTCGGCCGAGGCGTGCTCGACGGTGCGCGCGCGGTGGGCCGCGGCGCGGGCCTCGTCGAGGCTCGAGAGCTCGGCCAGCAGCGCGTCGGCGTCGGCCGGGCGCTCCGCCGGGTCCTTGGACAGGCAGCGCTCGACCAGCGCCTGCATGGGCACCGACAGCTCCCTCCCTCCCATGCGGTCGCGCAGGGGGGGCGGGGCTTCCTGGATCTGCCGGATGAGCACCTGCATGGGGCTCTCGGCCGCGAAGGGGGTGACGCCGGTCAGGGCCTGGTAGAGCAGCACGCCCACGCTGTACACGTCGGAGGCCGGCGTGGCGCCCCGTCCCGAGGCGTGCTCGGGGCTCATGTACTCGGGCGTCCCGCACACCATGCCGGTGCCCGTGAGCGCCGTCTCTTCGGAGTTGCCCACGCTCTTGGCGATGCCGAAGTCGAGCACCTTCACGAACTCGCGGGTCGTGCCCGGGTTCAGGAGGAACACGTTCTCGGGCTTCACGTCGCGGTGCACCAGGTTCTGGGCGTGGGCCTCGGCCAGCGACTCGCAGAGCTGCTGGGCGATGGACTGCGCGCGCGCCTCGGGCAGGGCCCCGGTGCGCTTCAGGAGCGCGCCCAGGGTCTCGCCCACCAGGCGCTCCATGGCCAGGTACAGCATGCCGTCGTCGGTCTGGCCGAAGTCGTAGACCGACACCGTGTGCGGGTTCGACAGGCGGCTCGACGACTTGGCCTCGCGCAGGAAGCGCTTCTTGACCTCGACCGTCTTCGACAGCTCGGGCTTCAGCACCTTGAGCGCCACCTCGCGCTCCATGGGGTGCTGCGTGGCCAGGTAGACCGCGCCCATGCCGCCCTTGCCGAGCAGCGACGTGATGGTGAAGCGTCCGTCGATCTCGCGGCCGACCAGCGAGTCGGGCTCGTCGCCGCCGAGCAGGCGCGTGCCGTCGTAGGGGCAGAACGTCATCTCCCCTGCAAAGCTGCGCTCACAGCGCGGGCATACCTTCTCGGCCTCTGCCACGGGATACCGCCGAAATCCGGACGAAAAACAAGGCGCACGCTAGCAGAGAACGAAGGGGGGTTCAAGCACGCTTGACCCGCGGGGTCCGACCGCCTACCGTTCGCCCGGACGTCCTCGAGGGGAGCTCGTGCCGCCGCCCGTCGATCCGCTCGGTCGCCTCCTGACCCACCTGCGCCTGTCGGTGACGCAGCGTTGCGATCTGGCCTGCGCCTACTGCCACCGGGAGGGGTCGCGCGCGACCGGGCCCGAGATGAGCCTGCCCCTGCTCAACGAGATCGTCACCACCCTCGCGCGCTTCGGCCTCGACAAGGTCAAGCTCACGGGGGGCGAGCCCCTGGTGCGCGCCGACCTGCCCGACATCGTGGCGGTGCTCCGCGACGCGGGGTACACCGACATCAGCCTCACCACCAACGGCACGCGCCTGGCCGAGCTGGCCCGGCCGCTCGCCGCAGCCGGCCTGCAGCGCGTGAACATCGGCTGCGACTCGCTGTCGTCGAGCGTGACGCCCAAGTCGCTGCAGCGCGTGCTGCCCGGCCTCGAGGCGGCGGTCGCGGCGGGCCTGGGGCCCGTGAAGCTGAACATGGTGGTGCTCCGCGACGTGAACGAGCACGAGATCGACGAGCTGATCGCGGTGGCCGGGGCCCACGGCGTCATCCTGCAGCTCATCGAGCTCATCGCCACGTCCGACTCCGATCGGTTCTTCCGCGCCCACCACGTGCCGCTCGGCCCCGTGCGCGACCGCCTGGCCGCCCGCGCCACCGCGCACCGCGTTCGCGAGCTGCAGGGCCGCGAGCAGTTCGACGTGGACGGCGCCACCGTCGAGATCGTCAGCCCCTTCCAGCACTCGTTCTGCAGCCGCTGCAGCAAGCTGCGCGTGACCGCCGACGGCTGCCTGATGCCCTGCCTGGTGGCCGGCGTGACCGTGCCCTGGCGCGGCGAGGCGTCGGTGCACGAGGCGTTGGCGCTGCGGCGCCTGCCCGATCGCGTGGGGGCTTGCGAGTAAGGCGTTCCGGCCGCCGGGGCGGGCGGGGGGGTAGCTCCTCCCAACCCCGGCGACACGGACGCGCCTATCGACCCCACTGCATTCGCAAGGCGTGTGCCAGGCGCGGCGCGGTCGCCGGGCGGTCGCGTTTCTCGTGAACCTTCGGGGTCTTGCCCGGCGAGGCCGGCGGGGCGCCGGGGGCCTTGTGCGACGCGGAGCGTGCGAGATCGCACGACCGGGCAGCGGGCGGCGTGCGGAATCGCGCGCGGTCGCCCGGTCAGGCCTCGCCCTTGGCGGACATGCCGTACTTCTCGAGCCGCCGCAGCAGCTGGAAGCGGCTGAGGCCCAACCGACGCGCGGCCTCGGCCTTGACGCCGCCCGATCGCTCGAGCGCCTTCAGGATGAGCGTGCGTTCGAGCTGCTCGAGCGTGTCGACGCCCGGTACGAAGTCGGCGGGGATGGCGCCCGGCGCCGGCGGGGGGCACGCCGACAGCAGGCGCTCGGGCAGGTGCTGCGGGTCGATGGGCGCGCCCTCGCTGAGCACCAGGGCGCGCTCGAGCACGTTCTTCAGCTCGCGCACGTTGCCCGGGTAGTCGTACCCGAGCAAGAACGCCTCGACCGCCGACGACAGGGGCGCGGGGGGCGCGCCCAACTGGAGCGCGAAGTGGGCCAGGAAGTGCTCGGCCAGCAGCAGCACGTCGTCGCCGCGCTCGCGCAGGGGCGGCAGGTGGATGGGAAAGGCCGACAGGCGCTGGTAAAGATCGAAGCGGAACGCCCCGGCCTTGACCTGCAGGACCAGGTCGCGATTGGTGGCCGCCACGATGCGCGCGTGGATGGGGTGCTGTTCGACCGAGCCCACGCGCTGGTACGTGCGCGACTCGAGGGCCCGGAGCAGCTTGCCCTGCAGCGCCAGGTCGAGATCGCCGATCTCGTCGAGGAAGAGGGTGCCCGCGCCGGCGTCGTGGAAGGCCCCGTGGTGCAGCCGGTCGGCGCCGGTGAAGGAGCCCTTCTCGTGTCCGAACAGCAGGCTCTCGGCCAGCGGGGCCGGCAGCGACACGCAATCGACGGGCACGAAGGGCCCGGCCGGGCGCTCGTCGGCCGTGAACGCGTGCAGGGTGCGGGCTGCTACCTCCTTGCCCACGCCCGTCTCGCCGGTCAGGAGCACGGTGGTGTTGAGGCGCGCCACCTTGCGCAATTGCTCGACCACGCGGCGCACGGGCTGAGACTCGCCGAGCAGCCCCACGGTGGGGCCCGTCGACACCGGGTCGACCTGTCGTCGCACCGCGGCGCGGCGCCGGAGCTCGTCGACGCGCTCGACCAGGCCCTGCACCGAGGTCTGCTTGACCACGTAGTCCTCGGCCCCCAGCCGGATGGCGCGCACGGCGTTGGCGATGGTCTCGAAGGCCGTCATGACGACCACCGGCACGCGGGGCAGGGCGACCGCCAGCCGAGGCAGGGCGTCGATTCCGTCGCCGTCGGGCAGCTTGTGATCGAGCAGCACGGCGTCGTAGCCGCCGGCCGCGGCCAGGTCGAGCCCGCTCGCCAGCGAGCCGGCCACGTCGTTCGCGAGGCCGCGTCGCGCCAACTCGCGCGAGATGGCGCGGGCGTAGAGGGGCTGGTCCTCGATGACCAGCACCCGGAACGTGCGCGGGGGGGGAGGGGCCGCCGGCGCGCTCACGGGTGGTCCTCGGGGGCGGGGCCTCCGACGGCGGGCAGCGTGACGATCACGCGGGCCCCGCGCCGTTCGCGGGGGCGCAGCACGATCTCGCCGCCGTGCACGCCCACGATGCGGCGCGCCACGGTGAGCCCCAGGCCGGTGCCGTGCGGCTTGGTGGTGTAGAAGGGCTCGAAGCAGTGCTCGGAGGCGGGCCCCGGCCCCGGACCCTCGTCGTCGATCACCACGCGCACCTGATCGACACTGGCGCCGCCGTCAGGGACCGACATGCGCTCGACGCGGCAGGTGACCGTGCCCTCGGGCGGGCTGGCGTCGAAGGCGTTGGCCAGTACGTTCACGAGCACCTGGCGCAGCCCCTCGCGGTCGCCCAGCACGCGCGCCTCGGGGGCGCACGAGAGCTCGAAGCGCGGGGGCATGGGGCGGCCGGCCAGCACGAGCGCGGCCGCCGAGCGGGCCAGGTCGCCGAGGTCGACCGACGCCACGGCGGCGTTGGAGCGCACCGACAACGACATGTAGTCGCGCAGCGTGCGGTCGAGGCGCGAGACCTCGGCCGAGAGCTCGCCCAGGGTGGCCACGGCCCGGTCGCGATCGTCGAGCTCGTCGGGCAGGCCGGCCAGGGTGGCGCCGATGGCCAGCAGCGGGTTCCGGAGCTCGTGGGCGAGCTGCGCGGCCAGCTCGCCCATGGTGGCCAGGCGCTCCTGGCGCATGAGGTGCGCCAGCTCGGCGTCGGGTCCGCCCTCGCCGCCACCGGGGCGGAGGGCGCGCACCAGCACCAGCGTGCCCACCACCTCGTGGCGGCCGTCGGCCAGCACCAGCGCCTTGACCGAGGCGCGCAGCGCGTGGCCGTCGCGGTGACGCAGCGAGAACACCTCTTCGTGCACGCCGTTCGCGAGCAGCAGGAAGCGCGGGTCGAGCACGGCCCGGATGTCGGCGGGCTCATCGAACAAGCTGGCTACGTCGCGCCCGACCAACTCGCCGGGTTCGTAGCCGAGCAGGCGCCGCGTGGCGTGGTTGCAGCCCGTGACGCGCAGGTCGGGGCTCACCGTGAACGTGGGCGACACCTCGGACAGGGCCAGGCGCAGCAGTTGGTGGGTGACCGACGAGCTGCCGTCGGGGCCGGGCGCGGGCGAGGCCGCGATGGACGAGCCCAGGCTGCGCACGTCGTTCTCGAGGATCTCGCCCAGGCGATGGGCGTAGCGCAGCATGATCTCGCGCTGCTGCACGCTGAAGGGGTCGGGAGAGGCCTTCTCGAAGAGCACGATGCCGTAGGTGGCGTCGCCGCGGGCCACGGGCACCAGGATGTAGCGCCGCGCGCCGATCCAGCCCGCCACCTCGTTCACGACCTCGGCCGGGAACGCGGCGCCCACCAATTCGGCCAGCGACGAGGTCTCGAGCACCTCGCGGCGCGCCCAGGCCTCGAGCACGAGCGCGCCCTCGAGGCTCTCGACGGGGAACGACGCGCCGGCCAGCGAGGCGCTGAACACGTCCTCGATCGCGCGCAGCATGGGCGCCTGGTCGGTGACCACGCCCACGCGCACCGTGGCGTCGCGCCGCTCGGGGTCGACGATGAGCAGGGTGGCCGAGTTGCAGCCGAGCAGCAGGGCCGCGCCGCGCAGCAACGACTCGAGCGTGGCGTCGAGGCCGAGGGCGGTAGGGGTCTTCTGGGGCTCGGCCTGGCCGGGACCCGGGCCGGGGCTCTGCATCGACTCCTCCAGTGGGCACCGTGGGCGAACGCTACCAGACGTCGAGATTGGGAGCAAGGCGCCGTTACCGCTCAGGGAACGTGAGCGTGCACACCGCGGGCTTGTGGTCGAAGTAGGAGGCGGGCAGCACGGCCTCGTGCCCCTCGTCGACGCCGGCGTGCCAGCACGAGCCGGCCAAGCGGTCGCTGAGTACGTGGTCGATGTTGAACGCGGCGTAGGTGGGGGGCGCGTCGACCCCGGCCTCGCTCACGAAGTGAAAGGCCTTGCCCGGGCCCACGAAGTCGAGCAGGCGCTTGCCGCTCGGGTCGCCCGTGAGGCGGAAGGGGTCGGTGTTGAAGTCGCCCAGCACCAGGTTGACCTCGCCGCTCGCGGCCGGCGCGCCGTCGCCCAGGTCGACGAAGATCTGCTCGAACTGCTTCACGCGGCAGCCCTGCTCCTCGAGCCCGAAGCCCGACGAGCCGTGCACGCCCACCAGCGTGAGCTCGCCGCCCCCGACCAGGTCGATCACGCCGCGCCCGATGCGCGCGCCCTTGCCGCAGTCCTCGACCGTGGAGCCGAACATCCCCTCGAGGCAGAAGTCGGCGTCGCAGCCCCGGAACGAGCCGAAGCGCCGGTTCACCGCCGCGCACTTGTCGGGCTTGCCCACGTGGCACATGACCTGCCAGCCCTCGCCGAGCACCGCCTCGGCGACCGTGGGGTCGCCCGGCTGCCACGTCTCGCACACGAAGCCCACGCGGGCCTCGGCGGGGATGCCGGGGCACTCGCCGGGCCAGAAGATCTCCTGGAAGGTGACCACGTCGGGGTCGACCTCGGCGAAGAACGCGGCCACGGCGGTCAGGCCCTCGGACCACGCCAGGCCGTCGCCGTAGTACAGGTCGGAGTACACGCCCATCTGGGTCGTGTAGGCGTCGTCGGGGTTCACGTCGGCCAGGCCCTCGCTGGTGCCGGTGTTGAAGGTGACGGCTACGAAGGATCGGTGGTCGTCGGCCTCGGGCCCGAGGTCCGCGTCGAGGTCCGAGAGATCGTTCGCGGCGTCGGCGACCGCGGTGTCCGGGATCGCGTCATGGGCCGCGTCATGGAGATCGGCCCCGGCCCCGCCGCAGGCCGCGAACAGCAGGCCGAGGAGCGTCACGAGGCGCGTCATGGGGCCTCCCAGGTCGTGAAGGGGTGGTTCACCAGGCTCGCGTTGTGGTAGCGCCGGTCGTCGGTGACCTCGGCCCCGGCCCAGGCGGGCAGCGCGAAGGGTTCGTCCTCGGACGACAGCTCGATCTCGGCCAGCACCAGGCCCGCATTGGCGCCCGAGAACTCGTCGACCACCCAGCGGTCGGCGCCGTTCATGAAGCGCCAGCGCACCTTCTCGACCAAGGGCTTCTGGCACAGGCGGTCGAGCAGCTCGCGGGCGTCGTCGCAGGGGATCTCGTACTCGTACTCGGCCCGCGTGGCGCCGACCGAGCGCCCCTTGATGGTCAGCCACGCGTGCGGCCCGGCCGTGCGAACGCGCACGGTGCGCTCGGGCACCGCCGACAGGTAGCCCTGGCGCAGCGACTCGGCCGCGTCGGCGGGCAGGGCGTCGCGCACCGCGCGCCAGGCGGCCGCGCGCACCAGGTACTTACGTTCGATCTCGACGCCCATGGGTCGTTGGCTACCCCACCAGGTCGAGGGCCGTCAGGCCGATGAGCAGGCTGAAGTCGACCAGTTCGTCGATGGGCACCCACTCGTCGACCACGTGGAAGGCGTTGTCGTCGCCCGGGCCCCACCCGATGGCCTGGATGCCGGCCAGGTTCAGCGACTTGGCGAAGGTGACGCCGCCCATGCCCATGACCTCGGGCAGGAAGCCCAGCGTGGCCTGCGTGTTGGCCTGCACGGCCTTGACCAGCGGGTTGTCGGGGGGCACGGCGTGGGCCACGCGCGAGTTGGCGATGACCACCTCGAAGTCGTCGGCGATGGGACGCGCCAACTCCTCGATCTGCGCCTTGATCTGCTCCATGGTCTGGCCCGGCACCAGCCGCAGGTCGACCGAGATGGTGCACGTGCCCGGCACGATGTTGGGCGCCGCGCCGCCGAAGATCTCGCCGATGTTGATGGTGGGCCCGCCCAACACCGGGTGCGCCTCGAACACGAAGGGGAAGGCCTCCATCTTCGCGAGCAGCTTCGCCATCTTGTGGATGGCGTTCACGCCGCGCTCGGGGGTCGAGCCGTGGGCCTGCACGCCGCGCGCGGTCACGCGCATGACGCCGCCGCCCTTCTCGGCGATGTCGATCTTCTGCATGTGGTCGCCGATGTCGGGGATGATGGCGAAGGTGGCGTCGATGAGCTTGTTCTCGAGCAGGAAGCCCACGCCGTAGTCGACGCCGTCGGGTCCCGTGGCCTCCTCGTCGGAGAGCGCCGCGATCTGCAGTTCGCCCGAGAGCGCCGCGTCGCCCAGCACGTCCTTCAGCATGAGCGCACCGACCAGCGCCGACGCCAGGGGCCCCTTGTTGTCGATGACGCCGCGTCCGTAGAGCATGCCGTCCTTCTCGATGGCGGCGAAGGGGTCGGTGAGCTTCTTCCAGTCGGCGGCGGGCCCCGACGGCACCACGTCCATGTGCGCGGCCACCAGCAGGCGCTGGCCCGAGCGGTTCGAGCCCACGTGCCCGATGACGTTGGGCCGGCCCTCGGTGCGCGAGTGCGACTCGTACTTCACGCCGGCCCTGGTGAGCTCGCGCGTGACGATCTCGGCCACGCGCCACTCCTCGCCGCGGATCTTGAGGTACGGATGCTCGGCCATCTTGTCGGGCACCACGTTCACGGTGCGCTGGCGCACCAGCTCGAGCGTGAGGTCGACGATGCGCTGGCGAACCTCGGCGCGGTGCGCGTCGAACCAGGCCTTCAAGGCGGCTTTCTTCTCGGCGGGGGTCATGGTGGGCTCCTTTCTCACTTCACGAACATGTCGATGATGCCGTCGAGCATGCCGCGCAGCGCGAGGTTCAA
>CAZBRS010000113.1:0-9038 GCA_964494475.1 uncultured Myxococcales bacterium | reverse complement strand
CGCGCCGTGATCTCGGCGCCGATCTCGATCTCGGCGCGCGGACGGAGCGTGCCCTCCACGCCGTACTCGTCGAGGTAGACGCGCACGCCCTGCCGGTCGCGCCACACCACGAGGCCCCGCACCTCCTCGACCCCCGAGGCGAGCAGGTGCTTCAGGATCCAGTAGCGACGCGCCTCGTTCTGGATGCGCTGGTTGCGAGCCTGCAGCTCTTCGATCTCGGCGAACGAGCGCAGCATCTCGTCGTCGGAGAAGCGCGGCTGCCCCGTGGCCAGGAACGACCGGATCTGCTCGTGCAACTGCAGATCCTGGAACCGGCGCAGCGGCGACGTGACCTGCACGTACTGCGCGAGACCCAGCCCCTCGTGGGGCTCGGGGTGCAGCGTGAGCTCGGCCTTGCGGATGAGGCGCACGGCCTGGTACCAGGGCACGATGCCCTCGACGATGCCCTTGGGCACCTGGGCGGCGGGGTCGACCACGCGCGACTGCTTGCGGTATACGGCGGCCAGACCGCGATCGCGCAGCCAGGAGGCGGCCTGCCCCCCGCAGGCGATCATCATCTCGGCCACCAGCTCGCGCGCCAGCGAGCCGGGGTCGATGCGCGAGAGCTCGATCGTCCCGTCGCGGAGCACGCGCGGATTGACCTCGGGACGCCGCAGGATGAGCGCGCCCCGCTCGAGGCGCTGACGCTGGAAGCCCAGGGCCAGCGCGTTCAGGCGCCGCAGGAGCCCGGCCAGGGCGGCGTCGGTCCCGGGGACCGGGGCCCCGTCGGGCGAGCCGGCGAGCACGCGGTCGACCTCGTCGTACGTGAGGTTGCGGCGCACGCACACCGGCGTGCGCTCGATCGTGACGCCCCAGGCCGTGCCGTCGGCGTGCAGGTGCAGCACGAAGTCGAGCGCCGGGCGCGCCTCGCCGGCCACCAGGCTGAGCCGGCCCTCGCTGAGGCTGGGCGGCAGCATGGGCGCCTTGCCCTCGGGGTGGTACACGGTGCTCACGCGGCGCCGCGCCTCTTTCCAGAGCGGGTCGCCGGGGTCGAGCACCGACGTGGGGTCGGCGATGAGCACGTGCAGCCGCCAGCCGTCGCCCTCGGGCTCGAGCGCCAGGGCGTCGTCGTAGTCGCGCGTGGTCGCGTCGTCGATGGTGTAGGCCTCGAGCCCGGTGCCGGGGCCGGAGATCTCGACCGACGGGAAGCGCAGGTCGCGCGCGAGCTGCACCATCCAGTCGGGGAAGCCCCTCTGAACGTCGTAGCGCACGAGGTTCAGGTCTTCGTCGGCCGAGAAGACGCCCAGCGAGACGAGCAGCTCGAACGCCGCGCGACGCGGACCGCTCCAGCGGCTGCCGGTGCCGTGTCCCACGCGCTCGAGCAAGCGACGCACGTCCTTGGGGATGGTGGTCTCGTCTTCGGTCAGCGCCGCGGCCCGCACGTGCTCGAGGAACGCGGGGGCCACGTCGTGCGCCGCGCCGGGGTCCGCCAGCCGGGCCTCGGTCCAAGCGACCGCCTGGTCGAGCTCGTGCTCCTGGGCTGCCAGGCGATCGCGCCGCACGATCTCCTGCTCGACGGCCTTGCGCTTGCGGGGCTTCAGGACCTCGGCGCGGGTGTCGAAGAACACCGACTCGGAGAGCAGGCAGAGCTCGAACGCCACGCGCGAGGGGCCCCGAACCTTTCCCGTGAGCAGCTCGCAGGCCTCGGCGCGCCCGATCTCGGCCACGTCGTCGACCAACAGCGCCCACAGCTCGCGCAAATCGAGCGCCCGCGCCTCGGCCACGATGGCCCGGGCCACCTCGGGGAAGGCGGCCTCGTCGACCGGCGCGTCGTCGATGTAGGGCAGCCGGGGCGTGCCCACGCGCAGCTCGTCGCCCGCCGCCGTGCGCACACGGCACAGGCGATCGCCGCACTCGAGCAGCAGCGCCGGATGGGGCGTCTCGTCGAGGATGACCAGGCAGACGCGAGTCACGCGTCGGACTCCTTCTATGCGGACGACGAGATCGCGTCGCCCAATTGGCGTGGGCTCCGGGTGCCCACGCCACAAACAACAACCCGGCGGATGCGCACGGGATTCATGAGCGCACCAGCGCGTCCGCCAGCCGCTCGGCGAGCACCGTTCGGCGACCCCGCTCGGGATCGGTCTCGACCGCCAGGCGCAGCGCACGCCGCGACCCCACCAGGACCGCCAGCCGCCGCGCGCGGGTGAGCGCAGTATACAACAGGTTGCGCCGGAGCATGACGTAATGCTGCGTGTGCAGCGGCAGGATCACGGCCGGGAACTCGCTGCCCTGCGACTTGTGCACCGAGATGGCGTAGGCCAGCACCAGCGCATCGACGTCGGTGCGCCCGTACTCGACCACGCGCTCGTCGAAGCGCACGGCCAGCCCGTCTCGCTGCACCGACGTGACGAAGCCGATGTCGCCGTTCCACACCTCCCGGTCGTAGTCGTTCTTGATCTGCATGACCTTGTCGCCCGTACGGAAGCGCTCGAGGCCCGAGGGCGGCGTGTCGGAGAGCTGGAAGGGGCGCCCCCCGCCGTTCAGGAGCCCCTGCACCACGAGGTTCAGGGCGTCGAGCCCCAGCTCGCCGCGGTACATGGGCGTGATGACCTGCACGTCGCGCTCGGGGTCGAGCTCGAAGCGCTCGGGGATGCGGTGCAGCAGCAGGTCGCGGATGGCGGCGGTGATCTCGGCGGGGCTCTCGCGCTCGATGATGTAGAAGTCGCTGAGGGGCGCGTTGCGCTCGGGCAGCTCGGGGAGCTCGCCCCGGTTGATGCGGTGGGCGTTCTCGATGAGCAGGCTGCCGCGCGCCTGGCGGTAGATGCGATCCAGGCGGGCGAAGGGCACCGAGCCGCTGGCCAGCAGGTCGCGCAGCACCGAGCCCGGCCCCACCGAGGGCAGTTGGTCGACGTCGCCGATGAGCACCAGGTGCGCCTCGGGGCGCAGCGCTCGCAGCAGGTCGCGCAGCAGGAAGGCGTCGATCATCGAGGCCTCGTCGACCACCACGAAGGGCTCGTCGAGGGGCGCGTCGGCGTTGCGGCGGAACTCGTTCTTGCCCGGGTTGTACTCGAGCAGCCGGTGCAGGGTGCGGGCCTCCTTGTGGCAAGCCTGGGTCATGCGCTTGGCCGCCCGTCCGGTGGGAGCCGCGAGCGCCATGGGCACGGTGGCGCGCCCGAGCACGCGCGTGAGGAAGCGCAGGATGGTGGTCTTGCCCGTGCCCGGCCCGCCGGTGATGACGAACACCTTCGAACCCAGCGCCGCGGCCACGGCGTCGCGCTGGGCGTCGTCGAGGGGCTGGTCCAGGGTGTCCGCCAGCTTGCGCAGCTCGTCGTGCACGGCGGCCCCCCGCGGCAGGCCCAGCGACGAGGGCGCCCGCAGCAGGCCCGCCAGCCGCGCCGCCGACTCGCGCTCCACGCTCCAGGCGTGGCGCAGGAACACGCGCACGTGCCCGCCGGTCGCCTCTTCGACCAGAGAGCCCGCAGCCACCTGCTCGCCGATCACCGCCGCCACGCGCTCGCGCTCGACGCCGAGGAGCGCCGACGCCTGCTCGACGAGCGGATCGGCCAGCTGGTACAGGTGCCCGTCCTCGAGCTCCTCGGACAACACGTGCGCGACCCCGGCCCGCACCCGGAAGGGGCTGTCGGCCGCGATGCCGAGGCCCCGAGCCAGATCGTCGGCGCGCCGGAAGCCCACGCCGTCGACCTCGCCGATCAGCCGGTAGGGGTTCTTGCGGATGGTGTCGGGGGCCGCGGGCCCGAGCGCCTTCAGCACGCGCGCCGCCATGCCCTCGCCCAGGCCGAGCCCCCGCAGGAAGACCAGCGCCTCCTCGAGGGGCCGGCTGGACTCCAGCTCGGCCAGGATGGCGGCGCGCTTCTTGGCGCCGACCCCGGGCACCTCGGAGAGCCGCTCCGGGTGCTCGTGCAGCAGCTCGAGGCAGTCGGCACCCAGGGTATCGACGATGCGCTCGGCCAGCTTGGGCCCCACCCCCTTGAAGCGCTTGGACGCCAGGTACGCGAGCACGCCGGGCCGCGTCTTGGGCATGACCCGACGGTACGTCTCGACCCGGAACTGGCGCCCCCGGCGCGGGTCGACGACCCACGCTCCCGTCAACTCGTGGTGCTCGCCCTCCTCGAGGTGGAAGAGCGAGCCGACCACGCGGGCGCTCATGGCCGTGGGACCGAGCTCGGCCTCGAACACGGCGAAGAGCGACTCTTCGTTCGCGTAGATGCGGTGCTTGAGGTAGGCGTCGAGGGTCTCGGACATGCGCGGAGTATGGGGGATGGGGGCGGGGATGACAAGCGCGGGCGCTGCGCTTGACAGCGCAGCACCCGGGACGCAACATTCAAAGGTGCAAGGTCAGAAGGGTTCGGCGGCACCTCGCCGTCGGAGGCTCCATCCGGGTGGTCGGGCCGCCATCCGAACGACGCGTCGCTGCTCGGAAGCGATCGGCCGTTCGAGGCGACGCACTCGGAGGCAGCCATGCCCGACCGGCCCACGTCCCATCCCGCGCTCTCGCTCCTTGCCCGCATCTTCTGGACCTTCTTCGGCAACGCGGCCCTGGTGCTCATGCTGGCGTGGCTCGCGTCGCGCAGTCGCGGTCGACTGTCGGCCGGCGACGCGGTCTACGCGGCGCTCGCGTTGTCGCTGGTGGCGGTCCGGTTCCTCGACGTGCGCTTCCTGAACGGCGAGACGGCCGACGGGGATCGGCGGGCCACCCTGGCCGACTGGCGCCGCCACGCGCTGCTGCTGACCGTGGCCGCGGGTGGCGGTTGGCTCGCGATGCGGGCGCTCACGGGGTGGTTCTAACCAACTGCCGTAGGGCGAACCGCAGCGCGAACAACGCGACGAGCAGCACGACGAGCCCCGCGAGCGCGGCGCCGCCGGTCTGCGTGGACTCGGCCTGGAACGAGCAGCCGGAGGCGGTGCCGCTGCCGGCGGGGTTGTCGCTCGCGTCGACCGCGCCCACGTCGAGGGTCCAGCCCCCGGAGGCGTCGGCGCCGGCGTCGACCTCGTCGTCGCCGGTCGAGGCGTCGGGCAGCGCCACGTCCTTTCCGCCGTCGTTCGTGTCGGTCTCGGTGGCCGGATCGAGGTCGTGCACCGTCACGCTCGCCGTGTCGGGCTCGCTGTTGGCCTGCCCGTCGCTCACCACCAGCTTGACCACCACCACCTGGGTGCCGTTCACGAGGGGCGCGCGGAAGGTGGCGATGGCGGCCGCGGGGTCGTCGAAGGTGACGGCGGGGCCGCCCTCGACGGACCACAGGTACGTGAGCGGATCGCCGTTCGGATCGCCCGAGCCCGTGCCGTACAGGGTGACGAGATCGCCCTCGTTGGCGCTGACGTCGGTGCCCGCGTCGGCCTCGGGGGCCTCGTTCAGCGAATTCTCGACCGTGACCGTGGTCTCGGCGGGCGCGCCGGCCGCCCAGGGGTCCGACACCGTCAGGCGGAAGACCAGGGGCTGGGCGGAGGTCACGGCCGGCGCCACGAACGAGGGCGTATCGCCGACCGGATCGTCGAGGGTGACGGCGGGGCCGCTCACCTGGGCCCAGGCGTACGTGAGCGCGTCGCCGTCGGGGTCGCTGGAGGCGCGACCGTCGAGGGTGACCGTGGCGCCCTCGCCCGCGGCCTGATCGGCGCCGGCGTCGCTGGTGGGGGGCTCGTTGGTGCGGCACGCGCCGCCCAGGCAGACCGTGCCCTCGACGCACTGCAGGTCGGCGGTGCACGAGGTGGCGCAGGTCGCGCCGTCGGCGCAGACGGCGTAGGGGGCGCAGGGCTGCTGGCCGAGCGAGGCGCACGCGCCCGCTCCGTCGCACGCGTGGCCGAGGAGGAGCACGCCGTCGGCGCAGGCTGCCCCGTCGCCGCAGGGCGTGCCACCGGGCAGCGGCGCGGCCGTGCAACCCCCCGCCGCCTCGGAGCACGTGCCCTCGGCGCACTCGCCGTCGTAGGCCCCGCAGGCCAGGGGCTGGCCGCCGGCGCAGAGGCCGCCCTTGCAGTTCTCGCCGGCCGTGCAGGACAGGCCGTCGGTGCAGGCCGTGCCGTCGGCCTCCGCGACCGAGACGCACGCACCGGTCGCCGGCACGCAAGTCGGCGGCCGATGACAAGGGTTCGGAGCGCCGCAGTCCTTGGGCGCACCGGGCGAGCACGCTCCGGCGACGCACGTGTCGTCGAGGGTGCAGGCGTCGCCGTCGTCGCAGGCCGCGCCCTCGCTGGCGGTCCAGGCGAACGAGTCGAGCGCGGCCTGGCACGCGCGGCAGGGGTTCGAGGGATCGATCTCCCCGTCGGCGCGGCAGGCGCCGTCGATCAGGCAGGCGTTGGCCACCTGGTGCAGGCACTGGCCGCCCTTGCAGGTGTCGACCGTGCAGTCGAAGCCGTCGGCGGCGCAGGCCGTGCCGTCGAGGCGCGCGTTGTGCCGGCAGGTGCCGCCCAGGCACAGGTCGTCGGTGCAGGCGCTGCCGTCGTCGGGGCAGGCCGTCCAGTCGGGGGCCACGTCGTAGGCGCACGCGCCCGTGACCGGGTTGCATGCGCCGCCCGTGCGGCACTCGGCGGGCGCGGCGCAGGTGACGGCCGGCCCCGGCGCGCAGGCGTCGCCCTGGCAGGCGTCGCCCGTGGTGCAGGCGTTGCCGTCGTCGCAGGTCGTGCCCGCGGGCACGATCGGATGAACGCAGGCGCCCGCCGCGCACACGTCGGCCGTGCAGGGGCTCGCGTCGGCCGCGCACGCCACGCCGTCGGTCAGCGGCAGGCACGCGCCGCCCTGGCACGCCTGGCAGGGTCCGCAGGTCACGCCCGCGCACTGATCGGTGCAGAGGCCGTCGAGGCCGCAGCCGAAACCCTCGGGGCAGGCGCCGCAGGCGTGGCAGCCCGAGGGAGAGGGGCCGCACTGGCGACCACCGCAGTCGTTGGCCACCGGGGCGTGCACGCAGGCGCCCGCCTGACAACCGTCCTCGGTGCAGGCGTTGCCGTCGTCGGCGCAGGGCGTGCCGTCGGCGTGGGCCGGGTAGTCGCAGGCGCCGGTCACGGGGTTGCAACCGGCCGAGGACCGGCAGTCGGGCGCGGGACCGCACTCCAGGGCCGGGCCGGCCTCACAGGCGCCCGCGCGGCATGCGTCGCTCTGCGTGCACGCCGACCCGTCGGAGCAGGGCTCGCCGTCGGACGCCTGTCCCGGGACACAGGCGCCCGCGGCGCACTCGTGCCACGCGCAGGCGTCGCCCGCCGCGCCGCAGCGCTCGCCGTTGGGACGCGGCGTCGCGACGCACTGGTCGGCGGCCTCGTCGCACGAGCCCGCGGTGCAGGGATCGAGGCCGGCGGAGCAGTCACGGACGGTCCCGCCCACGCAGGCGCCGGCCTGGCACGCGTCGCCGAGCGTGCAGAACAGTCCGTCGTCGCACGCCGCGCCGCTCAAGGGCTCGTGCACGCACCCCCCCACGTCGCAGCTGTCGTCGGTGCAGGGCAGGCCGTCGTCGCACTCCTCGTCCGAGCAACTGTCCAAGAAGACGCGCCCGTGGCCGAAGGCCAGATCGAAGCCCGCCGGCCCCAGATCCTTGGCCTGGCTCTTCAGCAACTGCTCGGCCGCATCCGGATTACCGTTCGAGAGCTGGAGAGCCAGCGCCGCGGCACCCGCAGCGTGGGCGGCTCCCACGGCCGGGTCGTAGGCCGCGTCGGGGCTCCACGAGGCCACGGCCACGCCGTCGGGCGCCACCAGGTCGGGCTTCTGGGTCTGGGTGCCGTTCGCCTCGCTGGGCACGCTGGGGCCGTGGCCGCTGTAGGTGCGCAGCGCGTCGGCCAGGTCGGTGGTGCCCACGCAGAGCACGTTGGCGCCCACGCAGGGCGTGATGACGGACTGCTCGGGGTGCTGCAGATCCGACTCCCACGGCATGTAGGCGCTGTAGAGGTGCAGCACCTGGTCGCCGCTCGCGCTCCAGTTCGTGACCGCCACGCCGTAGCAGGCCTCCTCGATCGCTTCGGTGAGGATGCGCTCCACCGGCAGGTCGCCCCAGCCCAACTGGTCGTTGAAGGAGGCCTCCTGCAGTTCCCAGAGCTCATCGGCGGCGTTCCACCACACCAGGCGCAGGTCGTAGTCGTCGTCGGCCTCGGGGCTGTCGGGATCGGGGCCCCAGTCGTTCCAGACCAGCGTCACGTCGATGGGGGTGCCCGCCGGGAGCACGGGGCACGACACGGCGTCGCCGCCGAGGGCCATGATGGTGTGACCGGCCCCGAAGTCGTGCAGGGAGCCGGACGCGTTGAAGGGCGCCACGTAGTGGGCGTCGCCGAAGAAGCCCGCGTCGGCCACCACGAGCACGCCCGCCGCCCGCGCCGCGTTGGCGGCCTTGGCGACCGCGCCCTGGCCGTCGTTCGGCTCCCAGGCCGGCAGCGTGTCGCTGACCACGGCCACGTCGAAGGCCTGGGTCGCGGTCCACTGCAGGGCGGTCACCAACTCGGCGGGGCTGTCGTAGGCCACCAGCGCCAGCGTGGCGTCGGGGGCCACGTCGTACACCACCTCGGCCACCGCGGTGCCGAGATCGCTGCCCGTGAGCGCGCCGTCGCCGCGGAAGTTCTGCACCTGCACCGCGGCGGGCAGGTCGGAGCCCTGCAGCGCCGCGTAACCCTCGAAGCCGTAGCTGACCACGGCCACGCGCACGCCCTGCCCGCGCACGCCCTGGGCGTGCAGCCCGGCGGCGCCGAGCAGCGTGAGCGCCTCGCTGGTGGCCGAGCCGATCGCCGCCCGGCCCAGGCCCGCCGCCTCGCGGACCCGAGCCGCGACCGCCCGGTCGCGCACCTGCGCCCGGCCGGCGGTCGCCTGCCACGCCGGGGACGTGCCGCGCTGGATCTCGCGCCGAAGCGTGGGGGCCGCCACGAACGAACGCGTCGACGGAACGATCGAGCCGCCCACGGCAGAACCGGCCGGACGGGCCGCAGTCACGCTGCCCGATGGCTCCTGGCAGGCCGCCACGAACACCAGGACGCCGAGCATCGTCGCGAGCCGCATGCCGCACCTCCACCGCTCTCCCGAGAGGGTGCCTTTTCTAGTCGATTGTGACGGAAAGGCAAGCGGAAATCGAATC
>CAZBRS010000112.1:6782-9047 GCA_964494475.1 uncultured Myxococcales bacterium | reverse complement strand
CTAATAGATTCGAATGCACCCCGTGATCGGGCACACCAGACTGCAGAAGTTGCAGCCCACGCAGCGGTCTTCGTCGACCCGGGGCGTGCGCTCGCCGTCGGCCGTGATGGCCCGGTGCCCGCCGTCGCGGCAGGCCACCACGCAGCGCAGGCAGCCCACGCAGAGGTCGGCGTCGATGTGGGACTTGACGGGCTTCGCGTACGTGATCTCGTCGTGGGTCGCGAGGCCCGGCAGGCCCTGGCCGATGAGCTCGTCGACCGACGACAGGCCCTTCTCGGCCAGGTAGCGTCCGAGCCCGTCGCGCAGGTCGTCGATGATGCCGTAGCCGTACTGCATCACGGCCGTGCAGAACTGCACGTTGCGAACTCCGACCAGCAGGAACTCGACCGCGTCGCGCCACGTGACGGGGCCACCGGTGCCCGTGACGGGCACGTCGGTGTTCCGTGTGATCTCGGCGATGTTCCGGAGCGAGATGGGCCGGATGGCCGGGCCCGACAGGCCGCCGTAGCTCGTCCGCCCCCCCACGGTGGGGCGCGGCCTCCACGAGTCGACATCGAAGCCGATCAGGCTGGGGATGGTGTTCGACGCGCAGATTCCGTCGGCGCCCGCGGCTTTGACCGCCAGGGCGATCTCGACGAGGTCGGCCACCTGGGGCGTGAGCTTGATGACCACGGGGATGCGACGCGCCGCCTGCTTGATCCAGCCGGCGACCGTGCGCACGAGCTCGGGGTCCTGCCCCAGCATGAAGCCGGGCTTCGAGCCGAGGGTGCCCTGCGGGCACGAGAAGCTGCACTCGATCATGTCGGCGCCGGCGTCCTCGAGACGTCGCACCAGGGACTGCCACTCGTCCTTCGTCGAGCCCATGATCGACGCGATCACCACCTTGCCCGGGAACTCGGCCTTCAGGGCCCGCACCCGGCGCTCGATCTCGTCGACGTGGTGCTCGGAGATGAGGTCGATGTTCGTGAGCGCCTGCACGCGCTGCCCACCGATCTCGGCGCTGTCCATCATGGGGTACTTCAGGGGCACCGGCGTCCCCTCGACGCTGGTGGTCTTCAGCACTGCGCCGGCCCATCCGGCCCGGAAGGCGTCGCGCACCATGTCGAGGTCGTCGCTCGGTGGCGCGGCAGCCAGCACGAAGGGGTTCTCGAACGTGACGCCGCAGAAGGTGGTGCGGAGATCGACGCCCTTCGGCAGGCGGTAGGTGTAGCGGCGGTGCACGTCGATCGTCTCGCCCGTGAGCTTGCGGTGAATGCCCGCGGCGGCCAGGCGCCCCTGGGCGATGGCGTGCACCACGGTGTACTTCGTGGCCGACAGGTCGCCGCCCACGAACACGCCGGGGCGCGACGCCTCGAGCCACGCGTCGGCCTTGACGCGGCCGTTCTCCTCGGCCAGGCCCCACGCCGCGAGCTTCGCGCCGTCGATCTCGGTGCCAACGGCCGCGATCACCGTGGTGGCGGGGATGGGGTAGGCCGCCCCGGCGATGGGCTGGGGCGACGGGCGCCCCTGGCCGCGCGCGGCCGGCATCACGGCGGGCTGCAGCCAGAGTTGCTCGACGTGGCCCGTACCTTCGACGCGCACGGGTGCGTGGAACGTGCGGAACTCGACGCCCTCCTCGCGGGCCATCAGGATCTCGGCCAGTTGGGCCGGCATCTCGCGGTCGCCGCGCCGGTAGGCGACGGTCACGTTGCCCGAGGCGACCCGGCGCGCCACCGTGGCGCAGTCGATGGCCGTGTCGCCGCCGCCCACCACCACCACGTGGTCGCCCAGGTCGGGGAGGGTGCCCGCGCGCGCGGCCCTGAGGAAGGCCCTGCTGTGCCAGACCCCCGGCAGCTCCTCCCCCGGGATGCCCAGGGGGCGATCCTTCTGCAGGCCGAGCCCGAGGAAGACCGCCGCGTAGCCGTCGGCGAAGAGCCCGTCGAGCGACACGTCGGTGCCCCGCTTCACCGCAACACCGAGGGCCGTGACCGTGCGCACCTCGAAGTCGACCACCTCGGGTGGCAGCCGGAACGACGGCACGCCGTAGCGGATGGTCCCGCCCGCCTGGTCGGCCTGTTCGAAGAGGTCGACGCGGTAGCCCAGCCGGGCCAGCTCGCCGGCGCACGAGAGGCCCGCGGGACCGCCGCCCACCACCGCCACGCGCTCGGGGCGTTTCGTGTCGGGCGTCGGCAACAGCCAGCCGTGCTCGCGCGCCTGGTCCGACACGAAGCGTTGCAGCTCGCCGATGCGGATGGGCGTATCGATCTTCGCGCGCGTGCACGCGCA
>CAZBRS010000112.1:0-6682 GCA_964494475.1 uncultured Myxococcales bacterium | reverse complement strand
AACGGGCGGGCGTCACCGTCGGTACTGATCGGGGCGGCGATCGGCCAGCCGATGGTTCGTCGGCGTCACCCATTTATCACGCGCGAGCGCGAGGTCAAGCTCTGCGAGCACTACGGCGTCGCCGACGGCCGGGGCCCGCCCCTCCAGGTGGCCCCGCGGGTCGACGATCTGGCTGGCCCCGGTGAAGGTGAGCGCGCGATCGGTGCCCACCCGGTTGGCCGTGATCACGTACACGCCGTTCTCGAGCGCGCGGGTGCGCACCGCCTCCTGGCACCAGGGGAGCACCAGGTTGGAGGGGTGGGCGATCACGTCGGCGCCTGCCAGCGCCAGGGAGCGCGCGGCCTCGGGGAACATCCAGTCGAAGCAGATCATCACGCCCAGGCACCAGCCCCCGAGGTCGAACACCGGGAAGCCCAGGTCGCCCGGCTCGAAGAGCCGAAGCTCGTCGCCGAAGAGGTGGACCTTGCGGTAGACGCCCACGGGGCCCGAGGGCCCGAGGACGAAGGCCGCGTTGTACACGCGCCCGTCGGCGCGTTCGGCGAAGCCCCCCACGAGCACGACTCGCCGCCGCATGGCCAGCGCCGTCAGCCGGGCGAACACCTCGTCGCCGGAGGGCATCGCCGCCTGGGCGCAGCGGGCCACCTCCTGTTGGTCGGGCAGCTCGTAGCCCGACAGGCAGAGCTCGGGCAGCACGATCAGCTCGGCGTCGATCCCGTCGACGAGCCGCTCGATGGTAGACAGGTTGCCCGGCACGTCGCCGAGGATGGGGCGAAACTGGAGAGCGGCGGCGCGCATGGGAGAGGGGAGGGCGGGGGGCTACACCTTGCTCGTGAGCTCGGGCACGACCTTGAACAGGTCGGCCACCAGGCCGTAGTCGGCCACCTGGAAGATGGGGGCCTCTTCGTCCTTGTTCACGGCCACGATGACCTTCGAGGCCTTCATGCCGGCCAGGTGCTGGATGGCGCCCGACAGGCCCACGGCGATGTACAGGTCGGGGGCCACGATCTTGCCCGTCTGGCCGACCTGGTAGTCGTTCTCGATCCAACCGGCGTCGACCACGGCGCGGGTGGCGCCCACGGCGGCGTGCAGCTTGTCGGCCAGGTCGTAGACCAGCTGGAAGTTGGCCTTCTCCTTCAGGCCGCGGCCGCCCGACACCACGATGCGGGCGTCGGTGAGCTCGGGGCGCGCGCTCACGATGGCCTCGAAGCCCAGGTAGCTCTCGGGCAGCGTGGCCGGGTCGAAGGCGCTGGCCAGGGTCTCGAGGGCGCCCGGGGCGCCGGCCGTCGGGGCGGCGAAGTCGGTGCCGCGCACGCTGATCACGGCCTTGTCGGTCGTGATCTCGACCTTGCCGATGACGTTGCCGGCCCACATGGGGCGCTTGAACTGGTTCCAGCCCTCGACCGAGATGACGTCGCAGGCCATCCCGGCGCCCAGCTTGACCGCCACGCGGGGCAGCAGGTCCTTGCCGAACGACGAGGCCGAGCCGACCACCACCTTGGCGCCGACCTTGTTGACCACCTCGGCCACCGCGAAGGCGTAGGCCGGGGCCAGGTACTTGTCGAACTTCGCGTCGTCGACCGAAACGACCAGGTCGACGTAGGGCGCGATGCCGCTGGCGGCCGCGCCGATGCCCTTGCCGATCACCGCTCCCACCACCTTGCCGCCCGTGGCCGCCGCGACCTTGCGGGCCGCGGTGACGGCCGGCAGCGTGGTGTTGCGGAGGGCGCCGTCCTTCGTCTCGACGATCACCAGTACGTTGCTCATGGCGTTCCCCCCTTTCTTATCCGATGACCTTGGCTTCGTTCTTGAGCTTGGCCACCAGCGTGTCGACGTCGGGCACCTTCACGCCGGCCTGGCGCTTGGGCGGCTGCTCGTACGAGACCGTCTTCACCTTGACCGTGGCGTCGACGCCCAGGTCGGCGAAGCTCTTCACGTCGACCGGCTTGCGCTTGGCCTTCATGATGTTCGGCAGCGACGGGTAACGCGGCTCGTTCAGGCGCAGGTCGGCCGTGACGACCGCCGGCAGCTTGACCGACAGGGTCTCGAGGCCGCCGTCGACCTCGCGGCGGGCCTTCACGGCGCCGCCCTCGATCTCGAGCTTGTTCACGAAGGTGGCCTGTCCCAGGCCCAGGTACTCGGCCAGGAGCTGGCCCACCTGGTTCGAGTCGCCGTCGATGGCCTGCTTTCCGATGAGGATGAGGTCGGCCTTCTCGGCCTTGGCGATGGCCGCCAGCGTGCGCGCCACCACGTCGCCGTCGAGCGCCTTGTCGTCGCCCTCGACGCGGATGCCGCGGTCGCAGCCCATGGCCAGCGCCGTGCGGATGTACTGCGTGGACTCGTCGGGGCCGATGCTGACGACCACCGCCTCGTCGGCGGCGCCGTTCTCGCGCAGCACCACGGCCGCCTCGATGGCGTTCTCGTCGAACGGGTTGATCTTGAACTCGAGGCCTTCGGTTTCGATGTCGCTCAGATCCGCCTTCAGGCGAATCTGGGCATCCGGGTCCGTGACCCGCTTCGCGGTGACGAGTACCTTCACGGGCACCTCCTCGTGTGGGTTGTCAGGAACGACACCGGATAACGCAAAGCATCATGTTGGTAGCAGAGCGCGACGCGCGTTGTCAAGGTTTGTGTTGCCGCGCGTCATGACGTGTGGTAACCCCTTTTCGGGGGTAGTACCGGGCCGTGGGCCCAGGGTCGAGGGGGTCCGTGCGCGCAAGCGACATGCAGTTCTTCGACGCGACGTGCCTGCTCGGGGGCACGCGCCGGGTGCACCCGACGGGTCGCTTCGCGCCACCGCTGCCGCCGCGTGACGCGGTCGTGACCGAGGCGCGTCTGGCCGAGGTCCGCGCCTCGTGGGGCGCCGGCGGGGGACCACCGCTGCTGGTCGAGATCGGCTTCGCCCGGCCTCACTACCTCCGCGAGGTGGCCGCCCTCCGACCCCACGCGCGCTTCCTGGGCTTCGAGATCCGCTCGGCCTGGTGTTTCCGGCTGCTGGCCGAGATCGATCGCCACGGCTGGGACCACGTGCGCCTGGTGCGGGGTGACTTCCGCGAGTACGCAGCCGACCTCTTCGACGCCGGGTCCGTGACCGCGTTCTTCGTGCACTTCCCCGACCCGTGGTGGAAGCAGCGCCACGCCCGCAAGCGCCTGGTCGACGAGGGGTTCGTGCGCGCCGCGCGTCATTTCCTGGTGCCCGGGGGCTTCGTGGCCTTCCGCACCGACGTCGACTGGTACTTCGACGCCGTGCGCGAGCTGTTCGTGGGGGCTGGCTTCGTCGCCGGCCCCGAGCCGGCCTGGTGCGCGGGGTTCCCGTCGCACCGCCAGTCCGTGTGTCAACGGGAGGGGACGCCGACGTTCGCGGCGGCGTATTACAAGGTCCAGGGGCGGGTCCAGGCTCGCCCCCAACAGAGGGAGGGGGTCTGAATGACGGTGATGGGTGGTGCGATGCTCGTGCTCCTCGCGATCACGCTCGGCGTGTTCACGTGGAGCGTCCGGAAGCGCGTCACGGTGCTCAGGGCGATGGGCAAGAAGGACCGCTTCGGCGACTGGTGGGAGCGCTTCGACCAGTTCCTGGTCGTCATGCTCGGCCAGAAGAAGATGTTCAAGGAGAAGGTCGACGTCGTGGCGGGCATCGTGCACGCGCTGATCTTCTGGGGCTTCCTGGTCCTGCTCATCCGCTCCATCAACGTGGTCGGCTCGGCGTTCACCGAACACGGGCACTGGGACATGTTCTTCTGGGCCCCGCCCCTCAGCCTGGCCTACGCCTTCCTCAAGGACATCACCGAGGCCGTCGTGGCCCTCATGGTGGGCTACAACATCTTCCGCCGCGCGGTGCTGAAGCCCGAGCGTCTCACCATCAACTGGGACGGCTACACGGTCCTCGGCCTCATCTTCACGCTGATGGTCTCCGACTTCTTCTTCGACGGGGCCACGTTCGCGAACCCCGAGATGATGAAGATCCCGGAAGTGGCCGCCGAGGCCAACGTGGCCGTGATCGGCGCCTTCTTCGCCAAGGGCTACGCCGCCCTCGGCTTCGGGCCCGATGCCCTCATGGTCTTCCGCCAGGTGTTCTACTGGCTGCACGTGGTCGCGCTGTTCTTCTTCTTGAACTACCTGCCGTACTCCAAGCACATGCACGTGCTGTCGGTGGCGCCGAACGTTTTCTTCTTCAACAACAAGAAGGGCTTCCCGCTGCCCACCCCCTCCGACCTCGAGAAGGAGTTCGAGAAGGAGGTGCCCCAGGTCGGCGCCAGCAAGCTCGAAGACCTGTCGTGGACGCAGGTCCTCAATGCCTTCACCTGCACCGAGTGCGGCCGCTGCGCGCTCAACTGCCCGGCGCACCTGACCCACAAGCCCCTGAACCCCAAGGAGATGATGGAGGTCTGGAAGCACCACATCGACGAGGTGCAGCCCTTCCTCCTGGGCAAGAAGCCGGCCGAGGAGCGCGACAAGCTGACGCCGATGATCGAGCAGCTGAAGCCCGAGGCCATCTGGGCCTGCACCACGTGCCGCTCGTGCGAAGAGAACTGCCCCGTCATGAACGAGTACGTGGCGTCGTTCGTCGACGTGCGCCGCTACCTCACGCTGATCGAGTCGAACTTCCCGACCGAGCTGAACAAGGTCTTCAAGAACCTCGAGAACAAGTCGAACCCCTGGGGACTGCCCATGGGCGACCGCGAGAAGTGGTGCGAGGACCTCGATCTGCCCAAGATGAGCGCCTGGGACCGCGAGACGCCGCCCGAGATCCTGTTCTGGGTGGGCTGCGCCGGCGCCTACGACGACGCGTCGATCAAGACCGCGCGCGCGCTGGTCAAGATCCTGCGCGCCGCCAAGATCGACTTCGCCATCCTCGGCAACGAAGAGGGCTGCACGGGCGACGTGGCGCGGCGCCTGGGCAACGAGTACCTGTACCAGATCCAGGCCCAGGCCAACATCGAGACGTTCAAGGGCTACGGCATCCAGAAGATCCTGGTGATGTGCCCGCACTGCCTGCAGACCATCGGCAACGAGTACCCGGACCTGGGCGGCAACTACGAGGTGATCCACCACACGGTGTTCATCAACAAGCTCATCGCCGACGGCCGCCTGTCCCTCGAGAAGCCGTGCGAGAAGAAGGTCGTGTACCACGACTCGTGCTACCTGGGCCGCTACAACAAGATCTACGACGAGCCGCGCGAGATCCTCACGTCGATCCAGGGCACCACGCTGGTCGAGGCGCACCGCAGCCGCGAGCTGGGCTTCTGCTGCGGCGCCGGCGGCGGCTGGTTCTGGATGGAGGAGCACCCCGAGCACCGCATGAACGCCGAGCGCTCGAAGCAGCTGCTCGAGACCACCCCCGACCTGGTGGCCACGGCCTGCCCGTGGTGCAAGGTCATGATCCGCGACGGCGTCGCGGGCGCGGGCGCCGACGAGAAGACGGCCGTGCGCGACCTGGCCGAGATCGTGGCGGACAGCTTGCCGTCGGCCTAGCGATGGCTGCCCTTCACACCGCCCACCACGGTACCACCCGCGTACCGCGCTGCTCCGAGACCTGATCCCCCCGTACACCAGCACGCCCTTGGCGTCGGGCAGGTCGTCGTAGCAAGCCTCGGAGCCAGGCTGCGCACCCGCATGGGGCGAATCCGTGCAGATTGACGTTCCGATGATCAATCTGCACGAATCGTCGTGATCCGCGACGGTGTCGCGGGGGCAGCCGCACCGGACCTCGGACGTACGCGCGGTGGACGCGCCGCGCGCCCGCCGGTAACCTCGGGTCGTCTCCACTCGTGCCGCAGGGCAGGGAAGGGCTCGATGTCGATGCGCCGGAGGCTCGCGGGCGTGGTCCTGGCCGTGGTCGCAGCGGGCTGCTCGTCGCCCGATCCGGGGGTCGGCGACCCGGGCGACCGGCCGCCGTGCACGGTCGGCGCGGAGTGCGCCTCGGGGCGCTGCCTCGACGGCGCGTGCGCCCCTGTCGTCGGCGACGACGTGGCCACGCCGCTGTTCGACGCGAGCGCCGACGCGCCCGGGGGGCCTCCCGACGCCCAGGACGGCGCCGACGCCGCGGGCGCCGACGTGCCGACGGCCGTCGAGGTCGACGGGCCGCCCTGCACCACCCCGCTCGTCTGGTCGTGCGAGGACACCGACCGGCTGGTCAAGTGCGTCGACGGCCGGCTGTTCAGCCTGTCGTGCGGCGGCCAGAACGCGTGCGCCGACGGCGCCTGCGTGCCGCGCGTGTGCGAGGCCGCGCGCTCCGAGTGCACGGGCTTCGACACCCTCCGCCGCTGCAACGCCAGCGGCACGGCCTGGCTGCCCGACGAGGTGTGCCCGAGCGCGGGCGAGGTCCAGGGCCTCTGCGACCCCGACACGGGCAAGTGCGTGTGCCGGGTGCCGGTCCACGTGCTGTTCGTGGTCGACGCCTCGGGCAGCATGCAGCTCGAGGAGGTCTCTCCGGGCGTGACCCAGTGGGACGTGGCCCGGCAGGCCATCGGGCAGATCATGGCCCACTACCCCTTCCTGAAGTACGGGCTGGCGACCTTCCCCGAGAAGACCGTCGACTGCGGCCTCGACCACTGCGAGGGCTCGGGCGGGTGCTCCTTCGTGCACGCGGTCAACCTCGACGTGGCCGCGGGGCAGGTCGACGCCATCCAGCAGGTCCTCGCGGCGCGCAAGCTGTCGGCCGACCCGGCCAACCTGAAGTACGTGC
>CAZBRS010000111.1:0-9125 GCA_964494475.1 uncultured Myxococcales bacterium | reverse complement strand
CTGCTGGGCGAGTGCGGCGACGGCGAGTGCGGCCTCATCGAGCAGTTCACCTGCCCCGAAGACTGCGAAGACGGCGGCAACACGGGCGGCGGCGGCCTGCTGGGCGAGTGCGGCGACGGCGAGTGCGGCCTCATCGAGCAGTTCACCTGCCCCGAGGACTGCGAGGACGGCGGCAACACGGGCGGCGGCGGCACCGGCGGCCTCACGGGCACCTGCGGCGACGGCGAGTGCGGCCTCATCGAGCAGTTCATGAACACGTGCCCCGAGGATTGCCAGTAGCCTGGTCGTCCGTGAAAGGGTAGCCATGCGCCGGCGCGGTGAGCCTGTTGTCGCGATCGTCCCGCTCGGAGACGTTCTGAAGCACACGCCCGAGAAGGTCGGCTTCTACGCGGCCGTCATGGATTTGCGACGAGCGCATCATCTCGACGAGCAAGGGATCGAGCCGGAGGAGTGGTTACCGCCGCGCGACCCCTCGCCGGGCCGAGACGTGAACCTGTGAGCTCGCGTCCCTTCGTCGACCGCCTGATCGCCGGGGGGAGGGGCCCATGTGCGACGGTCCTACGCGAAGCGCGTCCCCAACATCGACGCGATCGCTCGCGTGGCTGGCCCTCCAAAGCCAAGACGAGGTCGCCGCGAGCGTCTCTGAGATCGCGCTCGATCTCCCGCTGCTCAAGGGCCTGCGCGAGCGTGGCGATCTGACGGCGGTGGTGCTGATCGGCTCGGTCGCCAGCCGCGACTACGTTCCCGGGCTCAGCGACCTCGACCTGTGGATCCTCGGACGACGCGCCAAGCCGGGCCTGCACCTCGACACCGTTCAGATCGGCGGCGAAGACCTCGAGGTGAACCTGGTCGTGCGGAACGCCGCGTCGTTGGGCCGCGCGCTCGCCGCCCGCACGCCCGTCGATCTGGTCGCGCTCCGGCACGGGTTCGTGCTCGAAGGGCACGCGGCGCTGGTGCCCTGGCAGCGCCGGGCAGCGCGAGCAAGAGCCAACGAGGCCACGCGCCAGGCCTGGATGACCTCGTCGACGCGCTGGCTGACGCGCACGTGGTCGGAGTACCTGGATCCATCGTGCGCGCACTGCTTCTTCTCGGGCCTGTACCATGCCGCGCGGGACCTGTTGCGAGCCCACCTGGTGGCGGCCGGAGACGATCTGGTCGAAGGGCCGGCCGTGCAGGACGCCGTGGCCGCGCGTTGGCCGCACCTGGCCGAGGCCTTTCACCGCATCCGGCGCGCTCGCGCCGACTGGGAGGCGTTCGACTTTCCCTTGTTCGTGGAGCGGACGAAGGTCGAGGGGCCGCTCGGTCACTTGGTCGAGGCGCTCGACGCCATCGCGGGCGCCGTCTACGCCAGAGAGGGGCTGGCGCTCCCCACGCTGGCGCGACTGCTCGAAGACGTCGGTCGCGGGCGCAAGCTCAAACGCGTCGTGGCGATAGAAGCGTCGCGAACCCCCGCGCGGGTGCTCGTGTTCCTCGAGGGTCTGGAGGGGAAGCTCGTGCTCGAGGAGATCGCGATTCCGAGGGCACGGTAGCCGAACCCGCCCTGGCCGAGTTTCTTACCGAGCTTGTAGCGCCCCCCGATGACGCGGCTGGCGAACGTATCTGCGGCGGCCATGCAAGAAGCCCGTTCAGTTCGCCAACATCTTCACGACGTGCTTGGCGAGCGATTCCTTGATCTCTCGATGGCGCGGTACAGGCTGGCAGACCTTCGTGACCGGGTTCTGGTACCAATCGTGCTTTGCGCCGTGTCGCAAGAGAACACAACCGAGCGCTTCGATCGCGCGAACCAGGTCTGACCTCTTCATGCAACCTGCAACTCACCGACGTGGTGCGCGCAGGGGATGTGCCCGGCCGTCAGGTCGGAGTGGATGTCAGCCAGGTTCTCCTTCAACTCCTCCAGGGTGGCGCCTTGGCTTCGATAGTCCGGGAACTCTTCGAGCCAGCCGACGAACATCCCTTCCTCTTCGTAGTACACGAACCGCTTGGTCTGCATGGTTGGTTCCCTTTTTCCGCCAAGCTAGGATGGCAGCATCGTTGGAGAGCGTCAAGGCTCGCGAGGCGATCAAAGCTCCGGAACCACCGCCCCCAACAGCCGAATGAACTCCGCCGCGACCCTCTTTCCGGTCTCGGTGACCTCGGCGTGGTTCAGGGGCGTGGCCGAGATGCCCGCGGCCAGGTTGGTGATGCACGAGATGCCCAGGGCGCGCACGCCGCCGTGGGCCAGGGCGATGGCCTCGAGCACGGTGCTCATACCCACCGCGTCGGCGCCCATGGCCGCCAGCATGCGGATCTCGGCGGGGGTCTCGTAGCTGGGGCCGTGCAGGCCCGCGTACACGCCCTCGCGCAGGGTGAGCCCCAGGCGCTTCGCGATGGCGTTGGCCTTCTTGCGCAGGGACTTGCCGTAGGCGTCGGAGCAGTCGGGGAAGCGCGGCCCGAAGGTGTCGAGGTTCTCGCCCGTCAGGGGGTTCGCGCCCGTCAGGTTCAGGTGATCCGAGATGAGCATGAGGTCGCCGGGGTGGAAGGCGGGGTTCAGCCCGCCGGCGGCGTTGGTCACCACGACCGTGGGCAGCCCCAGGCGCGTCATCACGCGGGCGGGCAGGGTGACCTCCCAGGCCGTCCAGCCCTCGTACAGGTGCACGCGGCCCTGCTGCACCAGCACGGGGCGCCCGCCCACCGTGCCGACGACGAGCCGCCCCGCGTGGCCCGGCACCTTGCTGATCGGGAAGTGCGGGATGTGATCGAAGGACCAGGCGCGCGCGCCCTCGAGGCCCTCGGCGAAGGCGCCCAGGCCGCTGCCCAGCACCACGCCCACCGTGCGCGCGGGGTCCTTCACGTGGGGCGCGAGGAAGTGCACGGCCTCGTCGATCTGGGCCAGGTAGTGATGGGTCTCGGGGCGCATGGGGCGTCTCCTTACGCGGTTTCGAGCACGTCGCGCACGAGGCGCGGCGCCTCGACCGGGTCTCCTCGCAGTTCGTAGGCGGCCAGCAGGCGCGCCTCGGCCTTGCTCGTGTCCTGGCCCGGGTGGTGCCAGAGCACGGCCAGCGGCTGGCCGGCGTCGACGTGGTCGCCCAGGCGCGCGCGCACCGTGAGGCCCACGGCCGGGTCGACCGCGTCCTCGGAGCGCTGGCGGCCGGCGCCGAGCATCATGGAGGCGATGCCCACGCTCTCGGTGTCGACGCGCGCCACGTACCCGGCGCGGGCGGCGAGCACGGGGGTCTTCGCCGCGGCCAGGGGCAGGCGCGTCACGTCGTCGCAGACGCGCGGATCGCCGCCCTGGGCCTCGATCAGCTTCTGGAAGCGCGTCAGGGCGCGGCCCGAGTAGAGCGCGCTCGCCGCGCGGGCCTTGGCCTGGTCGAGGTCGGGCTCCAGGCCGGCCAGCACGATCATGGCCGCCGCGAAGTCGAGGGTGAGCGCCGTCACGTCTTCGGGGCCGTGGCCCTTCAGCGTCTCGATCGACTCGACCACCTCGAGGGCATTTCCCACCTGGGCGCCGAGGGGCTGGCTCATGTCGGTCAGGTAGGCCCGCGCCCGCTTGCCCATGCCCCCGGCGATCGAGAGCAGCGCCTGCGCCAGGGCGCGCGCGTCGGATTCGCGCTTCATGAACGCTCCCGAGCCCACCTTGACGTCGAGCACCAGCCCGTCGATGCCCTCGGCCAGCTTCTTGCTCATGATGCTGGAGGCGATCAGCGGGATGCTGTCGACCGTGGCGGTCACGTCGCGCAGCGCGTACAAGCGCTTGTCGGCAGGCGCGATCTCGCCGGTCTGGCCGATCATGGCCACGCCCACGTCGGTGAGCACGCGCCGGAAGCGCGCCAGATCGAGGTCGACGCGGAAGCCGGGGATGGCCTCGAGCTTGTCGAGGGTGCCGCCCGTGTGGCCCAGGCCGCGCCCCGAGATCATGGGCACCACCACCCCGCACTCGGCCGCCAGGGGCGCCAGGGGCAGGCTGATCTTGTCGCCCACGCCGCCCGTGGAGTGCTTGTCGACCTTCACGCCGGGGATGTCCGACAGATCGAGCACCTCGCCCGAGTGCAGCATGAGGCGCGTCCACTCGCCGATCTCGGCGGCGCTCATGCCGCGGAAGAACACGGCCATGAGGAACGCGCTCATCTGGTAGTCGGGCACCTGGCCCGCGAGGTAGGCGCCGAGGAAGGCGTCCATCTCCTCGGGCGTGAGGGCCCCGCCGTCCCGCTTTTTTCGAATGATGTCGTAGGCGCGCATGCGTTCCCGTTGGCGGTCGAACCCACCCCATCATCGCGCGGGACGGCCGTGGGTCAAGAAAGGCCGCCGGCCCCTTCGCGCAAGCAGCCGGAGGTGGACCGAGCAGGGTCCCTCGGAACATTCGCCTTGTACGGACCCGAGCGGGGCGGTATCAATTGGGAAAGCACGATGCGTCGAGGTCTTTGCGATGGGGCACGTTCGCCGCGCGTCTGCGATCGTCGTCGCGTCGGTGGGTCTGCTCGCGTTGCTCGCCTGCGCCCGCTCCGGGGAAGCCACCGACGCGGCGATCCAGGCCACCGCCGACGCCATGCCCGACGCCGGCGCCGACGCGACGCCTCCGGCGCTCCCCCACCGCGACCTGTACGAGACCATCCAGGCCACCGCTGTCGGCTTCGCGTGCGAGGGGGGCGACTGGGCCGACGACTTCGGCGACGCGTGCTACTACGGCCCCGCGTTCTTCCGCTGGGCCGGGCAGGCGTACGGCAGGCCCGACTACCTCGCGCTGGCCGACCAGGGGCTCGGTCACGATCTCGACGTGGTCCGGCGGTCCAACGCCGACAGCGGCTACTTCTTCGCGCACCTCGAAGACGGCCTGATGGCGGCCCTCGGGCTGCTCGAAGACATCGGCCTCACCGGCGATGCCGCCAACCTGCCCGACCTCGAGGCCTATATCGACCAGATCGACAAGGTGGTGAAGGGCTTCAAGCTCTACCTCGACGTGCCCGTCCAGACCTACGCGCTCGACACCTACGGACCCACCACCAACACGGCCGTCATGGCGCTCTTGAACCTGCGCTACGCCGAACTGCTCGACACGCCGCGCGAGGCCGAGCGCGTGCAGTTCGGGCAGGACGTGCTGGCGACCATCGACGCGCGCGCCTGGAACGGCAGCTACTACCGCTTCCGCCCCGACGACGACTGGCTCGAGATCTACCCCAACATCTCGATGATCGTGGCCAACGGCACGGCCTTTCGAGTCACGGGCGACCCCGCCTACCGCGACCGGGCCGTGGCGGCCCACCGGGGCATCCAGCCGCTCAAGGACCCGAAGGGCGGCTACCACAGCCCGTACAGCGCGGCCACCATGGGCGCCACGACCGACGACTACGAGACGCTGTCGGCCCAGAACTACACCCTGCTCGCGCTCGCCCGACTGTTCGAGATCACCGGGCACGCGGCCTATCGCGACGAGATCCCCGAGATCCTCGCCTTCCTCGACGGGTGGCTGCTGGTCGACGGGCGACTGCTGCACCACTGGATCGACGGACGCGTGGCCATCCCCAGCGATCCCGAGTACTTCTGCTCCGGCTGCAACCTGCAGTTCCTGTACGTCATGCTCTATTGCGAACAGCTCGTGTATGGTGGGCGATGAGGAGGACGCAGCATGGCTTCTGAGCCGAACTCGCCGATCCCCGTGGTGCTCGACGACGCGCCCCGCATGAACCTGCTGGGCCTGCTCATGCGAGGCCTGCTCGTCACCAACCTGGCCGAGCCGCGCCTGGCGGCCCGCGCCGCCCGCCTGAAGGGCACGGTCGAGGTGGCGGCGGGGCGCATGGTGGCGAACCTGGCCTTCGAGGGCCCGCGCATCGTCATCCGAACGGGCCCGGCGGAGCGTGCGCGGGCTCGCGTGGCGGGCGACATGGTGGCGCTCCTCGACGTGGTCACGCGCCGCGCGCTGGTGGGGCCCGTGCTCTCGGGCAAGGTGCGCCTGGGGGGAAACCTCTTCTTCCTGCTGCGCCTGCTCCCGCTCATTCGCACCCTCTGACCGGAGGACCGCATGAAGCCGTTCCTGATCGACCTGCTGGGCGTCGACGGCGTGCTCGCCGAGCCCGCCCAGGTGGCACCCTATGCCGAGGACCAGACCGAGATCGCGCCCGGCGCGCCCTCCCTGGTGGCCTTCCCGTCCACGACCGCGCAGATCCAGGCCATCGTGCGGCACGCGACCCAGGAGCGCATGCCCATCACCGCGCGGGCCTACGGCACCAACCTGGGCGGCCTGGCCGTGCCGAGCGAGGGCGGCCTGGTGCTCGACCTCACGCGCATGAACCGCGTGCTCGACATCGATCGCGACGACATGGTGGCCGTCATCGAGCCCGGCGTGTCGCAGCGCATCCTCAAGGATCGCCTCACGCGCGAGGGCATCCCGCTCACCCTCGGCTACTCGCTGGCGCCGCCCGACACGTCGGTGTTCGCGAACGCGCTGCTCGGGGGGCTCACCAACCGCTCGCTCAAGTACGGCGACCAGTCCGAGTCGATCAACGCGCTCGAGGTCGTGCTGGCCGACGGCTCGCTGGCCAGGCTCGGCTCCTGGGCGGTCGAGGGCGTGCCCCCCTACGGCCGCGTGCCCCTGCCCGATCTCATCGGGCTCTTCGTGGCCTGGCAGGGCACTACGGGCATCGCCACCAAGATGGCCTTCCAGTTGTGGCCGCTGCACCCCCTCAACCGGCGCCTGTTCTTCCTGACCTACACGCCCCACGCCACCTTCCAGGCCATGCGGCGCCTGGTGCGCACCGAGGCGGTCGACGACATCGGCGGGCTCTCGTGGCCGTCGGGCAAGATGATGCTGGGCGTGCCGAACCCGCACCCCGTGCTCGGCGACGGCGAGCCCGCGTTCTTCTTGTACCTCGACCTCACGGCCGAGATCCCCGAGGAGATGGCGGTCAAGGAGAAGCTGGTCCAGCGCGTCATCGACGGACTCCGCAAGGAGGGCGAGCGCTTCGAGGGCCCGCTCGACGTGCAGACGCTCGTCAAGGTGAACCCCGCCATGGGCAAGTTCGCCGACTTCCCGACGCACCTCGACTTCCTGACCGACAATCCGGGCGGCGGGCTCACCTGGATCGGCACGTACGGACCCCTGTCGCGCTTCGCGGACGCGGCGGTGGCCTGCGGCGACATCATGACCCGCGCGGGCCTGCCCCCCACCATCGTGAGCCGCCCCATGCGCGGCGGGCACTACGGCGTGCTGCGCTTCGTGACCATCTTCGACAAGAAGGATCCCGCCGACGTGGCCCGCACGCGCTCGGTCAACCGCGAGCTGCTGCTCGAGCTCACGAACCGCGGCTTCCTCATGTACAAGACGCCGGTCTGGGCCTGGAACGAGCTGAAGTCGCGCATGGACCCGGGCATGCTCAAGCTGATGCACGGCGTGAAGCAGATGATGGATCCGTACCGGCGCTTCAATCCGGGGAAATTGGGGTTATAGGGCTCCATGACCCTCCCCCTCCGCCTCCGCGCTGCGTTCCGCGCCCACTCCCTGCGCCCCCCTTCGGGCCGGCTGCTCGTGGCCGTGTCGGGCGGCGTCGACTCGATCGTGCTGCTCGACGTGCTCGATCGGCTTCGCGCCGAGCTCGATCTCCAGTTGGCCGTGGGCCATGTCGACCACGCCGTACGCGCGAACTCGGCCGACGACGCCGCCTTCGTCGCCGAGGTCGCGCGGGCGCGGCGCCTGCCCTTCTTCGGGGAGCGCCTGGTCGAGCCCGGGCACTCCGAGGACGCGCTCCGCAAGGCCCGGTACACGTCGCTCGGGCGCCTGGTGGCGGCCTCGGGGTGCGAGCGCGTGGCCCTCGGGCACACGCAGGGCGATCAGGTCGAGACCATGCTCTTCCGCCTGCTCCGGGGCGCCGGGCCGCGCGGCGTGGGGGCCATGCGCTTCCTCGACGGCCTGCGCGTGCGCCCGCTGCTCGACGTGCCGCGCGACGACGTGCTGGCCTGGGCCCGGGCGCACGAGCTCGCGTGGCGCGAAGACCCCACCAACGTCGATCCGCGCTTCTCGCGCAACCGGCTGCGCCACGAGCTGTTGCCGGTCCTCCGGGCCCTGGCGCCGGCGGGGGAGGGCGCCCTGGCCCGCTTCGCCCTGGCGCTGCAGGTCGAGCACGCCGCCCTCGACGCGGTGGCGGGGGCCGTGATCGACGCCGCCCGCGTGCCCTCCGAGCCCGGCCTGCTGACCCTCGACCTGCTGCGCGTGGCCCCGGCGCTGCGGGCCGTGCTGGTGCCGGCGCTGCCCGCCCTGGTGCTGGCGGTCACCGGCGGCTTCCCCGAGCTCTCCCAGGCGCACTTCGCGGCCTTCGCCGACCTGCTGACCGAGCGCGGCCGCCCGCGCGAACTGCACCTGCCCGAGGGCGTGCGCGTGGCCCGCAGGCGCGATCGGATCGAGCTTCGCCAGGTGCCCGACGACGAGCGCGACCGTCTCTCGCGCGCAAGGGGTTTGAAAAACCCGCACGAGCCCCTATGATGGTGCCTGTTCCACTCGACCGCCCCCCGGGAGGGGCGCCAGGAGCACGTTGAAGAAGTCCTACAAGAGCCTGCTCATCTGGATCGTGATGATCCTGATCTTCGTGTCGGTCTACGAGTCCATCCAGCGCACCGAGGACCACTCGATCCCGTTCTCGGACATGGTGGCCAAGGTGCACGTCGACGACGACGCCAAGTCCGAGGTGGCCAGCGTCACCGTCAAGGGCCTCGATCTGCAAGGCAAGTTCGTCGACGAGACCGCCTTCGTCACCCGCGGCGACGTGAAGGAGTTCGTGAAGGACTTCGTCCGCAAGGGCGTGGTCGTGCACTACGAGCGCGAGGACGAAGACACCATCTGGTTCTCGATCCTGGGCACCTGGCTGCCCATGGTCATCCTCTTCGTCTTCTTCTTCCTGTTCATCCGTCAGCTCCAGTCGGGCGGCGGCAAGGCCATGAGCTTCGGCAAGAGCCGCGCGCGCCTGCTGAACAAGGCCACGAACAAGGCCACCTTCGCCGACGTGGCCGGCATCGACGAGTCGAAAGAAGAGCTCACCGAGGTGGTCTCGTTCCTGAAGAGCCCGCAGAAGTTCACGCGCCTCGGGGGCCGCATCCCCAAGGGCGTGCTGCTCGTGGGGCCTCCCGGCACCGGCAAGACGCTGCTGGCGCGGGCCGTGGCC
>CAZBRS010000110.1:0-9134 GCA_964494475.1 uncultured Myxococcales bacterium | reverse complement strand
CGCGAGGGTGGTCGCACCGTCGGCGCCGGCGTCGTCACGAAGATCTTCGAGTAGGGAACGGCGAGGCTCTAATACGAACGTGAAAAGGGGGCGGCCATGGCTGCCGAGGATCGTGGTGTCGTGCATCTGGAGTGCAAGTCCTGCCGGGCCAACGGCGCACCGGGGGTCTCGCGCTACCAGACGATGAAGAACAAGAAGAAGACCCCGGCCAAGCTCGAACTGAAGAAGTACTGCAAGTTCGAGCGCAAGCACACCGTCCACAAAGAGACGAAGTAGCTTGGGTCGAGGGGTGCCTTCGTTGCAGGCCAGTAGCTCTAATTGGTAGAGCGCCGGACTCCAAATCCGGATGTTGGGGGTTCGAGCCCCTCCTGGCCTGCCGATGACGCCGTTCCAGAACGGCGAATGGTTCGGAAAGGTGGTGCGCGATGAAGGGCAACAAATACGTCCAACTCGCCTTCGCGATCGCGGGCCTCATCACCTGGATCCTGGTGGCGAAGTTCTTCGGCTTCCTGTTCGAAGTGCTGATGCCCGACGCGAACCTGGCTCTGCTGGGCGAGCAGTTCCGCATCTCCGACTTCGTCGGTCTGGTCTCGGGAGCGGCCGTCTGGATCGCTCTGCGCGCCAACGCCAACGTCGTCGAGTTCTCTCGCGAAGTGGCCACGGAGTTGTCGAAGGTCAACTGGCCGACCTCGAAAGAGGTCAAGCTCTCCACGGTGGTGGTCGTCGTCACGTCCGTCGTGATGGCCGTCATCTGCGGAGTCTTCGACTACGTCTGGGCCTTCCTGACGTCGTTCATCTACGGGGCGTAAGCGCCCCCCGGAGTGCGATCGATGACCGAGACGCCGCCCACCACGAAGAAGTGGTACATCGTCCACACGTACTCCGGCTACGAGGGCAAGGTGAAGCTCGCCCTCGAGCAGCGCATCAAGGATCTCGGCATGGAGGGCCACTTCGGTGAGATCCTCGTGCCCGAGCATCAGGTGAAGGCGCAGAAGAAGGCCGAGGGCAAGAGCATCGCGCAGATGCAGAAGCTCTTCCCTGGCTATGTCTTCGTGGAGATGGACCTCACCAACGAGACCTGGCATCTGGTGAAGGACACCCCGAAGGTGACGGGCTTCGTGGGCGCCAAGGATGGCGCGCACGAGTCCAAGCCCAAGGCCGTGCCTCGCAACCAGGTCGAGTCTCTGCGCAAGAAGCTCTCGACGGGAGTGGCCCCCGAGAAGATCGAGGTCACGCTCGAAAAGGGCCAGAGCGTTCGCATCGCGTCGGGTCCGTTCGCCAACTTCGTCGGCGTGGTCGACGACGCGCGGGCCGACCGGCACAAGGTGCGCGTACTTGTATCGATTTTCGGGCGAAGTACCCCGATTGACCTCGACTTCAACCAGGTCGAAACCGTCAAGTAAGGAGGATTGACGATGGCAAAGAAGGTAATCGGCCGGGTGAAGCTGCAGCTCGAGGGAGGGAAAGCGAATCCGTCGCCGCCCGTAGGTCCGGCTCTTGGTCAGTACGGCTTGAACATCATGGAGTTCTGCAAGAAGTTCAACGCCCAGACCAAGGGACAGTCAGGCCTCATCATCCCCGTGGAGATGATCGTCTACGCTGACCGCACCTACACGTTCCGGACGAAGACGCCTCCCGCATCGTTCCTCATCCTTCGGGCCGCCGGCATCCCCAAGGGATCCGGAGTGCCCAATCGTACGAAGGTGGGGAAGGTGACCCGAGCCCAGCTCATCGAAATCGCTGCGACCAAGAAAGAGGATCTCAACGCGGCCGACGTCGACGCCGCCGTGTTGATCCTCGCCGGCACCGCGCGCAGCATGGGCATCGACGTGGTCGACTGAGCGAACGAGGAGGAAAACAACGATGCCGCAGGGAAAGCATTACCGGGTCGCCGCCGAGGCGGTCCAGGCTGACACCAAGTACGAGTTGACCGAGGCCCTGACCAAGGTCAAGGAGACCGCGTACGCCAAGTTCGACGAGACCGTCGATGTCTCGATCAACCTGGGCGTCGACCCGAAGTACGCCGACCAGATGGTCCGCGGCGCCTGCGTGTTGCCGAACGGCACGGGCAAGGAAGCCAAGGTGCTGGTCTTCTGCAAGGGCGAGAAGGCCGAAGAGGCGCGCACCGCCGGCGCCGACTTCGTGGGTCTCGAAGATCTCATCGAGAAGATTCAGAAAGAAGAGTGGCTCGACTTCGACAAGACGATCGCCACGCCCGACGTGATGGGCATGGTCGGAAAGCTCGGCAAGATCCTGGGCCGCAAGGGCCTGATGCCCAACCCCAAGGTGGGCACCGTGACGTTCGACCTCGCGCGCGCCGTCAAGGAAGCCAAGGGCGGCAAGATCGAGTTCCGCGTCGACAAGAACGGGATCGTGCATACCGTGATCGGGAAGAAGTCGTTCACCCTGGAGAAGCTCCGAGAGAACGCGTTGGCGCTCTTCGAGACGCTCATGCGCCTGAAGCCGGCGTCGGCCAAGGGCACGTACGTCAAGAAGATCACCATCTCGACGACCATGGGGCCCGGGGTGAAGGTCGATCCAGTGGGTACGTTGGCGCTGCTGAAGTAGCAGCAGCGTCTTGTGCTTTCAATGAAGTGGGTCCGCCGATGGCGGTTAAATGGTCCCACGGAGGAAGCAGGGAGATCGTGACGTCCTCCGTGTGGTTTCTCATACATCGGGATCTACTCAACAGCCTGAGGAGTGTATCGTGAGCCGCACAGACCGAGACGACATGGTGACAAAGTACCGCGAGCTCTTCGACAAGGGCCAGGTGATGGTCCTCGCGAAGTACGAAGGGCTCACGGTCGCGGCCATGACCGACCTCCGACGCCGCCTGCGCGACGCCGGGGGCGGGCTGAAGGTCGTGAAGAACACGCTCCTGCGCCGAGCCCTCGAGGGCACCGAGCACGAGCGCCTGGGCGCCGACATGGCGGGTCCCCTCGCGGTGGCCTGGACCAACGGCGACGCCGCGCCGGTGCTGAAGGCCCTGCTGGCCTTCGGCAAGGTGAGCGAGAAGATCAAGTTCCGCAAGATCAGCCTCGGTGGTCAACTCTACGAGGGCGACCAGCTCGACATGCTCTCGAAGCTCCCGGGCCTGCCCGAGGTGCGCGCGCAGTTGCTGTCGGTCCTGACCGCGGTGCCGCGCAAGTTCGTCACGCTGCTCGGCCAGAGCCAGCGCGACTTCATGGGTGTGTTGAACGCTCGCAAGGCCGAGCTCGAGAAGGCGGCCTGAGAACCCGACGAGGCCACAGGCCGGAATGCCTGTGCCACAAACCATGGCAGGCGACAGCCTGACCGCAAGGAGACACGGAGAACATCATGGCAGAGATCACGCGTGAGCAGGTCAAGGAATTCCTGGGCAAGATGACGGTCGTCGAGCTCGCCGACTTCGTGAAGGACCTCGAGGAGGCCTGGGGCGTCAAGGCGAGCGCCGGCATGATGATGGCGGCGGCCCCGGGCGCGGCGGGCGGCGGTGATGCGGCGGCGGCTCCGGTCGTCGAAGAGAAGACCGAGTTCGACATCATCCTGACCGACTTCGGCGCGAACAAGATCAACGTGATCAAGGAGATCCGCGCGATCACCGCGCTCGGTCTCAAGGAAGCCAAGGATCTGGTCGACGGCGTCCCGAAGCCCGTGAAGGAAGCCATCACCAAGGAAGAGTGCGAAGAGATCCGCAAGAAGCTCGAAGCCGTCGGCGCCAAGGTCGAAGTGAAGTAGTTCCGGATACGCCGCGATCGGTACCTCGAGCCTGTCCACCATTCGAAGGAGCGCGGGATGTCCACGCAGATCCTCTCCAACCTCCGGCTCAGGAGAGACTACTCCCGGATCGACAAGATCCTGGAGATGCCGTTCCTCCTCGAGCTGCAGAAGTACTCGTACGACCGACTCCTGCAGTTCAACGTGCCGGAGGAGAAGAAGGACGAGTTCGGGCTCCAGAAGGTCTTCAAGAGCGTGTTCCCCATCAAGCACTTCAACGACATCAGCACGTTGGAGTACCGGGGCTACAAGCTCGAGGCACCGAAGTACGACGTCGAGGAGTGCCGCGAAAGGGGGCTGACCTTCGCAGCCCCCCTTCGCGTCTCCGTCGCCCTGCACACGTGGGACGTCGACGAGATCACGAGCGAGAAGAGCCTGCGCGACATCAAGGAGCAGGACGTCTACTTCGGCGAGATCCCGCTGATGACGGACAACGGTACGTTCATCATCAACGGCACCGAACGCGTCGTCGTCAGCCAGCTCCACCGCTCCCCCGGCGCGTTCTTCGAGCACGACAAGGGCAAGGGGCACCCGTCGGGCAAGAAGATCTACTCCGCGCGCGTGATCCCCTACCGCGGCTCCTGGCTCGACTTCGAGTTCGACCAGAAGGACATGCTCTACGTGCGCATCGACCGACGCCGGAAGATGTACGCGACGCTGCTCCTGAAGGCGCTCGGGTACAACACCCAGGATCTGCTGCAGATCTTCTACGACGCCGAGACCATTCGCATCAAGGCCGATGGCGCGCTGGCGAAGGTCGCGAACTACGAGCTGCTGCAGAACCAGACCACCTCGGAGGACATCGTCCACCCCGAGACGGGCGAGGTGTTCGTCCGGCGCAACCGCAAGATCACACGCGCCGCGCTCAAGAAGATGCACAAGTCCGGCATCGAGGAGATCCCGATCCGGCAGGAGGACCTGGAGTCCAAGTACTTCGCCTACGACATCGTCGACGAGGAGACCGGCCTCGTCATCTTCGAGGCGAACGAAGAGATCCTGTCCGACGACGACAAGCACCCCGACGCCAAGCTGAAGAAGCTCGTCGAGATGGGTCGCACCGACTTCGACATCCTCTTCATCGACAAGTTCCTGGTCGGTCCCTACCTCCGCGACACCCTGGCGCTCGACGGCGTGAACACGCCCGAAGAGGCCGTCAAGGAGATCTACAAGCGCATGCGGCCCGGCGAGCCGCCGACCACGAAGCAGGCGGTCAACTACTTCCGCAACCTGTTCTTCGTGAAGTCGCGCTACGACCTGTCGCCGGTCGGGCGGCTCAAGCTGAACCACAAGTTCCAGCTGACCGAGCCCCTGACCCAGACGACGCTCACGCCCCAGGACATCATCGAGATCGTCCGCTACCTGATCAAGCTGCGCGATCAGGAGGGGCGCGACTACAAGGTCGACGACATCGATCACCTGGGCAACCGCCGCGTGCGCGCGGTGGGCGAACTGGTCGAGAACCAGTTCCGCATCGGCCTCGTCCGGATGGAGCGCTCCATCAAGGAAAAGATGACGATGGCCCAGGATCGCGAGACCCTGATGCCGCACGAATTGATCAACGCCAAGCCGGTGTCGGCGGTGATCAAGGAGTACTTCGGCTCGGGTCAGCTCTCGCAGTTCATGGACCAGACGAACCCGTTGTCCGAGGTGACGCACAAGCGCCGCCTGTCGGCCCTGGGTCCGGGTGGTCTCACGCGTGAGCGCGCGGGCTTCGAAGTGCGCGACGTGCACCCGACGCACTACGGCCGCATCTGCCCCATCGAGACGCCCGAAGGTCCGAACATCGGCCTCATCGCGTCGCTGGCCACCTTCGCGCGCGTCAACGAGTACGGCTTCATCGAGACGCCCTACCGCAACGTGAGCGAAGGCAAGGTCTCGAAAGAGGTGCGCTACTACTCGGCCCTCGAGGAGGAGACCTTCGTGATCGCCCAGGCGAACGCGAAGCTCAAGAAGGACGGACGCTTCGCCGAGCCCTTCGTGACCGCCCGCAAGCGCGGCGAGGTCGTGGTCGTGCCGGTCGAGGAGGTCCAGCTCATGGACGTCTCGCCGAACCAACTGGTGTCGGTGGCGGCCTCGGCCATCCCCTTCCTCGAGCACGACGACGCCAACCGCGCGCTCATGGGCTCGAACATGCAGCGCCAGGCCGTGCCGCTCATCAAGACGGCGGCGCCGCTGGTGGCCACGGGCATCGAGGGCCGCCTGGCGGGCGACTCGGGCGCGTGCATCAACGCGCGTCACGACGGCGTGGTCGAGGACGTGGACGCCAACCGCATCGTGGTGCGCGTCGAAGAGGGCAAGGGCAACACCGCCGTGCCCGACATCTACACGCTGGTCAAGTACAAGAAGTCGAACCAGTCGACCTGCATCACGCAGAAGCCCATCGTCAAGAAGGGCGAGCGCGTGAAGGCCGGCGACATCCTGGCCGACGGCCCGGCCACGCACCACGGCGAGCTCGCGCTCGGCGCGAACCCCATCGTGGCCTTCATGCCCTGGGGCGGCTACAACTTCGAGGACGCCATCCTGGTGTCCGAGCGGCTGATCCAGAACGACATCTTCGCCTCGATCCACATCGAGGAGTTCGAGTGCGTCGCGCGCGACACCAAGCTCGGCAAAGAAGAGATCACGCGCGACATCCCGAACATGAGCGAAGAGGCCCTGAAGAACCTCGACGACTCCGGCATCGTCCGGATCGGCGCCGAGGTGCGGCCCGGCGACATCCTGGCGGGCAAGGTCACGCCCAAGGGCGAGACCCAGCTGTCCCCGGAAGAGAAGTTGCTGCGCGCCATCTTCGGCGAGAAGGCCGGCGACGTGAAGGACACGTCGAAGCGCGTGCCCACGGGCATCGAGGGCACGGTCATCGACGTGAAGATCTTCTCGCGCAAGGGCGTCGAGAAGGACGAACGCACCCAGGCCCTCGAAGACCACGAGATCAAGCGGCTGAACAAGAACCGCGCCGACGAGATCCGCATCGTCGAAGACAACATCTACAAGCGCATCAACCGCATGCTGCTCGGCAAGAAGGTGGCCTCCAAGCTGCTCGACGACAAGGGCAACACGGTCATCCACGCCGGGTCCATGCTGTCCGAGAAGATGCTCGAGCAGATCCCGCGCAAGTACTTCAGCGAGGTCACGCTCGAGAAGGGCGGCAAGATCGAGACCACCGTGCACGATCTGCTCTCCAGCCTCGAGGAGCAGGAGGCCGCGATCAACGCGGTCTTCGACGAGCGCATCGAGAAGCTGCAGCGCGGCGACGAGTTGCCGCCCGGCGTCATCAAGATCGTGAAGGTCTACGTGGCGATCCGCCGCAAGCTGTCGGTCGGCGACAAGATGGCCGGCCGGCACGGCAACAAGGGCGTCGTGTCGCGCGTGCTGCCGGTCGAGGACATGCCCATGCTGCCCGACGGCACGTCCGTCGACCTGGTGCTGAACCCGCTGGGCGTGCCCTCCCGCATGAACGTGGGCCAGATCCTCGAGACGCACCTGGGCTGGGCCTGCCGCGCTGCCGGCATGGCCGTGGCCAAGCTCATCGACGACCCGAACGTGCGCCTCGACGCGCTGCGCAAGGGCCTGAAGTCGGCGTTCAAGACCAAGGGGCTCGACACCTTCATCGACTCGCTCGACGAAGACGATCTGCGCGTGGTCTACGACGAGCTGAAGGACGGCCTGCGCGTGTCGACGCCCGTGTTCGACGGGGCCCGCGAGGAGGACATCCAGGCCCTCTTCGATCACGACACCGAGGGCACGTCGTGGCAGACCGTGCTGCGGGACGGCCGAACGGGCGAGCCCTTCGACCACCCGGTCACGGTGGGCATCATGTACATGCTGAAGCTCCACCACCTGGTCGAAGAGAAGATCCACGCCCGCTCCATCGGCCCGTACTCGCTCATCACCCAGCAGCCGCTGGGTGGCAAGGCGCAGTTCGGCGGCCAGCGCCTCGGCGAGATGGAAGTGTGGGCCATGGAGGCCTACGGCGCCGCGTACTCGCTGCAGGAGTTCCTGACGGTGAAGTCCGACGACGTGCTGGGCCGCAACCGCATGTACGAAGCCATCGTCAAGGGCGAGAACACGCTCGAGTCGGGCCTGCCCGAGTCGTTCAACGTGCTCGTCAAGGAGATGATGGCGCTAGGCCTCGACGTAGAGCTCGTCGATCGCCAGGGTGACGCGGTTTAGGTCACGCGCGGAGACCACGAGCAAGAGGGGTAACCCCGTGAGAGAGTACTACCAGACCTACGATCGGCCCAAGGACCCGCGCTCGATCCACTCGATCAAGATCGGGCTCGCGTCGCCGGAGCGCATGCTCGAGTGGTCGCATGGTGAAGTCACCAAGCCCGAGACCATCAACTACCGCACCTTCAAACCCGAGAAGGACGGGCTCTTCTGTGCCCGCATCTTCGGGCCGGTGAAGGACTTCGAGTGCCTGTGCGGCAAGTACAAGCGCATGAAGCACCGTGGCATCACGTGCGAGAAGTGCGGCGTCGAGGTCATCTCGTCGAAGGTGCGCCGCGAGCGCATGGGCCACATCACGCTGGCCACGCCCGTCGCCCACATCTGGTTCCTGAAGAGCCTGCCGAGCCGCATCGCCACGTTCCTCGACATGGGCATGAAAGAGCTCGAGAGCGTGCTCTACTGCGTGAACTACGTGGTGGTGAACCCCGGCAACACGGGCCTCTTGAAGGGCCAGGTCATCAGCGAAGACGAGTACGAGGCCAAGCTCGAGGAGTTCGGCGAGGACGCCTTCGAGGCCGACATGAGCGCCGAAGCCGTGCGCAAGCTGCTGGCCGAGGTCGATGTCGAGACCCTCTCGGCCGAACTGCGCCAGGAGATGAAGGACAACGAGGGCAAGGCGGCGTCGAAGCGCATCGCCAAGCGCCTGAAGGTCGTCGACGCCTTCCGCCAGTCGGGCAACCGGCCCGAGTGGATGGTCCTGAAGGTCGTGCCCGTGCTGCCGCCCGATCTCCGCCCCCTCGTGCCCCTCGAAGGCGGACGCTTCGCGACGTCGGACCTGAACGATCTCTACCGCCGCGTGATCAACCGCAACGGCCGCCTCAAGCGGCTGCTCGAGCTGAACGCGCCCGAGATCATCATCCGCAACGAGAAGCGCATGCTGCAGGAGGCCGTCGACGCCCTGTTCGACAACGGCCGCCGCGGCAACGTGGTGACGGGACCGAACAAGCGCCCCCTGAAGTCCCTCAGCGACATGCTGAAGGGCAAGCAGGGCCGCTTCCGGCAGAACCTGCTCGGCAAGCGCGTCGACTACTCGGGCCGCTCGGTCATCGTGGTGGGCCCGAACCTCAAGCTGCACCAGTGCGGCCTGCCCAAGATCATGGCGCTCGAGCTCTTCAAGCCGTTCATCTACCACGAGCTGCAGAAGCGCGGCT
>CAZBRS010000109.1:0-9148 GCA_964494475.1 uncultured Myxococcales bacterium | reverse complement strand
TCGACTGCAGCTCGGCGTTCATGGTCTGCAGCTCCTCGTTCATCGACTGCAGCTCCTCCTTCGAGGTCGTCAGCTCTTCGTTGGTCGACTGCAACTCTTCGTTGGTCGATTGCAGCTCCTCGTTGGCCGATTTCATCTCTTCGTTTGCGGACTGGCTCTCTTCCTGCGCCAGGCGCAGGTCTTCCCGCAGAATCTGCATTCCGCTTTCGAGGTCTGCAAGCCGGGCGACGTCGGCCGGGATCTGTCTGCCGCGACCCGGCCTTGGGGGCTGCATCGGCGTCTCGACGTCGGAGAAGACGATCAGGACCATGCCACGCAGCGCCTCGGGCGCGACGAGAGGTCGCACGGTCAGGTCGACCACTTGCGTCTGCCCGTTGGTGCCCACCACCAGGTTCCGTACGCGGACCTCCGTCGCCTGGTGCAGAGCCTTCCGAAACGCGGCCGACAGCTCTTCGCGCAGCCCCTCGCGGGCCATGGCGAAGAGGTTCAGGTTGGCCTTGCCCACGGGCGGCTCGAGGTACTTTCCCGTGCGGGCGCTCAGGTACACCACGTCGCCCTGGTCGGTCACCAGCACGGCCGCGGGCGAATGGTGGCGCAGGATCAGCTGCTCGGCGAGCGATTCGAGGTTCTCGGGCGACGTGGCCATGACGCGGTTCTCCCGGGAGGTGGGCGCGGCCGAAACGATCACGGCGGGGAACTCTACCGAAGCCGCCCGCAGGGCGCCCTTGCGGCGATAGAGCCTCAGCTTGCCGTCGAGGGGCTCGAACAGGTCGGTGAAGCCACCGATGGACTCGGCGCTCCCCAGCAGCAGCGCGCCTCCGGGCCGCAGGCTGTAGTGGAAGAGCGGCAGCAGCTTCTTCTGCAGCTCCGGCGTCAGGTAGATGAGCAGGTTGCGGCAGCTCACGAGGTCGAGCCGCGTGAAGGGGGGATCCTGGATCACGTTCTGCGGCGCGAAGACGACCGTCTCGCGCAAGGCCCTGGTCACGCGGTATCCGTGCCCTTCGTGGACGAAGAAGCGCTGCAGCCGCTCGGGCGAGACCTGGGTCGCGATGCTGTCCGTATAGACGCCCGCCCGCGCGACGTCGATGGCCTCGCGGTCGAGGTCGGTGGCGAAGATCTGCAGCGGCAGGGTGCCGCCCGCGTCGCCCCGTGCAAGGGCCTCGTGGACCAGCATGGCCAGCGAATAGGCCTCCTCGCCGGTCGAGCAACCCGCGACCCACGCCCGGAACGGCCGGAACCCCTCGCCGTCACGCGAGCCGGCCAGCAACGTCGGCAGCACCTTCTCGGCCAACCCCTGCCACGCGCCCGGGTCGCGGAAGAAGCTGGTCACGCCGATCAACAGCTCCTTGAACAGCAGGTCGACCTCGTGGGGGTTCTCCTGCAGGAAGCGGACGTACCGGTCGATGCGGGCGATCTGGTGGATGCCCATGCGCCGCTCGATGCGCCGGTGCAGCGTGCTCGTCTTGTACAACGAGAAGTCGTTTCGCGTGCGCGCCCGCAGCAGGATGATGACCTTCTCGATCGCACCCTGGGTCCGATCGTCAATGGGCTGGGTGACGCCGGCCACCGTTCGCGGTGCGAGCACCAGGGTCGCGACGATCCGGGCCGGCAACTCCTCGGCCGGCGCCACGATATCGACGAGCCCCGCGGCGATGGCGCTCTTCGGCATGCTGTCGAACTTCGCCGACGCCGGGTCCTGCGCCAGCGTCAGGCCGGCCGCCTCCCGGAGGGCCCGCAGGCCCCGCGTGCCGTCGGAGCCCATGCCCGACAGGATCACCCCGACGGCGCGTTCACGCTGATCGTCGGCCAGGGAGCAGAGAAAATGGTCTATGGGCAACCGCAGCCCGCGCGGCAGGGCGGGCTCCTGCAGGTGCAGCGCGCCGTTCAGGATCGACAGGTCGCGGTTGGGCGGGATGACGTACACGCAGTCGGGCTGCACCTTCGTGCGGTCCTTGATCTGGCGCACCTTCATGGGCGTCGCGCGTTGCAGCAACTCGGCCAGCATACCCGTGTGGGTCGGGTCCAGGTGCTGCACGACCACGAAGGCCAGGCCGCTATTCGCTGGCACGTGCGACAGGAACTGCTCTAGCGCCTCGAGCCCGCCGGCCGAGGCGCCGAGGCCCACGATGGGGCACCTCGCCGGGGCGACCGTTGTTTCCGACGGCGCCCCCCGGCCGTTCGGGGCCCGAGGCCCGGGGGCCTGCGAACCCAGCTTTTTGCCGCGTGTCGACGCCACGCTGTCTCCTGGCGCCATCCGAAGCGGCAGGGCGCACCCTGTCCCGACCGCCCCGGCAGCTACTGCTTTCGGCAGGTCGAGCATGCCCCAACCTCGCGAGAATGGATAGAACATTCTGGCCAACGAACGGTCAGGGCGGCCGGGCGCACGCGGCGAACGTGACCCCCCGATCGATGGCTCGTCTCCCAGGCCGATGGCGTCGGCAAGGGCAACGTCTGCGAAGTAGTACAGATTGATCTTATTCGCGAATCGAATGCGTCGTGAGCTAAGGAAGTTCGACGACAGACACGAGTCCTCCAGCGGTGTGGGTTTCGAAATGGAGTCTCTGGTCCTGTTTTCGGGGGAGATGGGGCGCGGAGGCGCTTGGGGAGTTGGTTAGCGCTTCGTCAGCTTCGCCACGTGCTCGTAGTCGCCCTTCGAGATCTCGATGAACCCGGCCTTGAGCAGGATAAGATCGTGCCGTCGTCGCATAGCTGCCGCCCGCTGCCCGACTTGACACGTCAGTAAAGCAAGACTATTTTGTCGATAGCAACGGCCCTCGTTGGCAAGGAGAGGCGATGCCGCTATCAGCGTTCACGGCGGACGGGCTGCTACCGCCCGGAGACTACGGGATGACGTTCGCGGACCTGCGAGCGTCGGCGTTCGTGGTCGGGCCCGGCCCAGCTTACCCGACTGGGATCGACCCTGGCGCGCGCACCTGGTCGACAACCTCGAGGTGCTCGTTTCGCAGCTCTGGCAGGCTGGCGTTGACGACGTGTTCGTCGACGGCTCGTTCGTCGAGGACAAGGATCATCCGAACGACATCGACGGGTATTTCCTGTGCGACTTGATGGAGTTGGCGAGCGGGCGCCTGGCGCAGAAGCTGAACCTGCTCGATCCGTTCAAGGTCTGGACCTGGGACCCGGCGTCGCGGCGGCCGTTCCGGGGCTACCCGAAGCGGCAGTTGCCGATGTGGCACCAGTACCGCGTGGAGTTGTACCCGCACTTTGGCCAGCCGTGCGGCATCCGCGATCGATTCGGGAACGAGTTGGAGTTTCCATCGGCCTTTCGCCTGTCGCGCCGTGACGGGCAGCCGCGGGGCATCGTGAAGCTCATGAAGGGAGGCCAGCCATGATTCGCAACGAGACGGAATACCGGGAAGCCGTCCGCAGGCTCGACGAGGAGCGCGAGCGCATGGCGCAGTACAAGGCGCGGCTCGAGGAGATGAAGCTCGCGGCCGACGAGGTGCAACGCGCGCTCGATCCGATGCGGTCCTTCCACGAGCAACTGGCCGAGGAGGTCGCGAGCTACGAACGCTTGCGCCGTGGCGAGCTCGGTGAACTGACCAACCTCCACGGCCTGGGCCAAACCCTGGTGGCGCTCCGCATCGCGACCGGGCTCACGCAGCGCCAACTCGCCGAGGTGCTGGGCGTGCACGAGTCGCAGGTCTCGCGGGACGAGCGCAACGAGTACCACGGCATCACCGTCGATCGGGCCAGCCGCATCCTGGACACGCTGAAGGTCCACATGCTGAGCCGCTTCGACGAGCCGGTGGCGCGCCGGGAACCCGAGGAAGACGTCCAGGCCGCCGCCCATCCGTAGCGTCCCGACTCACGACATCGTCCAGATCCAGCGGCAACAACGCCCACGAGCGCGCCATCGAGAATGCCCTCGAGCGCCACATCACGCGCTTCCTGCTCGAGCTGGGCGCCGGTTTGGCTTCGGTTGGCGCCCGGCGCTTCCGCCTATGGCCAGCAGTTCTACGCGATGCATCTCGGCCCATTCCTCAACCAGACCGCGCGCGCGCGGGCAGTCCCCCGACCATGACGTTCAACGTCTGGATGTCCATCGTGGCCCGATGCTCGCTATATTGCACGTGGTAGTGCGGGGGGTGGTCGCCGACGAGGTCCGGTAGTCTTCTCACGCGTCACGCCGGTGATGCACGCCGCCTCGCCCACGCCCATGCTCGGACTGCACTCGAACGGAAACCAGCCATGCCGCGACTTCCGCGACCGAATACGACGGGTCCACGTTCGGAACGCAAGGATGGGGCCTCCCGCCCGCTCATCCTTGCGTCGTAATCCACTCTTCGAACGCGACGAGGGCCCGGTCGCCATACTCCAACCGGCGCTGGGGCTTCTTCACGCCGCGCCTCCAGGGGATGGCGTCGAGCAGGCCGAGGTGCGCGTTCGTCGGCTGGAAGCGCTTCGTGGGGGTGGTCACGTGGCGGTACAGGCCGCCCAGGGCCGTGGTGCCGGGCGGCGGAACGAAAGGCCGGCCCTGCAGTTCGGCGAGCAGCGCCGCGGCCGCGAGGTACCCGGACGCCGTCGACTCGATGTAGCCCTCTACTCCCGTGATCTGGCCCGCCAGGCGCACGCGGGGCTCGGCCTTCAGGCGCAGATCGGCGTCGGCGACCGCCGGGTGGTCGACGAAGGTGTTGCGGTGAATGGAGCCGAGGCGCAGGAAGCGCACGTTCTCGAGCCCGGGGATGGTGCGGAAGAGGCGCACCTGGTCGGGGTGCCGCAGGCGCGTCTGGAAGCCCACCAGGTTGAAGGCGCGCCCCGCGGCGTCTTCGCGCCGGAGCTGCACCACCGCGTAGGGCCGCGAGCCGTCGGGGGGCGTGAGACCGACCGGCCGCATGGGACCGTGGGCCAGCGATTCGACGCCGCCCTTGGCGATCTGCTCGACCGGCTGGCAGCCGTCGAAGTAGCGCTCGTCCTCGAAGGCGCGGGGCGTGAGCTGGTCGGCCTCGGTCAGCGCGGCCACGAAGGCGTGGTACTCGGCTTCGTTCATCGGACAGTTGGCGTAGGCGTCGGGTTCGCCCTTGCCGTAGCGGGAGGCGAAGAACACGCGGCCGAGATCGAGGCTGTCGCCGTCGACGATGGGCGCGATGGCGTCGTAGAAGGCCAGGTGCCCCTGCCCCACCCGCGCGCCCAGGTCGGCGGCCAGCGCGTCGGCCGTGAGCGGCCCGGTGGCCAGGATCACGTGTTCCTCGTCCAGTTCGGCCAGCGCTGCGATCTGCCGATGGACGATCTCGACGCCCGGCAGGACGGTCACCTGCCCCGTGATCAGCTCGGAGAAGCGCACTCGATCGACCGCCAGCGCCGAGCCCCCCGGCACGCGCGTGGCGTCGGCGGCGACCACCACCAGCGAGCCCGCGCGGCGCAGCTCGGCCTTCAGGATGCCGGGGCCCGTGTCGAGCTCGTCGGAGCGGAAGGTGTTCGAGCACACCAGCTCGGCGAAGGTGTCGGCCACGTGGGCCGGGCTGCGGGCGTCCGGCTTCTGCTCGTACAGCCGCACGCGCACGCCCCGGCCTGCCAGCAAGGCCGCGGCCTCGCACCCCGCCAGGCCGGCACCCACCACCGCGACCGTCGTCATGGCGTCGTCCCCTCGTCAGCGGCGCCCTCGCGGTTCGCGCGCTCGAGGACCGCGCGGTAGAACTCGGGGTCCAACTGCTCGGGTCGCAGGTTCGCGAGCAACCCGCGAGCCTCCAGTTCGGCCCGCGCGGGCTCTTCCATCTCGGGCCAGGCCCGCTCGAGGCTGTTGGTCAGGGTCTTGCGGCGGTGGGTGAAGGCCGCCTGCACCAGCCGGAAGTACCGCTTCAGATCGTCGCCCGCCAGCAGGGGCACCTCGCGCGGCGTTACCCGCACGATGGTCGAGGTCACCTTGGGCCGCGGTCGGAAGCACCCTGACGACACGTCGAACAGGCGCTCGACCGTCGCCACCGGCCACAGCTTGACGGGCAGGCCTCCGTAGGTACGCGACCCCGACGGCGCCGTCATGCGGTCGGCCACCTCCTTCTGGAACATGAGCACCATGCGGCGCACGGCCCGGCACTCGAGCACCAGGCGCATGAGGATGTCGACGGCCCGGTTGTACGGCAGGTTGCCGAACACCACCAGGCGCTCCCCTGCCGGCAGCACGTCGGCGAAGTCGACCTTGGTGGCGTCGGCGTGCACGACGGTCAGCCGGGGCTCGTGCCCCAGCGTGGCGCCCAGCACCTCGACCCACTCGCGGTCGGTCTCGAGCACGATGACCCGCGCGCCCGTCTCGAGGAGCGGCGCCGTCAGCGCTCCGCCGCCGCCGCCGACCTCCAGCACCAGGTCGCCGGGCTCGAGCTCGCCGGAACGCACGATCTTGCGGATCACGTTCGGATCGACCAGGAAATTCTGGCCCAGGCTCTTCTTCACGCGCTCGCCCCCTGGAAAGCGTCCGCAGGATACGGTGTCGCGTCGATTCCGGCAAGCGAGCACCGGCCGGGGGACCCGTCGCGCCGCACTTCGGCATTGATCGGGGGCGCGCCGAGGTGCTAGATTCCTCGCAACTCGTCTCATCCGCTGCTACGGAGGCCGTATGCGCCCGAACATGACCCTCGCCGTCCTGGCCGCGCTGTTCCTGACCCCTGCGACCGCGAGCGCCACGGTCTTCTCCTGCCCCGTCCAGGACGAGGGCCAGGCGTCGGCCGACGGCGGCGACTACGTGGGCGTCGGGCACCCGCTGGCCCAGACGTTCAAGGCGGGCTATACGGGGCACCTGTCGCAGGTCAACGTGAACGTCATTAGGAACGGCGACGCGGTCGAGCCGCTGGTCGTGGCCCTCCACTCCACCGTCGGCGGCGTGCCCACCAGCACCGTGGTCGCGGGGCCCGTCGTCGTGACCCCGGCCAGCGTGCCCGGCGCAGCGGCCGGCTGGATCCAGGTCCCCGGCTTCTCCCTCGACGTCACCGTCGGCACGGTCTACGCGATCGTGCTGGGCAGCGCGGCGACCTCGGGCCTCGACTACAGCTGGAGCACCTACTCGGCCTCCGACCTGTACGCCGACGGCGGGCGCTTCTGGGACAACTCGGGGACGTGGACGCCGGTCGCCGGCTCCGATCACGCCTTCCTGACCTACGTCGACTGCCGCACGTGCAACTTCGACGGCGACGCGTGGTGCACCGAAAAGTCCGACCTCTGCGTCGAGACCGGCTGCCGCACCGGCGGCACCTACGACGTGACCGACTGCGACGACGACGACATCGACGTGTACCCCGGCGCCACCGAGCTGTGCAACGGCGTCGACGACAACTGCGTCGACGGCGTCGACGAGCTCAACCCGGGCGGCGGCGCAGCGTGCGCCAGCGGCGAGCCGGGCGTATGCTCGGACGGCACCAAGAACTGCGAAGGCGGCAAGATCGTCTGCACCCCCGACATCGAGCCCGGCACGCAGGTCGAGGCCTGCAACGCCCTCGACGACGACTGCAACGGCTCGTTGCCGGCCAACGAGGTCGACAACGACGGCGACGGCAAGACCGAGTGCGCCGCGGGCGCCGCCAACGACGCCTGCGACGACGATCGCAACGCCTGGACGGCGGCGGCCTGCGCCGCCTGCTCCGACCCCGAGGGCGACAGCTGGTGGTCCGGTTGTGACACGTACGCCACGGTTCAGGGCCCCGACAACTGCCCCAACGCCGTCAACCCGACCCAGGGCGACACCGACACCGACGGCGCAGGCGATGCCTGCGACCTGACCCCGGGCCCCCTGGCCGCGAACTCCGAGCTGCACGCGCCCGCAACGGTGTCGATCAACCCCGACGGCTCGGGCAGCCAGGGGGTCGTGGTCGTGCGCCTCGTCGACCCCTCCGGGGCCGTCCAGCCCGGCTACGAGGTCTTCGTCACCGAGGCCAGCGGCACGGCGTACGTAATCTACCCGGCGGCCACGCCGGGCAAGGCGGTGACCGACGCGAACGGCGAGGCCATCGTGTACGTCGCCGACACCGCGGCCGAGACGGTCGTGTTCACGGCCCGCTGGGCCAACGGGGCCGGCGGCTGGCACGAGCTCACCGCCCCGGTGCAGTTCGTCGCGGCAGGTACGGCCAGCACGGTGTCGGTGCCGTCCTCCGAGGGCACCTGGACCGTCCTCGCACCCGGCGCCACGCTCCTCGACGCCTACGTGTACGACGCCGACCAACTGCCGAGCGGCCTGCCGGCTTCGGCCGCGGCTCCCTACGGCTTCGCGGCGATCGCCCTCGCCGTCCCGAATCCCGGCGACACGGCCCTCGTGCTCGTCGAGCTGCCCGGGCCCTTCACGGCGGGCATGAAGCTCTTCAAGTACCTGCCGCTGCTCGGATGGCAGGACGTCACCCTCGATAACCACGTACTCTTCACGGTCGGCAGCACGTCGTACCAGATCTCCCTGAAGGACGGCGAGTGGGGCGACGCCGACGGCGTCGCCAACGGCATCATCCTCGACCCGTCCGGCCCCGTGATGCTGCCCTTCGACTGCGACCCCGACGGCGACTCGAAGTGCACGGTCTACGACGACTTCTGCACGCAGACCGAGTGCGATCCGGACACGGTGGTCAAGTGGGACCTGGACAACTGCCCCGCCAAGAGCAACCCCCTGCAGACGAACGGTGACGCCGACGCGTTCGGCGACGCCTGCGACTGCGACCTCGACGGCGACGGCGCCTGCTTCGACACCGCGGCCTTCGCCTGCGCCGACGCCTGCGCGGGCCAGACCGAAGACTGCGACGACGCCGACGCCGACGTGAACCCCGGCGAGACCGAGATCTGCAACGACCTCGACGACAACTGCAACGCCGGCCCCACCACGGTCGACGAGGGCTGCGACGACGACGTCGACGGCTGGTGCGACGCGAGCATGACCGTGGCCGCCACCCAGCCCGCGGTGTGCCCCAACGGCAACGGCGACTGCAACGACGCCGACGGCGCCATCCGCCCGAACGCGACCGAGACCACCTCGAACGACGTCGACGAGAACTGCGACGGCAACCTGTCGTGCTGGGTCGACGCCGACAACGACGGCTTCGGCACGGCCGCGACGACGACCGTGACGCTGCCCGCGACCTGCACCAGCTCCGCCACCGCGTCGACCACGGGCGGCGGCTCGTCGGGCCCGGCCAACGCCACCTTCGACTGCAACGACGGCAGC
>CAZBRS010000108.1:0-9941 GCA_964494475.1 uncultured Myxococcales bacterium | reverse complement strand
ACTCGCCCTTCGCGGTGCTGCGCACGGTGCGCCTCGGAACCCGGGCGAACTCCAGCTAGCTGGCTCCGGGACGCCCCTTGCCCGCCCGATCGAAACAGCGTAAAAACGATCCATCTACCGAAGACCCACAGCGGGGTGCCCATGTCGCGCTTCAAGGGCGAACGCGCCGAAGATCTGGTCGTCTTCCTCGAGACGCTGGTCGAGAACATCCCCAACATGATCTTCGTCAAGGACGCCGACGAGCTGCGCTTCGTGCGCTTCAACCGCGCGGGCGAAGAGCTGCTGGGGTGGCCGCGCGAGGCGCTCATCGGCAAGAACGACTACGACTTCTTCCCCAGGGAGGAGGCCGATTGGTTCACGTCGAAGGACCGCGGCGTGCTCGACAGCCAACTGCTGCTCGACATCCCCGAAGAGGTCATCCAGACGGCGCACGGCCGGCGCTACCTGCACACGCGCAAGGTGCCCATGGTCGACGCCGACGGCAGGTCGGTGTACCTGCTCGGCATCTCGGAGGACATCACCGAAAAACGCGAGTCGGAGCAAGAACTGAAGCGCCTGAACGCCGAGCTCGAGCGCTCGAACACCGAGCTGCAGCAGTTCGCCTACATCGCGTCGCACGACCTGCAGGAGCCGCTGCGCACCATCGCGAGCTACCTGCAGCTGCTCGAGCGACGCTACAAGGACCGGCTCGACGCTGACGCCAACGACTTCATCGACTTCGCGGTGGGCGGCGCCAAGCGCCTGCAGACCATGATCGACGGGCTGCTGGCCTTCTCGCGGGCGGGCACCCAGACCCTGAAGCGCGAGCCGGTCCCGCTCGAGGCGCTGCTCGACGAGGTCTTGAAGGATCTGGCCGAGGCCCTGCGCGACCAGGGCGCCACCATCGAACGCGGCGAGCTGCCGGTGATCCAGGGCGACGCCGTGCAGATGGCCCAGGTGCTGCGCAACCTGATCGGCAACGCCATCAAGTTCCACGCCGACGCGCCGCCGCGGGTGCGGGTGTCGGCCGAGCGCCGCGACGACGCCTGGGCCGTCTCGGTCAGCGACAACGGCATCGGCATCGCGGCCGACGACCAGCCGCAGGTGTTCGGCGTGTTCAAGCGCCTGCACGCGGTGGGCGCCTACCCCGGCAGCGGCATCGGGTTGGCCATCTGCAAGCGCATCGTCGAGCGGCACGGGGGTCGCATCGAGCTGGCCTCGGCGCCGGGTGAGGGCTCCACGTTCACGGTGATTCTTCCCGACGAGGTGTGAACGGACGCGGGCAGCGGAGGGGCCTACTCGCAGCCGTCGAAATTCGGCGTGAAGCCCGCGGCGTCGGGCAGCCAGGTGAGCGACATCGCATCAATCTGGAAGTCGACCATGGTCTCGTTCAAGAACTGCAGGTAGAGCTCGCCGGCCTTGACGCAGCTGCCCGCCAGCGTGACGCGCCACTTGTTGCCGCCCTCGGCGTCGGGCACGAGCAGCGCGTCGGCCGCCATCTGCATCTTGCCGCCCGCGTAGGCGTAGGCCACGGCCTGCCCCTGGCGGAAGGCCACCTTGGGCTCGATCGGCCCCTGCCAGTACTGGCTCATCTCGTCGGAGACGCGGGCCTTGAAGTCGAGCTGGATGGCGGCCGTGCCCTCGGGCACCGCGGCCACGTACTGGAACGCCATGGGCACGAGCTTCGACGTCTGGAACTCGTTGACCATGGAGGTCATGGTGCCCTTCACCCCGAGCGGCTGGTCGTAGGGCACCGACGAGAGGTTCACGAAGGGCTTCACGCGCTGGCAAGCCGCCAGGTTGCGGTCGGAGAGCGCCGTCAGCACGGCGGCCTTGGCGGCGGGCCCCTCGGCCTCGGCCTTGACCAGCAGCAGGTCGGCGGCCTCGTGGAAGGTGGTCTCCAGCCCGAACTCCATGAGCGCCCCGAAGATCAGCCGGTCGGCCACCTCGGGCCCCAGCGCGACGCGGATGGCCCAGAGCCCGCTGGACCACATGCGCCCGTCGTGGTGCGACTCGCCGATCAGGCCCTCGGGGCAGGTGTGCAGCTCGGAGAGGTCGCGCGAGAGGTCGCCCATGAAGGGCATGTCGAGGGCATAGGCGCCGATGCGGGGGTTGCCCACGCGCGAGGCCGCGAAGTAGTCGGCCGTGGCCTCGTTGATGGCCATGGGCTCGGGGTTCAGCCCGTACACGTCGGCGGTGAAGCCGTAGAGGCGCTGCTCGCCGACCACCGCGTGGGTGTACTCGTGGTAGATGACGGTGGCGTCGTACGAGAAGTCGACGAAGGTGCCCTGGCCGAAGACGATGGCGTCGCCGTCGAGCCCCAGGTCGAGGCCGTAGGCTTGCATGGTGGCCTGGGGCATGAAGGCCGCGTTGTCGAAGGGCGCCCACTGGCCGTACTGCTTCATCGACAGGTTCACGATGCCGATGAGCGGGGTGTCGAGCCCGGTGAACCCGTGCGTGCCGGCGAAGTAGTCGTGGATCTCGTTGATGTGCACGTACATCTGCACCTCGGCGAAGGCGTCGTCGAACGCCTTGTCGGAGTCCGGGGCCTCGATGTGCAGGTAGGTGTCGTCGGCGCCGGGCAGCACCGTCTGCTCGGGCGTGCAGAAATCGGCGCCGTAGCCGCCGCTGCCGCTCGACTTGGGCAGGCAGTTGTACACGTTGGCGTAGGCGCCGGTCAGCCGCCCGGCCGGGTCGGTGAGGTGCGGGGCGTAGACCACCGACGTGACCCAGTCGGAGGTGACGGGGTCGACGGGGAACACGTTGGCGGCGCGACCGTCGGGGGGCGCCACGTCGGGATCCGCGTCCGGCGAGGAGTCGGGCGCCCCGTCGGGGCTGACGTCGGGCGTGGGGTCGGGCTCGAGCACGTCGTCGTCGGCCTCGGGGGCCGCGTCGGGCCCGCCCTGGTCGACGGCCGCGTCAGGGGCTGCGTCATCCGACTCGGCCAAGGCGGCGTCGGACACGTCGCCGGTGGCGGTGGCGTCGGCCGCGCCCTCGCCCGAGGAGCCGTCGCACGCGGCGACGAGCCCGAGCAGGGCGAGCAGGAGCAAGAGCAGGCGTCCGAGCTGCGTCATGGGATGCGTCATCGTGGGCTCCTCACCGGACCAGGCCGTTGCGCAGGGCGAGGACCTCACCGTTGGCGGCGTCGACGAACACGACGGGGGCATACGTCAGCGACAGCGCGCCCCCCTGGCGGGCCGGAGCGGGCGCGAAACGCAGCCGCCAGGCCAGCTTGCCGCCCAGGTACGCCAGGTCCGACGCGCCGGGTTCGGCGAGCCCCGGGAGCACCTTCTGGGCCGCGACCACGGCCTCGGCCACGTCGATCAGGGGCGTGGTCGGCCGCGTCACCGGCGCCACGTCGCCCGCCGCGTAGGATCGCACCGCTCCGTCGCGCCCCAGCGTGACCCGGAACACGCCGTCGATCACCTCGCGCCCGTCGATCACGCGCTGCAGCGTCACCGACGTCCCGTCGGCCCACGACTCGCGCTTCACCTCGACCAGCTCGGCCGGGTCGACGCCCAGGTCGGCGCGCAGCGGCGCGAAGAAGCCCGCGATCACGCCGCCCAGCGTGACGTCGGCCAGCGGGATCTGCACGGACGCCAGTTGGCGCACGTGGCCGCCCGCGGCGTCGCGCGTGACACGCGCCTGGGCGCCGAGCGTGGAGTTCAACCGATCGGCCGAGGGCGCCACGACCGGCTGGGCCAGCAACAACGAGACGAAGAGCGGGATGGCGAACGACATCGGACCTCCTGGGGAGCGCAAAGCAACCGGGACAACGTAAGGAAGGCAGAGGCAAAGATCAACGGCGCGGAGCGCGAAATCGGACGGGAGGCGTCAGGGAATCGACGGCGGGCGAGCGAAGCGCGTCGCGAACCCCACGTACAGCGTCGGCAGCACGAACAGCGTGAGCAGGGTCGAGGTGACGAGCCCGCCCATCACCACCACCGCGAGCGGCTTCTGGAGGTCGGCGCCCGAGCCCGTGGCGTAGAGCATGGGCAGGTGGCCGATGAAGCTGACCAGCGCGGTCATGAGCAGCGGTCGGAAGCGCAGGTCGCAGCCCTTCCGCACCGTGTCGGCCACCGACTCGCCCTGCTCGCGGAGTTGCCGGAAGAAGGCCACCAGCACCACGCCGTTCTGCACCGCGATGCCGAGCAGCACGATGAAGGCCACGGCGGCCGAGACCGACACGGGCAGGCCGAAGGCGACCACCGCGATCACGCCCCCGACCAACGCGAAGGGCAGGTTCAAGAGGACCAGCAGGGAGCTCCAGATCGACCCCAGCGCCAGGAAGAGCAGCACCAGGATCAGCAAGAAGGCGATGGGCACCACGATGGCCAACTGGGCCATGGCGCGCTGCTGGTTCTCGAACTGGCCGCCGTACTCGACGGTGTAGCCCGAGGGCAGCTCTTTCACCATCGGCGCGAGCTTCGCCTGCACCTCGGCCACGAACCCGCCCAGATCCCGGCCGCGGACGTTGGCCTCGGCCACCACCCGCCGCATCCCGTTCTCGCGGCTCACCTGCGCGGGCGCCTCGACCACGTCGAAGCTCGCGAGCTCCGCCAGGGGCACCCGCTCCCCGCCGGGGGCGGGCACGAGCAATCGCTCGAGCTCCGGCAGGTCGCTCCGCATCGATTCGGGGAAGCGCACGACCACGGCGAAGCGGCGCTGCTCCTCGATCAGCGTGGTGGCCCTCTTGCCGGCGACCGCGGTCTCGATGGTGGCGTTGACGTCGCCGATCCGAAGGCCGTGGCGGGCCAACGCCTCGCGGTCGATGACCACGTCGAGCTGCGTCAGGCCCGACACCTGCTCGACCTTCACGTCGCGCGCGCCCTCGACCCCGCTGAGGAGCGCGGCGGCCTGGTCGGCGAACGTCTTCAGGACCTCGAGGTCGGGGCCGAAGACCTTGACCGCCAGGTCGCTCTTCACCCCCGAGATGAGCTCGTTCACCCGCAGCGCGATGGGCTGCGAGAACGAGTACCGGAGACCGGGGATCTGCGCCAGGTCGGCCTGGATGGCCTCGACCAGCTCGGTCTTGGTCCTGCCCGTGCTCCACGCCTTGCGCGGCTTCAGCATGATGAACACGTCGGTCTGCTCGGGGCCCATGGGGTCTTCGGAGATCTCGGCGCGGCCGGTCTTGCTGACCACCGTGTCGACCTCGGGGAAGGCGAGCAGGCGCTGCTCTAGGAAGCCCGCGACCTTGACCGAGCCTTCGAGCGAGGCGTTCGGGAGCCGCACCACGTTGACCGCGATGGAGCCCTCGTCGAGCGGGGGCATGAACTCGGTGCCCACGAGGGGCAGGAGGGCCAGCGACCCGACGAGCACGGCCCCCGAGATGGAGAGCGTGATCGCAGGCCGCCGCACCGCCCCATCGAGCGCGCGCACGTAGCCGGCGTGGAGGCGGCGGATGACGCCGAACTCCCTCTCGGGGGCCTGCTTCAGGAACAGCTCCGAGAGCACCGGCACGATGGTGAGCGCCACGCCGAGCGAGACCAGGAGGGCGATGAGCAACGTCGCCGCCAGCGGGGCGAACATCTTGCCCTCGATGCCCTGCAGCGTGAACAGCGGCACCAGGATGAGGGCGATGATGAGCACCGAGAACGCGACGGGCCGCGCGACCTCGACCAGCGCCTCGATCACGATGGTTCGCCGGTGCTCCCTCTCGGGCCGGTGAGCCAGGTGCCGTCGGACGTTCTCGACGATCACGATGGAGGCGTCGACCACCATGCCGACCGAGAACGCCAGGCCGCCCAGGCTCATGAGGTTCGCGCCCTGCCCCGCCGCGCCCATGACGATGAAGCTGACCAGGTAGGTGAAGGGCAGCGAGAAGACCACGATGAGCGCGGTGCGCAGTTCGGCCACGAACAGGAAGAGGATCAGGATGACGAAGAGGCCGCCCTCGAGCAGCGCGTCGACCACCGTCTCGATGCACGCCTCGATGAGCGAGGTCCGGTCGTAGAACACGCTGAGCCGCACGCCCGCGGGGAGCGTGCCCTCGATCCTGGCGATCGACGCCTTGACGCGGGTGATCACGTCCTTCGAGTTCTCGCCCTTCAGCAGGATGATCATGCCGGCCACGACCTCGCCCCTGCCGTCGCGGGACACCGCGCCCTGCCGGGGCTCGGCGCCGATGGCGACCTCGGCCACGTCGCGCAGGTAGACCGGCGCGCCGTCCGTGGCCTTCAGCACGATGCGCTCGAGGTCCGGCATGTCCTTCAAGAGCCCGACGCCACGCAGGACCATCTGCTCCCAGCCGCGCACGACCACGCCACCCCCGGCGTTGGCGTTGCCCTGCTCGACCGCCTCGACCACGTCGTTCACGGTCAGCCCGTACTTGATGAGCTTCTCGGGCGACACCAGCACCTGGTACTGCTTCACCTCGCCGCCGAAGCTGTTGACCTCGTTGACGCCCGGGATGGGCTTCAGGAGCGGCGCGACGATCCAGTCCTGGACGGTGCGTAGATCCATGGCGGTCTGGCCCTCGCCCTCGAGCGTGTACTGCAGGATCTCGCCGAGGCCCGTGGAGATGGGCCCCAGCTCGGGCTCGACCCCGGGGGGGAGCTGCTCGCGGGCCATGCTCAGGCGCTCGAACACGATCTGCCGGGTCCAGTAGGTGTCGGCGCCGTCCTCGAAGACGATGACCACCTGCGACAGCCCGGCCTTCGAGAGCGAGCGCACCTGCGTGACCCGCGGCAGGCCGCGCATGACCTGCTCGATGGGGTAGCTGACGCGCTGCTCGACGTCGACCGCGGCGAGGCCCGGGGCCTTCGCGAGGATCATGACCTGGGTGTTGGTCACGTCGGGGAAGGCGTCGATGGGCAAGCGCAGCCACGCGAGGACCCCGACGGCGAGGAGCACCGCCGTGACCAGGAGAACGAGGGCCCGGTTCTTCAGGAGGAGCGTGAAGGCGTTCATTCCGGCTACCGGCCTTAGTCCGCGCAGCCCGCGCCCATCTTGGCGCGCAGCACGTCGGATTTGAGGAGGAAGGCGCCCTCGGCCACCACGGTCTGCGAGGCTTCGAGCCCCTTCGTGATCTCGGCGAGACCCGCCCAGGTCCGGCCCATGTCGACCGGCCGGCGGACGAAGTAATCGTCGTGGTGGGGCACGAAGACGAAGGCGCGCCCCTCGTCCTCCTGCACCGCATCCCGGGGGACGGTGAGCGCCTCGTCGAGGCCCGGCAGGAAGACCTTCACGGCGGCGAACATCCCGGCCAGCAAACGGCCGTCGGCGTTCGGGACCTGGACCCGCACCTTCACCGTGCGCGAGGTCTCGTCCATCGCCGGGCTCACGAGGTCGACCACGCCCGGAAACTCCACGCCCGGGTACGCCTTCACCGCGACCGAGGCCGCGAGCTTGCCGGCCGCCTGGCCCTGCTTCACCGCGTCGAGGTCGCGCTCGTACAGATCGGCCCACACCCACACGGTCGAGTTGTCCCCCACCGTGACCAGCGACTCCTCGGTTCGCGCCACCTCGCCCGACACCGCGTGCATCACGAGCACCGTGCCGGCCATGGGGGCCCGCAGGACCAGCAGCCCGCCCGCGCCGTCGGTGCCGAGCCGGGTCAGCTTGCCGAGCGCGCCCGTAGAGCGGATCCTGGCGGCCTCGAGGTCCTGCTTCGCCTGAAGGAACTCCTTCTCGGACGAGATGTTCTCCCGGTGCAGCGCCGAGACGCGCTCGAAGCTCCGGCGCGTGAGCTCCCGCATGGCCTGCGCCTCGAAGTACGCCGCCTGGGCGTCACCGATGGCCACGCTCTCGAGCTCGAGGAGCGCCTGGCCCGCCTCGACCGGATCGCCGAGCACGACGTGGACCTTCTCGATGACGCCCTCGACCTGGGTGCTCACGTGGCCGACGCGCCGCTCGTCGAAGCGAACCTCGCCGGTGAGGCGGATGGGCACGGCGACCTGTCGGACCTCGGCGTTGACCGTCTGCACCAGGCCGCCCGCGAGCAACGAGGCCGGCACGCGCACCACGCCGACCTCGTAGCGGCACTCGTCGCACGCGAAGGTCTTCCGGTCGTGCTCGCACGTGGCGCGGAACAACTCCTCGACGGGTCGGTCCAGATCCGATGCCTCGTGGCCTTCGGGCCCGTGGCCTTCGGGCCCCACCGCGCGGGTCGCGGGAGCCCGGGCCGCCGCCGGCACCGGCGCCCTGGCACACGAGGCCCCGAGCGCGCAGAGCGCGAGCGCCAGGCAGATCCGCAGGGTCATCGTGGTGTTCATCGGGATTCCCCTTCCATCAGCGCGCCGAGCAGGCCGCAGTCCAGGTGCGCCTGCGTGAGGGCCTGGAGCCAATCGCGCCGCGCTTCGAGCAGGGTGCGGCGGGCGTCGATCACGTCGAGCAGGCTCGTGTCGCCGAGCTGCCAGGTCTTCTCCAAGGTCGAGGCCACCTTCCGGGCGCGCGGGAGCACCTCCTCGCCGAGCCGGGTCGCGGACCGGACCGACCCGCGACAGGCCGCCTGCGCCTCGATCACCGAGGCCTCGAGCTCCAGGGCCGTCACGTCGCCCGCGCGCTCTGCCGCGGCCAGCCTGGCCCGCGCGGCCGAGACGCGGCCGCCGTTCCAGTTCCAGAGGGGCAAATCCACGGTGAGGCCCGCTCCATAGGCCGTGCGGTCGAGTTCGTGCGCCGTGAAGCCCGCGAGCGCGAGGTCGGGGAGCCGGGCCCGCTCCTCCGCGGCGACGTCGGCCGCCCTGGCGCGGGATCGGGCCCGCGAAGCCGCGAGCGCGGGGTGCGCCCTGCGCGCCTTCGCGAGCGCCTCGTCCAGCTCCGGCACGCTCGGCACGGCGCTGAGGTCGGCGTCGACCCGGAGGGTCGCGCCCGAGCGATCCGAGAGCCAGAGCGCGAGCTCGGCCCCCCGGGCGGCCAGCGTGGTGCGCTCGGCCTCGAGCTCGCCCTCCACCTCCTCGAGCTCGAGCTCGGCCCGGGTGGCCTCGACAGGGCGAACGTCGCCCTTCTCGACCCGCAAGCTGACCGTGCGGACCCAGGCCGCCGTCTGGGCTTCGAGATCCTCGAGCGACGCCACGCGCGCCTCGGCGCCGGCCAGGCCCCAGAAGAGGCTGAGGAGGCGCTGGAGCACCTCGCGCCGCAGCGCCTCGCGCTCCGCGAGCGCGAGCTCGACCCCGGCCTCGGCGACCGCGACCTTCGCCGAGCGCTGCGCGAGCCAACCGAGGGGCACGCTGAGCGCCAGGCCCCACTCCGCGCGCGCCTCACCGCCGACGCGGGCCGCGCCCCGGCCGAGGGTGGCCTCGAGCGACGGGTTCGGCGCGGCCCCGGCGGTCGCCGCCTCCGCGCGGGCCGCCTCGACCTCCGCGGCCCCGACCGCGAGGCTCGGGTGCCGATCCACCAGCTCGATCACGTCCTGCCAGCTCAACCGAAGAACGGGGCCGGCCTCGACCGGGCCGGCCAGGAACAAGACCCATAGAAAGACTCGCACGTCGCACCACCTTGTCCTGCGGTGACGGGTCCGGGAACGGAGGTTCGGGCAGAGAGGCGGCTAGACGCGAGGAGGGTGGAAGACGCGCTGGAAGACGTCGGGCAGGACCGAGTCGCTGGAAGCGGAGACGTACCGCGCCAGCGCCAACGGAAGGAGCGGCCCCGATCGGTCGCTCGAGAACGTGAACACCTTGGCCGGGCCGGGGCAGCACGCACAGGGGCACGCCGGCCCGCAGGGGCCGCCCTCGTCGTCGTCGGGGCACGAATCGGTGGCGCCGTCGCTCGTGGCGTGCTCGTCGCCGTGCAGATCGCGGCCCACCAGCACCGACAGGAGCCCGGCGAGGAAGAGGGCGAGCACGGCGACCGTGAGACGGGGCAGCTTCATGAGGAGACGATGACGACGGGGAGGGCGGAAGTCAAGCCGCGGGCCTCGCGCGGAGCGCGCTACCACACGAAGCTGACGTCGGTCAGGAAGGCCGGTACCCAGCGCGACTCGGACGAGTCGGACCCGCCGTAGCCCCAGTAATCGGAGCTGA
>CAZBRS010000107.1:0-10042 GCA_964494475.1 uncultured Myxococcales bacterium | reverse complement strand
CGGCGGCCTTCTACGTCGAGAACGAGACCGAATAATCGTCTCGTAGCGTAGCGCCAAGAAGGGGCGGCCTCCGGGCCGCCCCTTTTTTTTTACGTCGGGCCGAACGGGTACTTCGTCATGCAGGACTCCCGCCGCCGCACCTTGGTCTCGAGCGTCCTCGCGCTGCCGCGGCTCGTTTCCTCCACCTCCTGGTCGGGCCTCGCGATCACGCTCCTCGCCGTCCTCGCCTACGGCGGCTCTCCCTGGAACGGCTTCGTCCTGGATGACCACACGATCATCTTGGACAACGCCCTCGTGACGCGCTCCGACGTCGTTGGCGCGTTCTTCGCGCCGTACCAGCCTGCCGGGACCGGTTCGGACCTGCTCTATCGTCCCCTGCCGGTGGCGAGCTACGCGCTCCAGTGGGCCCTGCACGGCCCGATGGCCGCGGCCTTTCACGCCCTGAACGTGTTGCTGCACGCCCTGGCCTCCGTCCTGTTCTGGCGGCTGGCCAGGAGGATCGTCCCGGCCAACGGTCTCGCGGCCTTCGTCGCGGGGGCCCTCTTCGCCGTGCATACCGTGCACACCGACGCCGTCAGCTCCATCGTCGGGCGGGCCGAGATCCTGTCGGCCCTGGGCGTGTGCGGCTCCTTCCTGGCCTGGCTCCGGTGGAGCGCCGGAGGCTCGCACGGGTGGCTGCCGGTCGCGGCTCTGCTCTGGCTCTTGGGACTGTTGTCGAAGGAGAGCGCGGTCGCGCTGCCCTTGTTCGTCGCGGCCTGGACGGCCTTCGCCCAGGATCGGGTGCGTCGGTCGACGTTGGCCCGCGTCGGAGCGTTGGCGCTCACCTTCGGCCCGGCGCTGGTCGTCTACCTCGCCGCGCGCCTGGTCGCCCTCGATGGCGACCTGCTGTCCGACCAGAGCCGCTATTTCGCGGAGGTCGATCTCGGGAGCACTGTGCAGACGATGCTGGGAGTCGGCGCCAGGTACCTCGCGTTGCTCGTTTTCCCGAGCCCGCTCGCCCCGGACTACTCCTTCGAGTCCATACCCCTGGCCCGGAGCTTCCTGGAGCCTTGGCCCCTGGTCGGCCTCCTCTTGGTGCCGTCCGTCATCGTGGCCGCGGCGGTCACCGTACGGGGGCGGGGGTGGCCGCAGGCGGCGGGCTGGGGGCTTCTCTGGCTGGCCGTTTTCTTCGTGCCCGCGGGCAACGTCCTCCCCATGATGATCCCCATGGCCGAGCGCCTCGCGTACACCCCCTCCTTCGGGTTCTGCCTGGCTGTCGGGGCCGTCGTGGGCCGGCTGGCCGTGGGCCGCGCCCGCCTCGTCGTCCTCGGCGTGGTGACGGCGTGGGGCGTCTTCCTGATCGGCGCGACCGTCGATCGGGATCGCGTGTGGCACGACGACCTCACGCTCTGGTCGGATGCCCTGGCGGTTCACCCTCGAAGCGCGATCGGCCTCGCCAACGTGGGCTTCGCGCTCGAGCGCGAAGGCGAGACGAAGGCGGCGCTGGGCGCGTTTCGGCGGGCGGTCGACGTCGCCCCGTGGGAGTGGAGGCTCACCGTCGCGCTCGCTGACAGGCTGCACGCCGCGGGGAGGCACGACGAGGAGGCGCAGCTTCTCTTGGGCCCGTCGCGATGGAGCTCCCGTCGGCGGAGCGACGAGAACAGGCTGTGCACGTCCGCGGTCGAGATGGGTCTCTACGAAAGTGACCGGGAGTGCGCCGGCGACGTCTCGTCGAATGGGCTGTCGAGCGTATTCGCTCGGTATCAACGGGCCGGTGGTCCGTAGAGCGCCCAGGTGGTCTGCGCTGCCCTGAGGACCAGCCCGCTCTCGACCGAGCCCTCGCCCCAGGCCTCCACGGCCGAGATGTCGGTCACCAGCCACGCGCAGCCCGCGTCGTGCACCAGGGCGGCGCGGGCGTCCCACGCCAGGTCGGCGGCGAAGAACGCCTGTTGAGCGGCGAGCTTGTCGTCGTAGCCGGGCGTCAACTGGGCGTGCGCCAGCCAGGTGCGAGCTCCGGCGAACGCGGCCAGGTACAGCGAGGTGCGCGGGTCGGAGTACACGCCGTCGTCGCCCACCGAGGCGCGTACGTTGAGGAAGAGCGCGGGCCAGTCAGAGGGGACGAGCCCGGGGTTCCCGGGGTGGCACTCGGCCGTCGCGTGGGCCAGCGTGGTCGGCGCCACGGCCAGCCACGCCACGAGCACGGCGACAGCGCCCCGGCGCGCGCGCAGGCCCTCGAGGCGTGTTCGAAGGCCCAGCGCGGCGAGCAGGACCACCGCGACGTGCAGCCCTTCGACGCAGCGCCGGGCGAACGGCACCAGGCCGTCGGCGTAGGCCAGGCCGAACCCCGCCGCGAGCCAGACGGCCAGCAGCCGCGTGGTCGGTGACACCTCGCGCCGGACCAGCGTCGCGGCCAGCGTGGCCGCGGCGACCAGCCCCGCGAGGCCCAGGCCGAGCACGTACTCGAGCGCTGGCGGCGAGGTCATGACGTTCTGCGTCGACCATTGGCGCAGCGACGGGTTGGTCAGCGCGTGCAGCGCGAACGCGGCGAGGGCCGCGGCCAGGGGCCCCAGCGCCCGCAAGGTGGCGGGCAGCACGGCGGGGTCGTTCGGGTCCCGCCAGCGGGTGGACGCGGCGGCCAGCGCGGCCTCGACGGCCAGCGCCACGGCGAGGGTCGCGGCGGTGTAGGGGTGCACGAACACGAGCGCGGCCAGCAGCGCCCCGGCCAGCCACCCGTCGCGAGCGCGCCCCGTACGCCGGGCCCGCAGCAGGCGACGAAGGCCCTCGGCCACCAGCAGCAACGCCAGCGCGAAGTGCGGGTAATGGAGCAGCGACGGGTAGCTCCACATCTCGGTCATCCAGTCCGACGAGCGCAGCGGGAGGCCCAGGTCGCAGAGCCACCCGAAGCCGCCGCCCACGGCCACGCACCCGAAGGCGAGCAGGGCCGACCGTGGGGTCGTGAGGACCTCGAGGGCCAGGCGCCACAGCGCCAGCAGATACAGGAAGGCCAGCACCACGCGACCGACGTGATAGGCGACGATGGGCTCGAGGCCCGTGACGCGGGACAGGCCGCCCAGCAGAAGCCACGTGGGGTTCGGCGCGATGGGAGCCACGGGCTCGGTGGTCATGCGGTTGCGGACCAGGAAGGCGCCGGCGCGGTGCTGCTCGATCCACATGAGGTAGCTGGCCTGGTCGGGCAGGTTCGTGTCGAGGCCCGAAGAAATGCTCCCGGTGGGCGCCACGGCGTCGAGGCAGGCGAAGGGCAGCCAGGTCGACAGCGCGATCGCAGCGGCGAGCACGAACGCCAACCGGTCGGCGCGGCGGCGGGTGACGTCGGTCGCGGACAGGGCGGGGGGGGGCATCGGGGCGCTCGCGTGGTCGTCGCGCCTACTATCCAATCGCGCCCGAATATGGTCAAATGCCAACGCTGCCAGCGCACCCGAGGGTCCCACTTGCCCGAGCCGCGCGACATCCTCACGGTCGACGACCTCTGCTCCCACGTGCGCGATCAGCTCGAGGGCGAGTTCTCGAGCGTGTGGGTGGCGGGCGAGCTGTCGCAGGTGACGCTGCACCGCTCGGGGCACCTGTACGCCACGCTGCGCGGGCGCGAGTCGCTGCTGGCGCTGGTCATGTTCCGCGGCACGGTGCAGCGCCTGCCGTTCCGGCCCGAAGAGGGGCAGCGCGTGACCGTTCACGGCTACCTCTCGCTCTACGCTGCGCAGGGCAAGTTCCAGCTGATCGGCGACACGATGCAGCTGGCGGGGCAGGGCGATCTGCTGCGCGAGATCGAGGAGCGCAAGCGGCGCCTGGCCGCCGAGGGGCTCTTCGACGCGGCCCGCAAGAAGCCGCTGCCCCTCGTGCCGCGCTGGATCGGGCTCGTCACGTCGCCCCAGGGCGCGGCCCTCGTCGACTTCCTGCGCAAGGCCTGGGAGCGCTACCCCGTGCGCATCCTGCTGGCCCCCGCGGCGGTTCAGGGCGAGCGCGCCGCGGGCGAGATCGTGGCCGCGCTGCAGGCCCTCGATCGTCAGGACGAGGTCGACGTGCTGGTGCTCACGCGGGGCGGCGGAGCGCCCGAAGACCTGGCGGCGTTCTCCGACGAGGCGGTGGTGCGGGCCGTGGCCGCCTGCCGCAAGCCGGTGATCTCGGCCGTGGGCCACGAGGTCGACGTGGTGCTCAGCGACTTCGCGGCCGACGTGCGCGCGCCCACCCCTACGGCGGCGGGCGAGTGCGTGGTGCCGCGTCTGGGCGACCTGATGACCCGCGTCGACGATCTGTCCGACCAGTTGGCCGATCGGCTCCTGACGCGCCTGGCGCTGCAGAAGCGCGACCTCCTGGCCGCCGAGCACGGCCTGGCGAGCCCCGAGCGGCGCGTGCACCGGCTGGTGCTGCGCCTGGCCGAGGTCGAGCGCCGCCTGCAGGCCGCCGGGCCCGCGCTGCTCGATCGGCGCGCCCTGCGGGTCCGGAACCTCGAAGGCCGTCTGCGGGCGCGCGATCCGCGCCGCCGGGTGCCCGAGCTCGTGCTGCGCACCGAGCGCACGCGCGGTCGGCTCGTGGCCGCTCTGCGGCGGCGGCTGCAGGCCCTGTCGGGCGGGCTGGCGGCCCTCGAGGCCGGGCTCCGCGGCCTCGACCCCGAGGCCGTGCTCGAGCGCGGCTACTCCATCACGGTCAACGCGGCCACGGGGCGCGTGGTCCGCCGCGTGGCCGACGTGGCGGCTGGTGTGCCCCTCGTCACGCGGCTCGGAGACGGCCGGGTCGGCTCGACCGTGACCGACGTGCGGCCCGGCCGCGCCTCGCCCGAGGAGGCGCGGTGACCGAGCGCCGGATCGACGTGAGCCTCCTGGCCGCCTGGACCGGGCTCGTGCTGCTGCTCTTCGCCGACGTGCTCTTCCTGGGGCGCACGCTCTTTCGCGAAGACTTCTCGCTGTACGAGTACCCCCAGCACCTGGTGACCGCGCGCGCGCTGCTCGCGGGCCGGTTGCCCGAGTGGAACGACCTGCTGCACCTCGGCCTGCCCCACCTGGCCAACCCGACCACGGCGGTCTTCTACCCGGCCACCTGGCTCGACCTGCTCGACGTGGTGTGGGCGCTGAACGCGCGCGTGGCGCTGCACGTGTGGCTGGCCGGCGTGGGCACCTGGCTGCTCGCCCGCCGGCTGGGCGCGGCGCGCCTCGGGGCCGCCGTGGCGGCGCTCTCCTTCGCGCTCGGGGGGCCGCTGCTCGGCTACGCCGACAACCCCTTCTACCTGGCCTCGGGGGCCTGGACTCCGGTGGTGCTGGTCGCGTGGCTGGCGGCGCTGCAGGGCCCCGCGCCCGCGCGGGCCGGCGTGGCCACCGGGCTGGCGCTCGCCCTGCAGGTGCTGGCCGGCGATCCCCAGGCCGCGCTCTGCAGCGGGCTGTGGCTGGGGCTGCTCTCCGCGGCGTGGCTGGCATCCACCCACACTCTCGGGCGAGCGGTGCCGTTGCGCTCGGTGTTCGGCGCCGGAGCGCTGGCGCTGGGCGTGTCGGCCGGGCTCGCGGCGCTGCAGTGGGTGCCCTCGGCGCTCTTCCTCGCGCAGTCGGTGCGCGCCTCGGGCGCGGCCTCCGAGGAGGTGCTCTCGGTCTGGGCGCTCCACCCTGCGCGCCTCGCGAACGTGGGCCTCGCGAACCTGTTCGGGGCACCCCTGCCCGTCAACTCGCTGTGGGCCTACCCGTACATGAGCGACGGGCGCCTGTGGTTCTCGAGCCTCTACGCCGGCGCGCTGGCCCTGCCCCTGGCCCTGCTCGGCGTGGCGGATCGGCGCACGCGGGGCGTGACCCTGGCGCTCGGCGTGTTCGTGCTGCTGGCCCTCGGCAGCCACACCCCCGTGCTCGGGGCGCTCGTGCGCGTGTTCCCCCCGCTCGGATGGTTCCGCTTTCCCGAGAAGTACCTGCTGCAGGCCTCGCTGGCGCTGGCGCTGCTGGCGGGCGTCGGATTGACCCGCGCCTCCGCGGGGCCGCGCCCGGCCGGCCTGCTGCTGCTGCCGGCGTTCGCCGGGGCGCTCGTGGCGGCGTTCGCCGATCGCTTCGCACCCCTCGTGGCGGCCTGGAGCGTGGTGCCGAACCACGAGGCGGCGCTGGCCGCGATTCGGGCCGGCGGCCTGCAGGCGGCGCTGGTGGGCGTGGCCGGGTGGGGACTCGTGCGTCAGGTGACTCGGCAGGCCGACGGTGCCCCGCGCAGGCGCTTGGCGCTCGCGAAGCTTGCGTTCGCCCTGGTCGTGGCGGTCGACCTGCTGGTGGCGAACGCGCCGCTGCTCGGCACGGCCGACCGCGATCTGCTGACGCGCGCGCCGTCGCTGGGCGGCGTGTTGCAGGGCGACGCCGCGGGCGCATCGTTTCGCGTGTTCCGCGACTCGGTGCTCGATCGCACGCACGTGCCGCGCGACACCGCGGGCGCCGTCCTGGCCATGGCCCGCAACCGGGCCACGCTCGGCACGTCGGCGTCGGTCCAGGCCGGCGTCGAGGACGTGTTCGGCTACACGGCGGCGCTCACCTCGATGCGCGCCGACCTGGTCGACTCGCTCTTCCGTGATCTCGACGCCTGGGTCGGCCGGCTCGACCTGCGCTACCTGTTGATCGACGCCGCGCGGCCTGCGCTGCGCCTCGAGCCGTGGCTGCGCTCGGGCCTGCTCGGCGACCTGCTGGTCGATCCGATGACCGGCGTGCGGGTGCTCCGCGTGCTCGGACCCACGTCGCGGCTGCTGTGCGAACGTGGAGGGCGGCCGGTGACGCCCCCCGAGGTGTGCCGGTTGGTGGCGCGCTCGCCGGGCCGGGTGACGGCCGAGGTCGACCTGCGCGCCCCGGCCACCCTGGTGCACGGGGCCACGTTGGTGCCCGGCTGGAGCGCCCGTCTCGACGGGGTCGAGTTGCCCCTCGCGACCGCGCACGGCGTACTGCAGGGGCTCGACGTGCCGGCGGGTCGGCACGCCGTGGAGTTGGCCTATCGCACGCCCGGGCTCGTCCTGGGCGCCATGTTCAGCGCCGCGACCGCCTTGGCCCTGGCCGTGGCGCTGGTCGTGGTGCTTCGGCGCCGGCGTCGGGCGCGCGGCGATCGGGCAGCTTGAGGTCGCCCTCGGGCCGCCCGTCGCGGGCGGGCGCCGGCTTGAAGAAGATGTACAGGTGGTGGAAGCCGCGCAGGAAGTAGTTGCCCTCGCGGGCCGCGACGTGCCAGGCGCCCCGCTCGAGGCTGGCGTTGTGGCGCACCACGGCGATCTCGTCGACGGGCACGAAGCGCGCGGCCAGCAAGCCGAAGAGGCGCACGCCGATGGGCGTGAAGGGGCGCCCCTTGACCGCCGAGTCGCCCACGTAGAGCGCCAGGTAGCGCCCGGGCTTCAGCACCCGGTCGAGCTCGGCGAACACGGCGTCGAGGCCGGCGTAGTAGGCGTCGCTGTCGGCCGCGAGCTCGCCCAGGCACTCGGGGCGGCCCGAGTAGCGCAGGTGATCGCCGTAGGGCGGGTCGAGGAAGGCGAAGTCGGCCTTGGCGTCCTCGAGGGGCAGCTTGCGCGCGTCGGCCCGGAACACGCCCTCGTGGTGGGGCTGCAGATCGTAGCCGAGGGCGCGGCGGCCCAGGTCGCGGGCCACGTCGACCGTGGTGCCGCTCCCGGCCATGGGATCGAGCACCAGATCGCCCGGCCGCGTGTAGCGCTCGAGCAGGTTCCAGATCACGTACGACGGCGTCGCGCCGCGGTAGCCGGCCGAGCCCTGCCCGTCGTCGGTGTAGTCCTGGGACGGGTAGTCCCACAGCGTGGTGGTCTGCAGCCTCAGGGGCGGCTTCGGCATGGCGAGCTCCCGGCGCACGTCGACGCGCGCATTCTACCCCGTGCGTCCTCCCGTTGCACGCAGAGGCTCGGCCGCCGATAATGATTCGACTCCCCTGTCCCGAGGCCCGCATGCACCCCTCGCTCCTTCCGTGGTTTCCGGTGGTCCTCTGCCTCTGCGTCGCGCTCGCCGCATGCTCCGGGGGCGGGGGCGGCGACGGTGACCTCGACAGTCGGGCCGAAGCGGGCCCCGACATCTGCTGCGCTCCCGAGGTTCCCGCCGCCGACGTGCCCGCCGAGGCCGACCTCGAGGCTCCGACCGACGTGCCCGGCTCCGCCGACGCGGACGCCGCCGAGGCCGTCGACGCGGCCCCGGCCGACGCGGCCCCGCCGGCGGCTCCCGCCGTGCGCTTCGACCCCGCCGGCGGCTTCTACGCCTGGCCCTTCCCCAGCCTGCTCCGCACGCGGCCGAACGGCGCGCCCGACTACTCGAGCGTGCCGAACCCCAAGGGCCTCGCCGTCGTCACCAAGTACGTCGACGCCACCCACGAGCTGGTCGACGGCGCCTCGTGCAACGGCCCCGTCTTCTTCGGGCTCACGCGCGAGCCGGCCGCCGACGGGCTGCCCGACGTGGCCGGGTCGCTCGAGGCCGGCGCGACGGTGTTCCTGGTCGACGTCGATCCGCAGTCGCCCGAGTACCTGCGGCGCGTGCCGGTCTCGGTGAGCGTGGTGACCGACGCGGTCGAGGGCTACTTCGAGCCGCCGCTGCTGGTCGTCCAGCCCCTCTTCGGGGTGCCCCTGCGCGGGGCCACGCTGTACGCCGCCGTGGTCACCACCGGGCTCACGGCCGCCGACGGGGCGGCCTTCGGCGCGCCCGCGCTGCTGGCCGAGGCCCTGGCCGGCGCGGCCCCCGCCGACGTGCAGGCGGCCCTGCAACCGCTGGTCGACGCGGCCGCGGCGCTCGGTCAGGACCCGGGCGCCATCGCGGGCGCCACGGTCTTTCGCACCCTCGACCCCACGCGCGAGCTGGTCGCGCTCCACCAATCCATCGTCGACCGGGGCCTCGCGCCGACCCTGGCCGACGTGACGGTGGCCAAGGACCACGGCTCGTTCTGGCGCATCGACGCGCACCTCTCGACCTGGAACTTCCAGCAGGGCGCGCCGCCCTATGCCCAGGGCGGCGGCTTCACCTACGGCGCCGACGGCGTCGCGGTCGCCAAGCCCGAGAGCCTCGACGTGGCCTTCTCCATCCCCAAGGCGCCGCTGCTCACGGCGGCGGGGAGCCTGCCCCTCGTCATCTACAGCCACGGCACCGGCGGCGACTTCGACAGCTTCATCAGCGAAGAGGTGGCCGAGGAGCTGGCCTCGGTGGGCGTGGCGTGCGTGTCGCTCCCCCAGCCCATGCACGGCCGGCGCTGGGCCGGTTCGACGAATCTGGCGGTGCTCGAGCTCGCCTCGTTCAACTTCTCGAACCCACGGGCGGGCGTGACCACGTTCCGGCAGGCGGCGCTCGACAACGTGCTGCTCGTGCAGTGGCTCGTGGCCGGCGGCGTGTTGCCCCTGGCTGCGACCGAGGTGGGGGTCGACGTGACCTTCGACGCCCTGCGCCTCGCGTTCATGGGCCACTCGCAGGGCGCCCTGGTGGCGCCCCTGGTGTTGGGGGTCGAGCCGCGCCTCCGTGGCGGGCTCGTCTCGGCCGGCGGCGGCGTGCTGATCGAGACCATCCTGTATCGCAAGAGCCTCGACGCGTCGGCGTCGACGCAGATTCGCGACGTGGTCGCCAAGCTGCTGCAGATCGACGCGGCCGACCTCGACGAGCGCCACCCGATGCTGGTCCTGGTGCAGAACGCCTCGGACCTGACCGACCCCATCAACTACGCGCGGCTGGTGAACGGGCCCGGGAACCGCAAGCACCTCATGCAGGTGCAGGGGGGCCAGGACCCCTACACGCCGCTGTCGACCGCCTTGAACCTGGCCGTGGCGCTGCGGCTGCCCACGCTCGCGTATCCGAACGTGACCGCGTCGAGCGATCATCCGGGCGCGGCGCTCTTGGACCTCGGCACCGTGAGCCTGCCCGTGTCGGGGAACGTCGCGGTGGCGGGCGGCGACCCGATCACCGGCGCGCTGCTCGTCTTTCCGGCGTCGGACCACTTTCCGGTCTTCCACCAGAACCTCGCCAAGAACCTCTACAAGGGCTTCTTCGCGTCGCTGGCCGTCGACGAACCGCCGGTCATTCGGTAGGCACCTCGACCGACACCTTCTCGCCCGCCCGGGCGGTCACGCGTCGCTTCTCTT
>CAZBRS010000106.1:0-10163 GCA_964494475.1 uncultured Myxococcales bacterium | reverse complement strand
GCCATCGTGAACGTCTCGAACTCCGTCACGTTCTCTGGCTCGACGATCATCACGCGCGCCGTGGCGGCCTCGGGGGTGAGGTCGAGCACCAGGTAGTGGTAGAACTTGCCGTCGGCCTTGAGGAGGTGCTCCTCCTCCGGCACCAGGCTGGTCTCCACGTTGTAGAGCGGGGCGCCGCCGCCGCCCAGTGTCAGCTGCGGGATGCCGTCGACCTCGAAGCGCTCGTAGCAGTGGTTGTGGCCGGCGAAGACGGCCGTGACGCCGTGCCTGGTCAGCAGCGGCTCGATGACCTCGACGCCCTCCTCCCAGGGGGCGTGGTTCGAGAAGGTGTGCATCGGGGAGTGGAACATCACGAAGCGGTAGGGCCAGGCTTGCGCCCGGGTGAGCTCGCTTTCGAACCAGGCGGCGAAGCCGTCGCGGGTGGGATCGCGCAGCGAGTTCACGACCACGACGTAGGCGGGGCCGTAGGCGAAGGCCGTGTTGGTGCCGTCCTCGAACCCGACCGGGGGCTCGAGGAAGCCGAGGAACCAGCCTCGGAAGAGGTCGGTCTCGTGGTTGCCGAGGGTCGCGGCGAGGGGCACGTCGGCCGAGAGCAGGGAGAGCACGTCGAAGAACACCTGCAGGGCGTCGTTCGTGGGCACGTGGACCAGGTCGCCCGTGTGGAGCAGCAGGTCGGGGGCCTCGGCGGCGATGGCCTCGACCACGCGGCGGTGGGCGTCCTCGTCGATGCGCGTGTCGCCGTAGACCACCAGGTGGGCCGAGGCGTTCTTCGGCGGCGCGGTGCGGAAGGTGCCGCTCGCGTCGCCGGCCGCGTTCTTCACCACGTACGAGACCACGGCGCCGGCCTCGAGCCCCGTGAGGGCCACGCGGCTCTGGAACGTGGTCGGCGGCTTGCCGACCAGCGGGCCCTGCGACAGGTCGAGGGGGCCGCTGGTGCCCGTGACCACGCGCTCTCCGGCGGCCGTCGTCACGATGACGGTGGGCGCGGTGAGCGGAACGTCGGTCTCCCAGGCCACCGTCACGGCGTCTTCCCGTACGTTGAGCAGCCAGGGCGCCTTCACGAACTCGAAGGCCTCGGTGTACGGCGTCGCCTCCGGGGGCACGTCGAGCGCGGCCTCGGGGGTCGTCGCGGCCTCGTGCGCGTCGGCCGTCGGGGCCGACGGGTCGCCCGTCGCGTCGGCCGACGTCGAGCCGTTCGTGCCGCAGGCCGCGGCCCCCACGCCGATGATGACGAGCCACGCACTCCCGAGCCGTCCTGGTCTTCGCATGCTCCCTCCTCCTCGCGGCCTCGCCGCGGCCTGGTCCGGCGTAGGGTAGCCGCGCGTCGCCCAATTGTCACTCGCGTGTCACGCTCCCGTCACGTTCGAGCGCGGGTTCGCCCGTCGGTTGGCCTTTGACAGGCGCGCTCGCTGCCGTCCATAGTCGACCCACCGGCGACGGAGGTGGGGAATGGCGTTTCGACTGCTGCTGACCGGTGATCTGCACCTGGGCCGGGCGTCGTCGCGGCTGCCCCCGGAGTTGCGGTTGGAGGCGCGCGCGGCGACCGCGTGGGCGCGCCTGATCGAGGTGGCGCTGGCCGAGCGGGTCTCGGCGGTGGTGCTCTCGGGCGACGTGGCCGACGAGAGCAACCGCTTCTGGGAGGCCATCGGGCCCCTGGAGGCCGGGGTGAACCGGCTGGCCGGGGCGGGCATCCCCGTGGTGGCGGTGGCCGGCAACCACGATCACGCCGTGCTCGGCCGCCTGGCCGACCAGTTGCCCCGCGAGCACTTCGCCCTGCTGGGGCGGGGTGGCACGTGGGAGCGCCGCACCCTGACCCACGAGGGGCGCGCCTGGCTGAACGTCGACGGCTGGTCCTTTCCCCAGGCCGTCGTGCGCGCGAGCCCCCTCGACAGCTACGCCCTGCCCCCCGACCCCGACGTGCCGACCCTGGGGCTCGTGCACGGCGACCTGGGCGTGGGCACCAGCACGTACGGGCCCCTCGACCTGGCGCGGCTGCAAGCGCTGCCACCCCGGGCGTGGCTGCTGGGGCACATCCACGCGCCCCGGCTCGAGGCGGCGGTGGGGCGCCCCTGGGTGCTGATGCCGGGCTCGCCCCAGGCCCTCGATCCGGGCGAGACCGGGCCGCACGGCCCCTGGATCGCCGAGGTCGAGGGCTCGCGTCTGGCCTTGCCGGTGCAGCGCCCCCTCTCGGCGGCATGGTACCACGAGGCCGCGCTCGACGTGAGCGGCGCCGCCGACGAACCGGCGCTCGAGGCCCTGGTGCTCGACTTTCTGCGCGCGCGCGCAGCGGACATCGCCGGCCGCGCGGGTGACGCCCTGGCCCACGTGAGCCTGCGGCTTCGGCTGGTGGGCGCGAGCCCCCTCTCGGACCGGGTGCGCGACGTGGCCGGGCGCCTGCGACAGGATCTGTCGCTGCCCGCGGGTCGCGCCACCCTGGTGCTCGACGACCTGCGGGTCGAGACCACGCCGAAGCTCGATCTCGAGGCGCATGCCCGCACGACCACCGCGCTGGGGGCGGTGGCGCGCCTCCTGCTCGAGCTCAGGGCCTGTGACGCACTGGACCCGACTGTCGGGGCGACTCCCGTGGCGACCCCGGCACCCACGGTGCCGGCGCGCCCCGACGTCTCCGACGAGACGCGGCTGCTGCTCCGGAGCGCCCGGCAGGCGCTGGAGCGTGTCGAGGGCGCCCGGGAGTTCCTGGCCCTGGACCGGCCTCCGGTCACCGACGAGCGCGTGCGTGAGGTGGTCCGCGTCCAAGCCAGCGCGCTGCTCACCCTCCTCGCGAGGTCCGCATCATGAGCAAGACCGCCTTGCGGTTCGAGCGGATCGAGGTCGATCGGGTGCTCGGCATCCGGCGCGGCGAGGGCTTCGTGCTGGAGGACCTGGCGCCGGGCGTCAACCTGGTGCACGGCCCCAACGGTTCGGGCAAGACCACCACCGCGCGGGCCATCCAGGAGCTGCTGTGGCCGGGGCGCACGAAGCTCGAGCGGCCGACCCTGTCCGGGCAGCTCGTCGAGGGGACGGTCCGTTGGCGGGTCGACCTCGACGCCGGCAGCCTGACCTGCACGCGCGACGGGGCGCCCGCGCCGGCCCCCCAGGCCAGCGCGCCCGAGCAGCGCGACCGCTACCGGCTGGCGTTGCACGAGCTGATCGCGGCCGACGACGCGGGCTTCGCCCGGACGATCGTCACCGAGAGCCAGGGTGGCTTCGACCTGGCGGGGGCTGCCGAGGACCTCGGCTTCCGCGTGTCGGGCGCGGCGGGGCGCGCCGAGAGCAAGGAGGTCGTGGCGCGGCGCGCGCACGCTCAGGACGCGCGCGTCCGTCAGGAGGAGCTCGAGCTCGCGGCGGCCGGGCTCGCGGGGCTCCGGCGCCAGCGGGAGGCCGCGGCGGCGGCGCGGCGGGACGTCGAGGCGCTGGACCGGGCGCTGGAGCACGACGCGGCGGCGCTGGTGTCGCGGGAGCTTGCGGCCCGGCTCGCGGCGCTGCCGCCGGAGCTGGAGCGGCTGCGGGGCGACGAACGCGAGCGCCTGGACGTGCAGGACGGCCAGCGCCGCAAGCTGGAGCAGACGCAGGGTGACGCGCGCCTCCAGGCCGAGGGCGCCCGGCGCGAGGTGGCGGGCACCGGCCTGCCGACGGGGGGCGTCGACGCCCAGGTGCTGCGGGAGCTGCGGGCGGTGCAGCGCCGGGCCCAGGACCACGAGGCCGCGCTGGCGCACCTGCGCAGGGAGCTCGGCGAGGCCTCGAGCGACGAGCAGGAGACGCGTCGTCGCCTTTGCACCGTCGTGCCCCCCGAGCGCCTGGCTGCGCTTCAGACGCTGCGCCTCGCCGACCTGGGCGACCTGGCGCGCCAGGCCGACAGGGTGCGGGCCCGGGACGCCGTGCTCGAGGAGCATCGACGCTGGCTCGAGGCGCACGAGCCCGCGTCGGCCGAGGGGCACGACGAGGACCGGCTGCGGAGCGGCGTCGCGGCCCTGCACGAGTGGCTGGGCTCGGCGACCGACGGCGCCGCGCCGCCCGCGCGGTCCGCCGGGGTCGGCCTGGTGGCTTCGCTGGCGCTCGTGGTGCTGGGCCTGGTGCTCGCAGCGGCGGTGCACGTCGCGTGGGCGGTCGCCAGCCTGCTGGGAGCAGCCCTCGTCGGGCTCGAGCTCGCCCTGCGGCGCCGTCGGGCCGGGGCGCTCCCCGTCGGGACCGATCCGCGCGCCGTTCATCGGCAGAGCTTCGAAGCGACCCGCCTGCCCGCGCCCGAGCGCTGGGAGGCCGGCGCCGTGCAGGATTGCCTGCGCGCGCTCGTGAGGGCGCTGGCCGCGCTGGAGCACGAGAAGGAGCGCGCCAAGCGCGCGCGCGAGCTGCAGGCGGAGCGGGCCGCGCTGGTCGCGGAGCAGGAGGCCCTGGCGGCGGTGAAGCGTGACGTGGAGGCCCGCCTGGGCCTGGAGCTCCGGCTCGACGCGGAGTGGCTGCCGCTCTTCGCCGAGACGCTGGGGCGCTGGCAGCGCAGCGCCGACGCGCTCCGGGCAGCGGAGCGCGAGCTGGCGCGCGTCGAGAGCGAGAGAACGGGCCTGCTCGCGCAGGTGGCCGCCGGCCTCGCGGCCTTCGGCTATCCGGCCCCCGGCGAGGCCGCCGTGGCGGGGGCGAACCTCGACGATCTCGAGGCGCGGAGGGAGCGCCGCAACCGCGCCTGGGATCAGGTCGACGAGCTCGAGCGCCGCGTGCGCGACGAGTACGCACCCGCCCTGGAGCGGCTGTCCGCCGAGCGGGCCGCCTTGCTGGCGCGCGTGGGCTTGCAGGCAGGTCAGGAAGACGTGCTCGACGGCTGGCTCGCGCTCCTCCCGGAACGGGGACGGTTGGTCCGGGGCCTCGCCGAGCAGGAGGCGCTTCGCGACGGTCACGCGCGGGCCCTGGCCGGGCGGCCCGAGCTGCTGGTCCTGGACCGGGCGGAGCTGCAAGCCTCTCGAGTGCGCGCCGAGGAGCTCGCGGGGCGGCTCGAAGCGCTGGTCCACGAGATCGGGAGCGTCGAGGCGCGCGTCGAGGACGCCAAGCTCGGCTTCGACCTGACCGACGCGCTGGCGGCGTTGGGCGAGGCCGAGGAGCGCCTCGAGACCGCGCGCGACAAGAGCGCCCAGGCGGCCGTGGGGGCCGCGATCGTCGATTGGGTGCGCACCACCGCCCTCGAGCGCTCGCGGCCGCAGGTCTTCCGACGTGCCCAGGAGTTGTTGCTGGCGTTCACGCGCGGGGCGCTGGTGCTCGAGCTCGACGACCAGGCCGCGGAGCCGCGCTTCCTGGCCCGCCAGGGGCAGGAGGCTCCGAGACCGGTGGATCAGCTGTCGGTCGGCGAGCGCGTGCAGCTCCTCATCGCGGTGCGCCTCGCCTTCCTGGAGCAGGACGAGACGGTGCGCCTGCCCCTGCTGCTCGACGAGGCCCTCGGCACCAGCGACGACGCCCGCGCGGGCGCCATCATCGAGGCCGTGAAGGCCCTGGCGGCCTCGGGGCGGCAGGTCTTCTACTTCACGGCCCAGCACGACGAGGTGGGCAAGTGGCGCGCGGCGCTCGGTGCCGAGCTGCCGCACCGGATCTACGATCTGGCCGAGCTGCGCCGCCTGCCCGGCCGGGGCGGGGCGCCGCTCCCCGTCTCCGCCGTCCCGCGCCCGGTGGTTCCTGCGCCCGATGGCCTCGACTACGCCGCGTACGGAGCGCGGCTCGGCGTGCGTGCCCTCGACCCGCGCACCCCGCGCCTCGACGGGCTGCACCTCTGGCACGTGCTCGACGACGCCGCCACGCTGCACCGCCTGCTCGACCTGGGCGTCGTCACCTGGGGTCAACTGCGCGCGTTGCTCGAGCACGGGGGCGCAGGCGTGCTGGGAGCCTGTAGCGCATTGGACCGGAATGCCATGGAGACTCCCGTGGCGAGCTCGACGCCTGCGGTGCAACCATTCGAAAACAAGACCGACAGGCTCCCAGCGTCGTTGCCTGGGGGCGTGCCCCCAGACCCCCTGGACGCCGCCGACCAGGTGCTGCCGCGCGCCCTGCCCGTGGCGCGGGCCATCCAGGCCGCCTTCGAGGCCTGGCAGCGGGGCCGCGGGTTGCCCGTGGACCGGGCGGCGCTGCAGGACTCGGGGGCGGTCTCGGGAACTTTCCTGGACCGCGTGGCCGCGCTGGCGGCCGAGACCTCGGGCGACGCGCGTGCGTTGCTCGAGCGCCTCGAGGGAGGAGCGCTCAAGGGCTGGCGCCAGGCTGCCACGCTCGCCCTGCGCGAGCACCTCGAGGAGCAGGGCTACCTGGCCACCGAGGCGCCCCTGGCCCCCGCCGACCTGCGCGTGCACGTGCTGGCCGCGGTGGCCGACGACCTGCGAACGGGCCGCCTGCCCCGCGAGCGCCTCGATCAGGTGCTGGCGGCCGTGGGGGCGTGATCGGCGTAGGGGTGTCGCGCGGCGGTGATGGAAAAGCGGTCCGTTCCGCTAGCCGACGCGCAGCGCCCCTGCGAGGTTCTCGCGCAACCACGTCGACTTGCCGGTCCCGCGGGGCCCGAAGAGGAAGAAGCTGCGCGCCGGGGCCCTGAAGAATCGCGGGATCGTCGTCATTTTGAGTCTCAAAGTGACATTTGCGATGTCAGAATAGCGCGGTCCGCGTAGCTCGTCCAGTTGGGGCTGCCGATCGAACCGGATCTCAAGTCCCGTCGTACCGCGCCGCCATTTTCCGCGAGGCTTGCGCCATCTCGACGCGCAGGCTCGCCGGCTCGAGCACCTCGCCGAGCGGCCCCAGGCCCAGCAGCCAGGTGCGCAGCTCGGTCGTGTCGGGCACGGTGGCGCGGAGCAGGATGCGCCCGTCGGCCTCCTTCGCCGTGGTCTGATCCTTCGCGAGCGGCGCCTCCAGGAGCGACACCGCCGCGAAGGCGTCGAGGCGCACGGCCAGCTTGACGGGCTCGTCGCCGCGCAGGAAGCCGAGCGCGCCCGTGCGCACGTAGGTCTCGAGGCTCCAGTCCGGGCGGGGCGGCGCGGGGGTGGGCAGCACCTCGGCCTCGCGGATGCGGTGCAGGGCGAGCTGCACCACGTCGGTGTAGTCGCGCAGGGTGCAGACCAGGTAGGCCACGGCGTCGCGCGTGACGAGGCCGAGGGGGGTCGCGTCGTACTCCTTCGGCTCGTCTTCGCCGCGCCGGCAGTAGGTGAGGTGCAGGCGCTTTTCGCGGAGCAGCGCCTCGTGCACGGCGTCGAGCACGCCCGCGTCGACGTGGGGCGGCAGCCGGGGGAGGGCGGGGGGAACGGCGCACACCTTCTGCGTCCAGGTCTTCACGCCCCCGGCGCGCAGCTCGTCCAGCACCGATCGGGCTCGGTCGAACCAGGGCGCCAGGTTGGCGCTGAGCGTGGCCGGCAGCAGGCTCTGCAGGTGCAGGTCGGCCAGGCGGAACGCGAGCGCCGCGTGGGCGTCCATGCCCGGAATGTCGAAGACCGCGCCGTCGCCCGACCACGACCAGCCGAAGGGCTTGCTGCGCTCGTCGCTGACCAGGGGGAAGAGCTCCGCCAGCTTCTGCAGGTCGCGCTGGATGGTGCGCCGGTCGATCTCGTAGCCGAGGTCGGTCAGCTTGGCCTCGAGCGTGGCCCCGTCGACCTTGCGGGGTGCGCGCGGGATGAGCCGCAGCATCTCCCATTGGCGCATGAGCGTGTCGGGCATGGGGACTCCCCGGTGGTGGCGTTCGTGGCCGACCGTAGCATTTGCGACACCAGTTGTCGCACCCAAAGCCCAAGCTGCACCCATGAGAACCCCCAAGGGTCCAAGACGCCATGAAGGTCGTGCCCGAGCGCGACGTGTGGGCGCTGTCGGTCGAGCCGGCTCCTGCCGAGCCCGCGCCGGGAATGCGCCTGTGGGTCAACTGCGGTGCCAGCTGGCGCGAGGGCTACGCCGCCTCCGTGGCGTGCGTGTCCGACGCCAGCTTCACGGTGCGAACCGGTGGGCGCACCGAGCGCCACCCCCGCGCCGACTGGACGCGCTGGCTGCTCGAGCGCTCGCGCGAGGGGCCCGTGCAGATCGACGGGCACCCCATCGAGCCGCCCGCCGCCGCGCCGCTGGCGCCGGGGCTGACCGCGCGGCCGGCCGCTGACGACGAAGGGAGCACGACCATGGAGTTCGAGGCCCGCGACGCCCGCATCCTGCGTGCCGTGCGCGACGTGGTGAAGAGCTACGCCCTCCGGCCGGTCGAGTCGACCGCCGACGGTTGGCTGGCCTTCACCGTCACCAAGCCCGGCCGCCCCGCCTACACGGTCAGGGTCGACCCCACGTGGCGCTATGGCCCCCAGTGCTCGTGCCCCGACTGGCTGCGCGTGCGCGACGGCGACCGGGGCGGCTACTGCAAGCACGTGGTGGCCGTGCTGCTCCACTCCGAGGACCACCGCCACCAGCTCCTCGACCTGCTGTTGTAACGGAGGACCCCATGGCCAAGCGAAGCAAGCCGGACGTCGCCTTCGTGCCCGAGGGCTACACCTACAGCGAACTGCGACCCCTCGTGCGGGCCACCCTCGACGCCGAGCTGTCGGTCATGCTGCACGGCCACCCGGGCGTGGGCAAGTCGACCCTGGCCGCCGAGGTGGCCGCCGACCTGGGCCTGCCGCTCATCGACCTGCGCCTGGCCCAGCGCGAGCCCGCCGAACTGGGCGGCGTGCACGTGCCCGACCGTCGGCGCGAGCAGCTGACCCTGCTGGCGCCGCCCTGGGTGCGCGAAGCGTGCGAGCAACCGGCGCTCGTCTTCCTCGACGAGCTGAACGCGGCCGTCACGCGGCTGCACCAGGCCGTGGCCTACCAGATCGTGCTCGAGCGCCGCGTCGGGCCGTTCGTCTTTCACCCCGGCACGCGCGTCATGGCCGCCGGCAACCTCGACGAAGACAACGCCATCGCCGTGCCGCTGTCGTCGGCGCTGAACAACCGCTTCGCCCACTTCACGTTGCGCGTCGACGTGGCCGCGTGGCTGGCCTGGGCCGAGGGCGCCGGTCTGCCGCCCGAGCTGCTGGCCTACTTTCGAGCCCACGAGCGTCAGGGTGCCGGGCTGCTCTATGCCAACGACGGCGCCGACGCCTTCCCCACCCCACGCTCGTGGGAGATGGCGGGCCGCGTCTACCGCACCGCCTCCGAGCCCCTGCGTCGCCGCGCGATGTCCGCGTGCATCGGTGCCCCGGCCGCCGACCGCTTCTTCCAGTACGAGAAGCTCTACCGCCGCGTGTCGCCCGAGCGCATCCTGGCCGGCAAGCAGGTGCTCGACTTCACCACCGACGCCAACTCCGACCCCTCGTTCATCCACGCCGTGCTGGCCGCCACCGCGGCGTGGGTGGGCGAGCAGCCCGCCTTCCGCCCCGAGTGGGTCCAGCCGCTCCTGGCCCTCCTGAAGGCGCCCGGCCTCGAGGCCGAGTACCAGTTCGTGTTCCTGCGCGACCTGAAGCGCCGCGGCAACTTCACCGACCACCTGCGCCCGCACCCGGCCTTCCGCGAGCTGGCCGGCCAGTTGGTCAGCCTGCACGCCGGGCTCTACCAATGAAGCCTCCGCGCCCTCGCACCGTGCCCTGGGCCGAGATCGAGGCGGCCAGCCAGGCCGAGGCCCGGCGGCTGTCCATGCTGCGCCTGCAGCTCCTCGACCAGCACCCCTTCTGGGGCCACCTGCTGCTGAAGCTCAAGCTGGTCATGGCCCCCGATCTCGAGGCCCTGGCCGCCACCGACTGCGTGGGCACCATCTGGGTCAACCCGCTGCACACGCGCTCGCTCGACCTCGCGCAGCTCGGCTTCGTGCTGGCCCACGAGCTCGGTCACAGCGTGTTCGAGTCGCTGCCCCGCGCGCGCGGCCGCAATCCCTACCTGTGGAACTGCGCCACCGACTACGCCATCAACCGCCTGGTGGCGGGCTTCCGGCGTCCGGGGCACCACGGCGAGGCGCTCTATCGCCTGCCCGACGGCCAGCACCCCAACCTGGGGCACCTGAAGGTGCTGCTCGATCCGCGCTTCGACGGGCTGGTGGCCGAGGCCATCTACGAGCGCCTGGTGTCCGAGGCGACGGCGGTGGTCGACGTGATCGCGGTGCACCTGCCCTGCGGCGACGTCCCGGGGGTGGTGCCCCACGGCGGCCTCGACGTGCACCTGCCCCGCGACCTCGGCGAGGCCGAGCGCGAGGTGCTGCGCGAGCGCCTGGCCGA
>CAZBRS010000105.1:8357-10473 GCA_964494475.1 uncultured Myxococcales bacterium | reverse complement strand
GGCGCCACCATGGCCGGCGCGGGCGCCACCACGGCGGGAGCGGGCGCCTCGGCCTTCGGCGCGACGGGCGCCGGGGTGCACGCGAACGACGCGAGCCACAGCGCGCCGCCCAGCAACAGGAGCTTCGAATTCACCGTGTTCATGCCATCCCCCTGTACGCGAACCAGAGCCCCACGAGCACGATCGCGGCTCCCGCGCCCTTGCGCAGCAGCTCGAGGGCGCGGGTGGCCCGCTTGTTCTCGATGAGCTTCCGGGCCGCCCCCATCGACGTTCCGGCGACCAGGATCAGGACGCTGTGCCCCAGCGCGTAGACCAACAGGAGCGTGCCGCCCCAGGCGACCGAGCTGCCGGAGCCCGCCAGGTACGCGAGCAGCACCACCAGCATGGGCGCCGCGCAGGGCGCCGACACCACCCCGAACAGCAGGCCGAGCACGAACGCGCCCAGGAACCCGCGGGTCTTCGGCTGCACGCGGTCGCCGAGCGACGGGAACGGAACGGTCACGACCCCGAGGAGGTGCAGCCCCATCACGACGGCCACCCCCGCCACGAGCCAGTTCCAGGCGCCCGAGACGTCGCCGTACAGGGTGCCCGCGAGCGCCGCGGCCATACCGAGCGCTGTGAACGTCAGGGAGAGCCCCAGCACGAAGACGCACGAGAACCCGAACGCGCGCAGCACGCTCGTGTGCTCGTCGCGCCGGCCGGCGACGAAGCTCATCATGAGCGGAATCATCGCGAGCACGCAGGGGCTCGAGGCCGTGAGCACGCCCCCCGCGAAGACCGCGACCAGGGCGAGCCAGGGGTTGGTCTGCACGTAGGTGCCGACGTTGACCAGCAGGCTGTCGAGCATGGGGGGCTACCCCTTCGCCGCGGCGGCCTGCAGCCATCCCGCCAACTCGGCGGGGCTGGGCACGCGGCCGCTGACCTTCACCACCCCGTCGATGACCAGCGCCGGCGTCATCATCACGCCGAACGCCATGATCTCGTCGAGCCGCTCGACCTTGCTGACGTCGGCGGCCACGCCCGCGGCGGCCACGGCCTTCTTCACCTCGTCGAGCAGCTTCGTGCACTTGGCGCACCCGGTCCCCAGCACCTTCACGTCCATGGTGTCTCCCCTTTCACAGTACGGCGTTGAAGAGCAGCCCGACCCCCATGATGCCGACGGCGACCACCCCCGCGAAGGTGGCGATCAGCGGCACGCGCAGCACCTTGCGCAAGATGACCATCTCGGGCAACGACAGGGCGATGACCGACATCATGAACGCGAGCACGGTGCCGAGCGCGGCGCCCTTGCCGAGCAGGGCCTGCACCACGGGGATGATGCCGGCGGCGTTCGAGTACATGGGCACGCCCAGCAGCACGGCCAGCGGCACCGACCACCACGCGTCGCGGCCCATGATCGACGCCAGGAAATCCTGGGGCACGTACCCGTGGATGCCCGCGCCCACGGCGATGCCGGCCAGCACGTAGGGCCAGACCTTGCCCACGATGTCGCGGGTGGCGTCGCGCCCGGCGCGCGCGCGGTCGAGCCAGGTGAGCGGCTCGTCGTCGAGGCCCGACGCCCCCACGGGCGTGCGGTAGACCCAGGCCTCGACCCAGCGCTCCAGCTTCAACCGCCCGATGACCCACCCGGCGACCACGGCGATCGCGAGCCCGGTGACCAGGTAGAGCAGCGCGACCCGCCAGCCGAACAACCCGAACAGCAGGACCAGGGCCACCTCGTTCACCATGGGGGCCGCGATCAGGAACGAGAACGTGACCCCGAGCGGCACCCCCGTGGTCACGAAGCCGATGAAGAGCGGCACCGCCGAGCACGAGCAGAAGGGCGTGACCACCCCGAGCAGCGCGGCCAGCACGTTGCCGACGGCCTCGCGCCGCCCCGCCAGCACGCGCCGGGTCCGCTCCGGCGTGAAGAACGAGCGCACGATGCCCACCCCGAACACCACGGCCACGAGCAGCAGCAGCACCTTGGGGGTCTCGAAGACGAAGAAGTGCACGGCCGCGCCGAGGTGCGTGCTCCCGTCGAGCCCGGCCAGGTCGAAGACCAGGGCCCGCGCCAGGCCGTCGAGGTTCAGGTAGAGGCCGAACCAGGCGGCCACGACCACGAGGCCGAGCCCGA
>CAZBRS010000105.1:0-8257 GCA_964494475.1 uncultured Myxococcales bacterium | reverse complement strand
TCGAGGTTCAGGTAGAGGCCGAACCAGGCGGCCACGACCACGAGGCCGAGCCCGACCGCGCGCGGGCGGCTCACGAACGCCCCGGCTCGGCGAGCAGCGCCGCCAGCGCCCCGAGGTGGCGGCGGAGCTCGTCGCGCACGGCCCGGAAGGCGGTGAGCCGCTCCTCGTCCGAGCCCCCGACCGCCGCGGGGTCGGGCAGGCCCCAGTGCAGGCGCGTGGCGCGGCCGAGGAAGACCGGGCACTCCTCCTCGGCGCAGAGGGTGACGACCGTGTCGACCTCGGCGGCCGGAATCTCGGCCACGGCCTTCGAACGCTGCCCCCTGATGTCGACGCCGAGCTCGGCGAGGACCGCGACGGCCTCGGGCCGCACGCTCGTGGGGTGCGACCCGGCCGACCACACCCTGACGTCGGGGGGGAGCAGCGTACGCGCCAGCCCTTCGGCCATCTGGCTGCGGGCCGAGTTGGCCACGCAGAGGAAGAGCACGCCGTTCAACCCGCCTCCTTCGCCACGAAGTAGCGACGCCCCAGCCACAGCGACACGTTGACCAGCGCGATGAGCGCGGGCACCTCGACCAGCGGCCCGATGACCGCGGCCAGGGCGCCGCCGTGGTTCAGGCCGAAGGTGGCCACGGCCACGGCGATGGCCAGCTCGAAGTTGTTCGAGGCCGCCGTGAACGACAGCGCCACGGTCTGGCCCTGAGTCGCGCCGAGCCTCTTCGACAGGAAGAACGACAGGAAGAACATGACGACGAAGTAGATGAGCAGCGGGATGGCGATGCGGACCACGTCCAGCGGCAGCTCGACGATCTTCTCGCCCTTCAGGGAGAACATCACGACGATGGTGAAGAGCAGCGCGACCAGCGTGATGGGGCTGATCTTCGGGATGAACTTCTCGTGGTACCAGCTCTTGCCCCTGGCCCTGATCAGCGAGAACCGCGTGACCACGCCGGCGAGGAAGGGGATGCCCAGGTAGATGAAGACGCTCTCTGCGATCTCGCCGATGGTGATGTTCACCGCCACGCCCTCGAGCCCGAACCAGGGCGGCAGCACGGTGAGGAACACGTACGCGTAGACCGAGTAGAGCAGCACCTGGAAGACCGAGTTGAGCGCGACCAGGCCCGCGCAGTACTCGCCGTCGCCCCCCGCCAGGTCGTTCCAGACGATGACCATGGCGATGCAGCGCGCCAGGCCGATCAGGATGAGCCCCACCATGTACTCCGGCTGATCGTGCAGGAAGAGCACGGCCAGCCCGAACATCAAAAGGGGGCCGAGGACCCAGTTCTGGACCAGCGACAGGCCGAGGACCCTGGTGTTGCGGAAGACGGGCCCCATCTCTTCGTACCGCACCTTCGCGAGCGGCGGGACCATCATGAGGATGAGCCCGAGGGCGATGGGCAGGTTGGTGGTGCCGACGTTGAACTGGTTGATGAACGGCACGATCCCGGGGAACAGGTACCCGCCGCCGACCCCCACCGCCATGGCCACGAAGATCCACAACGTGAGGTAACGGTCGAGGAACGAGAGGCGCGCGGCGACGCCGGGACCGGTCGGGCTCATCGGGGCCTCCCCTTGGTGGCGAGCTGGACGGGCGCCGTCGGCGCGCCGCAGGCTGTGGGGCGCTCCCGTTTCCGGTGCCGCCAGGCGGCCAGGCGCGCGTCGAGCGCGAGCCCCCGTTCACCGGCGAAGAGGGCCCCCGCGGCGCAGAGCGCCACCCGCTGGTCGGCGTCGGGCGCGTCCGCCGCGCGGTAGTGGATCCACACGGCCTGGCGGCGCGCGTCGACCAGCCCCGCCTGGCGCAACGTCTTCAGGTGGCGCGACGACTTCGACTGCGTGATGTCGAGCGCGTGCTCGAGATCGCACACGCACAGCTCGCCGTGTCGGAGCAGCAGCGCCAGCATCTGCAGCCGCGTCTCGTCGGCCAGGGCCTTGAACAGGGGGGCAAGGTCGCGCATGGGGGCCTCCATGCGCGGCAATATATTCGTCTAGCCGCATATGCGCAAGTGTAAATACACCCGAAGTGGGCGGATCGCGTTCGTCAGAACCTGTTGCCCGCCGCGTCGAGGCGCAGGGTCATCAGCGAACAGCCCTGACCGTCGTAGCTGGGCACGGCGTCTTCGCCCGGCGGGCAGTGCTCCCACGCCACCGCGGCACCGCCGGTCGCGAGCGAGGCCGCGCGCGGCTCGCCGTAGAAGCCGGCCAGGCCCCCGGTGAGCTCGAGCACGTCGCCCGCGGCCTCGCCGGCCGTGGTGAGCACGCGCGCCCCGATGCCCCCGGCGTCGGCGGGCCCCGCGCGCTTCCAGACCGCCAGCAGGCGGTCGGCGCCGAGGGACACCAGGTGCGGGCGCTCGACGGTCACGTCGGCGCCGGCCGTCTCGACGGTCAGGGGGACGCCCTGGGCCTGGCCCGCGGCGTCGAGGCGCTGCGCCTCGATGGCCCCGTGGCCCGTGACGTCGTGCACCACCAGCACGCCGCCGTCGGCCGCGAGCGCCACGTCGGGGTTCTGCTGGGGGCCGGCGCTGCTCGGCACCTGGGCGAACGCCACGGGCCCCAGGGTGCGCTCACCCGTGGCCGAGAAGCGCGAGACGGCCAGCCTCGACCACGCGCTGAGGGTGTACTCCTGGCACGCCAGCCAGAAGGCCCCGTCGGCCTGCATCGCGAGGCGCGGGCTGGTATAGGCCACGCCCTCGTCGGCCGAGGCGACCACGACCCCGCCCTCGGCGGTGCCGTCCGCAGCGAAGCGCGCGAACGACAGGCCCGAGGACATGGGCGATCCACCGTCCCAGCCCGTCCAGGCCAGCACGAAGCCCTGGCCCGCGCGCCCGGCCAGGGCGCTGTCGAGCACCGCGTAGCTGACCGCCGCCTCGTCGAGCGCGGCGAACTCGGCGGCCGCGGGCGTCCCGTCACCGGCGAACAGGCGCGCGCGTAGCGTCTCGGCCCCCAGCGACGCGTCCCACAGCGCCACCAGGTCGGCGGTGCCGCCCGGGGCCAACGCCACGTCGAGGGCGAACACGTCACTCTCGGCGTTGACGGCCCACACGGCGCCGCCGACCCCGTCGGGCCCGAACGTGCGCGCGCGGACGCGCTGCAGGTCGCCGTCGGGCCCGGGCGAGTGCCAGGCCACCACGTACCCGCCGTCCGGCGACCCCGCCACCGCGGGGCGCGCCGCGCCCTCGGCGAGGTCCGTCGGCACGCTCCGCTCGACGCGCTGGCCTTCGCGGCAGCCATCCCAATCGACGTCGTTGCCGTCCCAGCACTCCCGACACGCGCCGTCGTAGCACCCGAGGCCGGCGGAGCAAAGGGGCGCGTCGACCTCGTCGGTCTGCAGGTCGCAGTCGTTGTCGCGCCCGTCGCAGACCTCGCCGCCGGGCTCGGCCACGCAGGCCGCGGCGGGCTCGCAGAGACCGGCCCGGCACGCGCCCGCGGCCCCGGCGGCGGTGGTGCACGCGAACCCCTCGACGGCGCCCGCCACCGCGCAGACCGACGCCCCGTCGCACGTGACCGCCTCGCAGGGGCCTAACACCACGTGGTCACAGTCGACGCTCGAGGTGCACCCGGCATACTCCGCCGCCGATACGCACACCTGCGCGGGCAGGCCGTCGGCGTCCACCTCGCGCACGCACAGCTCGCTCGCCACGCAGTCGTCGCCGTCTTCGCAGACGGCGAAGCACCGGGCGTCGAAGCACACGCCACCGTCGCAGTCCGCGTCGGTGTCGCAAGCGCGCGTGTTCCGCTTGCCCTCGTCGGCGCACGCCACGACCAGCAGGCCCAGCGCCAGCGCGCGGGCCAGCCCGAATGACCGCCTCATGGCTCACCCCCCCGGATGGATCGTTACGATGACGCTACCGCGGTTCGGTTCGAAAGTCACGCCGGCGGAGCGCCATCGGCGGAGCACGAAACCACCGGCGCCCGGTGCAGGAGCGCGGCCACCACCGCGTCGGCGGGCTGCAGGGCGATCTCGCGGGGGCGGCCGCGCTGGACCACGCGCCCGCCGACGAAGACCAGCATGTCGTCGCCCATGGCGCAGGCCTCGTCGAGGTCGTGGGTCACGAGCAGGACCGGCACGTCGAGGTGGTGCATGACCTCGCGCAGGCACTGGCGCAGGAGCACGCGCGTGGGGTGATCGAGCGCCGAGAAGGGCTCGTCGAGGAGCAACGCCTGCGGCCGCCCCGCGATGGCGCGCGCCAGGGCCACGCGCTGCTGCTGGCCGCCCGAGATCTGCGCGGGCGAGCGGTGCTCGAGGCCCTCGAGGCGAAACTGCGTGACCAGCCCGGCCACGCGCGCGTCGAGCTCGGGGCGCGCCAGGCCGCGGGCTCCGAAGGCGATGTTCTCGCGCACGGTCAGGTGGGGGAAGAGCGAGTGGTTCTGGAACACCACGCCCAGGTGGCGCTCTTGGGGCGGCACGGCCCGCCGGGGCGCCGCGTCGTCGAAGAGCTCACGACCGTCGAGGGCCACGCGGCCCGCGTCGGGGGGCAGCAGGCCCGCCAGCATGCGGAGCGTGAGCGACTTGCCCGAGCCCGACGGCCCGAAGAGCACCGTGATACCGGGCCCCAGGTCGAAGGCCACGTCGAGGTCGAAGCCCTTGAAGCGCTTGACGAGGCGGGCCGACAGGCGCGGGGTCACCATGTCACGCGCCCCAGCTTGTGGGCGGCGTACAGGAGCGCCGCCGAGCCCAGGGTGAGCACCAGGACCAGCCCGTGGGCGCGACCCCAGTCGCCGCTGGCGGCGGCGCCGTAGATGGCCAGGGGCATGGTGTCGGTGCGCCCCGGGATGTTGCCGGCCAGCATGAGCGTGGCGCCGAACTCGCCGATGGCACGCGCGAAGGCCAGCGACACGCCCGCGAGCAGGCCGCGCCGGGCCAGGGGCAGCACCACGCGCCGGGCCGTCTCGATCTCGGAGTAGCCGAGGGTGTAGGCCGTGTCGATCATGGAGCGATCGACCGACTCGATGGCGGCCTGGGCCGTGCGCACCATGAGCGGGAACGCCACGACGGCCGAGGCCAGCACCGCCGCGCCCCACGTGAACATCAGGCTGCCGCCGGTGAGGGCCTCGATGGGCCCGCCCAGCCAGCCGTGCCGCCCGAAGAGCACCACCAGGTAGTAGCCGGTCACCGTGGGGGGCAGCACCAGCGGCAGCGTGACCAGCACCTCGACCGCCGTCCGCCCCCGAAAGCGCCGCGTGGCCAGCAGGTACGCGGTGGCCGTGCCGAGCACCGCCACGAGCAGCGTGGCGAGCAGCGCGACCTGCAGCGAGAGGCGGAAGGAGAAGAGGCTCGCGTCGTCCATGGCGCTCACGGTACCGCAGGCGGCGCCCCGAAGCCATGCCTCTCGAACAGGGCCCGGGCTTCGGACGAGCGGAGGAAGAGGACGAAGGCCCGGGCCGCGCTCACGCTCCGCGAGGCGGCGACCACGGCCGCCGGATAGACGATGGGGGCGTGACTGCCCTCCGCGATCTCGGCCACGACCAGCACGCGCGGCTCCGTGCGTACGTCGGTGCGGTACACGAAGCCCGCGTCGACCTCGCCGCGCGCCACGTAGTCGAGCACCTGCCGCACGTTCTCGGCCAGGATGAGCTTGCCCGCGAGCGCCCGGTCGAGGCCTGACGCCGCCAGCGTTTCGCGCGCGTAGCGGCCCGCCGGAACGGAGGCGGGGTTGCCGATCGCGACGCGCCCGACCTCGGGCCGGGACAGGTCGGCCAACGCGGCGAGCGCGAACGCCCCGCCGCTGCGGGGACGCACGAGCACCAGCGTGTTGCGGGCCACGTCGACGCGCGTGCCGGCCAGCAGCAGCCCGTGCCCCTCGAGGGCCGCCACGTCGTCGGCCGAGGCCGACACGAACACGTCGACCGGCGCGCCGTTCGCGATCTGGGCCCGGAGCGGACCCGACGCGCCGAAGTTGAACGAGACCTTCACGGTGGGCTGGGCGCGCTCGAAGGCGACCCCCGCCTCGGTCAGGGCCTCCTTCAGGCTCATGGCCGCCGAGACCAGCAACTCGTGCTCGGCGGCCGACGCCTGGCCGGTCCACCGGAGGGCAAGGATGAGCAGCAGGAGGGGGAGGGAGAGATGCCTCACGTTCGTCCTCGCGGGTCGTACGCCGGTTGGCGACCACGTCATACTACCATTCGGACGATCGGGGCAAACACGCGATCACTTCTTCTTGGGGCTCCACTCCTTCCAGACCTTGCCGACCAGGCCCGGGCGCGGCTTGAGCGTGGGCATGCCGGGCTCCCAGTCGGCCGGGCAGACCTCCTTGCCCTGCGTGCTGCGCACGTGCTGGTAGGCCTGGATCTGGCGAAGGGTCTCGGCCGCGCGCCGGCCCACGGGGGGCGTCAGCACCTCCATGGCCTGGATCACGCCGTCGGGATCGATGATGAAGCGGCCGCGGAGGTTGACCCCGGCGGCCTCGTCGTAGACCCCGTACATCGTGCCGATGCGGCCCCCGCCGTCCGCGACCATGGCGAACGGGATGCCGCCGTCGACCATCTTCGACAGCTCTTCTTCGTTCCAGATCTTGTGCACGTACTGACTGTCGACGCTCACGGAGAGCACGTCGACGCCGAGGCGCTTGAACTCACCGTACTGCTCGGCGACCGCCGAGATTTCGGTGGGTCAAACAAAGGTGAAGTCACCGGGATAGAAGCAGAGCACCACCCACTTCCCGGCGTAGTCGGACAGCTTGACCTTCTTGAAGCCCCCCTCGTGGAAGGCCGGCGCCTCGAACTCGGGCGCCTTCATGCCAGCACGCACCATGCTCGCCTCCTTCTTCGGTGGTTTCGCTCCCGCCTCCGGCCCGTTCGTCGGACCCGCTCCGGGCCCCGGCGCCGGCGGCGCCGTCGGACGCGCGCACCCGAGCTGTTCCTCGGCCATGGCTCCTCCTTGGCAAGTTTTTCTGACGCCCCCACGATAGCACGGCGCTCGCGTACGGGAAGCCCCAAATTGAACGAATGTTCACCATCGGGACCCGACGGGGAGAGACGACCGCTTGCCGCTGTACCCACGACCGCGACCGCGCTACGCTGCCGTCCGCAACACGACCCGGGGGCGCCCATGACGACTCTCGACCGCTCGCTCGAGCACCTCGCGGGGATCCCGCTCGCGGTGGCGCTGCTCGTGCTGCTCGGCTGCACGGCGGGCACCGCCGACGACGACGCGCCGACCGCGTCAGACGCCGTCGAGGCCACGGCCGACTCGCCCGGCGACGCGCCAGCGGCCGTCGACACCGCGGCGCCTCCCGAGGCGGCCGCGGAGACCGTGGAGCCCCTTTGCCCCACGTTCGGCCCGGGCACGAAGGTGGGGGCCCTGGAGGCCGACGTCATGATGGAGACGTCGGGCGTGGCGGCCAGTCGCCGCAGCGCGAACGTGTGGTGGGGCCACAACGATTCCGGGGGAGAGCCCGAGGTCTACGCCTTCACCCGCGAAGGTCGCGCGCTCGGAGCGTACGCCCTGACCGGCGCAGCGGCCGGCGACTGGGAGGACATGGCCGCCGACGCCACGTACCTCTACGTGGGCGACATCGGCGACAACGGCGCCCACCGCGACCACGTGCGCGTGCTGCGCGTGCCGGAGCCCGAGGTGTCCGCCGGGCAGCCGTGGGTCGAGGCGAACCTCGACGGCGTCGAGGTGCGGGCCTTCGTCTACCCCGAGAGCGCGCACGACGCCGAGACCCTGCTGGTCGACCCCCGGAGCGGCGACGTCTACCTGGTCACCAAGAAGACCGACGGCCACTCGGGCGTGTACCGCGCGGCAAGCCCGTTCGCGCAGGCGGCCGGGCCGGAGCCGCTGGTGCTGGAGCGCGTGGCCGACCTCGACTTCGGGTCCGAGGCCCTGCCCGGCATGGTGCTGGCCACCGGCGGCGACGTGTCGCCCGCGGGCGACGCCGTGCTCATCCTGACCTACAACGGCGCCTTCTGGTGGGCCCGGCCCGAGGGCCAGCCCCTGCACGCCGCCTTCGCGGGCCGGGGCTGGCCGGCGCCCGTGGTGCTGCAGCCCGCCCACGAGGCCATCGCCTTCCAGCCCGACGGCGCCGGTTACCTGACCGTTCGCGAGGGCCAGCACGCTCCCATCTACCACTACGACCTCGGCTTCTCGCCCTGCGCTCCCGTCAGAACGTACACTCGGCGCTGATCGCGCGGTGGTCGCTCGGGTAGAGCGCGCGGTCGCCGTACACGTGCAGGTCGACCGTCCAGTGGCCGCACGCCCAGGGGGCTCCCTCGACGAAGAGGTGGTCGATGCGGTGCGCCGCGTCGTAGGCCGGCGCGGGCT
>CAZBRS010000104.1:0-10505 GCA_964494475.1 uncultured Myxococcales bacterium | reverse complement strand
CGCGGCGGTATAGTCGCGCCCCGACGAAGGGGGAGAGAACCGATGCCGGCCAATCCGCGCGCGACCCCCCCGGCCCTCGTCGAGCACGGGCGCGTCCACACCGGCTTCTTCGCGACCCCGTTCCGGCGCGTCAACCTGCTCGATGCGCCCAACCTGGGCGGACCGCTCGGCCGGCCGCTGCGCTGGCTGCGGCTGAAGGAGTGGGTCGGCTTCGGCCTGAACCACCCGCGCTTCTTCGGGGGCATCCTGGTGCAGGACGCCAAGGTGGCCGCCAGCGGCACGGCGTACCTCTACGATCGCGAGGAGCGGCGGCTGCTCGAGTGGCTGGTGGTCGACGTGCCCGGCCACGCGCGGCTGCCCGAGACCCTGTGGCGCGGCGAGACCCGCTGCGGCTGGGGTGATCGACGCTTCCACTTCCGGCACGACCTCGAGCACGGGCGGCACGAGGTGCACGTCCGTGTGCCCGCCTCGTCGCGCACGCCGGCGCTGGCGGTCGACCTCACGCTGCACCAGGACTGGCGTACGGTCGACCCGCTGGTGGTGAGCCTTCCCATCGCCCCCGACCACCACACGTACACCCACAAGTCGCCCCTGCGCCTCGAGGGGACGATCACGGTCGGCGCGACCTCCTTCACCTTCGACCCCGCGCGCGACCTCGGCAACCTCGACGAGCAGAAGACGTTCTACCCCTACCGTTCGGCCTGGCGCTGGGGGTGCTTCGTCGCCCGCTCGGTCGGGGGGCGGGAGGTGATGGTCAACCTGGTGAACCAGATGACGCCCCTGGATCAGCCGGGCGAAGACGCGCTCTGGGTCGACGGCAAGCTCGAGCTCCTGCCGCGGCCCGAGATCGCGGCCCTGGGCGGCGGTGCGTTCCGGCTCGCGGACCCGCTGGGCCGCCTCGACCTCGGCTTCTCGACCGAGGGCGCCAAGGTGGAGCGTCGCGACTACGGCCTGCTCCGCATCGACTACGAGCAGGCCTTCGGGCGCTACGACGGCCGGGTCGTCGACGAGTCGGGCGAGGTGCACCGCGTCGAGGGCGCCTACGGGGCGCTGGAGCGCATGAACGCCAGGTTCTAGCGGCCGCCGGTCGCGAACCCGGAACGAGGAGGCACGACCGATGACCCGAACCCCCCTGCCCACCCCCGAGCGCATGGTCGAGGCCGGCCGTGTCGCGGCCTTCGGACACTTCGCGCGCCCCTTCCGGACCGTGAACATCGGCGAGGCCGACTTCCTCGGCCTCGGCGCCGTGGGCGCGCGGCTCCTGAACCGCTTTCGCCTGAAGGAGTGGGAGCACTTCGCCGTGTTCGGCCCCGACTTCCTGTTCACGTTCGTCGTGCTCGACGCGCACTACCTGGCCTCGTCGTTCTGCTACTTCGTCGATCGCAGCACGGGCCAGAAGATCGAGCACCACCGCGAGGGTCCTTCGTTCGTCGCGCGCCTGGGCGCGGCGCTGTGGGACGACCGCTGCTCCTTCCGCCTGCCGGGCTACCGCATCGACGTGCACAACCACCTGGAGCAGGGCCGCCACACGGCCCGGGTCGACCTCGCGGGCCGGCCCGGCGCGCCGGCGCTCTCGGCCGACCTCGAATTCCGGGCCGATCTCCTGCGCCACCAGCCCCTCGACGTGGTGCTGCGCCTGGCGCCGAACCGGCCCGCCTACTCCCACAAGATGGCCTGCCCGGCCGCCGGTACGATCCGGATCGGCGAGCGCCGGATCGACCTGGACCCCGCGCGCGACCTCGTGCTGATCGACGTGCACAAGGCCTACTACCCCTACCGCATGACCTGGCGCTGGGCCTCGTGCGCGGGCTTCGACGCCGAGGGGCGGGTCGTGGGCCTGAACCTGACGCACAACGTGATCGAAGACGACCACGACAACAACGAGAACGGCCTGTGGGTGGGCGATCAGCTGTCCATGTTCGAGGCCGCGCGCTTCACCTTCGACCCCGAGCACCTGCTCGAGCCCTGGACCATCGAGACCACCGACGGGCGTTGCCGGCTCACCTTCCGCCCCGAGGGCGAGCGCGCCGGCGTCATCCAGGCGGGCGTGGTGGCGTCCGACTACCACCAGCCCTACGGCACCTTCTCGGGCGAGGCCGTCGACGACGCCGGCCGCGTCCACGCCATCCAGGACTTCTTCGGCGTGACCGAGCTCCACCGCGCGCGGTTCTGACGGCGGCTACAGCAGCCAGTTGACGTCGACCCCGAGCGAGGTGACCGCGCCGTGCGCCTTGGCGTTGCCGGGGGGCGTGCCCTGGCTCTCCTGCACGTCGATCCGGTTGAACCAGTTGCGGTAGAGCGTGAGGCCCAGGCGCACCTTGCGGCTGACCTGCCAGCGCGCGCCCAGCGACGCGCCGATCTGGTCGGTGGTGGGGTTGTCCAGCGAGTAGGTCTTGGCGGGGATGGGCGTGAAGTCCATCTGGAAGCCCGCCATCACCTCGACGCTCGGCACCACGCGGTGCAGCAGGCCGATGCACCAGTCCCACGAGTTCGAGTAGTGCCGCGGGTCCCGGAACTCCGTGAGGCCCAGGAGGGGCTCGTCGAGGCGGCTCCACTGCTCCTGGAACACCTGGTAGTGCCACCAGAAGATGTCCATCCCCACCTCGAAGTCGGGGGCGAACTCCCAGTTGAACCCCGCGCGCAGCGTGAAGGGCAGCGGCACGTCGGTGGTCTGGCGCGTGGTCGTCAGGGTGCCGTCGGGGGCGCGCAGGCTCACGTCGCCCCGCAGCGTGGTCATCGCGCCGCTCGAGAACGAGAAGCCGAAGCGGAGCGTCTCCAGGGGGGTCAGCAGCAGGCCCACGTCCCAGGCCCAGGCGAACCCCTTGCCGGCGAGCGTGAGGTCGTGGTCGTAGGGCGCCGTGACCTCGACCGGGTCGAAGCGCCGGTCGGGATCGACCAGCACCAGCGGGTTCATCACGCGGCTGGCCGTCATGTAGGTGAACAGCAGGTGCACGCTCGCCCCCACCGAGACGTGCTCGTCGAGCTCCCACGCCAGGGCCGCGGTCGCCCGCGACGAGAGGAACAGCACCTTGGTCGCGTGGTAGCGCGTGGGCTCGTCGTCGGGCAGCACCGTGCCGAACGCGTTGGGGGCGTAGATCGCCAGGCCGCCGCGCAGCTTCTCGGTGCCGAAGTCGGTCTGCACCGACAGGAACGGCAGCCCGCCGAAGTTGTAGTCGGGCGCCAGTTCGCGGTCGGTCGGATGCAGCGCGCCCTGGCTGTCGTAGAGGCGGAGCCCCAGGTCCATGAGGAAGGCGAGCTGGAAGAAGTAGAGGTGCGTTCCTTCCTGGAGCGTCATGCCGGCCGGGTTGTGGAAGATGGCCGAGCCGTCGTCGGGCTTGCCCATGACGGCGAACATGCCCGTTCGCCGCGTGCCGATGTCGGGGATCGAGAAGCCGCCGGCCCCCGCTTCGGCCGCCAGCCCGGCCAGGGCCGCGAGGGCCAGGACGTGACGCAGGCTTCGCCTCATTGGTGGGCGCCCCGGGGTGCGTGGTACCCGAGCACACTACGTCAGGACGGCCGCCGTGACAACCGTCGCGCCCGCCGTGGCGACGCTACGCGTTCGAGGCCTCGGGCCCCACCTCACCCGACACGGTCTGGCCCGTCAGTTCGTCGGTCAGCTCGTAGCGCGCGTGGATCTCGGCCGTCTTGGCCAGGGTGGCCGAGGCCGAACAGTAGGTGGTCTCCGAGAGGCGGATGGCCTTCTTCAGATCGGCCTCCGTGAGGCCCTCGCCGCGAACGCGGAACAGCACCTCGAGGCGCGTGTAGACGCGCGGGTGCTCGTCGCGCCGGGATCCCTCGACCGAGACCTCGAGGGCGGTCACGGTCTTGCGCATCTTCTCGAGGATGTAGACGACGTCGAGCCCGGTGCAGCCGGCCTGCCCGAGGAGCAGCAGCTCCATGGGGCGCATGCCCGTCTCGTTGCCGCCGTCGTCCTTGCCGATGTCCATCACGATGGCGTGCCCGGTGCCGGACTCGCCCACGAACTGGCGCTTGCCGTCGGACCAGCGGGCAACGGCCGAGAGGCTCTTGGAGGCCATGGGTCTTCCCGAAGCAGAGGATCGTTCAGGTCAAGGTAGGGTCCTCGCCGTCCGGCGCAAGAAGGGAGTTTGCCGCAGGGTCGGATCGGCGCTACCATCTGAAGGTCAGGCCCCAGGTTGGAGATCGCCGCTTTGCCGGAGCCCTCCGTTTCCGCGATCCCCCGTCTCTACATCGTGAGCGATCTGCACCTCGCCGAGGGGCTCGATCCGCGCACCCTGCGGTACGGGCGCCTCGAGGGCTTCTTCTACGACGAGGAGTTCGGCTCGTTCCTCGACGCCTGCCTCGACGAGACCGGGGCCGAGCCCGCCGTGCTCATCCTGAACGGCGACGTGTTCGACTTCCTGTCGTGCACGCGCATCCCCAGCCCGCCCGAGCGGCGCGACCTGGGCTTCGAGATCACGAGCTTCGAGCGCAAGTACGGCCTGTCGTCGACCGAGCAGAAGGCCGTGTGGAAGCTCGAGCAGATGATGCACGGGCATCGCGGCTTCTTCGTGGCGCTCGTGCGCTGGATGGCGCGCGGGCAGCGCCTGGTGCTCATTCGTGGCAACCACGACCTCGAGCTCTTCTGGCCCGCCGTGCAGGCGCGGCTGATCGAGCACTTCCGGGCCCTCGCGGCCGAGCTGCCCGGGGGGCCCACCCCCGACGAGCTCGCCGAGCGCTTCGCCTTTCGCGACTGGTTCTACCACGAGCCGGGGCGCGTCTTCGTGGAGCACGGGCACCAGTACGAGGAGTCCAACTGCGTCCCGAACCTGCTGCACCCCGTGTCGCCGCAAGACCCGGGCGGCGGGCGTGAGCCGGCGCTCGAGTACCCGGTGGGGTCGTGGTTCCTCGAGATCGTCTTCAACCGCCTGCGCGTGATCGACCCCATCCGCACCAAGATCATCACGGGCGAAGAGTACGGGCAGATGGTCACGCGCGCGCGCTTCCTCGACTTCGCCTTCGCGCTGTGGCAGAACCTGCCCTTCCTCATGCGCATGGTGCGCGACTTCCAGCCCTTCGAGCAGGCCGGCGCGCGTCACGTGCGCGGTCTGCACCAGGAGGGCGTGCACGCCCTGGCCGCCGAGACGGGCCTGGCCGACAAGCTGTGGCTGGTCGACGGCCTGAAGGCCCGCGGCAGCGGCGACACCACGTACATGGTGGGCGCCAGGCTGCTCATGCCCGTGCTCTGGAAGGTCTTCCTCGGCCTGCTGGCGGTGGTCTTCGGCGTGGGCGCCTACACCGGTATCCACACGTGGCTGGCGCAGGGCGGCGGGGTGCTGTCGGGGCCCTGGCGCGTGGTGCTGAGCGCGCTGGTCGGCGCCGGCGCCTTCCTCGGCGCGGCCTTCCTGGTGGTCTACGTGGCCCGCCACCAGCGCGACGAGGGCATGGCCCACGCGCACCAGTTCCGCGACGCGGCCATGCGCGTGGCGCGGGCGATCGGCGTGAAGGTCGTGGTCATGGGGCACACGCACCTGGCCGACTACCACCACGCGCCCGGGGCGAACGTCACGTACCTGAACTCGGGCACCTGGACGTTCGTGCGCACGCCCGAGAACATCATCAAGCCCAACGCGCACTCGTTCACCTTCGTGCGCGTCACGGGCGACCGGGCCGAGCTGCTGCGCTGGAGCGACGCGGCCGAGCGCTTCGAGCGCGTGGTGCTGCTCACCCCCGACCGTCCGCGCATGGTCGAGCGCCTGATGGGGCGCCGCAGTTGAGGAGGAGCCCATGCTCGAGCGCCTGAACCGGATCGCCGCGGGCTTCCAACCCGCCAAGGTGCTCCTGGCGGCCGCCGAGCTCGGCCTGTTCGAGCCCCTGCTCGAGGCCTGGCGGACCGCGTCCGAGGTCGCCACCGCCATCGGCGGCGAGCCGCGCGGCGTCGAGATCCTGCTCGACGCGCTGGTGGCCCTCGAGCTCGTCGACAAGCAGGGCGGGCGCTATCGCGTGCGGCCCGAGGTGGCGCCCCATGTGGCCGAGGGCTCGCCGGGGCACTTCGTGGCCATGCTCCGGCACCGCAACCACATGTTCCGGCGCTGGGCGGTGCTCGAGGAGCGCGTGCGGCCCCAGCCCGTGGCCTCGGCGTCCGAGCGGCGGGCGGTGGTCTCGGACCGGCGCGTGAACGAGAACTTCATCCGCGCCATGTACGCGTCGGGTCACCAGGCGGCGCCGGCCCTGGTCGAGCACCTCGGCCTCGCGGGCGCGCGGGTGGTGGCCGACCTCGGCGGCGGGCCCGGGCACTACCTGGCCGAGATGGCGCGGCGCGACGCGGCCATGCAGCCCTGGCTCATCGATCTTCCGCTCACGCTCGACGTGGCCCGCGAGATCCTGAAGGGCTCCGGGGTGGCCGAGCGCGTGCGCTTCGTGGCGTGGGACTTCTACGAGGAGCCCGCGCCGCCGGGGCTGCCCGCCTTCGACCTGGTGCTGATCTCGCAGGTGATGCACTCCGAGTCGCCCGAGGCCAACCAGCGGCTGCTCGCGGCGCTCTTCCCTCACGTGGCGCGCGGCGGGCGCGTGGTGCTCCACGAGAACGTGGTCGAGCCCGAGCGCACGGCCCCCGCCGACGGCGCGCTCTTCGCCGTGAACATGCTGGCCATGACCGCGGGCGGGCGAACCTACACCGAGGCCGAGCTGGCAGGGTGGGGCCGGTCGGCGGGCTTCGAGCCCGAGCCCGGGCGGCGGCTGGGGCCGCGCTCGTTCCTCCTCACCCTTCGGCGGCCCGCCTGATGGATCAGGTTTCGGGGCAGGAGCGTTCGACCTCCAGGGTCGCGCGGCCGGGCGACGGCTTGGCCCTGGGCTGCCTGGGAGGCCTCGTGGCCGGGGTCTTCGACCTGGTGAACGCCCGGGCCCCGCTCCTGGCCCCCACCGTGCCCTTCACCGACGCCCTGGCGGTCGCGCTCGCGGCCCTGGGGCTCGCGGGCGTGCTCGGCGCGCTGGCCGGCGCCTTCTTCGGCAGCCTGGTGCTCCTCGGGTCGCAGGAGGGCCGGTACCTGCCGGGCGCGCTGGCGGTGTCGCTGGTCGCGGCGGTGCCCGCGTGGGCCCTGAACCTGCCCCTGGCTCGGCGCCTGGGGCTCGCGGGATGGGTCGCGCTCGCGGCGGCGACGATCGCCCTGATGGCGGCGGTGGCCCTCGTGGTCCGGTTGCGCCGGGCCCACCGGGGCGCCTGGCTCCTGCCGCTCGCGTTCGGGCTGGCGCTCGGCATCTCCGGCGCGAACGCGGCCCTGGTCCCGGGGCTGTACCGTCCGCAGCACGCCACGCTGGCGCTCGCGACCGTGGGCCTCCTCCTGCTCGCCAGTTCGGTGGCCTCGGCTCGAGCTCCGTGGCTCCTCCGTGTGGGCCGCGGCGCCCTGCCCCTGGCCGGCGCCGCCGCCGTGGCGGCCCTGGCGGGGTGGCCCGTCGCGCCGGGGGCGAACGCCCGGCTCCTCCTCGAGCGCGACACGCTGGTGGCCACCCACGCCGTCGACCTGGTGGCGGCGTTCACCGACTGGGACGCCGACGGCTTCACGTCCTTGCTCGGGGGCGCCGACTGCGAGCCCTTCGACGCGCGCGTCCGCCCCGGCGCGCCCGACGTGCCGGACGACGCCCTCGACCAGGACTGCCTGGGCGGGCCCGCCACGAGCGCCGATCAGGCGGCGCTGCAGGCCTCCCGCGCCACGCTCGGCGACCGCGAGACCCCGCCCGTTCGGGCGCGTCCGCTCATCGTGCTCTCCGTCGACGCGCTCCGGGCCGACCGCGCGCTCGGCATGACCGGCGTGCGGCACCTGGCCGCGCGCGGCGTGTCGTTCTCTCGTGCCTACGTGGCGTACCCCTCCACCATCCTGTCGTTCTACTCCCTGTTCACGGGCCGCGCGCCCTCGGCCGTGGCCACGGAGCGCGTGCTCAAATGGGACGTGCCCCGCCCCGACCGCAGCCAGACCTTGCCCGAGGCCCTCGCGGCCGCGGGCTACACGACCGCGGGCCTCTTCTTCCACCACCTGTTCGGGCCCACGTACGGCCTGACGCGAGGCTTCGAGCGGGTGTGGGTCGAGAGCAGCGACCCCCAGGTGGTCGTGTGGGGCGTCTCCTCGCTCCAAACGGCCGACCGCGCCCTCGCGGCCCTGGACGAGCTGAAGCACGAGGGGCGGCCGTTCTTCCTGTGGGTGCACTTCTACGACCCCCACGAGCCCTACGTGCAGCACCCCGAGGAGCCGGTCGACGACCCCGGCAGCTACGGCGCGCTGTACGACGGCGAGGTGCGCTTCACCGACCGGCACCTCACGCGCCTGGTCGAGCACCTGATCACCGACGGCTGGACCGACCGCGCGCTGGTGGTGCTGCTGTCCGACCACGGCGAGTCGCTGGGCGAGGGCGGGCGCCTCTTCCACAACAGCGCGCTCACCGAGGAGCAGCTGCGCGTGCCCCTCGTGGTGGTGGGCCCCGGCGTGCCCAAGGGCGAGAAGCGCGCCACGCCCGTCAGCCTGCAGGACCTGGCCGACACGCTCACCGAAGAGCTGGGGCTGCCGCGCCTCCGCGATTCGCAGGGCGCCTCGTTCCGCAGGCTGCTGCGCCACCCCGACCCGCCCCCCGAGGCGCCCACGCCCCCCGTCTTCTTCGAGGTCTTCGCCGACGCCGGCGTGCAGCGCGGCGTGCTGCAGGGCCCCTGGAAGCTCGTGCAGCACGTCTCGACCGGCGCGCTCGAACTCACCGACGTGACGCGCGACCCCAACGAGCTCCTGAACGTGGTCGACCTCGCGCCCCAGGTGGCCGCCAGGCTCGCGAAGCTGCTCTCGACCTGGGGCGCGGCGACGGGGGGGCCCTAGGTCACGTCGCGCGTCTCCGTTGATTTCGACCCCCCGATCCGCTACGTTTTCGCCGTTCTGCCCAGGGAGCCCGCCCATGTGGTCCTTCCGCGTCTGGCTGCTGCTCGGTTCGTTCGCCCTTGCGCTCTCCGCCTGCGGCGGCGACGACGGCGGCGGGCAGGGCTATCACCCGCGGCGCGACACCTCTGGCGGCGACGACGCCAGCGGCGACGACACGGGCGGGGCCGACACGGTCTCGGACCTCTGCGCCAACGGCGCGATCGATCCCGGCGAGAGCGACGTCGACTGCGGTGGGGCGTGCGGCGGCTGCGGCCTGGCCAAGGCCTGCTTCGTCGACGCCGACTGCGACTCGGGGTACTGCGGGGCGGGTTACCTGTGCCGCGCCGCCGGGTGCGGAAACGGCTCGCAAGACACGGGCGAGACCGGCGTCGACTGCGGCGGTCCGTGCCCCGCGTGCCTGGGCTCCTCCTGCGGGCTCGACGTCGACTGCGCCACCGGCTACTGCAAGGGCGGCGTCTGCGACGTGCCCACGTGCGCCGACGGCCTGCACAACGGGCGCGAGACGGGGGTCGACTGCGGCGGGCCCGACTGTGCGCAGTGCGCCGACGGGCAGGGCTGCCTGACCGACCTCAACTGCCTGTCGGGCTACTGCAAGGCGGGCTTCTGCGCCACCGCCTCGTGCTCCGACGGGGCGAAGAACCAGGGCGAGAGCGACGTCGACTGCGGCGGGCCGTGCGGCGCCTGTTCGAACGGCAAGGCCTGCGCCGGCGGCGCCGACTGCGCCAGCGGTGCGTGCCAGGCCGGCCGGTGCGTCGAGGTGCCGCCCGCGTGCGACGACGGGGCGAAGAACGGCGCCGAGACCGACGTCGACTGCGGCGGCGGGTGCGCGGGGTGCGGCTTCGGCAAGGCGTGCGGGGCCTCGTCCGATTGCGCCTCGGGGCTCTGCGAGCAGGGCGCGTGCGCGGCGCCGGCCACCTGCGACGACGGCGAGAAGAACGGCGGCGAGAGCGACACCGACTGCGGCGGCGCCTGCAAGGCCTGCGCCACGGGCAAGTACTGCGACGACCACCCCGACTGCCTGTCGGCCACGTGCGTCTTCGGTGTGTGCAAGGAGCCCACCTGCGGCGACGGTGTGAAGAACCAGGGCGAGGCCGACGTCGACTGCGCCGGGCCGTGCGCTCCGTGCGCCGACGGCAAGGCGTGCGCGAAGGGGGCCGACTGCACCAGCCAGTACTGCAGCGGGGGCGTGTGCGTCAGCTGCGCCGACGGCACGAAGAACGGCACCGAGACCGACGTCGACTGCGGCGGCGGTTGCCCCGACTGCGGGCTCGGCAAGGACTGCACCAAGCCCGGCGACTGCCAGTCGAACGCCTGCGAGGGCGGCGAGTGCTGCACGCCCAACAGTTGCGGCGAGTGCACCTCGACGCCCGACGAGGTCTGCGACGGCAAGGACAACGACTGCAACGGCCAGACCGACGAGAAGAGCGGCATCGGCGCGGCCCCCGCCTGCGCCAAGCAGCAGGGCGTGTGCAAGAACAGTGTCAGCGACTGCAAGGGCACGGCCGGCTGGCTCTGCGACGACGCCACGTACAAGAAGCTGAACACCGCCTACCAGGCCACCGAGACCACCTGCGACAACAAGGACAACGACTGCGACGGCCAGACCGACGAGGGCCTGAAGAACGCCTGCGG
>CAZBRS010000103.1:5632-10571 GCA_964494475.1 uncultured Myxococcales bacterium | reverse complement strand
CCGGCCCCTGCACCGTGCTCTTCGGGCTCCCGAACGAGAAGACCGGCCTCACGGCCGAGCAGTGCCAGCCGCGGTGTTCGTGCGACGGCCGCACGTTCGAGCCCCCGGCCTACACGGAGGCGCAGATCGCGGCGCTAGAGGCCCGGGTGCTCGTGAACCCGTTCGCGCCCCCCGACGCCGACCCCTACGCGAACCCCGCGGCGCACGTTCCGGTCGAGGGCGCCGTCTGCGGCGTTCTGCCCGAGCCCTCGGTCGCGGGCGGGTATCGCCTGGCGACGTACGCCAGCCGGGCGGCCGCCCTGGAGGACGGGGCCATCCCCAGCCACGAGGGCGCGTGCGGGCTGTGCTCGCCGCTGGTCGACCTGGCCGTCTATCTGCGCCACCCCGATCTCACCGAGCCCGTGCGCGCGTGCGGGCTGAAGGGCATCTCGGAGGGCGAGGAGGCGCAGATGCAGTGCCTGCGCGAGGTGGGCTTCGACCTGCCCTGCGCGCGCATCTGGTACTACAACACCCGGGCCACCCAGAAGGCCTGCGGCGGCGTGTGCCTGGCCGCCTTGAACCAGCCCTACCACGCGCCCGACGGCGCGCTGAACGCCTGCCTGCAGTGCGACGAGGAGAAGAGCGGCCCGGTCTTCAAGGCCGTGGCCGGGCGAAACCGGCGCAACACGGGCCTGCCGTCGTCCATGTGCCGGCCGTGCGCCGAGGTGCAGCCCTTCGTGCACCTCTATCCCTGAGAGGGGGAGCATTCATGGACGACGTCAGCCTGCGCGCCGACTCCGAGCTGCTCCGAGGCCTGCTCGACAACTCGCCGGCCGGGATCATGGCGTTCCGGTCGGTGCGCGACCCGGCCGGGGCCATCGTCGACTTCGAGTGGACGCTCTTCAACGCAGGGGCCGAGGCGCTGGTCGGGCGTACCGCGGCCTCGCTGCTGGGCAAGCGGATGCGGGTCGAGATGCCGGCGCGCCTGGCCGAGGGGCTCTTCGAGCGGTGCGTCCGCGTGGTCGAGACCGGCCGGCCCGACCGCGCCGAGCGGTTCGTCGAACAGCCGGGCGGGGGGCGCTGGTTCCAGACGTCGACGTTCCGGCACGCCGACGGGGTCGTCGCGACCTTCACCGACGTCACCGCTCGCCGGTGCGCCGAGGAGGAGAAGGAGCGCATCCTCGAGCTCTCGCAGGATCTCATCTGCGTCGCGGGCATGGACGGGTACTTCAAGTACGTGAACCCGGCCTGGGAGCGCACGCTCGGGTACACCCCCGACGAGTTGCTCACCCAGCCCTTCCTGACCTTCATCCACCCCGACGACCATCGGAAGAACGACGATGAGGTCTCGAGCCTGCGCGGCGGCAGGTGGACGCTCGACTTCGAGAACCGCTACGTGCACAAGGACGGCTCGATCCGCTTCATCTCGTGGACGGCCGTGCCGCTCGAGGCCGAGGGCGTCATCTACTGCATCGGGCGCGACATGACGGCTCGCCGCCGGGCCGAATCGGCCTCGCGGCAGAGCGAGCAGACGCTCCGGACCGTCATCGACCACGTGCCGGCCTGGCTGGCGTTCGTCGACGCCGAAGGCCGCTACGTGGTGGCCAACAGCAAGTACACCGAGACCTTCGGGAAGTCGCTCGACCAGATCGTGGGGCGGCGCTTCGACGAGGTCTTCCCCCAACTGGTCGCTGTGCACGGCCCCCTGGTGGCGCGGTGCCTGGCGGGCGAAACGGTCGAGTTCGACGACGTGCTCCCGTTCAATCCGATGGACCCCACCTACATCCACGGGGTCTACCGGCCGGTGTTCGGGGCCGACGGCAGGGTCACGCACCTCACCGCGGTCACGCTCGACGTGACCGCGACGCACCGCATGGAAGAGCAGGTGCGGCAGGCCCAGAAGATGCAGGCCCTCGGCACGCTGGCCTCGGGCATCGCGCACGACTTCAACAACCTGCTGACCGGCATCGCCAGCCACGCGGGCTTCCTGCAGACGGCCTGCGAGGAGGCCGGGCTGCCCGTCGGCGACGCCCTGGGCATCCTGCACCTGCAGGAGCGCGGCGCGGCGCTGACCCAGAAGCTGCTGGCCCTGGGCCGTCGCCAGATCACGCGCGCGGTGCCGACCGACCTGAACGCCCTGCTCCGCGCCTTCGTCCCCCTCGTGCAGCGCCTGGTCGGCGAGCGCGTCGAGGTGACGGTGCAGCTCGATCCGAGCCTCCCCGCCGTCGAGGCCGACCCGGCGCAGATGGAGCAGGCGCTCTTGAACCTGGTGGCCAACGCGCGCGACGCCATGGCCGGGGCGGGGCGCCTGGCGTTCGAGACCCAGGCGTTGCCGCCCGCGGCCGGCGCGACGGTCGGGTCGGCGCGGCTGGTCGTTCGCGATTCGGGCCCGGGCATCCCCGCCGACGTGGCCGATCGCGTCTTCGAGCCGTTCTTCACGACCAAGGAGGTCGGGCGCGGGACGGGCCTGGGGCTGGCGGTCGTGCACGGCATCGTGCAGCAACACGGGGGCTCGATCCACGTGGTCTCCGAGGCCGGCCGTGGCGCCGAGTTCCTCCTCACGCTCCCCGGCACGACGCGGGCCCCGCTCTCGGTCGCGCTCGACCCCCGCGTGGCCGACGAGTCGCGCCGGATCGCTGCCCGCGCGCTGACGATCCTGGTGGCCGAGGACGATCCGGATCTCGGGTTCTTGCTGCGGCGCGTGCTGATGAAGGCGGGCTACACCGTGCTGTTGGTGGTCGACGGCGAGGCGGCCGTGACGACCTTCCGCGCCCACGCCGCCGACGTGGCGCTGGTCGTGCTCGACCTGGTCATGCCACGCCTCGAGGGCCTGGAGGCTCTCGCCGTCATGCGAACCCACGCCCCCGAGCTACGCGCCGTGCTGATCAGCGGCTACTCTGAGGCCCTGCGGTCGGGGCCGGCGCTGCAGGACGAGCGCGTTCACTTCCTGCCCAAGCCCTTCGCGAACGAGGCGCTGCTGGACGCGGTCGCGACCATGCTGGCCCACACCGGGAAGTGATCGCTCGGGTAGTGCCCGCCCTCCTGGTAGTGGCTGACCACCGCCTCCATCGCCGTCAGGCCGTCCGAGTGCAGGATCCAGTCGATGCGCCGATCGACGTCGGCGGTGCCGCTGAAGCCGTGGAACGAGCCCTCCTCGGGCAGGCCCAGTTCGGGCCAGGGGTCCCGCAGGGTGCCCGTGACGCCGGCCCGGTCGAGGGTGCCCACCAGGATCCGGTAGGCCGGCTCGCCCACCGACTCGTTGAAGTCGCCCGTGAGCACGACCGGCAGTTCGCCCGCGAGCTCGGCGAGCTTCTGGACGATCAGCGCCGCCGAGCGCTCGGGCACGGCGTCGGCCTCGGTGGTGTCGAAGTGGGTGTTGAAGGAGAAGAGCGCCTGTCCGGAGGCGCGCTCGCGCAGGTGTGCCCACGTGACGACGCGCGGGAAGAGCTGGGCCTCGCTGAAGCGCGACGCCACCATATCGGGGGTGTCCGAGAGCCAGAAGGTGCCGCTCGCCACCAACTCGAAGCGCAGCCGATCGTAGAAGATGGCGCTGTACTCGTCGAAACCGGTGCCGCTGCGGTCGGTGCCCACCCAGTCGTGGTCGGGCAAGGCCTGCCCGACCGCCTTCAGCTGGAAGATCAGGCCCTCCTGCACGCCCAGGAGGTCGGGCGCCTCGGCCTGCAGGAAGGCCTTGACGATGGCCTGGCGGTGCTTCCACGCGTCGGCGCCGTCGTCGGCCAGGCCGTAGCGCAGGTTGAACGACATGACCTTGAACGGCTGCGTTGCGGGGGACACCTCGGGCTCGTCCGGGGCGGCGTCGGGCCCCTCGACGTCGCTCGGGGCAGGCACGTCGGTCGCGGCGTGGTCGGGCGGCGTCCCGTCGACGGCCTCGTGGAGGGAAGTGTCGACGACGCGTGCGTCCGTGTCCGCGAGGGTGTCGGCTCGGTCGGTCGGCGAGGCGCTGCACGCCACGGCCAGGAGCGCGGACAGCAGCCATGCCAGGCCGGTGGGCCCTAGACGCAGGTCAGTAGCAGTCGATGTACAGCGTGTAGTCGCCATAGCCCCAGAACCCCAGCGAGTAGAGCTCGACCACCACGTAGAACACCTGGCCGGGCGTGCCGTCGGCCGACACCTCCTCGACCTGCGAGCTGCTGGTGGCCGCGTCGACGCAGGCCGCGGCGCTGCAGGCGTCGCGGAGCACGTAGAGATCGAGGTCGTCGGCCTCGGCGATGATTCCGCCCGAGTCGGAGATGTACAGGGTGGCCGTGAGCAAGGTGCTGCCCTCGGGCAGGACCACCCGGTAGACGTCGTCGTCGCCGTAGCCTCCGCCCGCCGACGAGCAGCCCGTGTAGTCGGAGAGCGAGTCGCCGCCGGGGCTTCCGTCGGCGGAGCCGCCGCAGGCCAGCGTGACGAGGTCCTGGCACGCGGCCGGCAGGCAGTCGGGGCCGTTGGCGCACTCGGGGTCGGCGCAGTCGGTGAGGCCGTCGAGGTCGTCGTCGACGCCGCCCGTGCAGGCCTCGGCGCAGGCTCCGCAGTCGGCGGGGCACTCCACGCACGTCTCGTAGGGCGCGCCGCTGCAGGCGCTGTCGGGGCACACCGGGCAGGCGTCCTGGGGGCCGGGCTGGCACGCCCCGCCCAGGCAGGCGTCGCCGACCGTGCAGGGGTCGCCGTCGTCGCACGCGCGGCCCGCCAGCGCCCAGTGGCTGCAGCCGCCGCCCACGCCGCACTCGTCGAGCGTGCAGGGGTTGCCGTCGTCGCAGCTGACGGGCCCGCCGGGCAGGCACGCGCCCCCCGAGCAGGTGTCGCCAGCCGTGCAGGGGTCGCCGTCGCTGCAGGGGCTCTGTTCGGGCGCGGGGGCGTGCCCGCAGGCGCCCGCCGCGCAGAGGTCGAGGGAGCAGGGGTCGCCGTCGTCGCAGTCGGCGTCGGTCGCGCACTCGGCCACGAACGCGTCGAGGGCGGC
>CAZBRS010000103.1:0-5532 GCA_964494475.1 uncultured Myxococcales bacterium | reverse complement strand
TGCAGGTCGCGGCTGTAGCGGGTGACGCGGCTGCACTTCATCATCCAGGCGCCGTCGCAGCCCAGGTAGATCAGGCGGTCGAGCAGGCTGCCGGCGATGGCGACCTGCCCGTCGCCGTCGGGCGCGTCGCACACGATGGCGCCGCCCAGGGGGTTCGGATCGTGGGAGCCGATGGCCAGGACCACCTGCACGCGCGACGCCGGGTCGGCGGGATCCCAGCGCACCGTGGCGGGCTTGCCGGGCCGCACGCGCACCACGTTGTCGGGCAGCGTGAGGGGCGCCACGCCGCGCGCCGTGAACGACCTGGGGGGCAGGTCGCCCCCGGAGGTGACCGCGGTGACCACGTCGTCGGCGTCGAACAGGTCGTTCGGGTCGGGCAGCGCTTCGGCCTTGTAGCGGTCGAGGTCGTCGGGAGTCAGGACCACCGGCGTCTTCAGACCGCCGAGGGTGATGGTGCCCGCGTCGAAGTGGGCCGGGAGGGGCACGCACATGCCGTGGTCGAAGACCTCGGGGGGCGTGGCCGGGTCGTCGACGCAGACCTCGTCTTCGCCGCACCAGCGCTCGGTCTCGTCGTCGTTGTAGCACTCGACGCCCTTGTCGAGGCACAGGCACTGGCCCAGGCACTGGTCGCTCATGATGCCCGTGTCGTACAACGTGCACGCCCCCTCGGTCGCGACGGCCGTGGCGAACCCGAGGGTGTGCGGCAGCGCGCGGTTGAAGCTGGGCTCGGTCGCGAAGTAGGCGCGCACCCCTCCGAACCACTGGGTCTTCAGGTACCACTGGTCGCACACGTCGTTCCACTCGATGATCGAGATCCAGCCCCAGGCCGCCGGGCCGGTGACCTCGGGCGTGACGACGTCGGGCGCGACGAGGTCCGGCGGGGGCGCGTCGGTCGGGGCGACGTCGGCGGGCAGGCTCTCGGGAGCCAGAGCGTCGGCGCCAGGAACGTCGGAGGGGAGGCTCTCGGCGATGTCGTTCGCCCGTTCGTTCGACACGCACGCGGTCAGGAGCAGCAGGCCGAGGATCGCTTCACTGCGCATGGTCACCTCGTTGACGGCTCGTCGAGGAACTCGGTCACGGCCGCCTGGCGGGCCAGCACGTGGGGCTTCAGGGCGAGGTCGCCCTGCTCGAGCGAGCCCGCGAAGGCGCCGGCCGACTCTTGCAGCGTGAACGGAGCCTGCTCGGCCGCCACGAAGGGCGCGATCAGGGCGTGCAGGGCGTCGAGGCGGGCGAGCACGCCGTCGCTCGCGAAGGCGCCCGCGGCGAAGGCGGCGACCTCGGCGCGGTAGGCCGCCGCGTAGACGGGGTCGTCGATCACGTAGCGGATCAAGGGCCAGTCGTCGCCCACCTCGGCCAGCGACAGGGAGGGTGCGGGCTTCGCGCCGCCGCTCGCGCGCAGGGCCTCGTTCAGGTCGGTGGCCAGCCACGCGAGGCGTCCGTCGTGGTCCGGTTCGGCGTAGAGCAGGTAGTTGTGGGGGGCCACGCCGTAGGTGTCCCAGTTCTGCAGCACGGTGTTCACGGCCAGGAACTTCAGGAAGAGCCCGACGTGCAGCCGGGCCTCGAGCCCCGCGCGCCAGGTGGCGGCGTCGCTGCGATCGGCGTGCAGGGCCGCGATGGCCGCCTCGACCTCGGCCTTGTCGGCGTCGTCGTTCGTCTGGTTCTCGTAGCCCGCGGCGTCGAACGCGGTCCAGTCGGCGCCCACGCCGTTCGCTTCGTACAGGTTGCCGTCGCCCTCGTCGAACCAGTCGTCGAGGAGCTCGTCGGACGGATCCTCGAGCGCCGTGTAGAGGCCCCAATAGACGGGCCCGGCGCCAGCGTCGACCCACACCTCGTAGAAGCTGCCGCGCGCCGTGGGCACGCCGTGGGCGCGGAAGAGGTCCGAGGCCATCTTCTCGCGCAGCAGCGACGGATCGCGCCAGTTGTTGTTGAGGACGAGCTTCTTGAAGCCCCAGAAGCGCTGGTCCAAGGTGGAGGGGTAGGTGTCCTCGAGCTTGTCGAAGTTCAGGCGGAACGACAGCTTGGTGCTGCCCATTCGCCACGGGTCGCGCAGGGACGAGTTGCCCTTGAAGCGCAGCCCCACGTGCGGCCACGCGCGGCCGTCGTAGCGCACGGTGGCCTCGACCCACGAGGGGTCGAACGCCACGTCGCCGCCACCGCCGGCCGGCCCCGAGGGCGCGCACGCCGCCGGCTTGTCCGGCACCGGCGCGGCCTTGCAGGTGCCCTTTACCGTCTGGCCCTGCTCGGCGTACGTGCAGGGCGCGCCGGCCTCGAGCGCCGCGCAGGCGGCGATCTGGGCCGCGCTGGGCGGGCCGGTGGGGGTCGGAGGGGTCCCGGTCCCGGAGCCCGACGAGCCCGGCTCTCCCAGGTTGGCCGTCAGCTCGGCCAGCATGGCCGCGTAGGTCTCGGCGGCGAGCTGCACGTCGAGCCGCTGCACGCGGTCGTCGGCGAACACGCGCTCGTGGTCGCCGTCGACCCCCTTGGCGTGGCTCTCGGTCGACCAGCCGGCGGGCAGCTCGGCCGTGGCGTCCCCGGGGGTCGCGTCGTCGCTCGTCGCCTCGGCCGTGGCGTCGAGGCCCGCGTCGGCCCCGCCCCCGCTGCCCGCGCAGGCCCAGGGCGCCACCGCCAGCAGCAACATGCCCACCCGCCTCGCCCATCGCCCCATCGCTGTCTCCCGTCGTGGCGCCCGCGCCCCGGGTCTACCCTCCGGTGGGCGCGCAGCTGGACACGCCCGCTCCGGTGATGTTCCAGCCCGTGTTCGTGAGCAGGGTCTCGAAGGTGCCGTCTTTCTTCACGCGGTACACGCTGCTCGAGGCGTCCCACTGACCGGCGAAGAACAGGTAGAAGTCGCCGCCCCAGGTGGCGAAGGCCCACGCGCGGGCGTCGCTGATGACGCCCGGGGGCAGGTCGATGCGCTCGGAGAGGGCCCCGGTGGCCTTGTCGACCCGGGCCACCAGCGAGCCGTTGGGGAAGAAGGACCACAGCTCGCCCAGGCCGTTGCCCGACAGCTCGGCCGAGCCGATGCCCGCCTCGGTGGGGCCGATCTCGCTGACGGCGAGGCCCGGGAACGACAACGTGCCGAGGGCCGAGGTGCCGGCGCCGTAGACGGCGTTGCTGAGGAAGAGCGTCTCGTCGTTGCTGCCGGCCGAGTTCGAGGCGAAGCCCATGCCGAAGGTGGTGAAGCCGTGCTGGCCCGAGGCGAAGCCGGTGGGCGTGCAGCTCGCGTCGTCGGTCGAGACCCGGTAGAGCTGGCCGTCGTCGTAGAGCACCCAGGCCACGGCCTGGCGATCGATGGCCATCGAGAACGGCGTGCCCGCGAACAGGCCGGTCTGGCACGTCATCTGGCCCTGGTCGGTGAAGGTCTTGGGGATGGGATCGAAGCGCATGAGGTGGCGCTCCTTGTTCACCACGTAGACGAACTCGGTGCCGGGCTTGCAGTAGTGGATGGGTGGGGTCGAGGTGTCGGGAGTGCCACCTCCCGGGTCGGCGGCGACGTCGGGGGTGATCGCCTCGGGCTCGGCCAGATCGGGGCCGGTCGCGTCGGGCAGGCCCGCGTGGCTGTCGTCGGGCGTGGCCTCGGCCGAGCTCTCGCCCTCGTCGCCCGGGCCCGCCGTGTCGGGGAAGAGCGACTCGGGCGCGTTGCTGTCGGTCGCGGCCGTGGCGTCGTCGCGACGTTCGTCGGTGTCGGCGCCGCTGCACGCGGCCGCCAGGGCGAGCAGGGCGACGAACAGGCTGGACCGCAGGGTGGAGGTCGCGGGCATGCGTGGGTTCTCCGGGGGCTCGTCCCGTGAATTCTAGCAACGAAGAAGCGCGGCGCAACCTGTTCGTGCCTTGAATCTCGGCCGCCATGGGCTACACTGCGCGCCATGGGACACGTCACCATCTACACCGACGGCGCGTGCTCGGGCAACCCGGGGCCCGGGGGCTACGGCGTCGTGATGCTGGCCGGGGAGCGTCGAAAAGAGCTCTCGGGCGGATTCCGGCGCACGACCAACAACCGCATGGAGATCCTGGCCGCCATCATCGGCCTCGAGGCGCTGGCCATCAGCTGCCCGGTCACCGTGCACAGCGACTCGCAGTACCTGGTGAACGCCATCAGCAAGGGCTGGGCCCGGCGCTGGCGCGCCAAGGGCTGGACGAAGCAGGACGGCGAGAAGGCCAAGAACCCCGACCTCTGGGCGCGCCTGCTCGACGCCTGCGCGAAGCACCACGTGGTCTTCCATTGGGTGCGCGGGCACGCGGGCAACGAAGAGAACGAGCGCTGCGACCAGTTGGCGGTGGCGGCGCTCGCGGGCGCCACGGCCGTCGACGAGGGCTACGAGGGCGAGGCCGGCGCCGACGCGGCACCCGGGCAGCAGGCCGCCATCGCGCTGCCGCCGCGCCGCCCCGTCGGGCTGCCCACCGACACCCCCGATTGCCGCGAGTGCCACGTGCCGCTCGAGGTGCGCGTGCCGAAGCCCAAGAAGCCCAAGCCCGGCAGCTATTACTACGCCTGGTACCACGCGTGTCCGCGCTGCGGGCGCAACTACATGTCCGAAGAGGCCAAGCGCAGCTGGTAGGGCCGGGTCAGAAGGCCGAGACCACGCCCAGGGTCGCGCGGTGGCCGTTCTCGAGCGCGCCGTCGCGCAGCACGTAGGTGTATTCGGCCATCAGGCGCGCGTTTCGCCCCAGCAGCCACGAGGCGCTGAGGGTGGCCGAGTGGTAGGCCAGGGGGTCGGCCCCTGCGGCGTCTTTCAGATCCGACGCGAACCAGTTGTACAGGCCGGTCAGGCAGAAGCGCCCCTGATCGTAGCCCGGGCGCCAGATCGCCTCGGCCATCACGCCCTGCGCTGCGCTGTCCGGGCCTCCGGCCAGGAAGGTCGGGTTCGTGTCGGTGCGGCGCAGGTACAGGGCGTTCAGCTCGAAGACCTCGAACTGCGCCGACACGTCGCCGCCCACGTAGAGGATGGTGTTGGTCTTCGCCGGAAGGGGCGCCGCGGCCAGGGCGCCGAGCCCGCCGGCGGGTGCGACCGCGGCCGCGCCGGCCGTGACCGTGGGCGCGCGCTCCTCCTTGCCGTAGTAAGCGAAGCCTCCGATGGAGAAGGGGCCCAGGCCCTGCGCGGCGCGGAAGAAGCCCGTCTTGTAGTCGTCGACGTCGAAGGCGTCGCCCGCCGTGTGGATGCCGTTGCCGTTCAGCACCATGGCCACGAGATCGAGCCCGAAGTCGAAGCCGTAGTCGAGCACCGCGCCCCGCTCGTAGGTGAGGTTGCCCATGGACTCGCCGGGTTTGCGCTTGTAGAGCATGTACGATTCGCGGGTGAGGCGCGTCTCGGACTTGTAGAGCGGATCGTTCACCGCGAACTGGCCCACCGTGAGGTTCAGCCCCGAGCCGAACAGGTCGCGGAAGTAGAGCAGCGCGTCTTCGATGCCGGCGAGCTCCCCCTTTTCGCTGAGGAAGAAATAGAAGTAGTACGAGATCGAGTCGGTCACCGGCCCGCCCGAGATGATCTTGAGGAGGAACGGCACCGTCAGGTCGTTGTTGGGGGTCTCGCCGTG
>CAZBRS010000102.1:2217-11511 GCA_964494475.1 uncultured Myxococcales bacterium | reverse complement strand
GAAGCCGCCGCCGCCGCCGCCGCCGCTGCTGCGCGAGCTGGCGCGGTCAACGCGGATCGAGCGTCCGTCGAGCTCGGTGCCGTTCAGGCTGAGGGCCTTGGTCATCGCGTCGCTGCTGCTGAACGTGACGAACCCGAAGCCGCGCGAACGACCGGTCTCACGGTCGTTGATGACCTTCGCTTCGACGATGTCGCCGAAGCCTTCGAAGGCCGCGCGAAGCCCCTGGTCGTCGGTCCCCCAGGACAGGCCACCCACGAAGATCTTGTTCTCGTCTCCCATTCTCTTTCTCTCTCTCGTGCGACGCGTTGAATGCCCGGCGGATCCGTGGTCGCGTTCGGATCAACCGTTGTTCGTGTGGCTCGAAACTGCTGGGATCGAAAACGATCTCGAAGGTTCCGGACGCACATGACGGTGCCTAGTAAACGATTATTCACCGAGCAGCGCAAGGAAAAACGTGCATGGCCCCGTTGGCGCCCTGTCGAATGGCACTTGCTTCGCGGCTCCCGCCGGGAATAATCCCGCCGACCCCGGGTTACAAAGGGTCGACGCGGGGACCCCTCGCGTGAAACCACGAGGATGGGAGGACGCGGATGATCGAGATCCGGAACCTCAGGAAATTCTACGGTGAGTTCGAGGCCTTGAAGGGCATCTCGTTCTCGATCAAGAAGGGCGAGATCGTCGGCTTCCTGGGGCCGAACGGCGCCGGCAAGACCACGTGCATGAAGATCGTCACGGGGTACATGGCGGCGACCGACGGTCAGGTGGTCATCGACGGGCTCGACACCGACGAGAACTCGGTGGCGGCCCGCGCCAAGATCGGGTACCTGCCCGAGAACGCGCCCCTCTACCCCGACATGAACGTGTACGAGTACCTGGGCTACGTGGCCGAGGTGCGCGGCATCCCCTCGGCGCGCGTCGAGGGTCGCATCGCCGCCATCTCGCGCACGTGCGGGCTGACCGAGGTGCTGCACCGCGACGTGGGCGAGCTGTCGAAGGGCTTCCGGCAGCGCCTGGCGCTCGCGCAGGCCATGATCCACGACCCCGAGATCCTGATCCTCGACGAGCCGACCAACGGCCTCGACCCCAACCAAATCGTCGAGATCCGCAACCTGATCAAGGAAGTGGGCAAGCAGCGCACGGTCATCCTGTCGAGCCACAACCTGCCCGAGGTCGTGCAGACCTGCGACCGCGTCATCATCGTGCACCGCGGCGCCATCGTGGCCGACGGCACGCCCGCCGATCTCGAGAAGCGCGGCCAGTCGAACCCGCGCGTGGTCGTGAAGCTTCGGCGTCCCGAGGGCGCGAACGGCGTGTCGCAGCGCCTGGCGGCCCTGGACGGCGTGAAGGCCGTGGTGCCCATGCTCGAGCCCGCCAAGGATCTGCTGGCGTTCGAGCTGGAGGTCGAGCCCGGCGTCGACGTGCGCGAGGCCGTGTTCAAGACGTGCGCCGAGGCCGGCTGGGGGCTCGTCGAGCTGCGCCGCGACGTGCTCGACCTCGAGGCCCTGTTCGGCCGCCTGACCCGCGAGGCGTGAGGAGATCGCCATGAGCACCACGACTGCCCCCAGCGTACGCTTCGTGCGCCCTTGCACGATCCAGGCGATCGCGCGGCGCGAGCTGCGCGCCTACTTCAACTCGCCCATCGCCTACCTGGCCATCACCGTGTTCCTGGTGGTCACCGGCGTGCTGTTCTTCGTGGCCAGCGGCTTCTTCGGCGCCGGCGAGGCCACGCTGCGTCCGCTCTTCGAGTGGATCCCCATGATCTTCGTGTTCTTCATCCCCGCGCTCTCCATGCGCCTCTTCTCGGAGGAGAAGCGCTCGGGCACCTTCGAGCTGCTGGTCACCTACCCGCTGACCGACGCCGAGGTGGTGCTCGGCAAGTTCATGGGCAGCTTCTACTTCCTGCTCGTGACGCTGGCGCTCACGCTCGTGTACCCCGTGTTGCTCGAGGTGCTGGGCAGCCCCGACTGGGGCCCCATCGTGGGCGGTTACCTGGGGCTCGCCCTGGTCGGCGCGGCCTACCTCGCCATCGGCCTCATGACCAGCACCTGGACCACCAACCAGATCGTCAGCTTCATCCTGGCGCTCCTGTTCAGCTCGTTCTTCTTCTTCATCGACCGCATGCTCGGCGCGGTGTGGGAGGGCACGCAGACCGTCTTCAACTACCTGTCGTTCAACTACCACTTCGCGACCATCGCGAAGGGCGTGCTCGACACGCGCGACATCCTGTACTTCCTGTCGGTCACCGCGGCGGCGTTGCTGGTCGCGGCCTACACCCTGAAGAGCCGCAACTGGAAGTAGGGAGGACATCATGAGCCAGAAGACCCCTTCCAAGGGCGCGGCCAAGCGCAGCCTGCGCAACAACGCGCTCGTCATGCTCGTGGCGGGCCTCGGCATCCTGGTGCTCGCCAACGTGCTGTTCACGCACGTGTTCGGGCGCGTCGACCTCACCGAGTACCGCGTCAACACGCTCTCCGAGGCCTCCGTGGCCGCGGCGAAGGAGCTCGGCGACTTCGAGGTCAAGGTCTTCCTGTCGCCCGACCTGCCCGAGACGCTCGACATGGGCGGCGACAAGCCCCTCGACCTCCGCGGGGTGCGCACGCGCTTCCTGGACAAGCTGAACGAGTACCGCTCGTACTCCGACGGCCGGCTGCGCCTCACGCTGGTCACCGACGACGTGACCGAGCGCGCCAAGAAGGCCAAGTTGCAGCTCTTCTCGGGCAAGAACGCCACGGTCGAGAAGGGCCTCCTGAAGTTCAGCGAGTACGTGATCGGCGCGACCTTCCACTACAAGAACGCCATCGAGGCCTACCCGCTGGCCATCAACCCCGAGTTCTACGAGTACGAGATCACCAAGATCCTGGTGCGGCTCAAGGAGAAGGCGGCGCGCTCGGTCGAGATGAAGGACGAGCTCGAGGCCGGGCAGGCCGTGTTCGAGGCCGCCGAGGCGTGCCAGAAGGCCGTCGACGAGGCCACGCAGAAGGCCGGCGCCGAGGCCAAGGGCGGGCTGGCGGCGTTGCTCATGAGCAAGCAGGAGTCCGAGGAGACCGTGGAGCGCCTGCGCCTCGACCGCGACAAGATCGACAAGGCCTGCGAGCCGGTGGCGACCTCGGCCGCTGCGGCGCGGGCGCTGGCGGGACGCAACGAGTTCCTCGACGTGCTGGCCGGGTACGCCGACGAGCTCTCGCAGGTCTACGTCGCGCTCAAGGAGGGGGCCGCCTCGTCCGACGAGCAGCTGCGCCTGCGCGCCGTGAAGGCCGCCCAGGCGGTCAAGGAGATCTTCGGCGACGTCGACAAGGCGAACGACGACCTGAAGAACGCCCCCGGCAAGCGCTCGGTGGGCATCCTGTGCGGGCACGGCGAGTTCTGCCCGTTCCCGAGCGACAAGCCCTTGATCCAGCCCGAGATCGGGCAACTGCTCGGCCAGAAGAACCCCTTCATCAGCCAGTTCGTCGACCAGGCCAAGCGCATCGAGGAGTACGTCAACCGCATCAACGAGCAGATCAACAAGGGCGTGTTCCGCAACCGCGGCATCGAGATCAAGCAGGTCGAGGCGGGCAAGCCCATCCCCGCCGACGTGGCCGCGCTGGTCGTGTTCGGGCCCACGAAGCCCATCCCCGAGAAGGACTGGTACTTCGTCGATCAGTTCCTGCTCTCGGGCAAGTCGGTGGTGGTGCTGGCCGACCAGTTCGACACCGGCGTGTACGCCATGAACGACGAGCAGGAGATGACCGACACCTACGTGCGGTCGACCACGTCGAACCTCAGCGACTACCTGAAGGCCTACGGCGTCGAGGTGAAGAACGACCTGGTCTTCGACGCGCGCTCGTCGGACCGCATCGTCATCACGCAGATCGAGAAGCAGGGCCAGTTCCAGCTGCAGCGCCAGAAGGAGCTGCCCTACCCGGCCTTCCCCGTGGCGCGTGGCGAGGACCTGGCCGAGGGCAGCGTGCTGGTGCAGAACCTGCCGGCCCTCACCCTGCCGTACACCAGCTCGCTGAAGGTCAGCGAAGAGGCGGCCAAGGGCGGCCAGGTGACGTACGAAGCGCTCATCACGTCGTCGGCCGACGCGGTCTCGATGACCAGCGGCCTCGACGTCGATCCCGCGCGCCTGTACCAGAACGCGGCCACCTTCCAGTCGAACGGCCCGCACACCCTGGCCGTGCTGGCCCACGGGAACTTCACGAGCTGGTTCAAGGGCAAGCCCACCCCCGCGGGCGTCGACGCGAAAGCCACCCCGGAGGCCGGGCAGGACAAGCCCGCCGAGGCGCGCAAGGAGTTCGCGGCCGAGGCGCGCAAGGACGCCGGTCAGGGGCGGCTGCTCGTGATCGGCACCAACTTCGGCCTCGAGGCGCTGAACGCCTCGGACCTGTTCGCGGGCTTCGACTTGTCGAAGCTCACGAGCGGCGGCATGGACTTCCTGACCGACCTGCGCGGCTGGGCCAAGGGCTTCCAGAACTGGCAGATCATGCTGGGCCAGAAGGCCAGCTTCCTCGACGGCACCATCGCGTTCATCGAGAACGTGTTCGACTGGGCCATCCAGAACGACGCCCTGGTGGCCATCCGCACCAAGTTCTACGACCGTCGGCCGCTCGTGCGCGTGGCCCCCGAGCAGGAGAAGCTCGTGCAGTACGGCGTGATCGTCGGCCTGCCCATCCTGTTCGCGCTCTACGGCATGCTGCGCTGGAAGCTGCGCCGGGGCCGCATCCAGCGCAAGGTGGCGGCGCTCCTGGCGCGCAAGGAGGCGTGATGAAGAAGAACACCTGGATCGTCATCGGCATCTTCGTGGCGTTGCTGGCCGCCGTGCTGGTGCTCCGGCAAGCGCCCGAGGGGGACACCTCGAAGGCGTTGTCGCTGCCCACGTTGACGGAGGAGGCCAAGAAGGCCGACCCGCAGGCCGACACGGCCAGCCCTCCGCCCGACAAGCCCGACGCCGAGAAGGTCGTCGAGCAGAAGCCGAACGAGGGCGACGCGCTCGGCGCCATCAACCTGATCGAGATCGTGCGCCAGGGCGAGACGCTGGTGATCGAGAAGCTCGACGCGGACACCTGGCAGTTCAGCGCGCCCCGCAAGGCCGCGGCCGACACCTACAAGGTGCAGGCCATGTTGAAGCTCTTCACGAGCCCCAGCGAGTCGGTGTTCTCGACGCCCGTCAGCGACGACAAGGACCTGCGCTACTACGGGCTCGACGAGAAGGAGCGCCTCAACGTCACGCTGAAGCGCGACGGCGCCGTGTGGCTCAAGCTGGCCATCGGCACGGCCCAGGGTGGCGACGAGGAGGGGGGCGACAAGGACACCTTCGTCCAGCACGGCGACGACGGCTGGATCTACCGCATCCAGGGGAAGGACCTGCGCCAGCCCTTCGATCACGCCTTCGACGAGTTGCGCTCGAAGAAGCTGTTCTCGTTCAAGAAAGAGGAGGTCACCGAGCTGCGCCTGGCGTCGACCCTCGACCCGCGCTACCCCGAGGCCATCCTCAAGAAGGACCCCACGCCCGAAGGCGCGGACCCCAAGGCCGAGGAGACCTGGACGCTCGCGAAGCCCGAGGGCTTCCCGATCGGTTCGCCGGCCAGCTACCTGTCGACGCTGGCCAACCTGTACGTGAGCGGCTACGCGGAGAAGGCGCCCGAAGAAGCGAAGCTCGACGCGCCGGTGGCGCGGATCACGGTCGTCCTGAAGGATGGCTCGACCCAGACGCTGGTGCTGGCGGGCGAGGCCGACGAGAGCACGTGGGTGCAGGTCGAGGGCACCGCCGAGGTGGCCAAGCTGTCGAAGTACACGGGCCAGTCGCTGAAGAAGACGGCCATGGACTTCCGCGAGAAGAAGATCCTGGCCTTCGACGAGAAGAGCGCGGTCGAGCTGCAGTTCGGTGACCTCCGCCTCACGAACGACGGCGACCACTGGACGGCCATCGCGCCGGCGCGCGTGCCGGCCGGCGACGACGAGATGCAGAAGGCGCTGAAGGATCTGGCCAGCTTCGCCATCGACGCCTACGTGTCGGCGCCCGTCTCCGTGGCCGAGGCCGGGCTCGACTCGAGCGCCTGGCGCTTCGCCGTGCGCACCGGCGCCGGTACGCTCGAGGTGCTGCTCGGCGCCGAGAAGGACGGCAAGGTCTACGGCACCATCAACGGCAGCGGCGAGGTGTGGCAGGCCACCAGCTACAACGCCAACAAGCTCAAGAAGAAGATCGACGACCTGCGGCGCCACCGTCTGTTCCAGGTCGAGGCCACGGCCCTCGACGCGATCGAGCTCACGCACCCCGACGAGGCCCTGGTCCTCGAGCAGAAGCGCCCGCAGGGCGGCCCCGGAGAGCTCACGACCGGCCCCTGGACCGTGACGAAGCCCGAGAACGCCGGCCCCATGGATCAGGCCAAGCTCGACAGCCTGCCCACCACCCTCGCCGCGCTGGCCGCCAAGGACATCGTGGCCGAGAAGGACGCCCCCAAGCTCGCCTGGGACAAGGCCTTCAAGCTCGCGTGGAGGGCCGAGGACGGCACGAAGCGTGTGCTGTGGATCTCGGACGAGAAGAAGGACGGGAACTCCTGGGCCCGGACCGACGACCCCGACTGGGCCGGCCAGGTGGTCACGCTGCAGCCCTTCCAGGTGCAGAAGATCAAGAAGAAGCTGCACGAACTGGTGAAGTAGGGGCGCCCCTCGTCGGTGCCCAGCCGGTTGGGACCTACCGGAAGAACACCACCGTCACCACCACGAACACGGGCACCAGGACGGCCATCGAGTACGCCATGTACCCGAAGAACGACGGCATCTTCACGCCGGACTCCTCCGCGATCGACTTGACCATGAAGTTGGGCCCGTTGCCGATGTAGGAGTTGGCGCCCATCATGACGGCGCCGCACGAGATGGCTTGCATGAGCGCCACCGCGTCGGGGCCCTTTCCGAGCAGGTCGCCGAGGTAGGTGGCGCCCTCGGCGGGCACGCCGTGCATCCCCGCTGCCGTGGCCGCGAACGTCAGGTAGGTGGGCGCGTTGTCGAGGAAGCTGGAGAGCGTTCCGGTGGCCCAGAAGAACTGCCACGGCTCGGTGAGCCCGAAGGCCAGGCCGCCCACCTGGCGCGCGCCCTGGCCCCAGGCGTTCAGGATCAGGAGCGCCGGGGCCATGGTCACGAAGATGCCCGCGAACAGCACGGCCACTTCGATGATGGGGCCGAAGGAGAAGCGGTTGGCCTCGCGGAGCGACGCGCGGGTCGTGAACCACGCCGCGCCGGTGAGCCCCAGCATCAGGGCCTCCTGCACGCCGAAGGGCCAGGGGCGTCCGCCGTTCAGGAAGCCGAAGCCCGACAGGGCGATGGTCGCCACGATGCCCCCGAGGAACAGGAAGTTGAGGCGCCCCTCGAGGGTCAACGGCGCGTGGCGCTGGACTTCCTCGAGCTGCGAGCCCGGGCGCTCCAGCTCTTCGCGGTCGAACACGTGCTCGTCCCAGAGGTGGAAGAGGACGAGCAGCAGGCCGTTCACGAGCAGCCACTCCTTCCAGAGCCCGAACGTCCACACGAACGGTACGCCCTTCAGGAAACCGAGGAAGAGCGGCGGGTCGCCCAGGGGCGTGAGCAGACCGCCGCAGTTCGACACGATGAAAATGAAGAAGATCACGATGTGGACCTTCTTCTGTCGCGGCGCGTTGGCGCGGAGCAGCGGCCGGATGAGCAGCACCGAAGCGCCCGTCGTGCCGATGATGCTGGCCAGCACGCCGCCCAGGGCCAGCATGCCCGTGTTGACCAGGGGCGTGCCCGACATCGAGCCGCCCACGTGGATGCCCCCGGTGATCACGAACAGCGACAGCAGCAGCACGATGAACGCCGCGTACTCCTCGCCCTTCTCGATCAGCACGTGCCCGCCCGCGGCGCCGTGCCCCGCCAGCAGGTAGATCGCCACCGGCAGCGCGAAGAGCGCGGCCACCAGGGCCTTGTTGCGGTTCGACTCCCACCAGGGACCGGCCACGAGCGGCAACAGGGCGATGGCCAACAGGATCCCCGCGAACGGGAGCACGGTCCAGAGCGGCAGGGCAGGTCCCAGCATGGTCGCTTCCTCATCGATGACGCGCCAGGGTCGCTCACCTGCGGGCACGATACACCAGAAGAGCAGAAAGCCCCTGCCGAATCGCGCGAGTTCTGGTACCCTGTCGCGGTTCGACGCGAGGGGGCTCCCATGGACTTCCGGACCACCGAAGATCACGAGATGATCCGCCAGATGACGCGGCGCTTCGCCGAGGAGCGCTTGCGCCCCGGCGTTCGCGAGCGGGACGCGGGCGGGCACTTCCCGGTCGAGCTGCACCGCGAGCTCGCGGGGCTCGGCCTGCTGGGCGTCAACATCCCCGGCGAGTACGGCGGGGCCGAGGCCGGCGTCATCGCCTACAGCCTCGCGATCCAGGAGCTCGCCCGCGTCGACGCGGCGGTGGCCGTCACCACGTCGGTGACCAACATGGCGGCCGAGATCCTCTTGAAGTTCGGCACGCCGGCGCAGCGCGAGAAGTACATCCCGATGATCACGTCGGGCGAGGCCATCGCGGGCTCGTTCGCGCTCAGCGAGGCGGGCGCGGGCTCCGACCCCGGCGCCATGAAGACTCGGGCCGAGCGGCGGGGCGATCGCTTCGTCGTGAACGGCGAGAAGATGTGGATCACCTCGGGCGGCTTCGCCAAGGTGATCATCCTGTTCGCGCGCACGGGCGAGGGCCCGGGGACGCGCGGGCTGTCGACGCTCGTGATCACCCCCGACCTGCCCGGGTTCAGCGTGGGGCGCGAAGAAGACAAGATGGGCATCCGCTCGTCGAACACCGTGTCGCTGTCGTTCGACGACTGCGAGGTGCCGGCCGAGAACCTGCTGGGGGAGCCCGGTGGCGGCTTCAAGGTGGCCATGACGGCGCTCGACGGCGGGCGGCTGGGCATCGGCAGCCAGGCCACGGGCATCGCCCAGGGCGCGCTCGACGCCGCGGCGCGCTACGCCAGCGAGCGCGTGCAGTTCGGCCGGCCCATCGCCGATTTCCAGAGCATCTCGAACAAGCTGGCCGATATGGCCACCGAGATCGACGCCTCCCGGTTGCTGCTCCTGCGCGCGTGCTGGCTGAAGGAGAACGGCCGGCGCTTCACGCGCGAGGCCTCGATGGCCAAGCTGTACGCCTCCGAGATGGCCAACCGCGTATGCGGCGACGCCCTGCAGATCCACGGCGGCTACGGCTACGTGAAGGAGTTCGACGTGGAGCGCTTCTACCGCGAGGCGCGCGTGACCACCATCTACGAGGGCACGAGCGAGGTGCAGCGCATCGTGATCGCGCGCGAGCACCTTGC
>CAZBRS010000102.1:0-2117 GCA_964494475.1 uncultured Myxococcales bacterium | reverse complement strand
GAGCGCACCGGGGCTTGAACGCGGGCGCGCCTGCCTGTACCTTTGAAGCTCTTCGCGGAGGGAACCATGGCCGACAAGAAATACCGTGTGCTGGTGGGCAAGCCAGGCCTCGACGGCCACGATCGCGGCGCCAAGGTGATCGCGCGCATGCTGCGCGACGCGGGCTACGAGGTCGTCTACACGGGTCTGCACCAGACCCCCGAGATGATCGTGAACGCCGCCATCCAGGAAGACGTCGACTTGCTCGGCCTCTCGATCATGAGCGGCGCGCACAACGCGCTCGTGCCCGCCATCCTCGACCTGCTGAAGCAGCGTGGCGCCAGCGACATCCCGCTGGTGGTCGGCGGCATCATCCCCGACGCCGACGGGAAGGTGCTGCGCGCGCAGGGGGTGAAGGCCATCTTCACCCCCGGCACGTCCATGGACGACATCCTGAAAGAGGTCGCCCGGGTCCTGGCCGAGGGCGTCGGCAAGGCCTGAGGTGATCGGTCGCCTCCAGAGACCGCTCTACTTGCCCGCGGCGGCCTTCGTGGTCGCCTTGGCCGCCTACGCCAACAGCCTGCCCGGCGACTTCGTGTGGGACGACGTGTACCTGGTGCGCGACAACGCGTCGCTCGCCTCGCTGGCCGACGTGCCGGCGCTCTTCACCGGAGCCTGGGGCGAGCGCCTCGCCGATCCGGCCCTGCGGGCCCAGAACAACGGCTTCTACCGGCCCGTGGCCCTGGCCTCGTACGCGGTGAACCGCGCGCTGACGGGGCCCGGACCCTTCGGCTTCCGGCTCGTGAACGTGCTGCTCTTCGGTGCCGTCTCGGCCCTGGTCGCGGGGCTGCTCCTCCGCGTGCTCGTGAGCCCCCTGGCGGCGGCGGCGGGCACCCTGCTCTTCGTGCTGCACCCGGTGCACACCGAGGTGGTGAACGTCACCACCTACCGCACCACGCTCCTCGCCGCCCTGTTCGGGCTGGCGTCGCTGGGGCTCGGCCTGGCCGCCCTGCGCGTGTCATCGCGCGGACGGGCGGCGGCGGCCATCGCCGGCTCTGCGATCTGCCTGTTGCTGGGCGCGCTCTCGAAGGAAGACGCGCTGGTGGTGCCGGCCTGGCTCTTCCTCTGGGGGGCCCTCGATCGGGGGAGCGCAGGGCCAGGCAGGTCGCGCCTCGTGGCCCTGCTGGCGGTCCAGGGTCTGGTGGTGGGGGCGGTCCTCGCCGTGCGCGCCGCCCTCGTGAGCCCCATCCCCCTGGTGTTCTGCCCCGACTGCACGGGGCAGGAGCTCACGCTCACCATGATGAGGGTGGTTACGCTCTACGCGCGCCTGTTGGCGGTGCCGCATCCGCTCACCAGCTTCTACGACTGGTCGATCGTGCCGCCCGTGGTCGGCGCGCCGCCGTGGCAGGTCTGGGTCGGTCTCGGGCTCGTGCTCGCCTTCCTGGCGGCGCTCTGGCTGGCCGTGCGCCGGGGCCGCGCGCGCGTGGCGTGGCTGCTCGGTGCCTTCGGGGTGGCCCTGCTGCCCTACAGTCACCTGCTGCCGCTCTTCGACGTGGCCGGCGAGCGCTTCCTGTTCACGGCGTCGGTGTTCGCGTGCGGGCTGGCCGGCCTGGGCCTGTCGTCGCTGGTCGAGGCAGGCGGGGCGAGGCGGCTGGCGGCGATCGCCGTGCTGCTCATGGCGGGCGCCAGCTTCGCCACGCTCACCGTGCAGCGCAACCACGAGTGGCGTTCCCAGCGCAGCGTGATCGAGGCGCTGGTGCGCGACTACCCCCAGAGCTTCACGGCCTGGATTGGCATGGGCGCCGAGCACGAGGTGGCGGGCGACTGCGCCGCAGCAGTCGACGCCTGGGACCGGGCGGCCCGCCTCGCGCCGCCGCTGCCCGTGCCCCTCGAGCGCGCGTTTCCCTGTCTCGAGAAGCTCGGGCGCTTGCCCGAGGCCCGGGCCTGGCTCCTGCGCTACGAGGCGGCCGGTGGTCAGCCGACCGAGGCCCTGCGGGCCTGGCAATCCAAGCTCTCCGGCCAGCGGTAGATGATCCTTCGGCCACCTGGCGTCGGCCCGCTTCGCGCGGGTCCTGCCACGCGGGCGCCTCGTCCATCCTCGGCGCGGCGCCTGCGGGTGACGAGGCGCGCCTTGCGTG
>CAZBRS010000101.1:0-11689 GCA_964494475.1 uncultured Myxococcales bacterium | reverse complement strand
CGCTACCTCTACTTCCAGGGGAGTACCGGGACCTACCAGCTCGCGACCACCATCCCGCTCGTCCTGCAGGACGACATCCTGCTCGCACGCCTGACCACCGCCGGCGGCGTGGTGACCACCAAGATCGAGCTGGGCATGGCGGTGAAGAAACTCGGCTTCCGGGGGCCCATCCTGGTAGGGCCTGCTGGCGCCCCGGGCGTGCACTGCCACTCGCTGGCCGACGCGGTCGCCCTGGTGGGCGAACTCACCGCGCCTGCGGCGGGCTCGGGCGATGGCCGGTCGTAGCCGCGTTTCCTAAAAGCGTTTGGCCAGAGTGTACACGAGCGTTACAGGGGCAACAAGGACGCCGACCGTCTGTCTTCGAGCCGGCGCGGCCTTTCTGCCCCCATCCCCCCGCGCAGGTCACAGCAACCCGCGAACTTGGCAATTCACCCCACTTTTCACGTGCATTCCCAATGACTTCCACGCCGCAGTCTCTGCGCTCGAAAAAGTGGAGACTGGTTATCGCCCGTCACCTAGTCCTCCAGCGGTGTGGGTTTCGAAATGGCGTCTCTGGTTCCGTATCCTTGTTAAAGAGAAATGACAAACCCCTCGAAGAGGCTGTTGATGCCGGAAATGGTCTTTCCATCTGCGGAGATGGCCAGGGGAATGGTGAGGGACACGCCTTCTGGAACGGGAACACCCATTTCCACCGCCCACTCCGTCAGGTCTGCTATCTCTTTGCCTTCGATCCAGATGGTTCCGAACTGCCCGCCGAACGGGTTGTCGAAGTCTCGTTCAAACCCAACAATCACTTTACCGTCGTCGGAAACGCCCGTCGCGCCGCGGGAGGGGAAGGAGGCGCTCGGGTTGAGAACCCCTAGTCGTTCATAAGTGTCAGTCGAGCGATTGTAGCGCCAAGGCTCGCCGGCCGAACCCTGACCCACCACCCAATTGCCGTCCGCGCTGATGTCGGAAGCTTCGCCCGCGGCGGCTGAGTCACCATCGGTTATCAAAAACTGGGTGCCTTTGCTCCAAATCGCGCCCTGCCTGCCGTTGTTACCATCCTGCCAACCGACAACGACGCTGCCATCGAAATTGGTCGCGGTGGCGCGGGAGCTGTTTCCTGCCACGGACGACCCAAAATCCTCGGTGGGGCCGGGGTTCTTCCATTGAATTGCATGGGCCGCGCCTCCGCTTGTCCATCCGAGGCCCCGGTCGACGGCCGGCTGCAGATCAAGGTGGCCCGCAAGCCTCAGTGAAGCCGGGGCGGCCTCATCGACGGGAGGTGCACCTTCTGCGTTGACGGGGCGCGGGACGCCCCTACCCTATACCTCGCCCACGAGGAATCCTAGGGCGCGAAGGGACCGTTTCCCCGCGCCGCCATCCGGCAGACCATCCGGGTCAAGAGCATCGTGTTCCATCGCTCGGGAGGACGGCATGCGTCGAGGAACCTGGCTCCGCCTGTCGGCCGCGGCCTGGCTGACGGCCTGTTTCATCGCTTCGGCAGGGCTGTCCGCCTGCGGCGATGGCAATCAAGCGGCTGGCGCGGGCGACACCCGCGACGCCACCGACACGTGGACCGACAGCGTCGAGGCCCCCGAGGGTGGCGACCTGCCCGAGATCGTCGAGGTGGCTGACAACGAGGGAAGCGAGCCGGACGCCCCGTCCACAGCCGTGATCGTCGGCCCGGAAGGCGGTACGGTGACCGGGCCCGACGGCGTGCAGATCGTGGTGCCTGCCGGCGCGCTGGGCCAGCCGACCTCCCTCTCCATCACCCGAAGCTCCCTGGGTGCTCCTGCCCTGCCCGCGGACAACGTGCCCGGCCCGATCTACGAATTCCTGCCCCACGGCCTGGTCTTCGACGCGCCCGTCACCCTCCGCCTGCCCGTTCCGGACGGCGCGACCGGCTCCACGGTCTTCGTGGCCGGCCCCGGCGAGGACTGGCAAGAGGGCGACGCGACGGCGGGCGACGGCTTCGCCGAGTGGCAGCGCAACAGCTTCTCGTGGGGGACGTTCGGGGGCAACTGCCAGCCCGTCAACCGCTCGCCCTACTCGGCCAGCAACCCCGACCCCTATCCGTGCGCCTACCCCCGCGGCTCGGCCTCTGCCAGCGCGTCGCCCGCCACGGCCCTGACCCCGGTTCCGAACCCGATCCCGACGTACTTCAGCCCGGTCGCCGACAACCCGGTTTCGTGGGTCGTGAACCAGGCCACGACGGTGCAGTTGACCCTGCGCTACGCCGCCGCCCCCGATTGCCAGAACCCACGACTCAAGCTGCTGCGCTGGGATCCGGCCGCGCCCCTTTCGACTCCCGACCGGGTGACGACGCTCTATGACCAGCCCGTCGTGCTGACTCCCACCACGTACTCCGTCGTCCCTGGCGCGCCCGGCCTCGGCACCTATGTGCGGGGATCGGGCAGCACCACGCTGGCCGTCGCCTTCACGCACCTGGACAACCTGACCCTGGGCACCAACGGCCACCAGGGCACCCACGCGTTCGGGGTTTCGTTCTCGTGCAATCGCCCGTTCCGCGAGGTACGAACGGGGGGCGAGGTGCTCACCTTCGTCTCGAAGATCCCGGACCCCGGCGCGACCTACACGGTTGGTGGTGCCGTCACCGGCTTGACCGGCACGGGCCTGGTGCTGCAGAACAACGGCGGCGACGATCTGGAGGTGCCGGGCGACGGGCCCTTCACCTTCAGCGCTGCGATCGCAGCCGGCGCGACCTACGCCGTGAGCGTGCAAAGCCAGCCCTCCGATCAGGCCTGCACGGTGCTGCACGGCAATGGCACCGCGCAGGCGAACGTCACCGACGTGGCGGTAACGTGCGGTTCGGTATCGCCCGTGGAACCCTCGGACCTGATCAGCGACGCCGTCGTGGAGGGGGCGCCCGTGGTGGCGTTCGTCGGCGGCGCGCCCATGGTCCTTTACAAGGAAGGGGTCACGAACAGCGTCGGCGAGCACATCAGCGCCTCGCGGTACCTCGAAGGCGCCTGGACCACGCCCGTCGAACTCGGCAGCGGCAGCGCCGCCTATGGCTTCGATTTCATCAAGCTCGCTCCCAGCGCCGACGGGTCGGCCCTCGCTCTCTGGCACGACTACGGTGAGTTGTTCGCCGCGCGCTTCGATGGCGTGCAGTGGAGCGCGGCTGTGCGTGTGGACACGGCCGCGCCTCAGGTCGAGGCTGGCGGCGGCGACGACTACCGGTTGGCCGTCGACGCCTATGGCAAGGGCCTGGCGGTGTGGCATTCCGGCGCCCTCCAGGGCCCCGTCACGCTGGTCGCCAGCACGTACGAAGCCGGTGCCTGGTCGGCGCCGGTGCAGGTGGCGCCCGACGTCGAGCCATTCACGCTGTCGGATCTGGCCATGGACAGCCAGGGACGCGCCACGCTGGCGTGGAGGGACCTGTCGCCCTACGGAATGGTCGTCGCGCGTCATGCGTGGAGCACGGGCTTTTCCGCGCCTACGTTCTTCGGCGGTACGAACTACCCGCCGGTCGTGGCCGTGGATGACGCCGGCAATTCGATGGTCTTCTGGTCCACCACGGACCTCGCCGGTTTCCCGCTGGTGAGCCGCCGCTTCGACGGCAGCGCCTGGTCCGCCATGATGACGTTCGCCGATGAGAGCGCGCCCAACGTGGCGGGTTTGGCGGGGCTGGCGATGGCCTCGGCGGCCCAGGGCGGCCTGTCGTTCGTGACGTACACCGTGGTCGACCAGGTCGCCCTCACCCAGGAGGTCTGGACCCGCCGGGCCTTGGGGGCGGGCGCCTGGGAAACGCCGCTTCGCCTGAGCGCCCCGGCTCAGTTGGCCAGGTCGATGGGGCTGGCCACCAACGCGAGCGCCCGCGCGGTGGCGTCGTTCGGGCCGATCACCACGGATCTTTACTATCTGTCGGAGCTCCGCAACGCGGTTCACACGGGTGCCGATGGCGCCTGGACGGGTGCCGATGGCGGGACGCTGGTCGCGAGCAGCGCTGAGTTGGGGATCATCGAAACGGCACCGCCCGCCATCAGCGACTCGGGGACCATCGTGAACGTGTGGCTGGAGTGTATCCAAAGAACGACCGGCAGCCCTTGCGCGAAGAGCGAGCTGCGCGGCCTGGTGACGCCCCCGTGAGCATCGACCGGGATCGCGGGAACGCCTCGATCACCTCTCATCGATCTGGAGGACGACATGCTTCGAGGCTCCTGGATGATCCTGCCGGCCGCGCCCTGGCTGAGGGTCTGCTTTGTCTTTTCGATGGGGCTTTCCGCCTGTAGCGCTGGCAATGAACCGGCCGGCGCTGGCGACACGCACGACTCCACCGACACGTGGAATGACAGCGTCGATGCCCCCGAGGGTGGCGACCTGTCCGAGGTCGCCGAGGTGGCTGACGCCGACGGAGACGAGCCGGACGCCCCGTCCACGGCCTTGGTCATCGGCCCCGAAGGCGGCACGGTCAGTGGGCCCGACGGCGTGCAGGTCGTGGTGCCTCCCGGCGCGCTGGCCGAGCCGACCACCCTCACCATCACCCGCAGTTCCCTGGGTGCACCCGCGTTGCCCGAGGACAACCTGGCAGGCCCGATCTACGAATTTCTACCCCACGGCCTGGTCTTCGACGCGCCCGTCACCCTCCGCCTGCCCGTGCCCGAGGGCGCGACCGGCTCCACGGTCTTCCTGGCCAGCCCCGGCGAGGATTGGCAGGAGGGCGGAGCGACGGTGGGCGGTGGCTTCGCGGAGTGGCAGCGCAACGGCTTCTCGTGGGGAACGTTCGGGGGCAACTGCCAGCCCGTTAACCGTTCCCCCTACTCCGCCAGCACCCCCGACCCGTACCCGTGCGCGTATCCCCGCGGCTCGGCCTCGGCCAGCGCCACGCCCGCAACGGCCCTCACCGCGATCCCGAACCTGCTCCCGACGTACTTCAGCCCCGTTGCGGACAACCCGGTTTCGTGGGTCGTCCATCAGGCCACGACGGTGCAGTTGACCATGCGCTACGCTGCGGCTCCGGATTGCCAGAACGCGCGCCTCAAGCTGGTGCGCTGGGACCCGGCCGCGCCTCTTTCGACGCCGAATCGCGTGAAGACGCTCTACGACCAGCCCGTCACGCTGACCCCCACCACGTACTCCGTCGTCCCCGGCGCGCCGGGCTTTGGCACCTATGTACGGGGAACGGGCAGCACCACGCTGGCCGTCGCCTTCACGCACCTGGACAACCTGACCCTGGGCACCAACGGCCACCAGGGCACCCACGCGTTCGGGGTTTCGTTCTCGTGCAATCGCCCGTTCCGCGAGGTACGAACGGGGGGCGAGGTGCTCACCTTCGTCTCGAAGATCCCGGACCCCGGCGCGACGTACACCGTTGGCGGCACCGTCAGCGGGTTGACCGGTGCCGGCCTCGTTCTGCAGAACAACGGCGGCGACGACCTGGGCGTGTCGGGCGATGGCGCCTTCACCTTCGCCACGGCCGTCGCGGCCGGCGCGCCCTACGCCGTGAGCGTTTTGGCCCAGCCCTCCGATCAGGCCTGCACGGTGCTGCACGGCAGCGGCACGGCAGCGGCGAACGTCACCGACGTGGCGGTGACGTGCGGGTCCGTATCGCCCGTGGAACCCTCGGCGTTGATCAGCGATGCGATCGTGGCGGGGGAGCCCGTGGTGGCGTTCGTCGCGGGTGCACCCATGGTTCTGTATGCGGAACCGTACGACGGCGACGATCGCATCAACGCCTCGCGCTACGTTGGGGGCGCCTGGACTGCGCCCACGGCGCTTGGCATCGGCAGCGCGGGCTACGGCTTCGCTTTCATCAAGCTCGCTCCCAGCGTCGACGGCACCGCCCTGGCGTTGTGGAACAAATACGGCGAGCTGTTCGCCGCACGCTTCGACGGGTCGCAGTGGAGCGCCGCCGTGCGCCTCGACGCGGCCGCCCCGGGGGTGCTCGGTTTCGGCAACACCTACCGTCTCGCCATCGACGCCAGCGGCAAGGGCCTGGCGGTGTGGTTCGCCGGCCCCGACACCGGCCCCGTGACCCTGGTCGCCAGCACGTACGAAGCCGACTCGTGGTCGACGCCGGTGCAGGTGGCGGCCGACGTCGATCCGTTCACGCTGTCGGACCTGGCCATGGACGGCCTGGGGCGAGCCACGCTGGCGTGGATAAATAAAAATGGGCTCGACGGACTGATCGTAGCGCGTCATGCGTGGAGCACGGGCTTTTCGGCGCTGACGCCCTTCGGCCTCTCCGGCGTCCGGCCGGCCGTGGCCGTGGATGACGCCGGCAATTCGCTGGTGGTCTGGGCCACCGGAAAAATTGTCTATCAGCCGCTGGTGAGCCGCCGCTTCGACGGCAGCACCTGGTCCAATCTGGTGACGGTCGCCGAGGGTGGCGTGTCCACCGTGGTGGGTTGGCCGCGGCTGGCGATGGCCTCGGCGGCCCAGGGCGGCCTGTCGTTCGTGACGTACACCGTGGTCGACCAGGTCGCCCTCACCCAGGAGGTCTGGACCCGCCGGGCCTTGGGGGCGGGCGCCTGGGAAACGCCGCTTCGCCTGAGCGCCCCGGCTCAGTTGGCCAGGTCGATGGGGCTGGCCACCAACGCGAGCGCCCGCGCGGTGGCGTCGTTCGGGCCGATCACCACGGATCTTTACTATCTGTCGGAGCTCCGCAACGCGGTTCACACGGGTGCCAATGGCACCTGGGCGGGCGCCGATGGCGGGACGCTGATCGCGGACACCGCTGACCTGGGGGTCGTCGAGGCGGCACCGCCGGCCGTCAGCGACTCGGGGACCATCGTGAACGTGTGGCTGGAGTGCATCCAAAGAACGACCGGTAGCCCTTGCGCGAAGAGCGAGCTGCGCGGCCTGGTGACGCCGCCGTAGTCACCGACCGCGATCGCCGAAACGTTTGCAACCACTCTCATCGATCGGGAGGTCAACATGCTTCGAGGCTCCTGGATGGTCGTGCCGGCCGCGCTCTGGCTGGCGTGTGCGCCGACGTCGGATTCAGATTTCGAAGGTGACGTCGCGTCCGAGGTCGGGCCGGACGTCGCGCTGGAGGTCGCGCCTCTGGTCGCGCCGGTCGGTACGCCCTCCGGTCCCGCCACCGAGGGCACCATCGGACCGGCGGGCGGAAGCCTGACGGCGGGCTCGCTCCGCGTCGACGTCCCCGCCGGCGCCCTCGCCGAGGAGACCACTGTCAGCGCGACCCCCATCTCGGCCACGGCGCCCGGTGCCCGGGGGCAGGCCCTTCGGCTCGGCCCGGAGGGCGCCACCTTCTCCCTGCCCGTGACGCTCACCTTCGCGTACACCGACGACGACCTGGCCGGCACGTCGCCCGAGGCGCTGCTGATCGCCTTTCAGCACGGCTCGGGGGTGTGGGCGGTGCCCGGCGACGTCACGTTGGACGCGGCGAGCCGCACCGTCTCGGTCGAGACGACGCACTTCAGCGACTGGTCCATGGTCGCCGGGGTCCAGCTGCGCCCCCCGTCGGCGCGCGTCAGGACCGGTGGCTCCGTGACGCTCGTGGCGCTTGGCTGCTTCGTGCCTCGGAACGCCCATCCCGACCCGGAACTCACCGGATTGCTCATCGGGTACAGCTGCGAGCCGGACGACGACCTCGCTCCGCTGCCCGTGACAAGCGCCAGCGACTGGTCGGTCAACGGCGTGCCGGGCGGATCGAGCGCCACGGGCACGATCACCGGGAATCTCCAGACGGGCACGTTCTCGGCTCCGGCCAAGAAGCCGACGCCCGACTCCGTGGCCGTCAGCGCGCGCGTCGGAAAGGGCAAGACGCAGGTCGTCTCGAACGTCACCATCACCGAAGGAGGCGCGCGCATCCTGGTGCAGGGCAAGTACGAGATGAAGGACCAGCTGCTCACGGCCTTCGTCACGGCCGATGTCATGGACGGCCTGCAGTTCGAGATGCCCTTTCCCCTGGTCAACGGTGACTATGCCGTGGCGAACCTGCCCGGCGGCGGGGCCACGGATCTGGCCGACACGCGCGACGGCTGCATCACGCCGGCGCTGGACGGCGTGTGGGACGAGCTGCAGGCCAAGAAGGCCACCCTGACCGGGACTTTCCTGACCATCGAGGGTGACCAGCTGGCGCCCGCCATCATCCTGGGAGTGGGCGAAGGCGACTGCGCCACCATGACCCGGACCGAGCCGGCGACGACGAACGAAGCCGGCTTCCAGGTCGGGCTCCCGCTCGAGTTCTTCACCAGCAGCGACGCCCCCGCGACGCCAGTGGCGACGACGCAGGACGGGTGGACGTTGACCTTCACGACGATGCCGTAAGACAACGGCGCCCGTCAGGGCGTCCCCCACCGCCCGCCGGACTCTGTGCAGCTTTCGTGGAGGCCGCTGCAGAAGTCGCTGTTGCAGTTGTAATAGCACGTGGCTTGCAGCATGTCGCCACCGCCCGTCATGCAGCACCCCGGGTTGGCGTTCGCCGGGCAGGCATCGGCGAAGGCGCCTCCGCCATCGGCGCAGTTCGATTGGTGCCCGGCCCGCATGGCCGCGGCGAACTCGCTCTCGTAGAAGATCTGCACGCACAGGTAGCTGCCGTCGTCCTTGGCCGGGGCGGTGCAGCCGCCGCAGTTGGTGAGAGGCTCGCCCTCGCCGGGCGCGTAGTAGGAGAAGTGCAGGACCTCGACCCGGAGCACCGAGCCCACGACGACCGCGTCGGGCACCTCGCTCCACGATCCACCCGGGTCGGCCGAGAACAGCTTGAGGTTGTCGGCTTCGGCGCCGTCGGCAAACGGCACCTCGAGGACGACGGGCAGCGCGAAGGCCGTGCCGTGGGGCTGGAAGGCCACCACGTCGCCGCGGAGCGTCAAGCCGCTGGGGATCGCCGGATACCCGGAGCCGACGATCTCGAGCGTGACCTCGGTCGGGCTCGCCAGGGCCCCTGCGGGGATCTGGACCGACGCCCCGTCGGCGGTGACCGACCCGCCCTCGGGGCCGATCGACACGCCGACCGACGCCTCGCCCGACGAGCACCCGCAGAGCCACGCCACACCCAGCCACACGGCCAGCACCGAGGCCCCTCGCGAACCGATAACGCTCTTCATCCTCACCTCCCGACCGTCCTTGCGCGCGTCGCGTCCTGGTCTCACGTGGGGTTGTGTTCCAGCCTGACTTCGACGCGCATGGCCGCTTGCCCCCAAGATCCCGGCGGATTGTGGCACGGAATCCAGCGCCACGCACGATCGGAACCGCGTTCTTCTGCCCCCATCCCCCCGTGCAGGTCACGGCGACCCGCGAACTCGCCGATCAACCCCGTTTTTAGCGTGCACTCCCAATGACTTCCAAACCGCAGTCCCCGCGCCCGAAAAAGTGGAGACAGTTCGGCCACCGTCACCTACTCCTCCACCACTTGCTTTCTCGAACCGGGCCTTTGGGGCAACCTGAAGGCCCGTGTCGTATCTCGCCTTCGCGCGCCTGGAGCGCAGAATCATAAAGGGTTTTTCGCTTTCGACCGGCGCGGGCGACCGCCCGAATCTCGGACCAGAGAATTGCGCATCCGTCCCATTGCGAGCCGGTTTCTCTGCTTCGGGGCTCTCTGTCTCTGCAAGAACGGGAGCGCTCCCGTTTTTGAACTCGGTCGACGTCGCAGCGGAATCACGTTTAGAATTGATGGGTTCCGCTCCGAGGTCGCGATTGCCGAAAATGGGAACGTTCGACTCCCCGTGCCAGAGCGGTCGTACCCATCGAAATGTCTATTCCGTCCGAAACCGGGGACGCTCAAGCTTTCGAGTCACTCGAGTGTCATTGCAGAGCGCGTCAGTTCACGCACGGGATCTCGTCGTACCAGCAGAGCGGCTTGCTCGACTCGAAGGTGACGTCGCCAGCGTTCGTAACGAACAGTGTGACCTCGTCCAGGAAGTCGGTTCCACAGTTGAACGCTGGCGAGAACGTTGTCACGCGGTAGCCGCCCTCCACGGCCTCAATTCGAGTGCCTTGGACCTGCCGGTCCCAGCACACGGGCTCCGTCACGCCCGGTGGTGGGGCAAGGGCCCGGAGGTCGGCTTCAGTGAATAGGTTGGCCGCACTTCCTCGCGCTGTTGCGCTCAGACCCTCCACCGCCACGAACGCCAGCGCCTCCGCCCCCGTCTCGACGGGCGCGAAAGTCTGGGCCAGCGCCTCGCGTGAGCCAATCTCTACCGGCACGCCGTTGTCCAGGGCCAGCAGCGAGACGCAGGTTCGATGCGGCCCCTCGGTGCCGAACCCTAGCCCGCTCCATTCGTAGGTGCGGATGCCCCCAGTGCACTGGCATTCGGCCGGGTGCGCGTCGGCCAACGGTTCGACCACTTGGCGGAGGAGCAGCGGAAGCCCGGGCGTGAACGCAGCCGCGTACGGCGACGGGGTCAGGAAGGCGCTACATGGCCATTCGGTCGCTAGACCCGGGCAGTCGAGGGTGGGCCAGTGGTATGTAGGGGAGGCATCCTCGGCCTCGCTGGTGCACCAATCGGGCACGAACGCGGCGATATCGGCCAACCAAGTCCCGGCTGGCCGTTCGGTCGGCACGAACGTGAGTTCGGAGAACGGCACCACTGCGGCTACAACGCACCGGCTTTCGACGCAGGCCAGTGTCGAACGAGGGCACCCTACGCCGACGCACGCGCACTTGGGGGCGTAGAGGCACCCTTCCGGCACCTGTTCACAGAACGCGGGCATCCCGGCCTGCAGTTCGTCCATCGCCGCCGCCTCGCCCGCCGCGCTCACGACTACGGGGCAACTGGGAAGTTGCACGTCGTAGCCAACGGAGCACTCGAGGAAGAACTCGAGGACGGCGCAGTCAGCGGCCGTCACGCAGTCGGCGTGGGCAGCACCGGCCTGTTCGATACGGGCCTGCCATTCGTCTACCGCCTGGTCGCAGGTCCAACCCGGAGCGGGCCCGTCAACGGCGACATCGACCGTCTCTGCCGATTCCTGTTCGAAAGCGTCGCTCGCTTTGTCAACCGAGCAACCGGACCCCATCGCGACCAGGAGGCAGGCCAGAAGCAGGCGTCTCACTGCGTCCATGTACGTTCCCTTGCTCTGTTGTGGACCCTGGTGGCAGCGTAGCGATCTTGAAAAAGTCGCGCAACTCGCCTGATGCGCAAGGACGGTTTCCGAGGCTACCAACCGATGGCGACGTCACGTGACAGCGACTCCAGCGATGCATCGTCAGGCTCATTCCCGTCGAGGATGCGAACGGTCATGGTAGGCGGCAGCAGTGTTAGGTTCAGGTAGCGACGAACCTGCGAGGCGTCCAGGTTCACGGCCTCGGCCAACTCGGACACCGACCCGAACGTCCCGTCCTCCAACCGCGCCAGCCAGCGATGGGCCCGGGCGACGGCGACCGCGAGTGGCCGCTGCGCCCTCGGGCTGAGCGCGGCGTCTCCCTGCCCGGGCTCGGCGATCAGGATCTCCTTCCGGCCCGAGCGGCGCTTGAAGCGCATGGGGATGTGCACGCGGATCTTGCCGTCTTCCACGCGAACGAAGGGCTCGCCAGGCGGCTCCAGCAGGATGTGATTACCCATTGGTGGCCTCCGTTCGGTAGTCGATGCCGCCCCCGACGAGTTCCGCCACCACGCTGTCGACGCCGTCGGTGCGCACCACCAGGTCGATGCCATCCGACATCACGGTGACCTTCTCGACCACCAGGCGCGTCAGGCGGGCCTGGCCGAGCGCTGCGCCGTGATCGGCAACACCGTCGAGAACGCCGGGAACGGGGTAGCTGCCTACGGCATCTACG
>CAZBRS010000100.1:9482-11708 GCA_964494475.1 uncultured Myxococcales bacterium | reverse complement strand
CAGCGCGGGCCGACCCCCAACGACGACGTGTGCAGCGGCAGCAGTTGCCTGATCGACGTGGTGATCGGCGAGGCCGTGGGATCTGACGGGACCGATCCCGACCCGGGCGGCCCGGGCCCCGACGCCGCGCCCGACCTGGCGGGCGACGGCTCTCCGCTCGAGTGCCAGAGCTCGTCGCAGTGCACGCTCGGCACCATCTGCCTCGACGGGCATTGCACGCCGGGCTGCGAGGGTGACCGCGACTGCCCCGAGGGGGTCTACTGCGACACCGCGGTGCCGCCTCACGGGGCCTGCGTGCAGTGCCTGACCGACGCGCACTGCACGGGCGTGGCCTCGCGGTGCCTGGGTGGCGTCTGCAAGATCGCGTGCGAGTCCGACGCCGACTGCGACGCCGATCCCTCGGCCGCCCATTGCGACCCGGTCTCCAGCCTCTGCGTTCCCTGCCTGGCCGACGCCCACTGCGCCAGCGGCAGCATCTGCGAGGGCACCGCCTGCGTGGCCGGTTGCCGCGGCGATCGCGACTGCCCCGAGCCCCTGCTCTGCGACCTCGCCGTGGGCGCGCACGGCGGCTGCTTCGAGTGCGTGGGCGAGCTCGGCTGTCCGGCGGGCAAGGTGTGCGTCCTGCACCAGTGCGGCATCGACTGCGATCAGGTCCTGTGCCCGGCCGACCTGCCCGTGTGCCTGCCCGAGACGGGTGGGTGCGTCCAGTGCCTGGTCAAGGCCGACTGCCCGGCCGGCGCGATCTGTGCCGAGCATCAGTGCGTGGCCGGCTGCAGCGCCGACGGTGATTGCCCCAGCGGCCACTGCCAGCCCGGGGGCACGGGCACCTGCGTCGAGTGCCTCGAGAAGGCGCACTGCAGCGTGGGCGAGGTGTGCGAAGCGGGCGCGTGCGTGGCGGGCTGCGAGGTCGAGGCCGACTGCCCCGTGGGCCTGCACTGCAGCCCGGCGGGCGCGTGCGTGCAGTGCCTCGAGAAGGCGCACTGCGGCGCGGGCAAGCTGTGCGTGAGCAACGCCTGCGTGGCGGGCTGCGAGGCCGATCCCGACTGCCCCCAGGGGCTGCACTGCAAGGCGGGCGCCGGCTGCGTGGCGTGCACCACCAAGGCGCACTGCGGCGCGGGCAAGGTGTGCACCACCCAGAACGTGTGCGTGCCGGGCTGCGTGAGCGACCCCGACTGCACGGGTGGGCTGCATTGCCTGGCCGGGGGCAACGGCACCTGCGTCGAGTGCACCAGCGGCGCGCAGTGCGACCCCGGCGAGACCTGCGTCGGCAACCAGTGCAAGTCGTCGGCGTGCGCCAGCGATGGCGACTGCGCCAACGGCCAGTACTGTCACCCGAACCTCCAGAAGTGCCTCGCCGAACCGAGCGGCGCCTGCAATCCGGGCGCATCGTGCGGTCTGCTCGGCATGGGCTTCTGCGATCCGCTGACCCGGACGTGCATCGACGCGTGTGTGCTCGCCATCTTGTGCCTCGACGGCGCCACCGCCATCTGCGTCGAGGGGGGCTGCTACGAGTGTGGCAGCGCCTACGACTGCGGGGCGGGCATCTGCGACCCCTTCGACCGCTCGTGCCGCGCCTGCGCCGGCAACAACGAGTGCGAGATCCAGGGTCACTACTGCGATCCCGTGGGAGGCAGCTGCTGGGCGTGCCTGAACGACGGCCACTGCCAGGCCGGCCAGTTCTGCCGCCCCACCGATCGCATCTGCGTGCAGTGCCTGAAGAACAGCGACTGCAAGGACGCCGGCAAGCCCGTCTGCGGCAAGAGCGGTTCGTGCCTCCCCGCGTGCTCGAACGAGTGCGCGAACGGCAACGAGCGCTGCGACCCCGCCGACGCCGACAACATCCAGACCTGCGCCGACTTCGACGACGATCCGTGCACCGAGTGGGGCTACGACTCGTACTGCGGCACGGCCTCGGTCTGCAGTGGCGGCGGTTGTGTGTGCCAGAACGAGTGCTCCAACCTCAACTACTGGGCGTGCGACTCGAGCACCAACTACAAGTACTGGACGTGCGAGGAGACCTCGGCCGGCTGTCGGTACTACGATTACCACCTCTGCCCGAGCCCCCAGATCTGTCACAGCGACGGATGCTACTGACCGCGGAGGGGCCCATGACCTGCCGCGCCTTCGCCTTCCTGCTGTTCGGGGTGGCCCTGGTGGCGTGCGGGGGCGCGTCTTCGGCCAGCGACGTCGCCGGTGAGGTCGCGGCGGCCGACACGCCCGCGCCGG
>CAZBRS010000100.1:2879-9382 GCA_964494475.1 uncultured Myxococcales bacterium | reverse complement strand
CGGCCGACACGCCCGCGCCGGATCTGCGCCCCTCCGACACCGCGGGCGACGAACCGGAGTCGGGCGGCGACCCTGCCGATCCCGACGCTGCGCCGGGCTGCGCGCCCGCCGGCCCGTCCGCGGCGCCCTCGGCCCTGCCGTGGTCGGTCGAGAGCACCGACGCGGCCTGCGGCAACGGCCGCGACGATGACGGCAACGGCTACACCGACTGCGACGACTTCGCCTGCAGCCGCAGCCCGGCCGTGTCCGTGTGCGGGGCCGGCGCCTCGTACGAGCACGACCCCGTACGCTGCGCCAACGGCCTGGACGACGACCACGACGGGCTCGCCGACTGCGCCGACCCCGACTGCGCGAAGAACCCCTTCCACGCCGTTTGCCCACGCGGCCCCGCCGAGTGCGGGTGCGCGACCGGTGTCGACCCCTCGACGGGGCTCGAGGTGGACGGCGACGGCGACGGCGCGGCCGGGTGCGCCGATCTCGACTGCGTGGCGACCGAGGCGACGTGCGCGCTGCCGGCGGGTGCGGTGCGCGTGCTCTTCGACCAGACCCTCGACGAGACGGCGGCCTTCGGTCCCAACTCCGACTGGGTGGTCGACGCGGGCCACCGGGTGCCCGTGCCCTCGAACCCGACCGACGGCGCGGCCTGGGCCGGCGCGCTCAGCTCGTTCGGCTTCGACCTGCAGGCGCGCGGCCTGGTGGTCGAGAGCCTGGTCGCCTGGGAAGGGCGCCTCACCTTCGGCGACGCGACCAACGCCCAGGACCTCGGCCGTTACGGCGTGCTGGTGGTCTTCGAGCCCAGCCGGCAGATGAGCGCGGCCGAGAAGGAGGCCCTCGTGCGCTTCGTGCAGGCGGGCGGGGGGCTGCTGGCGGTGGCCAACCACCTGGGCGCCGACCGCGACGGCAACGGCTGGAGCGCGCCCCAGGCCTGGAACGACCTCTTCGACGACAACCCCGTGGCCGCCGATCCCTTCGGCTTCCGCTTCGATCTCGTCGACGCCGAGGCGGCCGCGGCCCTCGATCGGCTCGTCGCGCCCGCGCACCCCGTGCTCGCGGGGCCGGCCGGTGTCGTGACGCGCGTGGGCTTCTACCAGGGCTGCACGGCGCGCCTCACCGGCACGAACGCCACGGCCGCCGCCCTCGTGCAACTCCCGGGCGCGCCCGACGCCACGACGAGCCTCGCCGTGGGCGCGGTCGAGGTGGGCGCGGGGCGCGTGGTCTTCGTGACCGATTCGGCCATCGGCGGCGACGGCAGCGACTCGCACGGCAACGTCAACGCGTCGCACGACGCGTGGCACAGCGCGAGCCAGCAGAACCGCGCGCTCTTCCTGAACGCGGTGGAGTGGTTGAGTCGCAGATAGGCGGCGCCCTGCGGGGCCTCAGGCGCGGCGGGGGAACCGGACCACCAGCGCGGCCGCGAGCGCCACGGCGGCCAGCAGCGAGATGGGCGGCAGGCCTCCGGGCCAGGAGCCGGGCGCGAGCCAGCCCGACAGCCCGCGCGCCACCGCGTGAACGAGCAGCGCGAGCAGCAGGGGCACGTGCAGGCGGGCGCCGGGGCCGCCCGTGGAGCCCCGCATCTGCCAGGCCAGCCAGGCCGCCAGCACGCCCGACAGCACGACCAGCTCGCCCGTCAGGTTCAGCCGGCCGTCGGCGAAGAGCGGCGGGTAGACGGCCGGCGCGAGCTGCGCCAGGCTCAAGAGCACGTGCAGGAGCGCGCCGGCGCCCGCCAGCCACTCCCACCCGCGCGCCCCGAGACCGTCGCCCCTGTGGCGGGCCAACGCGGCGGGAAAGAGAGCCACCGCCGCGGCCAGCGCCAGCGCCTTGTTGGTCACGAAGGCCGGCAGGTGCGCCGCGGTCACGTCGCCGAAGACCACGTAGCGCAGGGTCGCGTACGCGAAGCACGCGATCAGGAGCAGCACGATTCGTAGCGGCATGTCCGTCGCCCCGGGCGAGGGGTTCCGAGGGCTAGAAGAACAGCAGGGTCACCACCCCGGCGACCATCAGCAGCACGGTGAAGTTGTCGTCGAGCCTGTCGCTGAAGAGCTCGGTCAGCGCGCCCACCACCGCGGCCGTGCCGGCTACCGCCAAACGCCACGCGACCGAGGTCCCCGGCAGCGCGAGCGCCATGAAGCCGAACGACACGAGCGCGGCGGTCAGGGCGAAGGCCGCCGTGCCCAGCCAGCTCTTCTCCCGGTACAGCTTGAGCGTGCCCCAGCGCTTGCCCACGATCGACGCCGCCGGATCCGCGAAGGCCAGCACGAGCACGCCCACCTCGACGGCGCGCAGGGGCAACACGAAATACGCGAGGGTAAGGGCCAGGATGTACCACGAGGCCGAGTTGACCTCGGTGCGTTCGCGCGGGCGCGAGACCCTGTGGAAGATGCGATCCATGAGGAAGGAGTTCATCGCCGGGCTGAAGCGGCGCGCCGTCTCGAGCACGATGGCCAGGGCGCAGAACGCCCCCATGGCCCAGGCGCACGCTGCGGGCGGGAGCAGCACCTCGGCGGCCACCACGGCGGCCAGCCCGTTGCTCACGTGGAACAGGTTGCGGTGGTAGTTGACGGGCTTCAGCTTGCGCAGTTCGAGCGTGGCCGCGACGGTCGGGAAGAGCTGCATGGTGCGGCGCAGATCTTCGTATTGCAGCGCGATCTGCGCCGACAGCTCTTTCATGCGCGCGCGCCGACGCTCGGTGAACTCGGTCGACAGCGCCTTGAGGTCCTCGGACAGCCGGTCGAGCTTGGGCGCCAGGGAGGCGCGGCGGGCCTGCAGCACGTCGCGCGTGGCCTGGGCCTTGGCCTGCAGTTCGGTCAGCTTCTGGCGGAAGCGCTCCCAGTCGGCCTCGTTCGGCGCGCGCAGGGGGAACGACGCCATGAAGTCGTGAAGCTCTTGCACGAAGGCGCCCAGCAACGCCTGGGCCGAGAGATCGAGCGTGATTGTAGCGCTCACGAGGCCTCCTGGCTGAAGCAGCCGCATTGTCGCCGATTCAACCCGGCGACGCCACCCGGAAATACCTACAGCGCGGTGCAGGACACGCCGAGCGAGAACTCCCCCGCCTGGTCGGCGCGCGAGTCGACGATCAGGTAGTAGACCTGGCCGGCCGCCATCTCGAACGTCGAGCCGATGTACGAGGCCGCCACGCACGAGCCGGGGGCGAGCACGTCGCAGGCGCTCGCGGTGGCCTTCACGACCATTGCGACCAGCAGCGTGGGCGCGGTGAGGGTCACGTCGAGCGTGCCGTCGTAGGGCGCCATGAACTGGTACACCATCTCGCTGCCGTCGAGCAGCCCGATGACGTTGGGGCAGGCGGCGGTGAGGATCAGGTCGCTCGCCGACGGCGACAGCGTGGAGTCGGCCACGGCCTCGTGGCACGACAGCGTCTTCTGGACGATGCACGGCTGGGCCTGGCAGGCCGCGTCCGCCGTGCAGCTTTCGTCGGCGCAGTCGGTCTTGCCGTCCTGATCGTCGTCGTACTTGTTGTAGCAGGCGTTCTCGACGGGGCTCAGGCAGCCCACGCCGATGGTGTAGGCCGACTGCACGCCCTCGGCGCCGTCGACGACCACGTAGTAGGTCTCGCCCTTGGTGGCGTCGAAGGTGACCGTGCCCGCGCCGTGGGTCAGGCAGTTGAGGCCGTTGCACGTGCCGGCGCCCCCGTTGAGCACGAACATCTCGAGGGGGGCCGTGTTCGCGGTCATGGTCAGCGTGACCGTGCCGCTGTTCTCGGGCACGAACGCGTAGGCGTACTCGGCGGCCCCGAAGTCGCCGGCGGCGCAGGTGTACTGCGAGACCGCGTCTGTTGCGCCCGTCGTATAGTTGTTCCAGGTGTCGGTGCCGCCGCAGTAGAGCGTCCAGTCGGGCACGCAGTCGGGCGACGGGCAGGCCTCGGAGCCCAGCGGGCAGTCGGCCGTGTCGGCGCAGTCGGTCAGGCCGTCCTCGTCGTCGTCGACGCCGTCGTTGCACACGCGCTCGTGGGTCGGCACGCACTCGACGTGCAGCGTGAAGAAGCCCATGGCCGTGGGCATGGCCATCGAGTCGACTACGAAGTAGAAGGCTTGCCCCTCGGTCACGTCGAACTGTACGCTCGAGAAGTCCCACTCCTGGCAGGCCTCGGGGTTGCAACCGCCGCTGCCCTCGCTGCCGAGCACGAACAGGTTGGTCAGGCTGTCCTCGTCGGTCAGGTAGGCCCGCACCTTGCCCGGGTACGGCGCGTCGAAGCGGAAGGCGTACTCGGGGCCGGCCTGGGGCGCGACCGCGCAGGGGTAGTCGGCCACGTCGTTGGTGGCCTTGGGGCCGGTGGTCGACCAGAACACGCTGTCGCCGCAGCCAATGGTCTCGGCGGGGGAGCACGTCTGCGGGCAGATGTTGGTGGCGCCCGGCTGGCACACGCCCGCGGCGCAGGTGTCGCCCGCGGTGCAGGGGTCGCGATCGTCGCAGGCGTCGGTCGTGTAGCTGTGTACGCAGCCGAGGACGGCGTCGCAGGCGTCGTCGGTGCACGGGTTGTTGTCGCCGCACGCGAGCGTGCCGCTGGCCGAGCACGCCCCGCCCTTGCACACGTCGGTGGTGGTGCAGGCGTCCTTGTCGCTGCACGACTTGCCGTCGGGGATCTGGAGGAGCTCGCACGCGCCCGTCTCGGTGATGCAGCGGTGGAACGTGCAGCCGTCGGGATCGTCGGCGGGGCAGGTCACGACCGAGGCCCCGTCGACGATGCACTTGTGTTCGACGCACACCAGCGTGCCGTTGCAGAGGTCGCCGTCTTCGAATTTGGCGCAGTCGGCGTCGACCAGGCACACGCACTCGGGGTTCGGCGTGCCCACGCAGGCGCCCGCCGTGCACGTGTCGTTGTCGGTGCAGTCGTTGCCGTCGCCGCAGGGCAGATTGTTGTACCCGTGCGTGCAGCCCGTGGCCGGGTCGCAGGCGTCGTCGGTGCACAGGTTGCCGTCGTCGCACACGGCTTCGCCGCTGCCCACGCACTGGCCGGCCGCGCAGGCGTCGACCGGCGTGCACTTGTTGCCGTCGCTGCACGCGGTGCCGTCGGAGGCGGTCTTCTCGATGCAGCCGCCGGTCTCGGGCACGCACTCGAACTGCGTGCAGCCGGCCTGCGCGGGGCACGAGACCACGGTGGCGGGCGCCACCACGCACTGGTTGCCCTCGCACGCCAGGGTGCCGTTGCAGAGGTCGCCGTCCTCGAGGTCGGCGCAATCGGCGGTCTCGTCGCACTGGCACGAGGGCTCGGGGGTGCCCGCGCACGCGCCGTCGGTGCACGCGTCGGTCACGGTGCAGGCGTTGCCGTCGTCGCAGGGGTCGTCGTTCGGCGTGAAGACGCAGCCGGTGGCGGGCACGCAGGCGTCGTCGGTGCAGGCGTTGGCGTCGCTGCAGGCGCGGATGTCGCCGAGGCACACGCCCGTGGCGCACACGTCGTTCTCGGTGCAGGCGTTGCCGTCGTCGCAGGCGTTGCCGTCGAGGGCATCCTTGACCTTGCAGGCGCCGGTCGCAGCCTCGCAGAACACCTCGTCGCACGGACCGCCCAGATCGGGATCGCAGGTGACCGGAGAGCCCGGCTTCACCTCGCAGCGCCCCGCGGCGCTGCAGGCCAGCATACCGTTGCAGACATCGCCGTCGTCGTACGGGGCGCAGTCGCCGTCGACCGTGCACTGGCACGCGGGGTTCGGGGTGCCGTCGCAGCTTCCCTGGGCGCACGTGTCGCCGTCGGTGCAGAGGTCGCCGTCGTCGCAGGCGTCGTCGTTGGCCAGGTAGACGCACCCGGCGCCCGGGTCGCACGCGTCGTCGGTGCAGGGGTTGGCGTCGTCGCACGCGAGCGCGGTGCCCAGGCACTGGCCGGCGTCGCAGGCGTCGTTCAAGGTGCAGGCCGAGCCGTCGGTGCAGGGCGCGCCGTTCGCCTTCGCGGACTTCTTGCACGTTCCACTGGAGGGCTCGCAGGCCACGTCTTCGCACGGCGCGGTCGCCACGGCGGAGCAGTCGACGACCGAATCGGAGTCGGTGACGCAGGTCGTGCCCACGCACACCTTGACGCCGTTGCACTTATCGCCGTCGTCGAACTGGGCGCAGTCGACGTCCTGCTGGCACACGCACTCGGGGTTGGTCGCGCCGGTGCACGTGCCGGCCGCGCAGGCGTCGTTCAGGGTGCACAGGTCGCCGTCGTTGCAGGCGGCGCCATCGGCCACGACGTTGTGGCAGCCCGTGGTCGGTTCGCACGAGTCGGCGGTGCAGGGGTTCCCGTCGTCGCACGCCACGCCGTCGCCCACGCACGCCGCCGAGAGGCAACGGTCGTTCGCCGTGCACGCGTTCTTGTCGTCGCACGACGTGCCGTTCTCGAGGTCGCCGAGCACGCACCCTACGGCGGCGTCGCACGTCCACTTGCGGCACGCGGGCGCCGTGCCCAGCTTGTCGGCGCACTCGAGGTCGCTCCCACAGGCGGCGGGCGCGGTGTCGGGGTTCGTGGGGTCCTTGTCGACGTCGTCGAGGGTGTCCCAGGTGACCGGCGTGTCGTC
>CAZBRS010000100.1:0-2779 GCA_964494475.1 uncultured Myxococcales bacterium | reverse complement strand
CGTCGTGGTCGGGCGACGAGGGTTTATGCAGGTGGCGTGCCAAGTCGGGCGCGGGCCGCCAACGTGCCGAGAATGCTCGGTTGTTGCACGGTCGGGCCCGCCGTTTTTCGTTGGAGGGCAAGCGCCGTCGCCAGGCCTTGGCACAGATTGCCAACAGCACCTATCGGCTGCGGATCCGCCCCGGCGCTGGCGGCGCCGCCGTCAACGGGTCGTCGGGCCAGGCGTGGCGGGGATAGCGGCGGCGCAGTTCGTGCGCCAGCGCCGGGTAGTGGCGTTGCCAGAACCCGGCCAGGTCGGTGGTAATCTGCACGTCGCGACCGTTCGGCGCCAGCAGGTGCAGCACGATCGGCACGCGCCCGTCGAGCACGCGCGGAGAGTCGACCATCCCGAAGAAGTCCTGCAGGCGCGACGACGCGCTCGGCTCGCCCTCCGGGGGATAGTCGAGCGCGAGGCGTCGGCCTCCGGGCAGGCGCAGCGAGGCCGGCGCGAGGCGTTCGAGCGCGGCGGCCACGGTGCGTCCCAGCCTCGCCGCCAGCAGGCCGGGCAGGTCGGCCTGCCGGACCTCGGCGAAGGAGCGCCGGCCCGCGCAGGCGTCGCGCAGGGTGGCGTCGAGCAGCGCGTCGTTCGCCTCTGGCACGTCGAGGTCGGGGCGGTGGCGGCGCACGAAGGCCAGCCGTCCGAGCCAGAGCGCGAGGTCGGCGGGCCGCTCGCAGAAGGCCGCGGGGCCGAGGCGTGCGGCTTCGGTATAGAGGCGCGCTTCGATTTCCCGGGGCGTGGCGCGCCAGGGGCGCTCTTCGAGCACGAGGCCTTCGTACGTCACGCGCGTGCTGGCCTCGACGCGCTCCCTCGCCTCGTTCCAGGTGAGCGTGGGTTCGTCCAGCACCCGCTCGGGGAAGAGCTCGAGCAGCCACTCGGGGTCCACGGGAACGAGGGCCCGGGCGACCGAGGTGACGCGCCGCCCGTCGCGGCGCTCGTCGGCGTCGAGCACGACCACCAGGTCGCCCTCGGACAGCCCGGCGGCGTCCGAGACCCGCAGGCGCCCGCCGCCGGGCAGGAAGATCTCGCGAGGAGCGGCGCCGGCCGCCGGCAGGACCCGCCCGACGCGGTCCGGGTAGCCCGCGAGCACGAGCGCCGAGAGCTCGTCGTCACGAGCTCTCGGGTCATTGTTGTCGGCGTGGGCACCCGGAGCCCACGCCGGGCGCGCTCCCGATAGTCGCGCGCGGGAAAGCGCCGCGCGGGGAGGCGCTGCGCGGGAGAGCGCCTGACGCAGAAGCCGGTCGCGCACGCGCTCGATGAGCGCCACGGCGCCCGCGTCGTAGCGCTCGACGGAGCGCCGCAGGTCGAGGTCGGCCAGCACCTGGCGGGGATCGAGGGGCGCCTCGCCCTCGTGGTCGCCTCGGGCCTCGGGCGCTCGCGCGGGCCCGAGACCCCGGCGCGCGCTCCGGCGCGGATCCCGCTCGGAGAGCAGCGCAGCCAGGCCGCACCCGGCCTCGGCGAGGCCGCGGGAGAGGGACTCCTCGACGACGCGCGCGAGGCGGGGATGCAGCGGCCAGGTCAGGAGCGCGAGGCCCTTCGGGGTGGCACGGCCGGCGGCGTCGAGGGCCCCAAGGCGCCAGAGCAGCGCTCGGGCGGCGTTCACGGCGACCTCGGTGGGCGGATCGAGCCAGCCGAAGGCGACCTCGGCCAGGCGGGCGTCGTCGCGCAGGCCGGCCAGCAACAGAATTGCTTCGGACAGGTCGGCGCGGGTCACCTCGGGCAGGTCTCGTTCGGGCCGGGTGTCGTGGTCGGAGCGACCGTAGAGTCGGACGCACCGACCGGGGCGCGTGCGCCCGGCTCGCCCGGCTCGTTGCGCCGCCGAGGCGCGCGAGATCGGCGCCACGGCGAGCGCGCGCAGGCCCGACCAGGGCGCCATCCGGGCCACGCGCGCCAGCCCGCTGTCGACGACGGCGACCACCCCGTCGATGGTGATCGAGGTCTCGGCCACGTTGGTGGCCAGGATGACCTTGCGCCGAGTCGAAGGCTCCACGGCCCGTGCCTGCTCGGCCAGGGGCAGGTCGCCGTGCAGCGGCAGCAGGGCCGCGCCGTGTCGTTCGGCCACCGGGGAGCACGTCGCCAGCGCGCGTCGGATCTCAGCGGCGCCGGGCAGGAAGACCAGCACGTGACCGTCCTGCTCCTCGGCCAGCAGGCGCGCGACGGCGGTCGCCACCGCCACCTCGAGCAGGGTGTCGCGGGCTGGTGCGGCGTACTCGACGCGTACGTCGTGCAAGCGCGCCTCGACCCGCACGACGGCGGCGTCGAGGAAGGTCGCGAGGGGCGCCGCGTCGAGCGTGGCCGACATGACCACCAGCCGCAGATCGGGCCGGCGCGAGCAGGCCAGCCCCCGGAGCAGCCCGAGCGCCAGATCGGCGTCGAGGCTGCGTTCGTGGAACTCGTCGAGGACGACCGCCCCGACGCCGGTCAGCAAGGGGTCGGACAGGAGTCGGCGCAGGAACACGCCTTCGGTCAGGTACCACAGACGCGTGGCGGCGCCCCCCACCTCGTCGAAGCGCACCCGGTGGCCCACCGTGTCGCCGGGCGCCTCTCCCCGCTCCCTCGCCACGCGCGCCGCGGCCAGGCGGGCCGCCAGGCGCCGGGGCTCGAGCACGAGCACGTCGGGGGCGTTCGGGTCGACGACCTCGAGCAGGGCCGGCGGGACCCGCGTGGTCTTGCCCGTACCCGGAGGCGCCTCGAGGACCACGTGCCGTCCGGCGCGGACCGCGGAGAGGATCTCCGGGAGCCG
>CAZBRS010000099.1:5476-11917 GCA_964494475.1 uncultured Myxococcales bacterium | reverse complement strand
GCCACCATGTCGCGCTCGTCGCTCATGGAGCCCGAAGCGTCGATGATGAAGAGCACGTCGACGTTCTGGCCCGTGATCTGGGTGAACTCGTCGGTGTGCTCGGTCTCGAACGTACCTTCGCCGTGGAGCGGCACCTTAAGCTTGGGGCTCGCGTAGTCGCTGCTCTCGATGATCAGGTTGCACGTGTCGGCGCCCAGGTCCTGCGGGTGGTAGACCACCTTCAGGCTCACCGGCGCGTTCGGGTCGACCTCCATGGGCATGGGCGGCAACTCCTTGACCTTGAACTCCATGATCGAGGGGCAGGCCGGGTCGAGGTAGGCGTTCTTCAGGTTGAGCGGCGCCGTGCCGGTCGAGTAGATGGCCACCTTGAAGGTCTGCGAGTAGCAGCCCACCGTGACGATGCCGAAGTCGATCTGGTCGGGCAGCACGCTGATGCGCGAGGTGCCCGAGCGGCCCTCGAGGTTCGGCTGGCACGAGCCGCCGGTGCCGGGGATGGTGCCCGCGGCGCAGCCCGTGGGGATCTCGTGCGACGTGAAGGTGCCGTTGGCCGAGTAGCTCTCCTTGTAGGTGACCGAGAGCAGGCCCGGATAGAACTCGAAGTCGAACAGGCTGGCCGCGGTCGGCGGCGTGTACTTGACCTTGAGGCTGACCATGCCGCCCGGCTTCAGGCCGTCGGGCACGGGCGCGGGCATCTGGGTGATCTTGTAGTACTTGCTCAGCGTGGTGTTCGCCGAAGAACACGAGGTGATCATGCCGGCGAAGCCGCCGCAGTCGGTGATCTTGGCGCCCACGAAGGTGCAGTTGCCCGACCCCGTGTTCTTCAGGGCCATGGTCATCTCTTTGGTGTCGCCGTGGGGCACGATGCCGAAGTTGGCCTTGACGGGCACGAGCACGACCTTGCACTCGGGCAGGTCGGTGCGCGACGCTTGCAGGCTGAGCTCGACGGTGGCGCGCGTGGGGTCGTTGCTCGCGATGGCCAGCTTGCCGAAGACCGAGCCCGAGGCCGCGCCGTTGTTGGTGAAGGTCACCTTGAAGGTGACGCTCTGGTCCGACGCGATGGCGTGGGGCGTGGGCGTCGAGGCGATGGGGCCGAAGCCCTCGTCGGTGACGATCGCGAACTCGGTCGTGGGGTTCGACGGGAAGGTGATGGCGCTGACCACGAGGTCGGCCATGCCCTTGTTGGTGATGGTCACCTCGCGCTCGGCCGTGTAGCCCTGCGCCACGAAGCTGAAGTCGAGCGTGTCGGCGGGCTCGACGTGAATCTCGGGCGTGGTGAGCTTGCCGAACACGTCGACGCCGATGTCGGGGTTGGTGGCGTCGTCGCTCGAGATGATGACGCGCGCGATGGGCAGCGCCGAGGGCGTCCACTGCACCGTGGGGTGGAAGTGGAGCACCAGCTGGATCTTGTCGTTCGGCGCGAGCTCTTTCGTGGTGCCGGCCTCCCAGCCCTCGAGGGTGAACTGCGAGAGCTCGAAGGGCGCGCCCGGGCCCTGGACCAGGGAGATGTCTTCGAGGACGGCCTTGTACGTGCCCTTGTTCTGCACCATCAGGTTGCGCACGTACTCGTTGTCGAGCTCGACCTGCACGTCCTGCTGCAGCTCGTTCTTGTTGAAGTCGAGCTTGCCCGGGGTGACCACCAGGTTCGGTGCGATCTCGCGGCCCTGGCAGAGCGCCGTGGCCTCGAGCTCGGCCAATTCGCCGTCCTTGGTGTACTGCACGGCCACGTTGCCGGTGTCGGCGTCGCCGTCGAGCGGCGTGTAGCGCACCTTGAACTCGAAGGAGTCGCCCGACATCAGCAGCGGGTAGGTCGCGGGCTTGTCGATGACGGTGAAGTCGGCGCTGGAGCCACCCTTCATCTCGACGTCGGTGACCTGGGCGGGCTTGCCGCCCTCGTTCTTGGCCAGCACCGTGAGGTCGAGGCTGGTGCCGCCCGGGACCTCGCCGAAGTCGAGCACCGACGGGAACAGGCGAATGCCTTCGGCCGAGATGACCGGGGTGACGGGCACGTCGACGTAGCCGTTCGCGGCGTTGACGTCGTTGCAGGTGATGCGCAGCGTGGCGGGCGTGCCCAGCGTGTCCTTGGGCATGTACGTCACGGTGACCGTGGTGGACTCACCCGGGTTCAGGGCGGTCTTGTCGGGGCTCGTGACGACGAACTCGCTCTTCTCCTGGATCAGCGTGACGCTCTCGATCTCGAGCACGCCGGCTTCGCCCACGTGCTTCAACTGCACGTCGCGAGAGTCTTGCCCGTCGAGCGGCACGCCCACGAAGCGCACCTCCGAAGGCGTGACCAGGAGCACGATGTCCTTGCCCTCCTGGAAGCCCTTCGAGGAACTGCAGGCAAGGAGAGCTAGCGCAGCGAGCAGCAGCGTCGAGCGGCGAAGCATGGGAACCTCCTGTTGCTCTTCGTGGACCTCGGCACCTTCCGGGTTCAGAGCGGCGTCTTGTAGTTGGGCGTGATCTTGTATTGACCGTTCTGGTCGAGCGTGAGCGTGACCTTGGTGGAGGGCCACTCGACGGTGCACACCTCCCACAGCGCGTGGACGTACATCTTGATGTCGGGCACCTCGAAGACCAGGGCCGAGTAGATGTAGACGCGCACCGTCGCGAAGCTCTCGCCGAAGTTCTTGTCGTCCCAGTAGTGCACGGCCACGCGGTAGGTGAACTGGCCGCCTTGGGCTCCCTCGGGGATGTTGAGGTTCACGTTCTCGGGCCCGCCGCCGTCGGTGTCGTCGCGGTCGAGGCCGGGATCGTCGTCGATCGACGGGTCGAAGCTGCCCCAGTCGGGGCCCTTGTTGAACCAGAACACGTCGTAGGGGTCGCTGAACCAGGGGTCGGGGTTGCCGTCGCCGTCGATGTCCGGGCCCGAGGCGAAGGGGTGCGCGAAGTGCAGGTCCATGTCGGTGCCGGCCGCGGGGCCTTCGTCGGACGGATCGGGGTCGCCGGGGGTGTCCCACAGCAGCTCGATGTGGATGGCCTCGTCGGGCACGACGTAGACCTCCTTGCGCGCCGGATAGCAGCTCTTCACGCCCGTCGAGTCGACGACCTCGAGGGTGAATACGTACTTGCCCGCGATGTTGGCCTCGAAGATGGGGTTCGGGAACGTGCCCGTGGGGATGAGGAAGCTGACCGAGCCCGTGGGCTGCTCGACCGTCCACTGGTACGAGACGATGGTGCCGTTCGGCGAGTAGCTCTGGTCGCCGTGCAGGTGCAGCACGGTCTGCGGGATGACCTGCTCGCCCTCTTCGACGCTGATGACCGCCGTGGGGCAGATGACCTCGGTGGCCACGCCGCGCACGGGCACCTGCAGGCTGGAGTAGAACGAGTCGTTGTTGATGAGCAGGACGGCCGTGTCGGGGATGGCGCTGCCGTCGGGGCCTGTGGGCGAGAGCTGGCTGGGCGCGTAGCGCACGTTGACCGTGCCGCACTCGTTGCCGTTCAGGACGTAGGGCTTCTCGGGGCTGACCCGCGCCTCTTCGCCGGGCTCGAAGAGCGGCTCGAGCCAGCGCGAGAAGGCGCCGCCCGACTGGTCTTCGGTGAGCTCGATGCCGGTGAGAGAGAGCGGGGTGGTGCCGCAGGCGCAGATTTCGACGGGGAGCTCCTGCTGGTTGCTCGGCAGCACCGCGCCGAAGTCGATCTGCGGCGGCGTGACCTGGATGCAGGGGAGCTCCTGGTTGCCGCGCAGCTGGATGACCGCCCCCTGGCTCTTGTCGGGGTCGTTCGAGTAGAGCACGAAGGTGGCGTCGGCGGCGTGCTCGGAGAGCGGCGAGAACACGAACTGCAGCGTGACGGAGTCGTCGCCGAGGATGACGATGGGCTCGGCGAAGTCGACGCCGTTCTGGGTGGCGGCGTCGGGCACGACGGAGAGGCCCAGGGCGTCGTATTTGAACGCGAACACGTCGGCGCCCGTGAACAGGAAGCGGTCGATGACGAGATCGGCCGTGCCGTTGTTGCGGACGATGACGTCTTCGGTGCGGGTGTCGTTGGCGCCCACGCGCTGGAAGTCGACCACCTCGGGGGTGACGCGGATGCGGGGCACGCCCGACACGGCCGTGACCGGCAGGCGATAGGTGGGCGTGTCGTCGTCGTTGCTCTTGATGACCACGTTGGCCGAGCGCGGCAGGTCGTCGCCCAGGTTCGTGACGGTCACCTTGAAGTAGTAGACCTCGGCCAGATCGGCGGTGCCGGCGCCCTGGTGGGCCACGGTGCGCGGGGGCTCCTCGCCGTCGTTGAACTGCAGCTGGATGGCGTAGGCGTCGGGGGTGGACTCGAGCTCGGGGTTGGCCGGTTCGTACTCGAGCGTGATCGACGTGAGGTCGAGGCTCTGGTTGCCGGTGTTGATGATCGACACGATCTCGGACTTGCTGCCGCCGACGTCGACCGATCCGTAGCTGAAGCCCACGCCGTCGGCGGGATCGAGCTCCATGACGGCGATCTTTTCTTCATCGGGGCCGCCGCCGCCGCTGCTGCCACAAGCCCAGAAAATCGCGGACACGGCGACCGCGACGGCCAGCCGCCGATCAAGTGCGTGAATCATCAAGGATCTCCCAGGCGTGCCTTGTCACGCGCGAATCATAGGGAATCAACGTTCCGGTGTCAACGCGACAGCGGCTGTCACGAGGTGGGCGTCGCGGCGGGCAGCTCGACCAGGAACGTGGCCCCCCGTCCCGCCTCGGACTCGACGCGGATGGAGCCCCCGAGCCGCTCGGCCACGCGGCGGCAGGTCGCGAGCCCGATGCCCGAACCGGGCACGCCGTCGCGCCGGTCGGAGCGGCCGAAGAGCTGGAAGATCTGCTCGTGGTGCTCGGGCGCGACGCCCACGCCGTTGTCGCGGATCGACAGGACGACGCGGTCGGCGGTCTGGCTGGCGCTCACGTGCACGCGCGGCGGGGCGTCGGCGCGGTACTTCAGGGCGTTCGAGACGAGGTTCTGGAACAGCAGGATGAGCAGGCCCTCGTCGGCCAGCACGGGGGGCAGCTCGTCGAACGTGACCTCGCCGCCCGCATCGGCGAGGGCGCCCCTCAGGTTCAGCAAGGCGCTCTGCAAGGCCTTGGCCGGGTCGACGGGGGTGGGCGTGACCTCGTGCGTGCCCACCCGCGAGTACCGCAGGATGGCGTCGATCATGCGGTCCATGCGCTCGGCGCCCGAGAGGGCGAAGGCCACGTACTCGCGCCCCCGCTCGTCGAGCGCCGGGCCCACGCGGTCGGTCAGCAGCTGGACGAAGCCCGCCACCATGCGCAGCGGCTCGCTGAAGTCGTGCGACACGAAGTGGGCCAGTTGGCGCAGGTCGGCGTTGGTGGCCTCGAGCTGGCGATTCGACGCCGCCAGGCGCCGCAGGGCGCTCTTCTGCTCGGTGATGTCGAGGCACGCGGCCTGCAGCATGCGGCCGCCCGCGTACTCGACCCGCCGCAGGTTCATGAGCACGTCGCGGGGCGGGCCCGCGAGCGAGCGCAGGCGCACCTCGAACTGCTGACCGTCGGTGCGCAGCACCCGCTGAAGTCGATCGCCCTGGTCGGAGGCGGGGGCGTCGTCGGGGTCGACGAAGAGATCGTGGAAGGTCACGCGTGCGATGTCGGAGGCCGGCGCCCCGAGCAGCGCCTCGGCGGCCGGGTTGGCCGAGACGGCGCGGCCCGACGCGGGGTCGAAGACCAGAATGGCGCCGGGGGCCTGCTCGAAGAGGGCGCGGTAACGCTCCTCGGCGGCACGGAGATCGGCCTCGCCGCGCTTGAGGGCGGTGACGTCCTGCACCGACACGAGCACCCGGGCGTAGTCGTCCTCGTGACCTGGCACCACGGCGAACGCCACCAGCACGTCGCGCCCGATAACGTCGGTCGTGCCCTCGAAGTGGCAGGGCACGCGGTCGTCGGCGGTGGCCGCCAGCATCTCGACGAAGATCTTCAGGCCCCCGGGCTGCAGGCTGGTGCCCGGCTCGATCAACGTGTCGGGCTTGTGGCCGCCCAGGTAGTCGCGCAGGGTGACGGCGTTCACGTCGAGCACGCGCACGGTGGCCGCCAGTCGCGAGGCCTCGTCGGGGTTGGCCAGGAACCAGGCGCGCACGTCGTCGATGCCCGACTCGCGCAGGGCCAGCACGCGGCGGCGGCAGATCGAGAAGTCTTCGAGCCAGATGCCCATGGGCGCCTGATCGAAGAGCATGCGGAACTCGGCCGATCGGCGCTCGACCTCGGCCTCGGCGCGCTTGCGATCGGTCACGTCGGAGACGAACCCCTCGAGCACGCGCGGCAGGGCGCCCTCGGGCGACGTGCAGCGGCCCTGCTCGAACACGTGGCGCTCCACGCCGTGCCGCGTGGAGATGCGGTACGTGAGCCGGTAGGGCACGCCGTTGCGCACCGAGTTCTGGAGCACGCGCGCCACGCGCTCGCGGTCTTCGGGGTGCACCAGGTGGCCGTACGACGCGCGGTGGTTGCCGACCAGCTCGTCGGG
>CAZBRS010000099.1:0-5376 GCA_964494475.1 uncultured Myxococcales bacterium | reverse complement strand
GCGGCCACCTCGCGGCGGAGCGCCTGGTTGCCGGAGCGCGTGGCCAGGGCGATGACCGCGAGGCCCACCAGCCAGGCCGAGGAGAGCAGCAACGCCCAGGCCGGCACCGCCAGGCCCTCGGCGTCGGCGCCGAGGGAGAGCAACGTCACCGGGGCCGCCAGGTCGTCGTACGCGACGTGCACGGCCGCCCCCAGGACCAGGATCGCGAACGACCACACCGCCAGGATGGCGGCGCCGAACTTCGTTCCGCTGTCGAGACCGGGACGGTCGTCGGCGCGAGGCCCTGGCATCGGCGCGCTCGAGGTGTGTTTCGAGGATCGATGCTACAGCAACTGCGCGTGACAGGCAGGGAAAAAGTCGACGCCCAGGGGCCTGGAGACGAAAAAGCCGGGTCTGGAGACGAAAAAGCCCGAGGGCGGACCCTCGGGCTTTCTCGGTGGGCGGGGTGGACGGGGCTCGAACCCGCGGCCTCGGGCGTGACAGGCCCGCGTTATAACCAGCTTAACTACCACCCCGCACGCGACTATCGAGTGGGCGAAACAGGGCTCGAACCTGCGACATCCAGCTTGTAAGGCTGGCGCTCTTCCGGCTGAGCTATTCGCCCCCTTGGGGACTCAAAGAACGTGAGGGGGTTTATAATCAGGCCGGCCGGGGGTGTCAAACGAAAAAGTGGGGGAGGGGGCCTTCCGTGCCGAATTGCGCGGTGGGGGCGACGCTTCTTGTACGGGACGGGGCCTGCTGCTATCCTGCCCCTCGCCGGCCGGCCAGGAGACCCTCCGTGACCAACCCCCTCTCCACCTTCTGCGTCCTCGTCGTCGACGACGACCGCGCGGGCCTGGAGTCCGTTCGCCTGGTGCTCGAGCGCGAGGGCTTCCGCGTGCTCGGGGCCGAGTCCGGGCGCGAGGCGCTCGATCTGCTGCGGGCCGAGCGCGTGCACCTGGTGCTCACCGATCTCATGATGCCCGGCATGGACGGGGTCGACCTTCTGAAGGCCGTGCGCCAGGTGCAGCCCGGCACCGACGTCATCCTCATGACGGCCTATGGCACCATCGAGAAGGCCGTCGAGGCCATCCAGCTGGGGGCCAGCGACTTCCTCACCAAGCCCTTGAAGCGCTTCATGATCCTGCGGGCCGTCAACAAGGTGGCCGAGCGCCAGAGCCTGCTGGTCGAGAACCAGCAATTGCGCAAGCGGCTCGAAGAGCTGTCGCGCGACCGCGAGATCATCGGCAACAGCTCGCAGATGCGGCAGCTGCTCGACCTGGTGCGCCAGGTGGGGCCCACGTCGGGGCGCGTGCTCATCCAGGGCGAGAGCGGCACGGGCAAGGAGTTGGTGGCGCGGGCGCTGCACGTGCGCAGCGAGCGGCGCGACAAGCCGTTCGTGGCCATCAACCTGGCGGCCATCCCCGAGTCGCTGGTCGAGGCCGAGCTGTTCGGGCACGAGAAGGGCGCCTTCACGGGCGCCGATCGCCGCAAGCCCGGGCGCTTCGAGCAGGCCGACGGCGGCACGCTCTTCCTCGACGAGGTGGGCGAGATGCCGCTGCACCTGCAGCCCAAGATCCTGCGCGCCATCCAGGAGCGCGAGTTCTACCGCGTGGGCGGCACCGACCCCGTGCGCGTCGACGTGCGCATCCTGGCGTGCACCAACCGCCGCCTCGAAGACGAGGTCAAGGCCGGGCGCTTCCGCGAAGACCTGTTCTACCGCCTGAACGTCATCACGCTGGTCATCCCGCCGCTCCGCGACCGGCGCGACGACGTGCCGCTGCTGGCCCAGGCCTTCGTCGACAAATTCAACGCCGTGAACCACAAGAGCGTGCAGGGCATCACGCGCGACGCCATGGGCGTGCTCTCCGACTACGCCTGGCCCGGCAACGTGCGCGAGCTCGAGAACGTCATCGAGCGCGCGGTCATCCTCTGCACCAGCGGCATGATCGATCGCGCCGACCTGCCCGACACCTGCACGGGCGGCGGGGGCACCGACGCCTGGATCCGCATTCGCATGGGCACCCCCCTCGACCAGATCGAGCGCCTGGTCATCGAGGAGACCCTCAAGTGGACCCGGGGCGACAAGAAGCTCGCGGCGGGTGTGCTCAACACGTCGCTGCGCACCATCTACCGTCGGCTCACCGAGTACGATCAGGCCGCCCTCGGCGGCGACGAGTTGCCCGACGAGCTCGATGAGGGCCCCGAGGGGCGTTGAGCCCCGCGCGAATCTGCGCTATCGTTCGGTCATGCTGGGGGATTTCGAGGGGGGAGCCATGCGAAGCGTCGTGCTCCGTGCGCTGGTGCTGACCGGGTTCGTGCTGCTCGCGGCCTGTGGCGGAGACGGAAAGAAGGCCCGGCAGTCCTGCGACTCCGAGGGCCAGTGCGAGGACGGGCTCTGCTTCCAGAGCGAGTGCTACCAGGCGTGCACGCGCCAGGACCAGTGCACGGGCGACGAGATTTGCGTGCACCGGGTCGCCGCCGACGAGGCCGCCGACGTGTGCGTGGTGGCGTCGGAGTACGGCGGGTGCGCGAACGACGCGGGCTGCGCCATGATCGTGCGCAGCGCGTGCCAGGTGGTGGCGTGCTCCGCGGAGGGGCTCTGCGAGGTGAGCGACGCGCCGGCGACCGAGCCGCCGTGCGTGGCCTGCGAGACCGCGGTCGACTGCGCGGCGTACGAGGCCGGCGAGTGCCGCGAGCCGGCGACCTGCGAGGCCGGCGCGTGTGTTCGAGGGGCCGACCTCGACGAGACGGGCTGCGCCGACGGCACCTGCCGCAAGGGCGTGTGCGTCCCGGACGGCGAGCCCGACTGCGCCGACCGCGAGTGCGGCGACGACGGCGTAGGCGGCGTGTGCGGGCACTGCACCGACTGCGACGACGAGATCGACGACAGCCTGTGCGGCCTCGACGGCCGGTGCGCGGACGAGTGCTGCTCCGATTGCGCGGGCAAGGCGTGCGGCGACGACGGCTGCGGCGGCTCGTGCGGCGGTTGCGACGACGACGACGCCTGCACGGCCGACTCCTGCTCCGCCGACGGCCTCTGCCAGCACGACGCCAAGATCTGCGGCGACGACAACGCCTGTACGGTCGATACGTGCGCCGACGGCGCGTGCGCTCACGAGTTGACCCCCGTCGATGTGCCGGAGCTCTGCAACAGCCTCGACGACAACTGCAACGGGCTGACCGACGAGGAGGGGTGCGGGTGCGAGTCGGCCGCCGACTGCGACGACGACAACGTGTGCACCGACGACGGGTGCGATCCATCGTCGGGTTGCCAGCACGAGCCCAACACGGCCCCGTGCGGCGCGGGCAAGGTATGCCAGGGCGGCTCCTGCGTCTCCACGTGCGCCGACCTGTGCGCGGCGGGAACCCGCAAGTGCGAGGGCGCTGCGTACAGCGTGTGCGGTGACGCCGACGCCGACGGGTGCACGGAGTGGGGCCCCGGCCTCGCGTGCGACAATGGCAAGACGTGCCAGGGCGGGGTGTGCGTGTGCCCCGGCGCCGGCGTCGAGACGTGCAACGGCGTCGACGACGACTGCGACGGGGCGACGGACGAAGACTTCCCGAACCTGGGCCTCGCCTGCGACGGCACCGACGCCGATCTGTGCGCGAAGGGCACGTACGAATGCGATCCAACGGGCCTCGGCCTGCAGTGCGTGGGCGACGTAGCGGCGGTCGAACTCTGCAACGGCGTCGACGACGACTGCGACGGCCAGACCGACGAGGACGCGAGCGACTGCACCGTCTACTACACCGACGTCGACAGCGACGCGTGGGGCGTTCAGCCGAGCCAATGCCGGTGCTCTCCGGGGGGCGTGTACCGGGCGCTCCAGACCGGCGACTGCGACGACGCCGCCATGGCCGTCAACCCGGGCGCCCCCGAGAAGTGCTCCACTCCCGGCGACGACAACTGCAACGGCGACAAGAACGACGCGGGCGCCGCCGGCTGTACGCTCTGGTACGCCGACGGCGACGGCGACACCTACGGCGGGGGCGTGCCGCGTTGCCAGTGCGCGGCCGACGGCACCTACCCGGCGGACTCGGCCGACGACTGCGACGATGGTGACGAGGGGATCAACCCCGGGGCGGTCGACTACACGGCGGCTGCCTGCGTGACGGAGCAGGTGGCCTGGACCACCGACGCGGTGACGACCGACCCGGCGGACTACCGGCAGAGCTCCACGCTCGTGATCGACTCCGAGGGGCTCCCGCACCTGCTGTGGGACGGTCTGGTGCACGCGGTTCGTCCCTCGCCCGGGGCGGCCTGGACGGTCGACCGGACGGTGGTGGTGGCCGGGAACTCCCCCTCCGCCGAGCTCGACCCGCAGGGGAGGATCGTCGTGCTCTACACCACCGACACCTGGTTCGACCTGTCGCTGGCGCGGTACGACGGCGGCGTCTGGTCGGCGCCCGAGACCATCGACGTCGACTACTCCCGCGACTCGATGGCCCTGGCCGTCGACGCCGAAGGCTTCTCCCACGTCGCGTACACCCGTGTCATCGCCACGGCCACCCGGGTTCACTACGCCACGAACCGCTCCGGGGCGTGGACCTCGATGGTGGTCGACCCCGACGTGGTCTCCGGCACCGTGGCCCTGGCCGTGGACGCCGCGGGCTACCCGCACGTGGTCTACTACGACGGAGAAAGCACCGTGTGGCTGGCGACCAACCGCAGCGGGATCTGGACGCGCGAGACGATCGTCCTGGACGCGAACGTGCCAACCTACTACGTGCTCCGCATTGCGTTCGACGACGGCGGGAACCGCCACGTGACGTACTCCAGCGCGGGCGCGGACGGGGCCGTCTACTCGGTGCTGTCCGAGAAGGCGGGGGTCTGGACCTCGACCGCCATCCAGCCCATCGGGAAGCCCGTCTACGACCTGCGGCTGGCCACCGACGCGTCGGGCGCCCTGCACGTGGCGTACAGCGGGGGCATCGACACCGACGGTCACTACGACGTGATGTACGGCACCAACCGATCGGGCTCGTGGCGCCACGCTTCGGTGTCGGCGGCGCACGACTGGGGCCTTTCGCTGAGGGTCGACGCCGCCGGAGGCGCGCTCATCGCCTGGGATCACGATCACACGGACTACGGGTTGCGCCTGTCGACGGGCGTGGTCTCGTGCCTCACGCACGGCCTCGCCGGCGACTCCAACTGCGACGGCCTCGACGGCACCGACGCCGACGGCGACAACGTCGCCTCGACGGCGACGGGCGGCCTCGACTGCGACGACACCGACGTCACGATCGTGCCCGGCACCACCGAGGCGTGCGACGGCGTCGACAACGACTGCGACGGCGGCGTCGACGAGGCCTGCGACGCCGACACCGACGGGGTCGAGGACAACGCCGACGGCCAGGGCCGGCCGGGCGACGACCCCTGCCGCGCCGGCGCCG
>CAZBRS010000098.1:0-12032 GCA_964494475.1 uncultured Myxococcales bacterium | reverse complement strand
CCCGCGCGACCGTCGGTGCCTCGGGGGCCTCGTCCATGGCCGCCTGCTTGCGGTCGGCGAAGGCCGTCTCGAGGGCCTTGCGCATGAGGTTGCCCGCCTTGATGCGCCACTTGCCGTCGTTTCCGACCATGGCCGCGAAGGCGATGGTGGGGTTCTCCTCGGGCGCGTAGCCCACGAACCAGGTGTACGAGAGCTTGTCGCCGGGGTAGCCCGAGAGCGTGCCGCTCTTGCAGGGCACGCCCAGCTTCTTCAGGAGCTTCGAGCCCTGCACGTAGCGCCGCGCCGTGCCCACGTCGTCGGTGCGGGCCATGAGCTTGTCGACGGCGCGCACCACCTCGGCGTCGAGCACGCGCTTCGTCTCGGCCTCGGGGGCCGCGTAGACCGTGGTGCCCTCGCGGGTGACGGCCTCGACCAGGTAGGGCACGTGGAGCAGCCCGTCGGTGGCCAGCACGGCGCCGAGCAGGGCCCCGTGCACGGGCGACAGGCGCGAGCCCCAGAAGCCCGCGGCCTGACGGGCCTGCGCGATGCGGTCGTTGCCGAGCGTGAGCCGGCCGGGCTGGTAGTCGAGGGGGAAGGGCAGCTTGTCGTCGCCGAAGCCGAGCGCCTGGCCCACGGCCTCGAGATCGCGGCGCTCGAGGTGCCGGTAGAACAGCTTGCCGAACACCTGGTTGACGCTGCGCGCGAACGCGGCGCCGAGGTCGACGCAGCGCTTGTCGAGCTTGGGGCTGTCGAGGATGTGGCCCTTCGACAGCGACGAGTGACCCCCGTGGTAGCAAACGTTGGCGGCCGCGTCGTAGTCGGGCTTTTTCTGGAACAGCGCCAGCGACGTCAGGATCTTCTGGATGGAGGCCGCGGGCGGCGAGGCGTCGACCAGCGGGTGCGCGCCGGCCTTGCCGCGCGCGTGCTCGACCAGCGCCAGCACGCGGCCCGTGCGCGGATCGAGGGCGACGAACGCGGCGCGGGCCGGGTTCGCCTGCTTGAGGAACGAGGCCACCTCGCGCTGGAGCGTCGCGTCGAGCGTGAGCTGGATCTGGCTGTCGTCCTTCGCGATCACCAACCGGCCGCTGGCGCGATCGACCGCGGCCTTGGCCACGTCGGCCAGCCCGAGCCGGGGCGCGGCGTCGGGCTTCGCGGCGTCGGGAGCCGCCTTGGGGCGGTCGGCGCGTGCCTTGCCCTCGGACGTGGTGCGGATGGCGGCCAGCGGCAGCTCGCGGCGCACGTCGGGCGTGTCGCGATCGACCACGGGCGGGGAGCCCGCGAGCCGCAACGCGGGCTCGTCGGCCTTCAGCGGCGTGAGCAGCAGGAGGCCGGGCACCAGGACCAGGGCCGCGATGAGGAGCCGGAGGCGTGGTTTCACTCTATTCTTCCCGCTCGTCGAGGGTCTGGCGTTCCTGCCGGTCGTGGTTCAGGAGCCGGCTGTGGAGGGCCGCATCCCCCTGGGCCGCGACGAGCTCCAGTATAGTGGACCTCGCGGGGGGGGCAAAAAACCGCCACTCGGCCATCAGGAACGGGACCAGCCCGGGACCCTTGTCGCGCACCTGTTCGACCAGCCAGGTCTCCGCGGCGCCGTCGCGTTCGCGGAGCAGGACCCGCGCCGCTTCGAAGCGCAGCGCGGGGGGTGTGTCCGCGTCGGCGAACAGCGGTCGGGCCGCGGCCAGCGCGCCTTCGCGCTCGACCACGGCCCAGCCGCGCAGGAGCCGGGCGCGCTTCAGCCCCGGGTGGCGATCGCCCGCGAGCTCTTCGGCGAACCTTGCCCGCAGCTCGGCCGGGGTCAGGTCGCCGGCCTCGACGCGCGCGGCCAGGGCCGCCGTGATCGCGTCGGTCATCCAGGGCCGATCGGCCGACACCAGGCCGGCGCACACGCCGAAGCTGCACACGGTGCTGGCGCAGTCGGCGTCCGAGAGGCACAGCCGGTCTTCGCCCGCCAGGTAGGCCTCCGCCACGGCCCTGGGCTCCGGGCGCTCCACGACCCCGCAGGCCGACCCTGCCCCGACGATCAGGCACGCGACGACGAACCGACGAACCATGGGAAACCCCTGACGGCTGCGTCAGGATAACGGGCGACGACGGGGTGTCAACCGTCGACGGCGCGACCGTCTGCGCCTATCATGGGCCGAAGGCTGGAGGTGCCCATGCGAACGTGGTCGAGGCTCGTGACGATGACCCGGGCAATGGTGTTGCTCTCGGTGGCCCTGCTCTGTGCGCCGACGGCGCGCGCCGAGGAGCCCGACAAGGTGCTGGCGGCCATGCAGGCCGAGCTCGATCGCTCGATGGCCGACCTGGCGCTGCCCGGCTACCCCGCCCCGTACTTCCTGGCCTTCCGCGTCACCGACGCGGCCGTGATCGACGTCGCGGCGAAGGTCGGCGCGCTCTTCCCCGGTCGCGAGGCCGACGTGCCCGTCCGCCAGTCGTACGTCGAGGTGCGCACCGGCGACCACGACGTCGACAACTTCTCGAGCACCGACGTGTCGTTCGAGACCTACCTGCCCGACTTCTCGCCCTCGGGCTTCGGGCCGATCGAGGACGACCCGATGGCCCTCAGGCATTCGCTCTGGCTGCTGGTCGACACGCGCTACAAGGAGGCGCTCTCGACCTTCAACCGCCTGCGCGGCGAGCGCGTCTACCGGCACGAGGAGCGCATGCCGCGCGGGTTCGCCCGGGTGCCGGTGCTCCGCTTCGTGCAGCCGGTGCCGACGCGGCCGAAGATCGATCGCGCGGCGTGGGGCGAGCGCCTGAAGGAGGCGTCGCGGGTCTTCCTCGACGCCCCCGACGTCTTCGACTCCGAGGCCCGCTTCCGCGCCTCCTACCAGCTCGATCGCCTCGTCACCTCCGAGGGGACCCTGACCCGCGTGGGGGCGGCGTACTACGAGATCCACGTGTCGGGCTTCGTGCGCTCGGCCGACGGGCGGCTCATCGACCACGGCGTGCACTTCTACGCGCGCGACGAGGCGGGCTTGCCCGACCAGCCCACCCTGCTGGCCGCCACCCGCGAGCTCGCGGCGATCCTGCTGGCGCTGCGCAGCGCTCCCACCCTCCAGCCCTACACCGGCCCCGCCATCCTGTCGCCGCTGGCCACGGGGGTCTTCTTCCACGAGACCATCGGGCACCGCCTCGAGGGCGAGCGGCACAACAAGGAGTTCGAGGGCAAGACCTTCGAGGAGAAGCTCGGGGAGCGCATCCTGCCGTCCTTCCTCTCGTTGATCGACGATCCCACGCTGACCGCGTGGGAGGGCGTGCCGCTCTTCGGGGCGTACGAGGTGGACCACGAGGGTGTGAGAACCGGGCGCACCGTGCTCATCGAAGACGGGGTCCTGAAGGGCTACCTCATGAGCCGCCAGACCACCGACGACATGCACGCGTCGAACGGCCACGGGCGCGCCTCGCCCGGGGCCAAGCCCATGTCGCGCATGGGCAACCTGATCGTCACGTCGAGCCAGACGGTGCCCTACGCCGAGCTGAAGCGTCTCCTGCTCGCGGCGGTCAAGGCCGAGGGCAAGCCGTTCGGGCTGATCATCGACGAGATCAAGGGCGGCGACACCAACACCTCGACCTGGGGCTACCAGGCGTTCCGCGACGTGCCCTCCATCGTGCGCAAGGTCGACCCCGACACGGGCGCCGAGACGCTGGTCACGGGCGTCGAGATGGTGGGCACGCCGCTCATCAGCTTGAACCGTATCGTGGCCATGTCGGACCAGACCCGCGTGTTCAACGGGCACTGCGGGGCCGAGTCCGGCTACGTGCCCGTGAGCGCCATCGCTCCTGCGGCGCTCTTCCAGGAGATCGAGCTCCAGCGCTCCCCCGAAAAGAAAGAGCGCGACCTGCTCATTCCTGCGCCTTATGCTCCCAAAAAGGAGAGGCATTGACGACGCGCGCCTGCCGTGTTGTTATGACTTGATACAACGCAGGCGGAGAGCCATGCGTCGCGTTCGAAGAGCACTCGCGGTCGCCGCGCTGGCGCTCCTGGCGGGGGCTTGCGGCCACCCATGCCAGGATCTCGCCCGTGAGACCTGCGCCCTGAAGGGCGACGGCTCCGCGGCGTGCGCGGCGGCCCGCGAGAACGCCGAGCAGAGCAGCGGGCGCGACCACCGCGCGTGCGCCCTGGCGCTCGAGGTCTTGAAGAGCGGACGACCGGCGACCCGATGAAGCGTATCGGCAAGTACACCATCATCGAGAAGATCGGCTCCGGCGGGATGGCCGAGATCTACAAGGCCGCCCTCAAGGGGGCCGGCGGCTTCGAGAAGGTGGTGGTCCTCAAGAAGGTGCTGCCGGGCTACGCCAACAACGAGTCGTTCATCCGCATGCTCGTGCAGGAGGCCAAGCTCGCGAGCCTGCTGCACCACCCCAACATCGTGCAGATCTACGAGCTCGGCGAAGAGGACCACCAGTACTACATCGCCATGGAGTACGTGCACGGGAAGGACCTCCTGAAGATCCTGTCCCAGTGCGCCAAGCTCAAGCGGCGGCTGCCCATCGAGGCCGTGCTCTTCATCGTCGCCGAGGTCGCCTCGGCCCTCGACCACGCCCACCAGGCCACCGACCTGCGCGGCCAGCCGCTCGGCATCATCCACCGCGACGTGTCGCCGTCGAACATCATCATGAGCTACGACGGCAACGTGAAGATCATGGACTTCGGCGTGGCCAAGGCCAAGGTCCAGTCGGGCGAGAAGACCCGCGTGGGCGTGCTCAAGGGCAAGATCGGCTACATGAGCCCCGAGCAGGTCATGGGCAAGGAGATCGACCGCCGCTCGGACATCTTCTCGCTCGGGGTCATCCTCTACGAGGCCATCGTCCTGAAGCGTCTGTTCCTCGGCAAGGCCGACCTCGAGACGCTCCTGAACATCCGCGACGTACGCGTCGACAAGAAGATCGAGCGCTACAAGGAGCTCATCCCCGATCCCATCGAGAAGATCATGCGCATGGCGTTGGCCAAGAACGCCGACGAGCGCTACCAGACGGCCGGAGCTCTCCGCGACGCCATCTACGACTACCTCTTCGAGCAGAAGACCAAGTACACGGCCACCGAGCTGAAGGCGCTGCTCGGCGAGCTGTTCGACAAGGAAGACCCGCTCATCCCCGAGACCTTCCTGCAGGAAGAGGACGAAGAGCCCTCCGGCACCACGTCGGTGGCCACCGTGGCCGACGCCGTCGAGCCGTCCTCGGCGCCCGTGATCGCCAGCCTCACGTCCGGCAGCGGCATCAAGCTGGCCGACCTGAAGGCCAAGGCCGGGACCATGCCCTTCGACGTGGGCGACGCCAAGTTCCAGGTCAAGGGCCCGAACGGCGAGGTGTTCGGCCCGATCTCGTTCGAGAACCTGATGAAGATGATGAAGGCGGGGGCGATCTCCGACGAGGAGCTCATCTCCGTTGATGAGGGCTCGTGGAAAGAGCCTCGTGATCTCAACATGTTCCAGGGTGTCTCGCAGGTCTCGGGCCCCGTCGAGGCCAAGCCGCCGCTCTACCAGGGCGACTTCACGCGCCTGACCATCCCGCGGCTGCTCTTCAACATCCTGAAGAACCGCCTGAGCGGACGGCTGCTGGTCAAGCAGCGCGCCACCTCGAAGAACATCTACATCAAGAACAACCGCATCTCCCACGTCACCTCGAACCTGAAGAACGAGCTGCTCGGCGTGTCGCTGCTGAAGCGCGGCATCATCAGCCAGAAGCAGGTCGACGAGGCCGTCGAGTACTCGCGCACCAAGGGCGCCAAGCTTGGCGCGTCCCTCATCGCCCTGAAGTACATCCGGCCCTACGAGCTCTCGCGCCTCATGGAGCTGTTCACGGTCGAGAAGCTCGAAGAGATCTTCACCTGGCAGAAGGGCGAGTACCGCTTCTACGACCAGGAGTTCCCCGCCGAGGACGTGATCCTCATCTCGGTCGACATCCCGCCCGCGTTGACCGCCGCGGTGCGCAAGACGTTCCGGGTCGAGGACTACAAGGTGTACTTCAAGGACCGCATCCACCGCAGCGTGCTGCGCATGTCCAACGCGCGGGTGAAGGTCGAGGAGATGGGCTTCACCCCGCGCGAGACCCGGCTGCTGGGCGTGGCCACCGCCGCGCGCACGCTGGGCGAGGCCCTGCAGACCCGCCTGAAGGGCGACGAGGAGATCCAGATCTTCTTCCGCACGCTCTTCCTGTGCCTCGAAGCGGGCATCGTCAACTTCCAGTCGCGCTGACCCCGAGGACGCCATGACCGACGAAGATCCCGAGGGGCGCTTCTGGGCGGCTCGACCCGGCGACGCCCGCACGCCGCACGACCTCGGCGCCGACGAGCTCGAGCCCCACGCGTTCCGACGGCCGCAGATGTTCCCGCCCGTCGTCTACGCCGGGCTGTCGGTGCTGGCGATCGCCGTGGCGATCTGGGCCCTGGTCGGCACCTGGGCGCACGTCGCGTACTGCGTCGGGGGCCTCTGGGGCGAGGCCGTCGACCTGGGCGACCTGCGCGTGCGACACCGCACCGAAGCCGCGCTCGACCAGCCCTCGGGTCTGCACGTGCGGTTCTCGAACGCCATCGTCAAGCACGAGGCCGGCTCTCAGGAGGGCGGCTACAACTTCTTCTATTCGCCGCTCTACCACCTGATCGTGCGAACGAAGCAGGACTTTCCGGCCAAGCGCATGGGCCACTCGTTCCAGGTCGAGGACCACCTGGTCGAGATGATCGCGCGCCACGAGATCGAGCCGGTCGACCTGAGCTCGGGCTTCGCCGGCGACGGTCGGCTGTACCGCGCGACCGACCTGCCCGGCATCGTCAGCCCGATGCTCGAGTACTACGGGCCCGGCGTGCGCGCGCCCGTCGAGCAGATCTACGTGTTCCTCGACGGCGACACGCCGGCCTCGAACTGGCCCTACGTGCTGCTGTGGCTCGCGGCGCTGGCGGTGATGATCCTCAACGTGCGGGCGCTGGCGCGGCTGCTGCGGGCTTCGAGCGCTCCTTGATCACGAACACGGCCCAGGCCGGCGAGGGGCTGGGCACGACCTCGAGCACGTGCTTGTTGGCCTTCAACTGGCGGTAGAGCTTCTTCTCGCCGCTGGTGGCGTCGGCCCTGCGCACGAGCAGCACGCGCGAGCCGTCGAAGAAGTCGGGCACCAGGTTCTCGGGGTCGGTCACGCGCCCGCTGTAGAGCATGTAGTAGGCCACGAAGCGTTTCTCGTTCTGGCGCAACAGGAAGTTCGTGTTGAGGCCGACCACGTAGCGGTTCTCGCGGTTGAAGAAGAAGAGCCCTGGGAAGTCGTTCCAGGGGGCCACCACGGTCATGTCGTCGGGGGTCTTCTCGGCCAGGAACTGGCTCATGGCGCGGTAGTCGTCGACGCCGGGCTTGGTGGCCTGGCTCATGTCGGCCGCCGAGATCGAGACGTTGCCGGCGCCCACGGCCAGGCCGGCCGCGACCAGCAGCAGCACGAGCGGACGGCTCCAGGCGCGGCCCTCGGCCACCACGAGCGGCAGCGCGACCACCGACAGCAGGAAGAACAGGTAGAAGAACTTGGCCGCGAGCAGCGAGGCCCCCAGCAGGCCGAGGCTCGCCACCAGGCCCGCTACGGCGCCGGCCGAGAGCCGGCGGTCTTCGCGCAGGCGCCCCACGATCACCACGAACCAGGCCACCACGAACACCCCCGAGAAGCGCAGCACGTCGCGGCCCATGAGCGACAGCCACTCGGCGCCGAAGAAGCCCCCCGGGTCGAGGAACGCCGGCCGCACGAAGGCGTTGGCCAGCTCTTCGTAGACGTGGATCCAGTGCGCGGGCCAGTAGGGGTTCACGATCATGCCGGCGAGCAGGCCGGCCAGGGTGGCCGCCAGGGGGCGCCACGTCCAGTCGCCGTCCCACAGCCGCCGCACCACCAGGAACACGAGCGCGAGCGGCAGCAGGATGGGCGCGCCCACGTAGGCGTAGACCGACAGCCACGCCAGCGCCAGGGCGCGCTTCCAGGCGCCGGTGCGCAGGGCGTCGAGGTACCAGAGCAGGATGACGTAGAAGGCCGACGCGCCCCGCGGCGACAGCGACAACGTGACGAAGAGCGGCGAGGCCAGGAAGCCGACGGTGACCCACACGGCCGCCCAGCGTACGCCCGCGCGCTTCAACACCAGCCACGCCGAGGCGGCGATGGCCGACGACCACAGGATGCCGGCGAGCTTGAGCGCGAACACGGCCGGGAAGAGCCACAGGAGCGGCGCGGTGAGCAGGTGCATGAGCAGGTGCACGTCGTTCCAGTGCTCACCCAGCACCGTCTGGGGCATCCACGGGAACGAGCCGATCCAGCCGTGGTGCGCGTAGAGATCGGCGCACGCCACGTGGAAGTAGCCGTCGATGTCCGGGTGGAAGCCGGTCGTGAACACCGCCAGCGCCCAGGCCACGGGCAGCGTGAGCAGCAGGAGGGGCGACCAGCGCTCGAGGCGGACAGAGAGCTCGCTCATACGGGGGCTCCGTGAAATCGCGGGCGCGATGGTACCACGGATACATTGACTCGGCCCCTGCTTTTGCGGACGATCTCGGCGTTGTCCTCCACGGACGCAATCGGACCCTGACGACCATGGTGCTCATGGGGCTGCTGCTGGCCGCTGCGGTCGTCGCGGGGCCCGGGGAGACGCGCATGACCGCATGTGACGGCATTCCTGTCGCGCCCGGCGCCGGGTCGCTCGCGAAGGCGATCGCCGCGGCCCCGGCCGGCGCCACGCTGTGCCTGGGCGAAGGCGAGTACGAGGCGCTGGTCGAGATCGAGCGCTCGGTCACGCTGCTCGGTGTGCCCGGCCAGACGGTGCTGAAGGGCACGGGGCGCGGGTCGATCCTGTCGCTCGAGGAAGACGGGCAGGCCGTGCGTCTCGAGGGCCTCACGTTCACCGGCGCCTTGGCCCGCGAGGGCGGCGCGCTGGCGCTCCGCGCCAACAGCAAGCTGGTCGTCGCCGACTGCGTCTTCAGCGGCAACCGCGCCGGGCAGTACGGCGGGGGCGCCCTGTTCGCGAACCGCGGCGAGGTCGAGGTCACGGGCAGCCGCTTCGAGGGCAACCAGGGCGTGCAGGGCGGGGCGGTGCTGCTCGACGGCGTGGTCCGGGCGCGCTTCGAGGGCTGCTCCTTCACGGGCAACCAGGCCGAGCAGGGGGGCGCGGTGCGGGCTCGCGAGGGCGCCGAAGCCACGTTCACGAAGGTGACGTTCGTCGGCAACCGTTCCGCCGAGGCCGGCAGCGCGCTTCGCATCGCGGGCAGCACGTCGCGGCAGCCGAAGCTCGCGCTCGAGGGCTGCACGCTGGGCGCCGACACCCTGGGGGCCGACGAGCCCCACGGAGGCGCCGTGCGCCTCAGGAACTGCACCGTGCCGAAGGGCACGCTCACGCTGCCCGGAGTCGTAGACGCCGGCGGGAACGTCGAGAAGTGAGGGGGTAGGGGAATGCAGACGCTCCAGACGAAGCAGGCGGCCGAGCCGAAGAAGGTCACACCCAAGCCCGAGGTGCTGCGCAAGCCCGCCGCGTTGACGCCCGCGACCCAGGGCTACGCGGCCGGCCGGGCGGCCCTGTCGCCGGCCGCGGCGCCCCTGAAGCCGGTCGCGCCCGCCAAGCCCGACCCCGTGGTCGCGCCCCCGCCGCCGCAGCGCGATCTGCCCGACCCCGCCGTGGTGAAGAAGGACGGCGTGGCCGACCCCTACGCCTACGGGAAGAACACGAGCGGCGCGCAGCTCTACGGGACCAACGGCGTGCAGGTCTCCGACGTGCGCCAGGGCGCCATCGGCGACTGCTTCCTGGCCGCGGCCCTGGCGGCGGTGGCGGGCACCAACGCCGGCGCCATCACCGGCGCTATCAAGGACAACAAGGACGGCACCTTCACGGTGCGCTTCTACAACCTCGACTGGAGCGGCTCGAAGAAGGCCGAGTCCGTCACGGTGGACGCCGACCTGCCCATGAACGGCGCCACCCCCGCCTACGCCAAGTCGACCGAGGCCCTCGAGCTCTGGCCCTCGATCCTCGAGAAGGCCTACGCGCAATGGAAGGGCTCGTACGACGCCATCGGCCACGGCGGCAACGCCGGCGACGTGATGGAGGCCCTGACCGGCGAGCGCTCGAAGACCAAGTCGACCAGCGGCGACACCGACGCCCTGTGGACCAAGATGAAGACCGCCACGGAGCAGAAGAAGCCCATGTGCGCCGGCTCGGGCGACAAGGACGACGCCAAGTACAAGGACCCCAAGGCGGGTGTGTACGGCTGGCATGCCTACACCATCCTGGGCGTCGAAGAGAAGAAGAACGGCGACAAGACCGAAAAGCTCGTGCGCCTGCGGAACCCCTGGTCCATCCGACGGCGCGCGGCCGACGCCGCTGCGGTGGGCGACGCCGAGAACAAGGCCGAGTTCACGTTGTCGTACGAGGAGTTCCGTCGCCTGTACGACGACGTTTACTTCAACGGGTAGTCACCGTATCATCCGGGCATGCCGTTCCTCTGCCCGACCTGCGACACGAAGTTCGACACCGACCTGGGGCAGTGCCCCCACGACGGTGACCAGCTCGTGCCCTTCAAGGACCCCGACGGCCTGGTCGGGAAGGTGGTCGACGGGCGCTTCGAGGTGAAGCGCCTGCTGGGGCGCGGTGGCATGGGCAGCGTGTACCTGGCGCACCAGCGCTCGGTCGATCGCCTGGTGGCCCTCAAGGTCATGAAGCGCGAGCTGCTCGAAGACGCGGGCCAGGTCAAGCGCTTCATCCTCGAGGCGCGCGCGGCCAGCCGGCTCACGAACAACCACACCATCACCATCTACGACTTCGGCAAGTCCGACGACGGCGTGCTCTACATCGCCATGGAGTACCTGCGCGGGTGCGCGCTGCGCGATCGGCTGCACCACGACGGGGCGCTGCCGATCGACGAGGTCGTGCGCATCACCTCCGAGATCGCCGAGTCGCTGGCCGAGGCCCACGAGCACGGCATCGTGCACCGCGACCTGAAGCCCGAGAACGTCTTCCTGGCCACCACGGGCGGCAAGGAGGGCGTGACCAAGGTGCTCGACTTCGGCATCGCGCGGGCGCGGTCGCTGCAGTCCGGCACGGCCGTGACCGGCACCGGCGTGATCATGGGCACGCCCGCCTACATGAGCCCCGAGATGATCGTGGGCGAGCCCGTCGACGCGCGCGCCGATCTCTACGCGCTCGGCGTCATGATGTACGAGATGCTCACCGGGCTCCTGCCCTTCCAGGCCGAGACGCCCATGCAGGTGCTCCTGAAGCACCTGCACAGTGAGCCCCAGGCCATCGAGCAGGTCTCGCCCAACGTGCGGGTGCCCGTGGCGCTGCAGCGCTTCGTGTGGAGGTGCCTGTCCAAGAGCCGCGAGCAGCGCCCGGCCGACGCCAAGGCCTTCCTGGCCGAGCTCGGCCGAGTGAGCGCCGAGGCCGGCGACGACGAGTCCATGTTCCCCGTGTACTCGACCAGCGCCGGCTTTCGCGTCGACGCCGACACCCTGGCGGCCATCACGACCAGGAAGGCGCTGCTCACGCCCCTCCGGGCCGACTCGACCGCCGGGGGCTCCACGGGCACGCCCAACTACAACTCCGACATCGTGATCGAGGGCTCGGTGCGGGTGCTGCCCTGGGTGCTGGCGACGGGCGCCGCGGTGCTCGCGCTGGCCGTGCTGCTGGTGTTCGTGCTGCGCGGGCGGAGCGATCCCGCCGCCGAGGCTCCAGCCCCGGCGATCCCGCCCGTGGCCGCGGCCGTCGAGCCGCCGAAGCCATCGCCCGCGTCCGTGCCATCGCCCGCGCCGGCATCGGCTCCGAGCCCGGCGCCCGTGCCCGTCGAGGTCGCCCCCGCGGCCTCCGTGGCCGAGACCGTGTCGCTCTCGTTGCTCTCGACGCCGCCGGGCGCGTCGATCGAGCTCGACGGTCGGCCCAGCGGCCTCACGCCCACCGTGCTGCGTGTGCCCAAGGCGAGCGCGGCCCTCGGCGTGCGCCTGGCGCTGGCCGGGTTCGAGCCCCAGGCCTTCCAGGTGATCCCCGACCAGGACCGCATCGTCCAGAAGGCGCTGGTCGCCCCCCCGAGCCCGGTCCCGGAGCCCGCGCCGAAGGCCGAGGC
>CAZBRS010000097.1:10227-12505 GCA_964494475.1 uncultured Myxococcales bacterium | reverse complement strand
CCGGCGATCGGAGGATGGTTGCATGCCGATCGGACTCCGTGGTTCCGCTCCATGCTACCCGACGGCGGCCCGAGCGCAAGAGTCGCGATGCTCCGACTCACGGCGGGCTCCTGCGCGCGGCGGCTTGACGCGCACGCCGGGCGGGTCGATGCTGGTACGGTTGGTTCGGAGTTCCCGCGCATGCGCATCCTGTTCGTCACGGCCCCGGAGCTCAAACGTCGGTCCATCGACGCCATCTTTCCACCCGCCGCGGCGCTCTACCTGGCGGGGTTGCTTCGCGAGCGCGGTCACGAGGTCGACCCCGTCGATCTCGACGCGCGCGTGCTCGACGACCCCGAGCTCTTCCACGGCCTCGTGCGGCACCCGGCGGTCGCCGATCTCGACGCCTGGACGGCCGTGGTCGCCGATCTGGAGGCGGCCGGTGTCCGCGAGTTGGCCGAGCGGCTGGTAGCGCCCGTCGTCGATCGAGGCTACGACCTGGTGGCCGTCAGCGCGCGGCGGCCCGAGGGGGCGCTGCTGGTCGCCAAGCTGCTCGGTGAGCGCCTGACCGCGCCCATCCTGGTGGGGGGCGACGTCGAGGTCGAGCCCGACGCCTTCCTGAGGCGCGCGCCCGCCGTGCGCTTCCTCGCGCGCGGCTACGGCGAAGACGTCTTCCCCGATCTGCTCGAGCACCTGGCCGGCGGGCGACCGGTCGAGGCTTGCCGCTCCCTCGTGCTGCCGCGCGAGCCCGAGCCGTTCGTCACCCCGGCCTCGGGGGCGCGCTTCCCCGACCGCGCGCTGCCCGACCCGCGCGGCCACGACATCGATCGCTACCTCTTCCTGCCCACGAACTTCCACCAGGTCCCGAACCCCGGAGCGCGTCTGCTGCTGCCTCTGCAGTTCATTCACGGGTGCCCCTACCGCTGCAGCTTCTGCCGCGTGCCGAACGGCAGCCACCAGGGCGCGTCGTTCCAGGCCGAGGAGCCCGCCCGCGTGGTCGACGCGCTCGCGTCGTTCGCGGCCCTCGGCGTTCGCGACGTGGCGTTCTTCAACAACACGCTCTGCATCGGCCCGCGGTACCTGCGCCAGCTCTGCGACGACATCGTGCGCAGGGGCCTGCGGCTCCGGTGGAGCGACTCGGCCAGCTTCAACGGGATCGAGCCCGAGGCCTTTCCCATGCTGCGCGAGGCCGGCTGCGTGGCGCTCACGTTCGGGCTCGAGTCCGCCAGCGAGCGCATCCTCGACAAGATGAACCGGCGCTACACGGTGCAGCGCGCCTCGACGTTGCTGCGGGCAGCGCACGACGCCGGCATCTGGATCCAGGCCAACGTCATCGTCGGCTTCCCGGGCGAGACCGGCGCCGAGTACGACGAGACCGCGCGTTTCGTCGAGGAGCACGGCGACGCCATCGACGCCATCGCGATCTCGCCGTTCTACCTGACCGACTCTGCCATCGCCCGCCAGCCCGAGGCCTACGGGGTCCGCCTGCGCGACGATCGCCTGGGCGCCGGCAGCCGACATCGCAGCACCTCGATGGCGTTCGACGAGCTCGACGGCGATCGCCTCGACTACGAGGTCCGGCTGGGCGAGGCCGGTCGCCGCGAGAAGGATCTCTACCAGCGGTACTTCCGGGCGCACGGCCGCGTGCGACCCGCCAACGATCTGCTCGAGGTCCACGACTTCTACACGTACAACGACGGCGCGGCCGCCATCCATGCCCGCATCGACGCCCACGACCTGCGCTTCGTGCTGCACGTGGGCGCGGCGTGCGCCAATCGCTGCGCCTCGTGCCCGTTCAGCGACGGGCAGGCCCCCTATCGCACGCGCACGCTGGCTGAACTGAAGAACTCGCTCGAGGTGGCCAAGAACGCGGGCTATGCGCGCGTGCTGCTGACGGGTGGGGAGCCGGGCCTCCGCGCCGATCTGATCGAGGTGGTGCGCGCCGCCGCCGCGCTGCATTACACCGAGATCGCGCTCGAGACCGACGGGAGCGGGCTGGTGACGCCGGGCTCGGCGCGTGGGCTGCGCCAGGCGGGGCTCACCGGGGTGCTGCTCAAGATCGAGGGGGCCGACGAGGACGCCCACGATCGCGCGGTGGGCCGCCCCGGGGCGTTCAAGGCGCTGCTCGAGGCCCGTCGCCAGGCCCGAGAGGCCGGGTTGCCGACGACCCGCGCGCTCGCTCTGTGGATGGGGGCCATGTCGCCGTGCATGTCGCGCCGCGCCTACGCCGACCTGCGCGCCGCCCGCCTCACGTATCCTTGGGAGGCGTAGGGGCCGGCGTACGGGCCGGCGTACGGGC
>CAZBRS010000097.1:0-10127 GCA_964494475.1 uncultured Myxococcales bacterium | reverse complement strand
ATACGCCCCTACAACCGGCCGACCGACGCGCGCGGCAGCCAGCCCTTGCGGCCCGTGGGCAGCTTGACGCGCAGGTGATCCCCGTCGCGCTCCTCGAGCACCAGGATCTCGGTCCCGCCGGGCACGGCGTGCGTGGGCGCCGCGGGATCCAGCGCCTCCCGCAGCGTGGCCTCGGGATCGACGACGACCCCGAGCACGACCGTGGCGTCCTGGTGGACGCGCCCCGCCCAGGCGCCGAGCGTCACGGCCAGGCCGAGCGCGACCACGACCAGGCTCGCGCGGGCTCCGAGCCCGGCTCGGCCGCGCTTCCACGCGAACAGGCCGGCGAAGATCGCCGCGACGGCCACGGACGACCAGGCCAGCACCGGCTCCGGCACTCGGTGCAGGGCGCCGTAGACCACGCCGGTCACGCGACCATGTACCAGGTGCTGGCGGTGCACGTCGCGCTCGGCGCCACGGGTGAGGCGGCCGCGCGCCCGGTCCAGCCCGACGGCGATCTCTTCGGAGAGGTCGGCGGACGGTCCGAGGAGCTCGGCGACCCGGAAGAAATACACGGCGCGCGCGGGTTCGCCGCGCGCCAGGGACAGCGCTCCCAGGTCGTAGGCCAGCGTGGGCCGGCGCACGCCCACCTGCTCCCAGAGCGAGGAGAGCCCCGCCCAGGCCGTGTCGACGTCGCCCTCCCAGGCGGCCTTCAGGGCGCCCCGGAAGCGGGCGTCCAGCCCCGCCGGCGCCTCGTCTGCGGCGGCCGAGGAGGGCCCGGCCGAGAGCACGCCCAGCAGCGCGAGCAGCAAGGCGACCACGTTACCCACGGTCGACCTCCACGAGCAGCGCGAGGGCCCGATCGTGGAGCCGCTCCACCGATTCGGCGCCGCCGGGCAGGTAGGCCGCTTGTTCGAGCGCCTCGAGCAGCTCGCGGAGCGCCGCCGCGCGGGCGGGCGCCAGCCCCCGTTCGGCCAGCGCGCGCTCCAGCTCGGCCAGCGAAAGGCGGCCGGGCTCGAGCTGCAGGCGGGTCGCCAGGAAGGCATCGATCGCCGCGCGCAGCTTCTGCGCCGCCCGCGGGTCGTCGGGGCGCGTGGAGCCGAGCGAACGGCGCGCGATCTCGAGGGATCGGGCGCTCGCGTACTCGACGTGGTGCCGCTGCCGATGGCGCCGAACGCGGGCGGCGACCTCGGCGCCGAGCACCACGAGCGCCAACACGGCCAGCAGAGCCATAGGGAGCGCGCGCCACGGAGACGACGCGTCGACCTCGGTGTCGAGCGACAGCGGGTCGTCGATCAGCGGCAGGGCCTCGTCGTCACTCGGCTCGGACCCCGGGGTCGGCGCGTCCGCCGGGGCGCGGTTGCCGGCGGCCGTGGGCAGCGCCGCGCCCACCTCGAGCGTCATGGACGCTGTTTCGAGCGTGTCGAAGCCCTGCCGGGCGGGATCGAAGAAGGTCCAACGGACGGGGGGCAGCGAAAGCCTCCCCTCGCGCGTGGGGCGAAGCACGTACTGAAAGCGCCGTACGCCGTGGACTCCCTCGAGATCCTTCTGCACCTGGTCGTCGGCGCCGGAGGGAAGCGCCGCTGCCGTCAGGCCGTCGACGGTCGGGAAGGGCGGGGCGTTCAGCCGCTCGAGGTTGCCCGAGCCCTGCAGGGTGAGCGTGTAGACCAGCGCCTCGCCCAGGCTCACGCGGGTCTTGTCGACGGCTCCGAGCAGCGTGAACGTGCCGATGGAGCCGGCGTCGAAGGTCGGCGGGCGCTCCCGCTCGGGCAGGGGCTTCACGACCAACGTGACGATGGGGCTCTTGGTCTTGAAGCGGCGGGCCCGGAACACGTCGCCCGAGACCACCTGCACCTCGAGCGCGCCGAGCTCGGTCTGGCCGGCCTGCAGCGGCGTGGCCAGCAGCCGCACCAGCGGATAGACCACGTAGCTCGTGCGGCCGATCGCCTGACGGTGGCCCTTGGGGCGCTTGCCCCCGAGCAGGTCCTCCGACAGGAAGCCGGGCAACGAGGGCTCGGCGCTCACTCCGGCGTCGCTGATGCTCACATCGGCCCGCACCCAGAGGTCGTAGCCGAGCACGAACGGTTCGCCCGGATAGAGCGCTCGCGTCGGAACGAGCGGTCGCACGAAGAAGGGCTCGCTGGCCGCCTGCCCGATAGCCTGGGCCTCCTCGGCGGTTACGCGCGGGGCTTCGGCGCCCTTGGCGATGACGATCTGCACGGTGTTGGTGGACACCCAGCCTCGGGCGGTGCGCACGCGGGCCGGGCCGACCACGCAGCTGCCGGCCTTGGTGGGAGTCAGGCGGTATTGCAGCTCGGCCGACTGCGAGCGGCGGCCGTTCACGATGGAGAGCCGCGTCGACTGGGACGGGTTCGAGAGCTCGAAGCAGTCTCCGGCCGGAGCCTGGTATTCGGCGATGTCGCCCTCGAGGGTGACCGTGACGTAGGCCTCGTCGTCGAGGGTGAGCCGCGTGGGCTCGACCGCGAGCGTCGACTCGGCGATCGCCGCCCGGGGAAGTCCGAGCGCGAGCACGGCGAGCGTCAGCGCGATCGGGAAGGGCCTCATCCCCCGCATGGGTCTCCTACCAGTCCTTGCGTGGCGCCTGATCGCGGTAGGGCGAGAGGCGCATCGCGCGCTCGGCCTCCAGGTTCTTGGGGTTCCGCTGCATGTTCTCGATCTGCTGCTCCATCGGGTCCTGCGCGCCGGGCTCCGGTTGGGGCTCCTGCTTCTGCTGCTCCTGCTTCTGCGGGTCCTGCTTCTGCGGGTCCTGCTCCGGGGGCGGCTCGCCCTGGCCATTCTGGGGCTGCGGCTGCGGATGGTCAACCGTGAGCAGGTACACGTTGCCGACGAGCCCGTCGGAGCCCCGCAAGCGCACCAGGACCTCGGAGCCGGCGCGGGCCTCGGGCAGGGGCAGCGCCTCGCCGGGTTGCTCGAGCGAGCTCGCGTCGGCCGCGGCCTCGACCGTGTCGCCGTCGGGGGCCAGGAGCTCGAGCACCAGGTCGCCCTTCTCGTGCTGGAACAAGGCCTTGACCACGCTGGCCTGGTCCTTTTGCGCCGTGTAGCGGAAGAGATCGACGTCGCCGGGGCACACGCGCGCGAACACGGGCTTCTGCTCCTCGAGGGGTTTGGCGTCGGCCGGGTGATCGCTGGGCTCAAGCGCGTCGTTGCCCTCGGGGCAGGGCGGCAGCACGACCAACGTCAAGGTATAGCCCGCCTCGCCGTCGGGGCCGGCGAAGACCCGCACGAAGATCGGGCCTTCGCCGGGATCGAACGCGACCGCCAGGGCCTTGCCGTCCTTCGCCGCCATCCCCGAGAGTGGCTTGAGGTCGGCGCCAACGAGCTGCAGCATGGGGGTGCCGGAGACCACCTGGGCATCGACCAGCGCCACCAGGCTCTCGCCGGCCTTCAGCGCCACGCGGTACAGGTCCTCGTCGCCGGGGCACACGCGCAGGTTCTCGTGGGGGCCCGGCGTCAGGTCGCGGGCGGCGTCGAAGGCGTCGTTCGGCTCGTACGCGTCCTCGAGGGTGTCGCACTTCGGCAGCACCGTGACCTCGAGCTCGTAGGGAAGCGCCTCGTCGTCGGAGGGGTTCGTCAGCCCCAGACGGTATTCTCCGGTCGCGCCGATCGGGCCGCTCTTCAGCGTCTCGCCCTCGATGGCGTTTCCGGCTACGGGCGCCTGACCGTCGGGCTCGTACAGGTCGAACGCGGGCTTCGTGGTCGGCGCCGGGCCGTCGTCGGGCGAGCTCACGCTCACCTTGGCCGTCACGCGGGCGCCTTCGGGGAGAGGCAGCGTGAACCAGTCGCCGTCGCCGGGGCAGAGGCGCAAGGCCTGCTTCACCTGCCCGGTCTGGGGGTCTTGGGGCAGCGGCTTGGCGTCGGCGGGTCCGTTGTTGGGCTCGAAGGCGTCGTCCTCCTTCGAGCACGGGGGGTAGGCGAAGAGCAGGGCCAGCTCGAGGTTGTAGAGCGCGTCCTTGTGATTCGGATCGCGAATCGCCAATTTTTCGAGGTACTCCACCGCCTGCTTCCAGTGCGATTTGGCGAGGGCGCGCGTGTCGTCCTTCTCGGCCAGGGTGGAGCCCCACTTCGCGTGCAGGGTGCCCAGGTTGTAGAGCGTGGCGTCTCGGGTCTGGCCTTCGGCGGTCTCGAGCGCGCGCAACAACGCCTCGTCGGCCTTCTCGAAGTCTCCGAGGGCCTGGTACACCGAGCCCAGATCGTAGTGCAGCTCGGCCGACTCGGGCAGCTCGGCGCGTGCGCTCTCGAGGGCGCTCAGCGCCTCTTGGGTGCGGCCATCGCGCGCGAGCTCGATGGCGCGATCGACGTCGCCGTTCGTGGTCACGAAGGGCTCGAACGCGAACGCGCGCGTCGGGCTTCCCAGCACCAGCCCGAGCCCCAGCGCCGCGGCGAGGAGCGAGACGGGCGAGGCACCCCGACCGCGCCGCTCTTTCTTCGGGCCGCGGAGCCGCGTGCCGAGCAGCAGCCGAACGAGCAGCAGCAACACGGCCGGCGCCAGCGCCACCTGGAAGCGCTCTTCGCGCAGCGCCCTGACGCGCTCGAGGTACTCGGCCTTCTCGAGCTTGTCGATCTCGGCGTACAGCTCGTCGACCACGCTGCGGTTCTCGTAGTGCAGGTAGCGCCCGCCAGTGGCCTCGGCCAGCTTGCCGAGCAGCTCCTCGTTCAGCGCCGAGTACACGGGCGTCTTGCCGTCGTCGCCTTTCTGGATGCCCACCTGCCGGCCCTCGTCGTCGAGCAGGGGGACGGGCTTGCCGAAGCCCGTCCCGACGCCCACCGTGAAGATCTTCACGTTCTGCGCGCGGGCCCTCTCGGTGACTTGCAGGGGGTCGCCCTCGAGGTTCTCGCCGTCGGTGAAGATCACGACGGCGCGGTAGGCGCTGCCCTCGAAGGGGCGCGCCTCGGCGACGGCGGCCTCGGGCTCGCGCGCGCCGTCGGTGGGCTTGCCCTCGATGACCCTGAGCGCCAGGTCGAGCGCGCGCCCGATGGCGGTGCCCCCGATCGGCATGTCGCGCACGTCGAGGGTCTCGAGGTAGGCCTTCACGGCGCCGAAGTCACTGGTGTAGGGCGTCTGCAGGAAGCCGATGCCCGCGAAGGGGAGGAGCGCCACGCGCCCGCCCTTCATGCGATCCATGAGCGCGTCGATCTCGAGCTTGGAGGCGGTCAGGCGGTCGGGCACGATGTCGCTGACCTTCATGCTCTTCGAGACGTCCAGCATCACCAGCACGTCGATGCCCGTGTTCCGCACCTCCGTGTCGCGCAGCCCGTATTGCGGGCGCGCCCAGGCCACGACGCCGAGCGCGAGGGCCCCGAGCAGGGCCAGGTCGCGGGCCACGATCCGGCGGCCGGATCGGTGCGCCAGCAGCGCCCTGAGCACCGCCGGCGTGGCCAGGCGGGCCAGCCTCTTCGGGGCCGTGAGGTGATGGACCAGCGCCGCCAGGCCGAGCAGGCCCACGAGCAGCAGCGCCCACAGGGCCGAGGGGTTTCCGAAGGTCAGCTGATCGAAGCCCATGCCCGCCTCACACCGTGCGCCGGAGGACGGTCCAGCCCGCCAGCGCGCGCAGGCCGAGGAGCAGCAGCGCGGCCAACAGGAACGGCTGGAAGCGATCGGTCCAGCGCGTCGCCGTCTTGATCTCGAACTCGGTCCGCTCCAGATCCTCGAACACCTCGCGGAAGCGCTGCTCGTCGTACGATTCGAAGTAGCGCGCGCCCGTCTTCTCGGCGATCTCCTGCAGCAGCGCCGGATCGGTGGGGAACGGCTGATCGGGCGTGTCGTAGATCGTGAGCCCGCGCTCGTCGCGCGCCACCTGTCCGCGGAAAGGATCGAGGGCCGGGACCTTGGTGTTGGCCCCCGAGCCCACCAGGACCGTGAAGATGCGCGCACGCCGCCGCTCGGGCTGCTCGCCGATGTAGGTGGCGATGGTGCGAGGATCGATGGTGCTCTTGTTGTTCTTGCCGTCGGTGATGAGGATGATGTTCTTGCTCCGGGAGGCGCTGTCCTTCAGGCGGCCGTAGGCGCGCCCCAGCGCGTCGCCGATGGCCGTGGCCGCGCCGCTGATCGTGCAGGAGTTGGTGCAGCCCTCTCCCTCCTGGCGGCGCATCCCGTTGTCGAGCACCAGCCCGTCGAGCGCCTCGAGGATGCGCACGTAGTCGAGGGTCAGGGGGAACTTCAGGTAGGCGTCCTCGCCGAAGACGACCAACCCGATGCGATCTTCCGAGCGCGACGCGACGAAGCTCTTCAGCACCTCGCGCGCGACCTCGAAGCGGTTCTCGGGATCGTGCCCGCCCGCCTGCACCGCGCGGATCTCGTCGAAGGTCTTGTCGACGGCGTTCATGGAGCCCGACATGTCGAGGGCCACCACGATGTCGACGCCCTCGCCGGTCAACACCTCGGTGGACTCGACGCGCGGACGCGCCAGCGCGATCAGCAGCAGCGCCAGGGCCGCGATCTCGAGCACGGGCAGCCAGGGCTCGACGCGCGCGCGCCAGCCCACGGAGAGACCGGCGAGCAGCGCGGCGCGACCCAGGGGCAGGGCGGGGCGGGCCCGCCGGGAGCGGAGCACGACCACCCCCGGGATCACGAGGAGCAGGACCAGCAGCCAGGGGTGCTCGAAGCCCATGCTCACCTCGCCCCCGCCCAGGCTCCGGCCAGCGCCACGACGATCGCGAGCGCCAGGAAGAGCAGCGCCCGCCCCGTCTGGCGAGGCCGGCGGGCGGGCACGGCCACGGCCGTGCGGGCCCACTGGTCGCCGACGCGCTGGGTGCGTGTCACGGCGGCCAGGACCAGCAGCTCGACCGTCCAGCCGATCACGGGCACCAGCAGCAGCAGGTTGCGCTTCAGGCGCGCGCTCCGCGAGGCCAGCAGGTCGAGGCGTTCGTCGAGCAGCCGATGCCGGAAAAGGCGATGCCCCGGGCTGGCGGGTCCCGCCGCGTCACGCAGCGCCAGCCACGCGACCAGGATCGCCCCGAAGGCTGCCAGTCCCCACGCCGGCGGCACGTCGGGCAGGGCCAGGCGGGCGGCCGCCAGCAGGGGGAAGGGCAGGGCCAGATCGACGGCCGACGCCGCGACGCGCTCGAGCACGGGCGCGGGGACGAACTCCGGCGCCGCCGCGTCGTGGTCGGGCGTCTCGGGGGGCACGTACAGCGTGCGATCGACCAACGCGCGCGTGCGACGGAAGACATCCTCGGCGTCGGCGCGGCTGGCGGGGGCCTTGGCGAACTTCACGAGGTCCGCGAAGGCCAGCACGTCCTCGATCTCGGCGGGTTGCACGCCCTGCAGGTCGACGCCGTCGAGGCGCGCCATCGCTTCGCGCGTGGTCAACTCGAGCGCGTCGAAGTCGTAGCGATTGCCCAGGTACTCGCGCAGGATCTCCGAGAACGCGAAGAACACGTCGCGGCCCGGCTCGTCGACCTGGAGCGCGGGGCGCAGCGCCTCGAGGCGGCCGTACGCGGTCACGTGGGCGGGCACCTTCGGCTTCTCGAAGCGGCGCGGCAGGATCCAGCGCCGGAGGACGAGCACGGCCAGCAGCGTGAGCGCCGTGGTGGCGGCGACGGCGGCCAGCAGCGCGGCGACCAGGATCGCGGGCCAGTCGCGCTCGCGGATGGGCAGCGGCGCGTAGGCGGCGCGCAGCGCGGGCGAGGCCTCGTTGCCGAGCGTGCCCTGCACCTCGATGACCTGCGCGGGCACGGTCACGGCGCCCTGTCCCCCCGAGGACTGACCCGGGAGCGCCTGCCCGCCGTCGCCTTGGCGAAGCAGGGCCCAGGCGACCTCGATGGCCGGCAGCTTGAGGCGGCCCAGCCGGAACGCGCGCAGGCTCACCGTGCAGGTGACGTCCAGCGGGCCGGGGGCCGCCTCTGCCGTCGCACCGCCTGCGGGGCTCTTCGCGGGACCGGTGCACGCGACGCCGTCGAGGTGAAAGGGCTCCACGGCCGGCTTGGGCGGGAAGAAGAGGCGCGTGCCCGCGGGCCCCTGGAAGCGCACCTCGTACCGGAACGGCACGCCGAGCGTGGGCGGGTCGGGGATGAGCGCCCGCGTGAACGTGACCTCGCCAGAGGAGGAGGCGGCCGGCGCCGACCCGGGCACCCCGGAGGGGGGTGGGTCTTCCGTGGGCCGGGTCGACGCCGTAGCCGCCAAGGAAGGGGTCTCCCCGCCCCCGACGGCGGAGGCCGGAGCCGAGAGGAGGAGCGCCACGAAGGCGGGAAGGACCCCGAGTCGTCGCAGGTTCATCAGTACCGTCTCGCCCGCAGGCGGAAGTAGTTGACGATGGCGCGCGTGTAGGGCTGCCCCGTCTCCACCGGGATGGCCGCCACGTCGTGCCGTCGGAACAGGTGCTCGCGCCGGGCCCGCGCCACGCTGGCGCGCTTCTCCCAGGCCGCGCGCACCTTCGCCGACGAGAAGTCGATCACCTGCGCGAGCCCCGTCTCGGGGTCCTCGACCCGCACCAGGCCGGCGTCGGGCAGTTGGTGATCGATGGGATCGGCGATGTCGATGGGCACCAGGTCGTGCCGCCGCGCCGTGATGGCCAGCGCCTTCTCCCAGCCGTCGCCCGCGAAGTCGGACAGGAAGAACACGATGGCCTTGCGCTTCGACAGCTTGTTCACGTACTCGAGGGCCAGCGCCAGATCGGTGCCGCGCCCCTCGGGCTCGAAGCCCAGGATCTCGGTGATGACGCGCAGCACGTGGCCGCGCCCCTTCTTGGGCGGGATGACCTTTTCGACGCGGTCGGTCGTGATGAGCAGCCCCACGCGGTCGTTGTTGCGGATGGCCGAGAAGGCCAGGATGGCCGCGATCTCGGCCGCCAGGTCGCGCTTCAGCCCCACCGAACCCGTGATCAGCGACGCCGACGCGTCGACCACGAGCAGCACCGTGAGCTCGCGCTCCTCGATGTACTGCTTCACGTACACGTGGTTGGTGCGGGCCGACACGTTCCAGTCGATCTGGCGCACGTCGTCGCCGGCCTGGTACTCGCGCACCTGGTCGAAGCTCATGCCGCGGCCCTTGAACACGCTGTGGTAGCGCCCCGCGAACTCCTGGTTCACGATGCGCCGCGTGATCAGATCGATCTTGCGGACCTTCCGCAGCACCTCGCGCGGGATCACGGCACCTCCACCGACTCGAAGACGCGGCGCACCAGGTCTTCCGTCGTCACCTCTTCGGCCTCGGCCTCGTAGCTGAGCACGATGCGATGCCGGAGCACGTCGGGGCCGATGGCCTTGATGTCGTCGGGGATGACGTAGCCGCGGTGCCGGATGAAGGCATGGGCGCGCGCGGCCGCGTACAGGAAGATGCTGGCGCGGGGGCTCGCCCCGTACTGGATGTAGGGGGTCAACTCCTTCAGGCCGCACTTCTCGGGGTGGCGCGTGGCCTCGACGATGTCGACGATGTAGCCCTTCAGCTTCTCGTCGACGTACACTTGGTTCACGACCGACCGCGCGCGCAGGATGTCGGCGATGGTGGCCTTCTTCTCGACCTCGGGGCGGTAGTCGCTGACCACGCGGTCGATGATGCCGATCTCCTCGTCGCGCGTGGGGTAGCCCACCACGATCTTCAGCATGAAGCGGTCGATCTGCGCCTCGGGCAGGGGGTAGGTGCCCTCCTGCTCGATGGGGTTCTGGGTGGCGAGCACCACGAACGGCTCGGTCAGCAGGTGCGACGTGTCGCCGATGGTGACCTGCTTCTCCTGCATGGCCTCGAGCAGCGCGCTCTGCACCTTGGCGGGCGCGCGGTTGATCTCGTCGGCCAGGATCAGGTTCGCGAAGATGGGGCCCTTGCGGGTGGTGAAGTTGCCGGTGTGCTGGTTGTAGATCATCGTGCCGAGCACGTCGGCCGGCAGCAGGTCGGGCGTGAACTGGATGCGCTGGAAGTGCGCGTCGATGACCTGCGAGAACGTCTTCACCGTCAGGGTCTTGGCCAGGCCCGGCACGCCCTCGATGAGGATGTGCCCCCCCGTGAGCAGGCCCGTCAGGATGCGCTCGACCATGAGCTTCTGGCCCACGATCACCTTCTCGACCTCCCCGATCACGGGCTCGAGGAAGCGGCTCTCCTCCTTCACCAGGTCGTTGACGACGCGCAGGTCGGACACAGCGGCCTCCATTCACGTTCCGCGCTCTAAACTTGGTTGGGGGGCAGATTATTCCGG
>CAZBRS010000096.1:0-12587 GCA_964494475.1 uncultured Myxococcales bacterium | reverse complement strand
CGGACCCGCGGCCGCCAGGCACTCGTCGACGTCGGCGCAGGTGGCGCCGTCGCCCTCGAAGCCCGGGTTGCAGGCGCAGTCGAAGCCGCCGACCGTGTTGGTGCAGGTGGCGTTGGCGGTGCAGGGCCCCGCGGTCGCCAGGCACTCGTCGACGTCGGCGCAGGTGGCGCCGTCGCCCGCGAAGCCCGGGTTGCAGGCGCACTCGAAGGCGCCGACCGTGTTGGCGCAGGTGGCGTTCGGGTCGCAGGGGCCGACCAGGTCGGCGCACTCGTCGACGTCGGCGCAGGTGGCGCCGTCGCCTTCGTAGCCGGGGTTGCACGCGCAGTCGAAGCCGCCGACCGTGTTGGCGCACGTGGCGTTGGCGTCGCAGTCGTCCGTGGCCTGTTCGCACTCGTCGACGTCGAGGCACAGGGCGCCGTCGCCCTCGAAGCCCTCGACGCACGTGCACGTGTACGAGCCCACGCTGTTGGCGCAGGTGGCGTTCGGGTCGCAGGGGCCCGCACCCGTGGTGCATTCGTCGACGTCGGAGCAGGTCACGCCGTTGCCCTCGAAGCCGGGGTCGCACGGCAGGAAGGCGATGGTCAGCTTCGGGCGGAGATCGCCCTCGAGATCGTCGGACGAGGCGAACTGCCACGAGTCGGCGCCGCCCTCGGGCATGAGGAAGGCCCAGCCGAGGTTGGCTTCACCCCCCGACCAGGCGATCAGGCTGGCGGTCACGGCGAAGTCGTAGAAGACCTTGTTCGAGTTCGTGGCGCCGGTGGCCACGGCGTTCGCGCCGGCCTCGACGCCGTCGGGAGTGATGCCGTCGGACAGCGAGCTCCAGGTGTCGGTGTCGCTCCAGGGAGCGAGCAGGGGGAACAGGTCGGCGCCGTCGGCGCTGGGGTTCGTGACGTACAGCGACAGGGTGGCCGACACGATACGGGCGCCCTGGGGCACCTGGCCCGGGCCGTCGCCGAAGAGATCGTCGAAGCGCACCAGCACCTGGCGCAGGTCGGCGGCGGGCTCGGCGCCGTCGACGATGAGCACGGTCGAGGTCCCGAAGCTCGTGTCGGGCTGACCCGCCTGCACGTAGGTGTCGACGGTGCCCGTATAGCCCCCCTGGCCGTCCTGGAACGTGACCACCGTGGGGCTCTCGTCGCAGGTGTTGGTCAGGGCGTCGCAGGCCTGGCCGGCCGGGCAGGTGTCGGTCGCGACGCAGCCCTCGACCGGATCGCAGCTGTCGGCCGTGCAGTCGAGCCCGTCGTCACACGCCGCCGCGGGACCCGCGACGCAGGCTCCGGCCTGGCAGGCGTCGGTCGTGGTGCAGGCGTTGCGGTCGTCGCAGGGCGCCTGGTTCTGCGCGTGCTGGCAGCCGAGCGCGGCCTGGCACGTGTCATCGGTGCACAGGTCGCCGTCGTCGCAGAGCACGTCGAGGCCCGTGTGCACGCACTGGTCGAGGGCCTCGTTGCAGGTGTCGGTCGTGCACGTCACGCCGTCGTCGCAGGCCATGGGCGTGCCCGCCTGGCAGCGGTGGGAGGCCACGCCGCAGGTCTCGACGCCGTTGCACGCCAGCCCGTCGTCGCACGCGAGGTCGCTCGTGCAGCCGGCGACGGCCGGGACGAACGTGACCGTGAGCAGCGGGTGGTTGGCTACGACGGCGTTCTCGCTGGACGAGGCGCGGATGCCGTCCCACGAGTTGGGGCGGAAGAGCCAACCCTGGTTCAGGGCGGGCGCCAACAGCCAGGCCTTCATGCTCGTCGTGACGTCGAGGTCGAAGGGTCCCGTGGGGATGGGGGCGACGCCGGTCGCCGGGCCCGATTCGTCGTCTTGGACGCCCGCCTCGCCTCCGAAGTTGTTCCAGGTGGCGGTGGCTTCGTCCCAGGCCACGCGCGCTTCGTGGATGCTGCCGGGCGGGTCGAGGCTGGGATCCTCGACGTTGATCCGAAGCGTCGCGCTCAGGATCGTCGACCCCTCGGGGATCTGGCGCGCGCCGGGGCCGAAGAGATCGGCGAAGCGCAGCAGGCCGATCAACTGGTTGGGGGCCGGATCCTCGGAGTCCCAGCGGAAGATGACGTCGTCGCCATGAGCCGTGTCGGGCGCGCTCTGGCGCAGGTAGGTGTCGTGGGTGCCCGTGTAGCCGTCGACGTCCTGCTGGAAGGTGAGGGTCTCCTCGATCGTCGTGCACGCGCCCGAGGCGTTGCACGTGGTCCCGCCGGGGCAGTTCACGGGGCCCGCGCAGGCGCCGGCCGCGCAGGTGTCGGGCGAGGTGCACGCGAGCCCGTCGTCGCAGGCGGCGCCGTTGCCCACGGCCGCGTGGCCGCAGGCGCCGTCGGGGGCGCAGGTGTCGACCGAGCAGGGGTCGCTGTCGTCGCAGTCTTCGTCGATATCGCAGGGAGTGCAGCCCACGATGGGCGTGAACGTGCACAGCTTGTCGACGCACACGTCGGTGGTGCAGGCGTTGGTGTCGTTGCAGTCGGCCGTGGTCGCGCAGACCGAGCCGTAGGGGAAGCCCAGCCAGCCGATGCGGTCCTGGTTGGGGCCGGCCGTGAGGGCGGGCGAGCCCGGGCGGGGGTTGTAGTCGGAGCGGCTCGTGTCCGTGAAGAGCGGGTCGGTCGACAGGTTGCCCGTGCCACACCCGAGGTCGGCGGGGTTGGCCACGTCGGTGTAGTCGACCGCCCCCTTGCACGTGCCGATGCTGTGGGGCCAGTAGATGCTGGTCTGCACGCGATCGATGGAGCCGAGCGGGTTCGGCACCGTGATGGTCGTGTACGACGTGGAGCCGTAGCCGCGAATGCCGCTGCCGGTCGCGAACATGAGCACGTTGTGCATGCTCACGTGCCCGCCGGTCATGCTGCAGGCCTTGTCGCGTACGTTCGACACGATCGAGTGCTCGACCGTGAAGCTCGAGGCGCTGTGGTCCAGCCCGTCGTCGCCGCCGTCGTTCAGGATGGAGCTGCGAATGGTCTGCACCGACGCCGCGCCGTCGACGTGCAGCAGGTCGCCGTCGAGGTTCTCGGACTCGGGCGCGCGACCCGCCCCCGTGAACCAGCTGTCGTGGATGAGCAGCGTGTGGCCGTTGCCGAAGAACTCGGCGCCGATGCCCACGCGCGACACGAGCGTCTTGCGCACGGTGTACTTGCCCGTGCCCTGGCCCGAGAAGGCCATGCCGTTGTTGTCGGCGAGTACGCAGCGATCGGTGAAGAGCGCGTGGTCGTTGAAGAGCCCGAGGATGGGCGGCCGCGGGTGCGAGACCACGTTGCCGTTGCCGGCGCCGGTCAGGATGACGTGCCGCAGGGTGGACGACCCGGAGCCGTAGAACTGGAAGCCGCGCCAGGCGTCGCCGTTCGACGCCGAGCCGGCCTGGGTGAGGCGCATGGCCGCCGGGCCGCGCTCGGAGAAGAAGAAGATCGGGGCGTCGCGCGTGCCGAGGGCCTGCAGGCTGCCGTTCACCACGATCAGCGTGCCGTTCTCGAGCGTGCCGGTGGTGTCGACCTGCACGAGGGTGCCGGGGTGGATGGTCAGGGTGCTGCCCGCAGGCACCGTGCAGTTGCCGGTGATGCGGATGTCGTCGTTCGGGCCCCAGACCAGCGCGGGGCCCGTGAGCGTGCCCGAGAGCTCGCGGAACGCGGGGCTGCGCAACACCGACACGGTGCGCGCGGCCTCGAGACCGTGCCAGCTGACCGAGACCTCGACGTCGCCGGGCGTGAACGCCGCGCCCTGGTCGAGCGTGAACGAGACGCTGCCCCAGCCGTTCAGGAAGTGCAGGGCGTCGTCGCGGTAGGGCAGGTGGTCCTCGAACCGCGTGACGGTGATGGGCACCGGCGTGCGGTCGGGCAGGCGCACCACAGAGACGGCGCCGTATTCGTCCCACTGGCTGTACGAGATGCGCCCGATGGGGTCGACGATGGCCGCTTCGATCGTGAGGGTCTTGTCGTTCACCATGCGACGGGGGCCGCGCATCTGCAGGTCGAGGTGGAAGGAGCCGACCGGGTTGTGGAACACCTCGGCCTCGACGCGGTCCTTCAAGGCGCCGGCGCGATCGAAGGCCTGCACCAGCACGGGGTTCGGCCCCGCGACCAGGGCCAGGTCGTGCGACCACGTGCCTTCGAACACGCTGAACGTGGCGGGCTGGCCGTTGACGGTGACGGCGTGCGTGCCGGCCTGCTGGAGGCGGCCGTCGAGGTGGATGAACGGATCGGCGCTCGCGTGGTTGACGGTCGGGCCGCCGTTCAACGTCAGGTCGTCGAAGGTCTCGGCCAGCCGCTGGGGCACCTGGTTCGCGATCCAGTTCTTGTACTGCTGCTTGGTCTCGGGCCACTGATCGCTGCCATCGGAGGTTCCGAAGGCGGCGTCGGGCATGGAATCGATGATGGCGGCCATGGTCTCGGGCGAGAACTCGTTGGCGGCCAGATCCTCGATGGCCTTCACGAAGATGGGCGCGAAGGCGTTGTGACGCAGGAAGGCCTGCGGCGCGGGCACGTTGGTGCGCCAGATCGAGTAGGGGGTGTCGAGCATCGGCGAGTCCAGGTCCCAGGGGATCAGCTTCGATCGGCTGACGGTTCGATCGTCGGGCAGCGTGCCGGTGCCGAAGTCGGGGTGCGCCGGGTTGAGCGGGTCGTCGACGGGCGGGAAGTAGACGAAGTAGTCGTCGCCCGTGTCGAGGTAGAGGCCACCCTCGCGGTTGCCCAGCAGCATGTTGAGCGCGAAGTAGCGCGCCCAGTTGTCTTCGTCGACGTGGGCCTTCACGTGCTCGACGTACTGGTCGGCCGTGCTGTTGCTGGCGGCGTCGCACAGCGAGATCACGTCGCTCCAGGCGTCTTCGCTCTCGTGGTTGTACTTCTCGTAGCCGTTCTGGCCGTTGACGTCGACGCGGTAGGTGTTCGGGTCGGTGCCCTCCCAGCGGAAGTTGGCGTCGTTGCGGCCGCGGTAGAGGTTGCCCTCGGAGCTGAGGCCGCGGTCGGGCACGTCGCCGTCCTGGGAGTCGAGGAAGTCGTTGTCGTAGCGCTCGACCACCACGTGCAGGCCGTAGTAGCCGTTCTGACCGGTGCAGCAGGTGTCGTAGTTGATGCCCGGATAGCGCAGGCGGGCGAAGGCCGCCTTGGGAGCGGGCATGCCGGCGCGGTTGAACAGGTTGAAGCCCAGCCACTGGGCGGCCGGGCGCATGGAGTTGAGCTGCAACACCTCGACGGCGAAGCCGAGCGGAGACATCAGCTTGCGGTTCGACGGGAACTCGATGTTGTAGGAGCTCGGCAGCTTGAACAGGCTGCTCTGGCCGCGGAAGCGCTCGGTCACGTTGTACCAGATGCTCCCCTCGCCGTCGATGAAGGTGGCGTCGAAGCCCTCCTTGCGGCCCGGGTAGGTGTTGAGGGCCTCCTGGTTGTGCTTGTTGTTGAGGGTCACGAGCAGGTGGAAGACGGGCGCGTCGGTCGGCAGCACCTCGTTCGAGAACTTGCAGAGGAAGGTCTGCGACGGGTGGCCGAAGCGGTTCGGCGTGGCGTGCCCGGCCGGCGCGACCGTGGTAGCCGTGCCGTCGCCGGCCTCGAGGTAGAAGTCGAGCTGCTGTTCGTCGCCGAGGCCCTGTACCACGGCGCCGTAGCGGCCGTCGGACGGGTCGCCGTCGCCGTGGAGGCCGTCGTCGCGCATGGGCATCGACGCGTAGGCCACGGGGGGATCCTGGTCCTGGCGGTAGAAGAGCGTGACCGACGTGGGCGAGCCCCCGTCGTCGATGACCTCGGCGGTGATGGTCACGGCCTGGTTGGCCTGCGGGATGGACGGGCGGTGCAGCACGCCGAAGACGATGGGGGCGGGGCTGGCCTGCAACACGCTGTTGGGCGCGCCCGGGGTGCCGTTGACGACCGCCGAGGGCTTCCAGGCGCCGCCGCCGTCGTTCGCGAGGGCGGGGTGGAGCAGCTCGAGCGACGACCCGCCGCCATCGGGCGCGTCGGGCCATTCGCCCTTGTCGTTGAACGTGACCTCGTCGATCACGCGCCCGTAGGCGTCGGAGAGCTCGATGGACTCGCCGCCGTTCGAGAGGTCGCCGCTGGTCCACGTGAGCACCTGGGCCGTGGCAGGGATGCTGACGTGGGCGGCCAGGAAGACCGCGTCGGCCGCCAGCACCAGGAAGCCCCCCGCCGCGAGCGTGGTGCCCGCGGGGAACAGGAAGTCGACGCCCTCGGCCAGGGCGTAGCCCGACAGGTCGATGGGCTCGCCCTCGAGGTTCACGATCTCGAGGAACTGCAGCGCCTCGGGGTCTTCTCCGGCCGCCACGGCCGACGTCGCGGGGTGGTAGTGGATCTCGTTGATCACGAGGCGCGGCAGGCTCGAGAAGTACAGCCACGAGTCGCCCGCGAAGGGGGTGCCCTGCAGATCCTGGATGGCGCCCGCGTCGAGCACCACGCCCACCGCGCCCTGGGGCGGGTCGGCCACCGCGAACACGTAGGGGCCCGCGCCCTCTCCCGTGACCGCCAGGGCCGGCACGCCCTCGACCTCGAGGTCGTCGGCGTCGACGCCCGTGACGGGCTCCGAGAAGGTGAGGACCACCTCGGACAGGCCGAGGATGACCGCGCCGCGCTCGGGCGCCACGTCGGCCACGAGCGGCGCCTGGCTGTAGGTGCTGTTGGGCGCGCCGGGCGTGCCGTTGGTGACGGTCGAGCTCTGCCAGGCCTGCCCAACGCCATTGTCGACGCCCGGGTTCACGAGCTCGAGGGAGGGGCCGCCGCCATCGGGGCTGCCCGCGCCGCTCGGCCAGGGGGGCGCGTCGCCGTACACGACGCGGTCGACGACCGCGCCCGCGACGTTCACGAGCGCCACGGGCTCGCCGCCGTTGCTCAGGCTGTCGTTCGCGCCCCACGAGACGAGCGCCTGGCAGCCGGTGGCCGCCAGCAGCGCGGCGGGGTCCTTGGCGCACACCACGAAGGCTCCGGGCTGCAGCAGCGTGCCCGCGGGGAACGTGCAGCCCGGGCTGCCGAACTCGGTCACGCGCCACCCGGAGAGGTCGACGGCGAGCGCGTCGGCGTTGACGAGCTCGATGAACTCCTCGGCGTCGGTGCTGGTGTTCGGGTTGTAGTGCAGCTCGTTGATGACGACCTTGGGCACCGACAGGTAGTTCTGCCACGAGTCGCCGGCGAAGGCATGGCCGCCCTGATCCTGGATGGCCCCCGCCGCCAGGGCGGTGGGGTAGGGGTTGGCGGTGGGCGTGGCGAAGCCGGTGAAGACCCAGGGTCCGGCCCCCACGCCCGCGACGCACGTGGCGCACGTGACGACCGTGGCGGCGCTGCCGGCGACCGTCAGGGCGCTCGCGACGACCCCCGAGACGGGCTCGGCGAAGGTGACGGCCACCCCTCCGAAGTCGGCGACGACGTCGCCGCGCGCCGGGGAGGTCTCGGCGACGATCGGGCCCTCGGTGAAGGCGCTGTTGCGGGCCCCGGGCGTGCCGTTCGCGGCCTGCGAGGCCCGCCACACCAGGGGGAACGAGGGGTCGTAGGCCGGGTTCGCGAGCTCGAGCGAGGCGCCGGCGCCGTCGGCCGCGGCCGGCCAGAGCCCCGCGTCGTCGTAGGTGACCTCGTCCACGAGGTTGGCCGAGGCGTCGACCAGGCGCAGGGTCTCGCCGCCGTTCGAGAGGTCGCCGCCCACCCAGGGGAGCACCTGCACCCCCGCGGGGATGGCCGGGCCTCGCGCCACCAGGAGCGCGGGGTCGCGCGCGACCACGACGTAGCCCGCCGGGGCCAGCACGGTGCCCGCCGGGAACGTGAAGGAGAACCCCTCGGAGAACGACCACCCCGAGAGATCGACGGCCGCGGCGCCGTCGTTCTGCAGCTCGACGAACTGCAGGTCTTCGGCGTCTTCGCCGGGCTGCACCGCGTCGTTGGCCGGGTGGAAGAGGATCTCGTTCACGACCACGTCGGCCCTCGCGGGGCTGCCGAGTCCCAGCAAGACCGCCAAGAGTGCGAGCACGCGCGCCAGGGCGCCGATCGACGACGAGTTCATCGGATTCCCTCCCCCTGCGAAGAAACCAGCGAGACAGCTTTGGAACTATACAGAATCGGCGCCGCCGCGTCGAGCGCGCGGCGCGCCGCGCGTTTTACCGGGAGGACGGCACCACCGAGCCCTCTTCGTCGACCAGGTACACCGCTTCGAGCTGGCTCCACTGGCCGGCGTAGTTCCCCTGGACGAAGAGCCCCTGGCCGCCCGTCGGGGGTTCGGTGCGTGCCCGGAACGCGACCACGTCGGGCGAGAGGTAGAGCCGACCCCCGGCGGGCAGCACCGTGCCGGGCTGCAGCGTGAGGGAGATCTCGCCCTCGACCTTCCAGCCCGACAGATCGACCGCGACCGCGCCGGGGTTCAGGAGCACGAGCCAGGCCTCGGCGGGGGCGTCGGGCGAGGGGTCGCCGGCGTCGAGGACGATCGCGGGCTGCTCCTGGGCGGGAGGGATGGGCCCGTTGGGCTCGACCATCGTCTCGAACAGGAAGGTCCGACGCGGCGCCAGGAAGTCGGCCTTCACGCGCGCCACCGCCTGCTCCATGGTCTCGTCGAGGCCCCAGAGCGGCCAGGCGTCGTGGTCCCTCGCCGCGTCGGCGCCGATCTGCGCCACCAGCTCGTCCATGCGCGCCTCGAACTTCAGGAGGGGCGCGGGCGTGCCCGGTGGCTGCACCTGGCGGTCCATCACCGTGCGCAGCCGGCGCAGGTACATGGCGTGGAACTCGGGCAGGGTCTGCAACGCCTGCGTCAGCTTGCTCCAGCCGACGAACAGCGGGTTCTGGGGATAGAGCGCGTCTTCGAAGTAGTACTTCTGCGGCGTCCAGTTGTGCCCGAAGGTCAGGTCGGCGTCCCAGGGCAGGTACCGCCACTCGCCGGTGCCGTTGGTGTCGCGGTAGGCGTAGTAGTTCTTGTGGCAGCAGTCGGTGGTGGCCGAGAGGGTGAGCCCCGCGTAGAAGTTGGCCATGGCCGCGAGGTTCACGTGGTCGTAGAGGAACACGCGCAGGGCGTCGTCGGTCTGGTCGAGGCCCGCGATGAAGGCTGCCAGGTCGCTGTTGTCTTCCCACTTGCGCGTCTTCTTCTCGCCCGCAGCCGCCGTCCACAGGCCGTCGTACATCTTGTACATCGCGCCCTCGCCATCGAGGCCCAGGCGCTCCAGCCAGCGGTCGTCGCCGTCTTCGACGAAGTCGGCCACCTCGAAGAACGCTCCGTTCTGTTGTACGCGCACCGGGAAGGCCAGGTGGTAGCCGAGGCCCGCGTCGCGATAGGCTTCGTACGCCATCGTGTTGCGCACCTTGGTCTTGTCGGCCCAGTTGGTCAGCAGGTTCAGGTCCTTCATTCGGCCGAGGCCCGCTTCGAGCAGGAAGCGATGATCGGACGTGAAGTCGACGTCGTAGCTCTTCTTGGGGAAGCCCGAGGTGCTCTGGCCGTGCAGGTCGAAGCGCACGTTGTCGTAGAGCTCCGCGCCGTAGAACAGCGAGCCGCGGGCGCCGGTCCAGGTGTTGGCGGCGGCGGGGTCCTCGACGAACCAGTGGAAGACCGGCAGGTCGCTGACCACGCTCGGGTCGGCGACGACGGTCCCGTGGTACTGCTCGGAGTCGAGGGGGTCGTCGAAGGGCGGGCAGCGCGTGGTGTGGCCGTCGGCGTCGGTCGCCAGCACGTACCATCGCACCATCTCTCCCGGCGCCGCCAGTCCGGCGGGCAGCGTGGCCGCGAAGACTCCCCCGGGTTGCCCCGTCATGGCCACGCTCTGTTCGGGACCGAACATGACGCGATGGACCAGCGTGACGCCGAGGAGGGGCGCGCTCGTGGGGTAGACCCGCGCTGACACCAGCAGGGGCTGGCCCGGAGGCACGGCGCCTGCGGCCGTGCGGTGCTCGACGATGGGGCCGAGGTCGAGGGGGCCGTCGTCGTTGTCGGCGCCCGGTGTGGGCGTGCGGTAGTAGCGCGTGGTCTCGGGGGCGTAGGTCACGGTGCGGGCCTCGAGCTCGGGCAGGACCAGCAGGGTCGGGTCGTCGGGGGCCGAGTTCAGGGCCAGCAGGGCCAGCAGGTTCGACCCCGGGGTCAGCAGGGAGAGGTGCTCGTCGAGGACGAAGGGGACGGAGGTCACCGCCGCCTCGGCGGGGCGATCGGCCGTGGCGAGCGGGCTCGCGTCGAGGCTCGCCGGCGCGTTGGCCGTGACCAGCGGGGCGCCGTTCAGCCAGGCCGCGAAGCCATCGTCGTACTTCATGCGCAGCGTGAGCCGGTTCGGGGCCCCCTGCGTGGCGACGTCGAACGCCAGGCGCACGGGCAGGCTCGTCACCGGAGCCGGGAGCGCGTCGCCGAGGTCGGTGGCGATCGCTTCGGCGACGCGGGGCAGCCGCCACAGGGTCGCGGTCAGGTACGATCCGTCCGAGGCGTCGTGGGGATCGCCGTCGGGGCCTTCGGGGCCGAGCGCGAAGTCGATGGGCTCGCCCGGGAGCACGTGGGGCAGCACCAGCGTGCGCGTGAGCCCCGCCGTATTGGAGCCGGCGAGGGTCGCGGCGCCGAACGAGGTGCCGTCGAGGAAGACGCGCGCCGTGACCCCGCCGCCCTCGGGGTTGGCCTTGGCCACGTGCCACTGAACGAGGTAGGCGCCCTCGACCTCGGCCTGGTAGCGGCGGATCACCCAGTGGAGCGCGCCGTTGTTCGCGCCGCTCGGGTGGACGTACTCGGCGCCCACGGCCGCCCAGGGAGGATCGCCGGGGAACCACTCGTAGGCGGTGCCGTTCCAGAAGTCGTCGGGACCCCAGCCGCCGCCGTTGCGCGGGAAGGGCACGAACTCGGCGGCCGTGTAGCCAAGTTGGGGGTCGGCGCTCCGGTCGTAGTAGCCGTAGGTCCAGCCGTTCGCGCCCTGCTGGCCCGTGGCCGACCAGTCGGCGACCGAGTCGGCCTGCGGCGTGCCCAGCTTGTCGATCGAGGTCGGCACGTCGGGCGAGGTCGCCCGATCGAAGCCGACACCCGTGAGGGCGTCGACCCACTCGGGACCGGCGTCGTCGAACCCGGGGGCGAGCCAGCCGTCGCCCGGCGCCCAGGCGCCGAGGAAGCAGCGTGCGGGGGCGCCGACGCCGAGCAGTTCGGCGCGCGTGATGGTGACCGCGACGCCGTAGGACACGTCGGCGACCTGGGGCGGATAGCCCGGGAAGGCCTGCACCACCTCGAGCGCGGGGCTGACCAGGGCCAGATACTCTCCCTCGCGGGCCAGCTTGAAGTCGGCGTGGAGTTCGCCTTCGGCCGGGGCGCGGTCCTTGCCCGAGGCGAAGACCACGAGGTAGCCTCCGGGGCCGAGCGTGCGGGCCGGGAACGTCCAGCGCGCGGGCTCGGTGGGGTCGTCGGTGAGGTGCCAGCCTTCGAGCGAGAGGGCGAGGCTCGTGGGGTTGTAGAGCTCGATCCAGTCGCTGGCCTCGCCGTCTTCGTCGTGCAGCGAGCCGTCGTTCAGTGCCAGGAGCTCGGTGATGATCGGATGGCAGGGGGCCGGGCACTCTGGGGGTTGATCGTCGTCGGGGTCCGGGTCGGCGACCATGTCCTGGCACTCCGGGGCCTCGTCGCCGCCCGGCAGGTCGGGCAGGGCCGTGTCGAGCGCGTCGGCCAGGTCCGGGCCCGGCTCGACATCGAAGGGCGAGGCCTCCGTGATGTCGACCTCGGGAGAACCTTCGGGCGGCGCCTCGGGGAGAGCTTCGAGCGGAGCCTCTGGGGGCGCCTCGACGCCGACCTCCGGAGGGGGCTCGACGTCGCGGTCGGGGGCCGGCTCGCTCCCCGGGTCGGCGATTGTCTCGGGGTCGAGCTCCCCGATCGCTTCGGGGGCGGCCTCGGGGTCGGGCTCGGCGTCGAGATCGGGAGGGGGCGCTCCGTCGAGGTCTCGCCCCACGGCCTCCTGGAGGTCGCGGTCGGCGAGGTCCTTCGGCTCGGTCCGATCGTCGGCCGAGGCCTCGAGGTCGGCGCTGCCCCCGTCGGGCCGTGCCGAGGAGGAGCACGCCGACAGCGCGACGACGACCAGCAGGAGTACGAGTTGCCGAGCCATGCCACCTCGATGCGGGTGAATGCTAGCCAGCCGCTCGCCCGCTTGTCAAACCTCTCGATTGTACCCGCGCGGTCTGCCGCCGTACTATGAGCCGTCGGAGGTGGACGCGATGACGGGGAGTCGGCGCCTGTGGCTGATCGTTCTGTGGGTCGCCGCGTGTGGCGGCCGTGGCCGGGGCCCGGATCTGCCCGATCTCGGACCGGCGGAACACGCCGCCACCGATCTGGCCGAGGATTCCGTACTACCCGACGCTGCGCCCTTCGACGTGCGCCCGGTCGACGTCGCCGAGTTCCACGCTCCCGACGACGCGGCCGAGTCGGCGGAGCTCCCCGCGACGGAGCCGGAGGCCGGTGACGTGCCGGGTCCGGAGGTGGAGGTGTCGGTCGAGGCGTGGGCCGAGGCCGACGCCGTCGAGCACGCCGGGCCCGACGCCGGCCCGGCCGACGCCGGGTCCGAGGTGCCGGAGCCCGGCGAGGCCTGGCCGGTCGACTCCCCCACCCCCGACCCTGGCGCCTCCGACCCCGGCGCCCCCGACTCCCCCGCCTCCGACCCCGGCGCCCCCGACTCCCCCGCCTCCGACCCCGGCGCCCCCGAC
>CAZBRS010000095.1:0-13130 GCA_964494475.1 uncultured Myxococcales bacterium | reverse complement strand
CAGGTCCTCGCGGCGCGCAAGCTGTCGGCCGACCCGGCCAACCTGAAGTACGTGCTGACCCCGCTGCTCGGCATCTTCGACCACCTGACGAACCACTACCCCGTCGACGGGCCGCTCAAGAACCACCAGTACCCGAGCTACGTGGTGCTCCTGTCCGACGGCCAGGACTCCTGCTTCAACCCGCTGAACCCCAAGGCCGCCACCGGACCCCTGGCCGAGCTCGTCGCCGGGCTCGCCGCCCAGTTCGGGGTCAAGACGTTCGCCATCGGCTTCAACCTGGCCGACGGTTTCGAAGAGCTGGACGCCGTCGCCATGCACGGCGGCACCGGCTTCGCCACCCACGTGCCCGCCAGCGACCTGGCGTCGCTGCTCGCGGCGTTCGAGGGCATCTTCGACACCATGGGCATCAGCAAGTGCGGCTCGTGGTTCGCCCCTCCCGTGCCCCCCGACTGCCCCGACGCCGACGCCGACGGCTGGTGCGCGGCCCTCGACTGCGACGACACGGCCTCCCAGGTGGCCCCGGGCGCCAGCGAGGCCCCGGGCAACGACGCGGACGACGACTGCGACGGCGCCACCGACGAGCCGCCCGACTCGGCCCTGGACCAGGACGGTGACGGCTTCACGCCCGACGCGGGCGACTGCAACGACTTCGCGGCCACGAGCAACCCGTCCGCCCTCGAGGAGCCCGACGACGGCCAGGACGACGACTGCGACGGCCAGGTGGACGAGGTCGGCTGCGCCTGCACTCCCGCCACGGGCGCGACGTTGCCCGCCATGGCCTGCGCCGCCGAGTTGGCGTGCAGCCCGGGCGCCCTGGGGGCCCAGGCGGTGACCTCCCCCTCGGGAGACGACCTCGACGGCGCCTGGAAGGCGTCCTCGCACTTCGGCGACGCCGGCAACGACCTGGCCCCCAAGGCGGGCCCGTCCTACGCCCTGCTGGCCACCGGCCCGGCCTCCGGCGCCTTCCACTCCACCGATCTGGGCGGCGGCGGCACGTGGTCGGACCCCTACTCCAGCTCCGACGCCTGCTACGACGTGGCCGAGTGGACGGTGACCCTCACGGCGCCCTCCACCGCCAAGGGCTTCTCCCTCGACTACGTGTTCTTCTCGGAGGAGTACGACGAGTACGTCGGCACCCAGTACAACGACAAGTTCTACATCCTGATGCAGGCGCCGCTGACCACCGCGGGCGAGAAGCGCGTCATCAACTTCACCGATTGCCGCGATCCGGGCGACTACGTCGACCTGGCGGGCCCCAACTGCCCCCTGGCCTCGGGCGCCTGCTGCTACATCGCCATCAACACGGCGCTGTCGGAGTGCTGCTGGTACCAGGGCTGCCCCGACGGCAAGGCGACCACCGACCTCTCGGGAACCGGCTATTCGTGCGCCGGCGGCGCCTTCGGCGACGGCGACGGCACGGGCTCGTCCACCGGCTGGCTCACCACCTCGTGGCCCGTCCAGCCCGGCGAGGTGTTCACCCTGGTCTTCCACGTGCACGACACCAGCGACGGCATCTACGACTCCGAGGTGCTGCTCGACAACTTCCGCTGGCACCAGACGGCCACGACGCCGGGCACCGAACCGGCGGGGGATTGACGCCCTTCCCGAGGGGACTCGCCACCTTGATGTCTACGGACTTGACGAACGGTCTGCAGAGCCCCTCTGTTTATCAGCCAACGCCCCGCGAGAGGCCCGATCCATGAGCGAGCCCACCCCCCGATCCGACCGGCCCGCCCTGCACCCCGAAAGGCTGATCGAGCGCCTGATCTTCGCCAGCCGCTGGGTGCAGGCACCCCTCTACGTGGGGCTGATCGTGGCCGGCGTGCTGTACGCCATCAAGTTCCTCGAGCACCTGGCGCACCTCACGTGGGACCTGGCGAGCCTCAGCGAGACGCAGGTCATGCTGGGCGTGCTGTCGCTCATCGACATCATCATGGTGGTCAACCTGCTGACCATGGTGGTCATCGGCGGCTACGCCACCTTCGTCAGCCGGCTCGACCTCGACAGCCACGTCGACAAGCCGGACTGGCTCGACCACATCAACGCGGGCACGCTCAAGGTCAAGCTGGCCGGCTCCCTGGTCGGGGTCTCGGGCATCCACCTGCTGCAGACCTTCATCAACATGGAGTCCGTGATGACGAAAGGGGGCCACCCCATGGTCCTGTGGCAGGTCGTCATCCACGTGGTCTTCCTCTTCAGCAGCATCGTGCTGGCCTGGACCGAGCGCGTCCTGCGCCCGGAGCACTGAACGCCGGGGGGATCTCGTCCGGGCCGGTGCGACCGACCTTCGAGTCCTCGACGGAGGGAGGTGCGCGAAATGTCTTGCGCGTCGGGGTTTCCTGTGGCACGGCCAGACAGGAACACGAACGACGCCCCGAGGGGCGAGGCGGGTGGTGGAATGCGTTGCGCGCGGTGGGCGTGGGCGGGCTTGGCGCTGATCGCAGCCCTGGCGATGGGCTGCGCGGGCGCGCGCGATTCGGGAGACGAGCCGGGCGATCCGACGGAGGACCCGACGTCGGACGCGCCGTCCGCGCCCGACGTCGCGCTCGACGAGCAGTCTCCCGACGCGGTCGCCGACCTTCCGCGGCCGACCGGGCCCTACGAGATCCCGAGCGGCCCGGCGGACCTGACGTTCCACGCCGGGCCGTGGCTGGGCGCGACGACGACCACGACCGTCGCGGTGTCGTGGCAGACGGCGGAGCCCGGCGACTCGGTGGTCGAGTACGGCCGCGACGCGAGCTACGGCGGCCGCGCCGAGGGGCCGGCCGACGTGCCGTTGCACGAGGTCTGGGTGGGCGGGCTGGAGCCGGAGACCCTCTACCACTACCGCGCCTGCACCGGCGGCACGTGCACCGGCGACCTCACCTTCGCGACGGCGCCGCTGCCGGGGCGGCCGCTCCGGTTCGCGGTGTACGGCGACACGCAGACCAACTTCACGGCGCACGCCGAGGTCGCCGAGAGCATGCGGGCGAGTCGGCCCGCGCTCGTGCTGCACGCGGGCGACGTCGTGGGCTACGGGGCCGACCGGGAGTCGTACGTCACCGAGTTTTTCGAGCCGGCCCGACAACGCAGCCACTACGTGCCCACTTTCGCGGCGCCCGGCAACCACGACTGGAAGGAGCTCGTCGATCAGCTCCAGAACTTCCGCGATTACTTCGCGTTTCCGGCCGATCCGGGCGTGCCGCTCTCCGAGGCCGCCTACTCGTTCTCGTACGGCGACGCCTTCTTCATCGCGCTCGACAACACGCTCGACGGCGGCCACTTCTTCTTCCCCCTGGGTGGCGCGACCGAGCCCCCGCTCTGGGACTGGCTCGAGGCCCAGGTCGCCTCGGAGGCCGCCCAGGCCGCCCGCTGGCGCTTCGCGTTCTTCCACTACCCGCCCCAGTCGGCCTGCCAGGAGACCTGGATGCCCATGAAGGCGACCCAGACCAAGGTCCTGCCGCTGCTCCAGGAGCACGGCTTCCAGGCGGTCTTCACCGGCCACACCCACGAGTACGAGCACCAGCTCTACGATCGCGTTCACGTGTTCGTGACCGGCGGCGGTGGCGGCGATCTCGACCCCGACGAGAGCTGCCCGAACGACCTGCCCGAGCTGGTGTACCGCCGGTCGGCCCACCACCACCTGACGGTCGACCTCGGCCCCGAGCAGGCGACCGTGAACGCCGTCTCGACGTCGGGTGAGGTGATCGACAGCGTCGTCCTCGATCGGGAGTGACGGTTTCCAGCGTTGACACCGGCGGCGATTCAGACAATATACTCTGCCCATTGACGGCGCCCGGGTGCGCCGCATCCCTGTCCCACCAGTTCCGGGGAGGACGAATGAACCACCTTCTCCGCGCCGCAGCCCTCGGCGGGCTCATCTTCGGTCTTGGCGCCGGCTGCAACACGGCCGCCAAGATCAACGCGCCGAAGATCTACTTCTACAACGCGCAGATCCTCGGCGCCGTGCCGGTGGTCAAGAACGGCGACGCGTTCGAGCGCATGTGCCGCACGTCCGACCTGGCTGCCGGGCAAAAGCTCGACGGCCTCGCGGTCGACCTGCAGTTCATCTCGACCGAGCGCAAAGAGCAGGGCCAGACGGTCTTCGACAAGGACAAGAGCATCCAGCTTGGCGACGACATCAACCGCCAGATCGTCGACGAAGGCGACCTGACGGTCGAGAACGTCAAGATGACCATCGACTGCGTCAAGCAGGCCAGCCCCGCGCTCAGCCGCGAGTGCGAGGCCGGCACCGACCTGATGGCTCCCAACAGCCAGATCGTCAAGGTGGGGCACGTCAAGTTCGCCGACCGCTTCGAGGCCTGGGGCGGCGGCGAGGGCGTGGGCGTGGGCGTGGTCGTGCTGGTCGATCAGTCGGGCTCGGTCAGCGGCTTCGTGCAGCCGAACCCCGCCGTCGATCCGCCCGACGCCAGCAAGCCCGACCAGCACTACGAGATGGACTACAACGCCGCCAACCTGGCCATCACCAAGTGGCAGCAGGAGCAGGCTGATCCGGGCGTGCTCGAGCGCCTGGCCTCCGACAAGAAGCACTTCCGCCAGACCGCGTTGCAGAGTTTCATCTCGGGCCTCAACAAGACCGACAAGTTGCTGGTCATGAGCTACAACGAAGAGCTCAAGAACAAGCTGCTCTGCTCGGCCGTCGAGCTCGAGAACCCCACCATGAAAGACTGCTTCGTCACCCGGCGCGACTGGGTGACCAAGGGCCTGAACGATCTGCCCGGCAACGAGGGCGGTCGCACCCCGCTGTGGGAGGCCCTGTACAACGCGGTCGAGTTCCTGCAGGCCGAGACCGAGCTGGCCGCCAAGCACATCGTGGTGCTGAACGACGGCCCGGACACCTGCAACCCGAACAGCGAGCACTTCGTGGGTGGGGCGCCCTGCGGCGACCGCGATCTCTCCGACGTGATCGGGCTGCTCGACGGCGACACCGGCGAGCTCCCCGTACACGTGCACTTCGTGCAGTACCAGGCCAAGGGCTACCCGTCGCGCGACCAGGCCCAGGCCGAGGTGGCCTGCCTGACCGACGGCACCTACACCTTCGTGAACCGCGGCGACATGGGCTCGACCGAGTTCGAAGAGGCGCTCCGCTCCGGCCTCGACCGCGCCCGCTACGCCTTCCTCGGCAAGTGGCGGCTGATGGTCGAGAGCGACGTCGTCTCGCTCGACCTGCCCTGGCCGTCCGGCACGCCCGTGGGCCGCGCCTTCGCCGCCTACGGCAACCTCAAGCTGTTGCCCAATCCCTTCATCACGGCCGAGAACATCTTCACCTTCAAGGTGGGCAACCAGTCGAACAAGGAGGGCGTCCAGGAGACCCCCAACTGGGACAACTCGCTCGGCTTCCGCAAGGACTGCTCGGCCAGCTCCCAGTGTGGCGGCGACGACGCCGCGCAGTGCACCGCGCGCTGCGGCTGGGAGGCCGGCCTGTGCCTGGCCGCCGAGGTCTCGATCCCCGTGGGGACGGCCTGCACCCAGGACGGCGGCGCCGGAGGCGTCTGCTGCCTGGGGACGTGCCAGGACCCCGCGTTGCCGTGTGAGTAGGGGCGAAACATGAACCGGTTCACGTCTAGCAATAGGGGCCAGACCATGAAGAAGCTGTTCTGCCTGGGGCTTATCGCCGGCCTGTTCCTCGTGTCCTCCGCGGCCCTCGCCGAGGACCCGATCGACAAGGACCTCGAGTACTTCTGGGGCCAGAAGCGCGACGTCGAGGTCATCCAGAAGCGCCTGTTCCTGCGCGACGGCCGCCACGAGTTCACCCTGTTCGGCGGCGTCATCCCCAACGACGACTTCTTCGCGAACTACCCCATCGGGCTTCGCTACAACTGGTACTTCCTCGAGGACTGGTCCGTCGAGTTGAACGGCTCGTACATGTTCAACGCCAAGTCCGACCTGCGCTCGTTCCTGCAGGACACCATGAACCTGAACATCTCGCTCGACGAGCAGCTCAAGGGCTACGCCGCGGCCGAGGGCCAGTGGACGCCCTTCCACGGCAAGTTCTCGGTGCTCACGCAGAACCTCACGCACTTCGACGTCAACATCTCCTTCGGCGCGGGCGTGATGTTCGCGAGCGACAAGCTCGAGGGCGAGACCAGCTACAAGCTCGAGTACCTGCCCATGGGCAACCTGGGCGCCGGCATGCGCTTCTACGTGCTCGACTGGATGGCGGTGCGCCTCGACTACCGGCACTACTTCTACAAGTCCAACGTGTACAACGGCCTCTCGTGGCCGGCCGAGGTCACGCTCGGCGTCGCCTTCTTCACCAAGGGCGCGAAGTAGGTAACGCGGCGTGAACTTCCACCGACCCGATCACGGAGGGCCCATGAGACTCATGCGATTGCTCATTGCGCTCGGCGTCCTGCTGGTGGCGCGGGTCTCGGCGGCGGTCACCGTCGACGAGATCGTCACGCTGTCCCGGCTCGGCATCGCCGACGAAGAGATCATCAAGGCGATCAAGAAGGATCGTAGCGTCTTCACGCTGGCCATCGAAGACATCATGAGCCTGAAGAAGGCCGGCGTGAAAGACGGCGTGATCCGCTACATGATGAAGACCCCCGAGGAGTTCGGAGGGGCCGCCCCGGCCGCCGCCGGCGCGCCCACCGACGGAACCGCCGCCGCCCCGGCCGCGGGTGTCGCGGCGTCGACCGCGCCCGAGGAGCGCCCCAAGACGCTCGAGGAGATCCGCGCCGAAGAAGAGCGGCGCAAGGAGGAGGCGCTCAAGCTGGCCGAAGACCAGAAGCGCGCCGACGAGGCCAAGAAGCTGGCGTTCGCCCAGGGTGTGCTCGGCAAGGGCATGGAGGCCGTCGAAGACGGCGACTGGGTCACCGCGGTGCTGACGTTCCAGTCGTTCATGGCCGAGGGCAACTACGGCCCCGGCACCGAGCAGTACTACATGGCCAAGTACGGCATGGCCAGCGCCTTCGCCAAGGCGGGCCTCTACCACAGCGCCGGGCGCTACCTGCTCGACGTGCTGGCCGAGGGCCCCGACAAGCGCTTCTTCCAGGACGCCTTCAACGATCTGCGCGAGCTGCGCAAGCGGGTCGACTTCTCTCCGCCCACGCTCGAAGAGCTCACCAAGCACTACGTCGGCGCGTTCTCGACGGGCTTCCAGGACGAGTACTACTACTTCCTCGGCAAGTTCTTCTACGACTACTCGAACTTCCCGATGGCCATCAAGTACATGCAGATGGTCACCAAGGACTCGGCCTACTACCCGCGCGCCAAGTACGTGATCGGCCTCGTGCAGGTCACGAACACCATGTACCGCTCGGCCCTCAAGTCGTTCCAGGAGGCCATCCTGGCCGCCGAGGAGTGGGGCAGCGTGCTGGCCGACGTGGTCGACATGAGCTACCTGGCGCTCGCCCGCATCGGCTACGAGAACGGCGAGTACGACGCGGCCATCTACTACTACCGCAAGGTGCCCAACACGTCGCGCCTGCTGCCGCAGGCCTTCTACGAGTCGGCCTGGACGTACTTCGTGAAGGGCGACAACAGCCGCGCGCTCGGCACGTTCCACGCGCTGCAGTCCCCCTACTTCCAGCGCCACTTCTTCCCCGAGCTGTGGATCCTCGAGTCCACGGTCTTCCTCAACATGTGCCAGTACGAGCTCGCGAAGGAGGCCCTCAACATGTTCCGCAAGGACGTGATGAGCCTCTCCGAGCCTCTGAAGCGCTTCCTGGGCGGCATCCGCATGCCGGCCGACTACTACCGCGAGTTCGTGGCGGTCGTGAACGGCACCACGAAGGAGCACACCCTGCCCAAGAAGTTGCAGGACGCCGTGCTGGCCGATCCCGAGTTCTACAACCTCTACCGAACGCTCTCGCAGCTCGACGGCGAGATCAAGGAGGTCGAGGGCGCGGCGCCCAAGATGGGCGACCTCGGCAAGGAGCTGTTCATGAAGCTCCAGGCCACGCGCATGGGCAAGATCAACGAGATCGGCATCAAGATCCAACAGATTTTGAAGAACGCCGAGACCGACATCCGCACCTACGAGATCAAGGTCACCGAGATCGAGGTCGACCTGGGCGGCGTCGAGATCGACAAGCTCGACCAGAAGACCCGAGAGATCCTGGCCAAGCAGGCCAAGGAAGACGCCTCCAAGAAGCTGCTGCTCCTCGTGAAGCGCGGCGGCACGCCCGAGCAGATCGGCGCGTTCCTGCAGAAGACGTCGATCTTCAAGGAGTTCAAGTCCGAGGACCTGGCCGTGCTCGAGAAGAGCGAGAACCCCCAGGTGCCCTCCGACGTGATCAAGCAGATCAAGGGGCTCCAGGCCGTCGAGCGCGAAGAGGCCGGCACGTTGGCCATCGTGGGCTCCGACGCCCTCATGTGGCCCTGGGAGGGCGACTTCTGGCTCGACGAGATCGGCTCGTACCGTAGCTTCCTCAAGGAGGTTTGCGCGAAATGATCCACGCGAAGACCCTCCTCACGTTCCTCGTGGCGCTCGCCCTGTCGACGTCGGCGCTCGCCCAGGTCGAGAGCGCGGCCTCCGACAACGAGCCCGACGCCGCCGCCAACGCCGCCGCGGGCAAGGGCGCGGTCAAGACCGGCGCCGTGTCGCTCGAGCAGTACGAGGCCTCCGAGATGAACCAGGAGGTCGAGCTCATCCAGAAGCAGAAGTCGACCGTCCGGCGCGACCAGATCGCGAAGCTCGAGCAGCTCCTGCGTGAGCACCCCTACTACGAGAACAAGGCCGACGTCTACTACCGCCTGGCCGAGGCCCACTGGGAAGAGGCGCGCTACCAGAACCTGCAGGCCATGAAGGACTACGACTCCAAGGCCGACGCCTTCGAGAAGGGCCTGCTGAAGGAAGCGCCGGCCCTGCCGCGCGAAGACTACTCGGCCTCCCTCGAGTACTACCGCCGCATCCTGCGCGAGTTCCCCGAGTACATGCGCCTCGACGAGGTGCTGTACTACCTGGGCAAGGGCGCCATGCAGCAGGGCAAGGCCGCCAAGGACCGCCAGGTCATGAAGGAGGGCGAGAACACCCTCAAGCGCCTGGTGCAGAGCTTCCCCGACTCCGAGCTCATCCCGCGCGCCTACCTGGCGCTGGCCGAGTACTACTTCGAAGGCAACAGCCTGTTCTACGCCAAGATCAACTACGAAAAGATCATCACGAACTACAAGACCAGCGCCATGTACAACTACGCGTTGTACAAGCTGGCGTGGGTCTACTACAACCTTCGCGAGCTCGAGAAGGCCATCGACACCTTCAAGCAGGTCGTCGAAGAGGTCAGCGTGGGCGGCGAGACCGGCGCCATCCAGTTCCGCGATCAGGCCCTGAACGACATGGTGGTGGTCTACTCCGAGATGGAGGAGCCCGAGGCCTGGGAGCACGCCCGCGACTACTTCCTCAGCGTCATGTCCGAGAAGGACGCCTACGTCAAGATCATCCGCCTGGCCGACCTCATCCAGGCCGCCGACAAGCACGAAGTGGCCATCGCCATGTACCGCCACTTCATCGAGAAGGATCCGAACGGCACGCCGGTGCCCGAGTACCACTCGCGCATCTACGATTCGTTGCGCGCGCTGAACGACCTGCCCGACATCGAGGCCTACATCCACGAGCTCTACAAGTTCTACGATCCCGAGGGCGCCTGGATGCTCGCCAACAAGGACAGTGACGAGCCCCGCGAGCAGTCGGACAAGATGCTCCAGAACTCGCTCTTGTGGATCTCGAACGACAATCACAAGAAGGCCGAGAAGGCCACCGAGCTGAAGCGCGCCGAGGAGGCCAAGGGCCTGTACGCCAAGGCGGCCGACTACTACCGCATGTACGCCGAGCGCTTCCCCGACGGCGAGAAGGCCTACATCGTCAACTTCTACTACGCCGAGATCCTGTACGACCAGCTGGGCGACTACGAGAAGGCCGCCGGCCAGTACCAGCGCGTCATCGAGCGCCAGAAGAAGGGCGAGTTCGTCGAAGACGCGGCCCTGGGCGTCATCTACTGCCGCGAGAAGCAGCTCGTCGCGGCCGGGCTCCTCGAGGCCGGCGCCAAGGAAGGCGGCATCGAGCTGAAGAAAGAGAAGATCAAGGCGGTCACCGACTTCGAAGAGAAGATCGAGGTCACGGCGCTCGATCCCAAGGAGAAGCAGTACATCGACGCGGCGGACCAGTACGTCGTGATCATGACCGACTTCCTGAAGGACCAGGAGCTCCGCAAGAAGTTCCCCGAGAAGGGCAAGAAGATCCCCGAGATCATGTTCATCGCGGCGCAGACGTTCTACCGCCACGGTATGTTCAAGGACGCCGTCACGCGCCTGCAGACCATCTTCGACTACGATCCCAAGCACAAGTACGCGTCGCTGTCGGTCTTCACCCTGGTCGACTGCTACATCCGCCTGCACCGCTGGGAGAAGGTCGAGGAGTGGACGCGGCGCCTGATCGCCGAGAAGAACTTCACGGTCAAGAGCAAGGCCGAGCTCGAGAAGTACGTGGCCATCTCCATGACCGAGCAGACCAAGGACATGGTGCTCGAGCGCAAGTACACCGAGTCCGAGAACAAGATGAAGGCCATCTTGAAGGAGTACGGCAAGGACCCCGTGCTCGCCGCCAAGATCACCTTCAACCTGGCCGCCGTGTACGAGCGCGGCGGCAAGCTGAAGCCCGCCGTCGACACCTACCTGTCGGTCGTGAAGAAGTACCCGAAGTCCGACTCGGCGCCCCTGGCCATGTTCGTCATCGGGCAGCTGTACGAGAACCAGACGCAGTACGAGACGGCGTGCGAGTACTTCCTCAAGATGGAGCAGTTCAAGGACGACGCCAACACTCCCGACGCGCTGCGCAACGCCGCGCTCATCTACGAGGCGCTGAATCGCCCCGACGACGCCGTCACCTCGTGGCGCAAGTACGTGAAGCTCTTCTCCGACAAGAAGGACAAGGTCACCGACATCCCGCTGGTCGAGCTGCACATCGCGCAGATCCTCGAGGAGAAGGGCGACGCCAAGAAGGCCATGGACGAGTACGCGGCCTACGCCAAGAAGTACGGGCGCGGCCCGCAGGTGGTCGAGGCCTCGTCGCGGCTCGGGCAGCTGCTCATGAAGGAAGACAAGACGAAGAACAAGGCGCGCATCCTGGCGGCGTTCAAGGACGCCATGGAGAAGTACAACAGCCTGAAGCCCGACGAAGTGGGCGCCGAGCCCACGTTCTTCGCCGCCCAGGCCGCCTTCCTCAGCAACGAGTACAAGTTCGAGGAGTTCCAGGCCATCAAGCTCGACGCGAAGAGCAACTACGAGCTGAAGAACCGCCTGAAGAAGAAGGCCGAACTGCACCAGGAGCTCGAGAAGATCTACGAGAAGATCCTCGACTACCAGGCCCTGCAGTGGAACGCGGCCTGCCTGTTCCGCATCGGGCTCATCTACTACGACTTCGCCCGCATGCTGCTCGACGCGCCGGTGCCCGAGGAGCTCGACGAAGACCAGGCCGACGAGTACCGCCTGACCCTCGAGCAGTTCGCCGGCCCCATCGAAGAGAAGTCGTTGACCTCGCTCGAGTACGCGCTGCGCCTCGCCCACGAGAAGGGCACGTACAACGAGTGGTCCAAGCTGTCGGCCGACTACGCGGCCAAGGTGAACCCCGACACCTACCCGCTGGCCAAGGAAGACATCGTCAAGGTCGACAAGGTGAAGGACTCGCTGCTGTCGACCAACATCATCCGCACGCTCACCCGCGAAGACGTCACGGTGAACCTGCTCGAGCTCGCCGGCGAGAAGAAGGCCAAGGGCGACAAGAAGCTCGACTTCGACATCGACAAGGACGAGAAGAAGACGGAGGCCAAGTGATGCGCACGCTCACGAGAATCCTCAGCACGCTGGCCTTGGTGGTGCTGCTCGGCGCGTGCGGCGGCGCGGCCCAGCAGCAGATGTCCGACGACGAGAAGCGCGAGCTCGACCGCCAGCGCCAGGCCGACCTGCAGAAGCAGCAGGACGAGGACCGGCGCCTCGCGGCCGAGAAGAAGTTCGAGGAAGAGCTCACTGTCAAGAAGCTCATCATCCCGACCGACGTGAAGTACGTGCCCGGCGTCTCCGAGGAGGCGCAGGTGCGCTTCCGCGACGGCGTGATCGCGCTGTACCAGCAGCCCCCCAAGTTCGACGACGCGCTGGCGGCCTTCAAGGACGCCATCAAGCTCGACAAGGACTTCACGGAGGCCTGGTTCAACCTGGGCATGACCCACGAGCGCATGGGCGCCTACGACAAGGCCACCGAGGTCTACGGCGACCTCCTCAAGGCCAAGCCCGACAACGTCGACGCCAAGGGCTACCTGGCCCGCCTCGCGCTCATCCGCGCCAAGAAGGCCTTCGACCTCGGCAAGACCCAGGAGTTCGAGCGCCAGGCCAACGAGGCCAAGAAGATCTCGGGCGAGATCCTGGCCAAGAACCCCGAGAACGTCACGGCCAACAACGCCATGGCGCTCTACAACCTGCTGCACGACAAGCTCGACGCCGCCGAAGACTTCGTGAAGAACGTGCTCACGGTCGAGCCCGCCAACGTCACCGCGCTCACCACGCGCGGCCTGATCTTCCTGAAGAAGGGCGACCTGCGCCTGGCGCGCTGGACGTTCGAGCAGAAGGTCATCCACGAGGACCCGAACGTTTCCGAGGCCTATGGCAACCTGGGCATCGTGTACTACAAGCTGAACAACATGCCCGGCGCGGTCAAGAACTTCAAGAAGGCCATCGAGGTCGACGCCGACAACATGCAGGCGCGCCTCAACTACGGTGCCATCCTCCTGAACTACCTGAACTACGCCACGGCCGAGCAGCAGTACGACTACGTGCTGAAGGCGCAGGCCGACAACGTCGAGGCCATCGTGGGGCTCGGCTCGTGCTACTACGGCCAGAAGAAGTTCCCCGAGGCCATCGCGGCCTACGAGAAGGCCTACAAGCTCGACGGCCGCAAGATCGAGCTGCTCGAGCGCATCGGCTACCTCTACGAGGCCTTCCTCAACAAGATGCCCGAGGCCTTCGACTACTACCGCCGCTACATCCAGTTGGCCAAGCTCGGCCCCAACGCCGACCTGGTCCTCAAGGTCAACCTGCTCGAGAAGATGTGGAAAGAGCAGCAGATGGCCCCGCCGCCCGCCCCCGAGGGAACGCCCGCGCCCGACGGCGCGGCGCCCGCGCCAGCCGATGGCGCGGCG
>CAZBRS010000094.1:0-13165 GCA_964494475.1 uncultured Myxococcales bacterium | reverse complement strand
TTCGTCGACTCCGACGCCGACCTCCTGGCCGACTGCGTCGACCCCGACGACGACGCCGACGGCGATCCCGACGAGACCGACTGCGCGCCCCTCGACGCCGCCGTCTTCCACGGCCAGATCGAGGCCTGCAACGGCACCGACGACGACTGCGACCTGACGGTCGACGAGGGCTTCGCCGACGTCGATGGCGACGGGACCCCCGACTGCGAAGCGGTCGACAGCGATCTCGACGGCGACCCCGACAGCACCGACTGCGCGCCCCTCGACGCCGCCGTCTTCCACGGCCAGGTCGAGGCCTGCAACGGCGCCGACGACAACTGCGCCGACGGCACCGACGAGGGCTTCGTCGACTCCGACGCCGACCTCCTGGCCGACTGCGTCGACCCCGACGACGACGCCGACGGCGATCCCGACGAGACCGACTGCGCGCCCCTCGACGCCGCCGTCTTCCACGGCCAGGTCGAGGCCTGCAACGGCGCCGACGACAACTGCGCCGACGGCACCGACGAGGGCTTCGTCGACTCCGACGCCGACCTCCTGGCCGACTGCGTCGACCCCGACGACGACGCCGACGGCGATCCCGACGAGACCGACTGCGCGCCCCTCGACGCCGCCGTCTTCCACGGCCAATCCGAGCTCTGCAACGGCGCCGACGACAACTGCGTCGACGGCGTCGACGAAGGCTTCGCCGACACCGACGAGGACGGGCTGCCCAACTGCGAGGTGGCCGACGCCGACGGCGACGGCGATCCGGACCCCACCGACTGCGCCCCGCGCGACCCCGAGGTCTTCCACGGCCAGGTCGAGGCCTGCAACGGCGTCGACGACAACTGCGCCGACGGCGCTGACGAGGGATTGGCCGACACCGACGCCGATGGCGCGGCCGACTGCCTCGACGACGACGACGACGGCGACGGCCTCACCGACTCCGACGAAGCCGAGCGCGGCACCGACCCGCTGGACGCCGACTCCGACGACGACGGCCTGCTCGACGGCGAAGAAGTGGCGGAGGGCGACGACGGCTTCGTGACCGACCCGCTGGACGCCGACTCCGACGACGACGGCCTGGCCGACGGGGCCGAAGCGGCGCTGGACGACGGCTACGCGACCGACCCGACCCTGCCCGACACGGACGGTGACGGACTGCCCGACGGGCTCGAGCAGGGCGTCGACGAACCCCTGGCCGGAGGAACGTCCGCGAGCGCGGGCATCCCGTTCCTCGGCACCGACCCCGAGGCCTTCGCGGCCGATCTCGACCCCGCCACCACGACCGATCCGACCGATCCCGACACCGACGACGGCACGGTCTGGGACGGCGTGGAGGACGCCAACCACGACGGCGCGCAGGGCGAGGGCGAGACCGATCCGAACGATCCCGACGACGACGTGGCCGAGCCCCTCGACGCCGACCAGGACGGCGACCCCGACGCCACCGACTGCGCGCCCGAAGACCCCGCCGTCTTCCACGGCCAGATCGAGGCCTGCAACGGCCTCGACGACGACTGCGATCTCGCGGTCGACGAGGGCTTCGTGAACACGGACCTCGACGATCAGGCCGACTGCGTCGATCCCGACGACGACGGCGACGGCGTGGCCGATGAGACCGACAACTGCCCGCTGCTCGCCAACGAGGACCAGGCCGACGTGAACGCCAACGGCATCGGCGACGCGTGCGAGGGCGACAGCGACGACGACGGCGACCCCGACGCCACCGACTGCGCCCCCCTGGACCCCGCCATCTTCCACGGCCAGGTCGAGGCCTGCAACGGCGCCGACGACGACTGCGACCTGGGCATCGACGAAGACTTCGCCGACGCCGACTCGGACGGCCGGGCCGACTGCGTCGACCCCGACGACGACGACGACGGCGACCTCGACGAGACCGACTGCGCCCCGCTGGACCCCGCCGTCTTCCACGGCCAGACCGAGGCCTGCAACGGCGTCGACGACGACTGCGACGAGCAGACCGACGAGGACTTCCCCGACGGCTGCGAGCCGCTGGACTCCGACGAGGACGGCGACCCCGACGCCACCGACTGCGCCCCGCTGGACCCCGCCGTCTTCCACGGCCAGACCGAGGCCTGCAACGGCGTCGACGACGACTGCGACGGCGCGACCGACGAGGACTTCGCCAACAACGACGACGACGGGCAGGCCGACTGCGTCGACCCCGACGACGACAACGACGGCGACCCCGACGCCACCGACTGCGTCCCGCTCGATCCCGCGGTGCACCACGACGCCGCCGAGCTCTGCAACGGGCGCGACGACGACTGCGACGGCACCATCGATGGGGCCGTGTGCGCGCTCCCCGACGCCGACAAAGACGGCGACCCCGACGAGACCGACTGCGCCCCGAACGACCCGGCCGTCCACCACGGAGCCGAAGAGGCCTGCAACGCGGTCGACGACGACTGCGACGGCGAGACCGACGAGGGCTTCGTCGACAGCGACGCGAACGGCGTGCCCGACTGCCGCCGAGGCGACGTCGACGAGGACGGCGTGCCCGACGGCGACGACAACTGCCCGAGCGTCCCGAACCCCGAGCAGGACGACCTCGACGGTGACGGCGCCGGCGACGCGTGCCAGGAGACGGGCTTCGGTCTCACCGGCGGCTCGTGCACCCTGGGCGCCGGCCACAGCGTCTACGCCTGGTGGATGATCCTGGCGCTGGCGCTCGGCCTCCTGGTGCTCGCCCGGCGCAGCCTGAAGGGCCGGCTAGTGGCCCTGGGCCTGCTGCTCGTGTCCGTGGTCGCGGGCGCCCCGCTGGTCCGCGCCGAGCCCATGATCGACGCCAACCGCTTCAAGCCGTCGCCCTTCTTCCAGGACGGCTTCGCGGTCGAGTCCGCCGAGGTCCGCTCGGCGCATCGCTGGAACCTCGGCCTCTTCGTGCACTACCAGAACGACCCGCTGGTGCTGCGCTCCAACGACGGCACCGAGCTGCGCACGGTGCTCGGGCACCAGGTGATGGGCGACCTGCTCGGCGCCTTCCGCTTCAACGACTACCTGGCCCTCGGCCTGGCCGTGCCTGTCGTGCTCTTCCAGGACGGCCAGGGCTTCAACGGCTACGACGCCCCCGAAACCGCGGGACTCGGCGATGTGCGCTTCCACCCGCGTCTCACCTTCCTGCGCCTGGGCGACGGGCTCTTCGCCCTGGGCTTCTCGCCCATCGTGACCTTGCCCACCGCCCGCCTCACGGGTCGCTTCGGCGGCCGACCGAACGTGACGTTCCAGCCCCAGCTCGACGCCAGCCTCTTCCTCGGGCGGGTCGACCTGACCCTGAACCTCGGGTATCTGCTCACGAAGAACGACTCGGCCGCCGGCCTGCCCCTCGAGGACGAGCTGCTCCTCAAGCTCGGCGCGCGCGTGAAGGTGCTGCCCGGGCACCTCGATCTGCTGGCCGAGGCGAGCGGCGCCGCGCGGGTGTCGCACCCTTTCTCGAGCAGCCGCCAGACTCCCCTCGAGCTGCTGGGTGGCGGCCTCTGGCACGTGGTTGACGGCGTCGACGTGGCCTTCGGCGGCGGCGCGGGCCTGACCGAGGGCTACGCCGCGCCCGACCTCCGGCTGTTCGCCGGCCTGCGCTGGGCCCCCGTGGAGCACCCCGCCCCCGCGGCGCCGCCCGACCCCGACACCGACGGCGACGGCCTCAAGGACTCTCTGGACAAGTGCCCCCTGGATCCCGAGGACAAGGACGGCTTCGAGGACGCCGAGGGCTGCCCCGAGCCCGACAACGACAAGGACGGCATCCTCGACCCCTGGGTCGCGAAGCAGGGCCTGGCCGACAAGTACAAGGCCCTCGGCTACGGCGCCGACGCCTGCCCGGACGAGCCCGAGGACACGGACTACGTCGAGGACGACGACGGCTGCCCCGAGCCCGACAACGACGGCGACCTGATCTGCGACCCCTGGGTCGACGAGCGCGGCGTCCAGGCGAAGTACGCGGGCCAGTGCCACGGCAGCGACAAGTGCCTCATGGAGCCCGAGACCGTCAACGACTTCCAGGACGACGACGGCTGCCCCGACTCCAAGGTCGAGGTCAAGGGCGACAAGATCCTCATCCTCGACGTCATCCTCTTCTACTTCAACGAGCCGCGCATCAAGGAGGAGAGCCTGGTCATCCTCGACTCCGTGGCCTCGGTGCTGAAGGCCGAAACGGGCATCCGCAAGGTGCGCGTCGAGGGGCACACCGACACCCGCGGCAACGCGGGGGCCAACCAGAAGCTGTCCGAGGCGCGCGCCAGGGCGGTGATGGACGGCCTCGTTCAGCGGGGCGTCGAGGCCGAGCGCCTGACCTCCCAGGGCTACGGCGAGTCGAAGCCCCTGATCAAGGTCGAGAAGAACGACGCCGACTACCAGAAGAACCGCCGCGTCGAGTTCACCATTCTGAAGTAGAATGCCGGTAGCGGGGAGAACCCCCGAGCCGGAGCTCCATGGACGACCGCGAGCGCATCCTCGAAAAGTTGAACCCCGAGCAGGCCGAGGCCGTTCGGCACTGCGACCGCCACCTGCTCATCCTGGCGGGCGCCGGCACCGGCAAGACGCGCGTGATCACCCACAAGGTGGCCTGGCTCGTCGAGGTGCTGGGCGCCCGGCCCTGGGAGATCATGGCCGTCACCTTCACGAACAAGGCGGCGGGCGAGATCAAGGAGCGCGTCGCGCGCATGCTGGGCGAGCGCTTCTCGTTCGAGAAGAACGACTGGCCGTACTTCGGCACGTTCCACTCACAGGGCCTGCGCATGGTGCGGCGCCACGCCGACCTGCTCGGCCTCGACGGCGACCTGACCATCTGCGACGACGAAGACCAGGTGGCGCTCGTGAAGCGCGTGCTCACCGAGCTCGACGTCGACCCCAAGCAGGTGCCGCCCAAGCAGGTGGCCGCCTTCATCGACGGGTGCAAGAACCGCTTCCAGTACCCCGAAGATCTGTCCACCGAGGGCTTCGCGAGCGACGACAGCGGCGTGCAGGTCGAGGCCTACCGACGCTACCAGAAGCGCCTGCGCGACGCGAACGGCGTCGACTTCGGCGATCTCATCTGCCTGCCCGTCAAGCTGCTGAAGGGGCACCCCGAGATCCGCAGCTACTACCAGTTCCACCTGAAGTACGTGCTGGTCGACGAGTTCCAGGACACGAACACGGCGCAGTACCTGTGGCTGCGCGAGCTCGCGTCCGAGAAGAACCTCATCACGGTGGTGGGCGACGACGATCAGTCGATCTACCGCTGGCGGGGCGCCGACGTGGGCAACATCCTGTCGTTCCCCCGCGACTTCCCCGACGCGCGCGTGGTGCGCCTCGAGCAGAACTACCGGTCCACGGGGCACATCCTGGCGACCGCGTCGGCCATGATCCGCCAGAACCAGCGCCGGCACGAGAAGACGCTGCGGCCCGTGCGCGACGAGGGCCACAAGGTGGTGCTGGTGCGCGCGGTGAACGAACTCGACGAGGTGCGCTTCGTCGTGGCCCGGCTGAAGAAGCTGCGCGACGCCCTGCCGCTCAGCGAGATGGCCGTGCTCTACCGCACCAACGCGCAGTCGCGCGTGTTCGAAGAGACCCTGCAGCGCGAGCGCATCCCGTACCGCATCTTCGGCGGCGTGCGGTTCTACGAACGCGCCGAGGTGAAGGACGCCCTGGCCTACGCGCGCCTGGTCGTGAACCCGCGCGACGACCTGTCGTTCCAGCGGGTGCTGAACAACCCGCCCCGCGGCGTGGGGGGCGTGTCGGTCGATCGTCTGGTCGAGCGGGCCGGCATGCTCGGCATGCCCCTGTACGCGGCCGCCCGCGACGCGGTGCGCTCGGGCCTCGTGAAGGGCAAGGGCGCGCGCGGCGTCGAGGAGTTCGTGGGGCTCATCGACGCCCTGCGGGTCGAGTTGGCCGACGCGTCGGCCTCCGAGGTGCTCCGGACCGTGCTCACGAAGAGCGGCTACCGCACGGCGCTCGAAGACGAGCAGGCCCGCGGCTCGCTCGACGCCGAAGCGCGCCTCGAGAACCTCGACGAGTTGGTGGCGTCGGCCACCAGCTTCGAGCGCGAGGCGACCCAGGCCGGCATCCGCGACTTCCTCGACCACGTGGGGCTCATGACCGCGGTCGATCTCACCGCCGCCGGCGACGGCGACAGCCTGTCGCTCATGTCGGTGCACAACGCCAAGGGCCTCGAGTTCGCCGCGGTCTTCGTCGTGGGGGTCGAGGAGGGCTACTTCCCGCACTTCAACGCGCGCAACCACGACGAGGAGATCGAGGAGGAGCGCCGCCTGCTCTACGTGGCCTTCACGCGCGCCAAGGACCGCCTGTACGTCTCGTACGCGCTGACGCGCAGCCGCTACGCCGGCCCCGAAGGGCGCCTGCCCTCGCGCTTCCTGGCCGAGTTGCCCGAGACGTCGCTCGATCGGGGTCGGCCCTCGGTGAGCCCGGGAGCCCCCCCGCGGCCGACGCCCCAGGCCGGAGGCCTCACCCCCGGCTGGATGCTGCGGCCCGCGCGCGACGCAACCCCCCAGGAGCCCGCCGCCGACGCGCAGCGCGTTCAGCACCCGGCCTTCGGCATCGGCGTGGTCCTCGGCGAAGAGGGCCACGGCCCCACCCGGCGCGTGACCGTGCGCTTCCAGAGTGTGGGCACGGTGAAGCTGCCCGCCAAGCAGGTGCGGCCGGCCTGACGAACGGCGCGCTCGCCGGCCAGAGCCCCCGCGAATCGAGGCCTCCGGACTCCGCCGTCCTGGTTGCGTCAGCGGCCGAACGAAGGAGCGACGCGCTCGGGCCAGGCGAACAGGGAGTCGGCGAAGCCGGCGTCGCGCGTCTCCGACGGCTCGGGCCCCCGGAGCACGAACGTCACGCGGGTCGTGCCGGCGGGGATGCGGGTCAACGCCTCGACGCCGGTCCACGCGGCGGCGAAGACCGGGTCGGCGACGATCTCGCCCCAGACCCCGTGGCCATCCTCCAGGACGAGGCGGAGCGTCCAGGGCGTGCGCGACTCGAACGTGCGCAGCCAGCCTCCCCAGCGCAGGGCCAGCGTTCCGGCGGCCTGGTGCCCGGCGTAGCGGTCGAGGTCGAGCTCGCGCCGGAGCTCGGGCACCGGCGCGGCTGCGGAGAGCATCGGCGCGGGGGCCACGAAGAAGCCCCGACCGGACCAGGACCACGGCGGAAAGACGGTGCCGCCCCAGGGCCCCAGCACGACGTCGTTGGGGCTGACCTCGAAGCCCGAGCCCTCCCACCCCTCGGGGGTCGGCTCCTCGGCCCCGCCGTTCCCCAGCAGGTCGCCGCCCAGACGCGCCTGGGGCGCGCCCAGCGTGGCGTAGCCGAGGTACAGGTCGTCGACCGCGCCGTCGTTGCCGAAGCCGCTCTGCACCTTGCGGTTCATGGCCCAGGTGACCCGCACCGTGCGCGTACCCGGCGGCAGGTCGAGGACCTCGGCCCAGGGCACCCAGCCGAGCGTGTCGTGCCGGCCCGAAGAGCGGACCAGCCGCGGGTGGCTGTCGGCGTCCAGCGCCTCGACGAGGACCTCGGCGTCGTCGTAGGGCTTGCACAGGTTCGAGACCTCGTCGCCCTCGGACACCGTGAGGTAGCCCGTGGCCAGCCAGGCCGACGCGTAGACCACGCCGCGGCCCGCGTCGATGGCCTCCGCGTACGACGAGAGGGAGACCTGCTGCGAGCCGCTGGAGCGCATGACCTTGCCCGTGGTCTTCGGATAGCCCGTGAAGAAGGCCGCGCCCCCGTGCGGTGTGCGCTGCTCGCGGAGGGCCTCGGCGCGCGGATCGCCCTCCACGCTCCAGCCCGCGAGGCCCGACTCGGCTCCGGGATTCTGCAGCAGGTTGGGCGGGCGCTCGTCCTCGGGGGGGAACGCACCGAAGGGGTCGCGCAGGGCGGCGAAGGGATCGGCGCTGAACGCGGCCTCCCCGCCCGCCGGATAGAGAAGGTCGGCCCACGCCGGCTTGTGGTCCGAGCGCGGCGGCAGGAGTTCGGTCACGCCGGCCTCGAGCACCAGGGCCGGAAAGGCGCGGCGGAAGAACACGAGGTCGATGAGCTGCGCCCCTTCGGTCTCGTCGAACCAATGGGAGGGCCACGAGATCAGCTGCCCGGGGTAGACGCCCGCCGCCGTGAACGCGTCGGCCAGCACGACGTCGAGGTACGTAATCTGCGTGCTGTGGGCCTCGTCGTTGAAGTCGCCCACCACCACGAGCCGGTCGACGGGATCGGAGGCCAGCACCTCGGCGAACTGCCGGCACTGCAGGTTGCCCGCCACGTTCCAGCTGACGTGCGCCACGTACACCGAGAACAGGGCGCCCTGGACCGTCGTGGTCGCGTGCAGGGCCGCGCGGCCCTCGGCGCCGAGGGACACGGACTCGGCGTCGGCCAGCGGCGTCTTCGACAGCAGCGCCTGACCCGCGACCTGCTCGACGTAGGGGAACCCGGCCACCTCGGCCAGGGTCGCCGCGGCGCCTTCGGGGCACTCCTCCAGGCCCACCAGGTCGGCCTGCAGGCCGGCGATCGTCGCGCCCAGCTCGTCGAACGTGGCCCACTGACCGCCGTACACGTTCCAGGTGGCCGCGCGCAACCGTACGCCGGCGGGCAGAGACGGCGCGGCCGGTGGGCCGAAGGGGGACAAACGCAGCGAGTCGGGCGTGACGTGGGGCTCGATGAACGGCGAGGCGGTGTCGACGCTCTCGGGAATCGCCTCGTCCGCCAATTCGACGTCGACCGCGTCCGAGGAAGACCGCACCGGCTCACCGCAGGCCGCCAGGGCCAGGAGCGCCAGGACCGGCAGGGCGGGAAGAGCGCGGGGGAGCTTCATCAGGCCCTCGAAGCCCCGAGCGTCTCGGACAGGACGCGCTGCAGCTCGTCGACCCCGTAGGGCTTGCGGAGCACGCTGCGGAAGCCGTGGAGGCGGTGATCGGCCAGGATGCGGTCGTTGGCGTAGCCGCTCGAGGCCAACACCACCGCCCCCGGGTCGAGCTCGAGCAGGCGCTTCAACGTCTCGAGGCCCCCCATGCCTCCCTTGACCGTCAGGTCGAGGATGACCAGATCGAAGCGGTCGCCGTTCGCGAGCGCGTCGGCGTAGCGCTGCAGGGCGGTGCCCCCCTCGGGGGTGGTGACCGCCCGGTGGCCGAGTTGGCCGAGCATGCGCGCCAGCACGTCACAGAGGTCGGGCTCGTCGTCCATGACGAGCACGTTCGACGGACGAACGGCCACGGAAGCCGCGGCGCCGGCGGCGTGGCGCTTCGGGGGTTTGGCGGCGGCGGGGAGGAACACGTGGAACGTGCTGCCCCGACCGACCTCGGAGTCGAAGGTGAGCTGGCCCTCGTGGGCGCGCGCGATGGTGTAGCACATGGTGAGGCCGAGGCCGCTGCCTCCGGGCCGCGTCGTGAAGTAGGGGTCGAACACGCGCGCGCGGTCGGCCTCGGGGATGCCGCAGCCCTCGTCGCGCACCGCGAGGTGCACGTAGCGCCGCCCGGCCGCGAGCCCCGGCGGGGGTTCGCCGTGCGTGACGTTGGTCGCGGTCACCGTGACGGTGCCGCCCTCGGGCATGGCCTGCGAGGCGTTCAACACGAGGTTCTGCACCAACTGGCTGATCTGGCCGATGTCGGCCTCGACCGGCCACAGGTCGTCGGCGATCTCGAAGGCACAGGCCACGCGACCGCCGCGCAGCACGAACCCCGCCGATTCGCGCAACGTCTCGGTGATGGTGGCGCTCTCGCGCACCGGCGCGCCGCCCCGCGCAAACGCGAGCAGCTGACCCGTCAGGCCCTTGGCGCGGTGCAAGGCCTTGTGGGCGCGCCCCAGCAGGTCGTCGACGTCGGCCACGTCGCCCTCGCGCGCCGATTCGCGCGCCAGGTCGAGGTTGCCGATGAAGGCCGTGAGGATGTTGTTGAAGTCGTGGGCGATGCCGCCGGCCAGGGTGCCCAGGGACTCGAGCTTCTGGGCCTTCATGGCCTCGAGCTGGCTGGCCTCGCGCTGCCGGCGCTCGTCGTCGATCTGGGCCAGCATGTAGACCACCGTGACCAGCACGAACGTGGCCTGCCCGATCAGGTTGACGGCCACGTACCATGGAAAGATGGCAGCGGGCGGCGCCGGGTCGAGGGTGGCGATCGGCCCGAGCCAGGCCGTGCCCACCACGAGCGCCAGGAAGACGACCGAGATGGCCACAGCCTCACGGAAGCCGAGGAAGGCCACGCCGGCCAGCGGCGCGATCAGGGCCCAGCCCGTGAACCCACCGGCCAGCGCCATCCCTCCCATGGCCCACGTGATGCCGAAGGCCACGACGAACACCAGGATCACGTTCAGCCACACCAAGGCCATCACGTGCCGGCCGGTGCGGTAGATCCACGAGAGCGTCGCCAGCGCCTCGATCAGGAACGCGGCCTCGATGAGCGCGGGCACGCGCTGGCCCATGAGCACGAAGAGCGCCAGAAAGCCCACGACCGACGCCCCCCCCGCGAGGAAGAAGTACTCGACCAGCGTCTGGCGTGGATGCCCCTTGGGGCCGCGGGAGAGCCAACTCATGGTCGCGTGATCCTTGGTGCGAAGCTCATCCTACCAGAGCGGCCCGTCGGCGCCAATGCCCGCCTGCGGAGTGAAGCTGCCCCGCGCGATCACGTCGGCCAGCACGGCGGCCGCCTTCTCGGCCGTGGGCACCAGCGGGTGGGCCACCAGGGCCAGCAGGGCCTTGTCGTAGCTACCCTCGACGGCAGCGGCGATGGTCAGGCGCTCATAGGCCTTCACGGTCTGCAGCAGGGCCAGCTTGTCGAGCTCGAGGGCGGGCACGGGCAGCGGATCGATGCCGCCCTTGCGCACCACGGCGTTCACCTCGATGACCGCGTCGTCGGGCAGACCGGGGATCACGCCGCGGTTCGGCGTGTTCACGATGTCGATCCAGGGCGTGTTCTTCGTGAGCGCCACCATCACGTCGAGGGCCACGCGCGAGTACCAGGCCCCGCCGCGCTTGCCGAGGGCCTCGGGCTTGGTGTCCTCGGCGGGGTTCCGGTAGATCGCGAACAGCTCGTCCTCGATCTCGAGCACCTCCTCGGCGCGCGTCTTGGGGGCGTCACGGATCTCGGCGAACATGGCGTCGGTGGCGTAGAAGTAGCGCAGGTAGGGGCTGGGGATGGCCTGGAGCGCCCGGATGAAGCCCTTGGGATAGGCGATCTCGGGGATGTTGGCCGGTCCCTCGATGGTCTCGAGGGCCTCCCACACCGCGTCGGACACGTCGCGCCCGTCGACGCGGATGCGCCGCACCCAGCCCAGGTGGTTGAGGCCGGCGTACTCGATGTCGACCTCGTCGACCGACGCGCCGAGGTGGGCGGCGATCTGCATCTTCATGTCGATGGGCACGTTGCAGAGCCCAATGGTGCGGGCCTTCGTGTGGCGGCTGATGGCCTCGGTGACCATGCCCGAGGGGTTCGCGAAGTTCACGAGCCACGCCTCGGGGGCCAGCTCTTCGACGGTGCGGGCGATGTCGATCGCGACCGGGATGGTGCGCAGGGCCTTGGCGAAACCGCCCACGCCCGTGGTCTCCTGGCCGATGAGGCCGTGCCGCAGACCCATGAGGATGTCCTGGTGGCGCGCCTCGTTGCCGCCCACGCGGATCTGGTTCACGACGAAGCTGGCCCCCGCCACGGCGTCGCGCCGGTCGAGGGTGGCCCGCACGGTGAACGGGTGGCCCGCCTTCGCCGCCATGCGCGCCGAGAAGCCGGCCACCGGCGTCAGCCGCTCGGCGTCGATGTCCATGAGCACGACCTCGGTCAACGGGAACTCGGCGTGCCGCTGGATCAGGCCTTCGAGCAATTCGGGGGTGTACGTGCTGCCACCGCCGATGACCGCGAGCTTCATGGAGAGCCCCCGTGGGGAATGCGTCGTCGCCCCGGTGTACCACAGGCCTGCGCCGAGCGGAAGCGGGCTCCCTCTCTGCTTGAAACCGCCTCGCGCTTTCTGTACATTTCGGCCCGCGAACCCACTCCGGTGAACCCATGAAGATCGTTCACGCTTTCGTTCTGTGCTCGGCGTTCTTGCTCGCGGCCTGCGGCGGCGACGACGGCGGGCAGGGCCAGACCACGGGCACCACGTGCACGCCGGGCGACACCAAGGACTGCGCCTGCAGCACCACGACGTTCGGCACCAAGGTGTGCGGCGACAACAAGCGGTGGAAGACCTGCCAGTGCGGCGGCGTGCAGCAGGACGTGGCCGGAGAGGATGTCGTCGTCGGCCAGGACACGGGGGGGACCGACGTCCCGGTCGGCGACGTTCCGGTCGACGACGTTCCGATCGACCCGGGCGATCCGTGCGTCAACGGCAGCCAGGACGGCTCCGAGACCGACGTCGACTGCGGCGGCAGTTGCCCCGCGTGCGGCGCCGGCAAGGACTGCAAGGACGACGACGACTGCCAGTCGGGCACGTGCACGGGCGGCGTCTGCGTAGCCTCGGCGGGGTGCGGCGACAACACCAAGAACGGCGGCGAGACCGACGTCGACTGCGGCGGGCCGTGCTCCCCCTGCGCCACCACCAAGTTCTGCTCGGTGCACGGCGACTGCTTGAGCGCCACCTGCATCTACGGCGTGTGCAAGGACCCCACCTGCGGCGACGGCGTGAAGAACCAGGGCGAGGTCGACCAGGACTGCGCCGGCCCCTGCGCCGCCTGCGCCGACGGCAAGAAGTGCGGCCTCGACGGCGACTGCGCCAACGGGCGGTGCGAATCGGGCACCTGCACCAGCTGCCAGGACGGCAAGAAGAACGGCGGCGAGATCGACGTGGACTGCGGCACGGCGGCGGGCTGCGGGTTGTGCCAGTTGGGCCAGACGTGCACCAAGAAGGACGACTGCGCCAGCTACGGCTGCGAGGGCGGCAAATGCTGCCAGGCCAACGCGTGCGGCGTGTGCACGGCCACGCCCACCGAGGTGTGCGACGGCAAGGACAACGACTGCAACGGGTCCACCGACGAGTACCTGTACGAGGGCGCGCTCTGCCCCAAGCAGCAGGGCGTGTGCGCGGGGGCCAAGAAGGCGTGCTTCGGTGCCCAGGGCTGGCAGTGCAAGGCCGAGCAGTACCAGGCCGTCAACTACACCTACAGCGACCCCGAGGGCAACTGCTACGACGGGTACGACAACGACTGCGACGGCAAGACCGACATGGCCGACACCGGCGACTGCTGCGAGGGGCAGTGCAGCGGCAAGCAGTGCGGCGACGACGG
>CAZBRS010000093.1:0-13354 GCA_964494475.1 uncultured Myxococcales bacterium | reverse complement strand
GGAGTGGTCGATCAAATCTTGACCCCCCGCCCCCGCGTCGCCTACGGTAGTGCCCTGGCGGCGATGTTCTCCCCAGTCCAACCGAGGAGGGGCGCGATGGCGACCAAGCCGATCCGCATCACGGTCAACGACCGGCCGTACGAACTCATACCGGGGCGCGACCTCGAGCCCGGCACCACGCTCGCCGCGCTGCTGCGTGACAGGCTGGGCTTCACGGGCCTGAAGATCAGCTGCGACGAGGGCGCGTGCGGCGCGTGCACCGTGATCCTGGACGACAAGGCCGTGCTCTCGTGCATGGTGCTGGCCGTCGAGGCCGACGGGCACGCGATCACGACCATCGAGGGGCTGCCCCCCGACCACCCGGTCATCGAGGCCTTCGTCGAACAGAGCGAGCCGGGCTATGGCACGGCGCTGCAGTGCGGCTACTGCACGCCGGGGTTCGTGATGACGACCACGGCCTTCCTGCGCCAGAACCCCAGCCCCACGCTGGCCGAGATCAAGGAGGCGCTGTCGGGCAACATCTGCCGCTGCGGCTGCTACGCCGGCATCGCCCAGGCGGTGCTGCACGCGTCCGAGAAGATCGCGAAGGGAGGTGTGGTATGAAGGCGCCCTTCACCCAGCGCACGCCTCGAAAGCACGTGGGTCAGTACCGCCCGCGCATCGACGCCCTCGAGAAGGCCACGGGCAAGGCCCGGTACGCCGACGACCTGGCGTCCAGGCTGCGAATGCCCGACCTCTGCTTCGCCAAGGTGCTGCGCAGCCCCCATCCGCACGCGCGCATCCGCGGCATCGACACCCGCGCGGCCCTGGCGCTGCCCGGCGTGCTCGGCGTCCTCACCTACGACGAGCCCGAGGTCGCCCGCCTGAAGGTCACGAGCGCGGGCTGGACCGACGGCGTCGACACCGTCTCGTACGAGACCATGATGTGGCGCCGCTACAAGGACCGGCGCGTGCTCGGCGACCACGCCTGCTGGGTGGGCGACGAGGTGGGGGCCGTGGTGGCCGCCGAGACCGAGGCCATCGCCGAGGAGGCCGTGCGCCTTTTGAAGGTCGACTGGGAGGTGCTTCCCTTCGTGCTCGACGCGGACCTGGCCATGGAGCCCGGCGCGCCCGTGCTGCACCCCGAGATCGCGCCCGACAACGTGATGCCCGAGGACACGGTGGGCGGTCCGCACACCTTCGTGAACAAGGGCGACGTCGAGAAAGCGCTCGCGAAGGCGCCGGTGGTGGTCGAAGGCACCTCGATCTTCCACAACGCCACCCAGAACTCGCTCGACCCCTGGTGCTGCGTCATCGAGTGGAAGCAGGACCAGGTGACCGTCTGGTCCAACTCGTTCGAGGCCGACCAGAGCCGCATGCACATGGCCCAGATGCTCGATCTGCCCATCTCGAAGGTGCGCGTGGTCAGCCCCTACGTGGGCGGACAGTTCGGCCGCGGCGACACGGGCGACCAGCCCTTCTTCCTGTTCACCGCGCTGCTCGCGAAGAAGGTGGGGCGGCCCGTGAAGTTCAAGCACACGCGGCGCGAGAGCTTCCACGACGGCCGGCAGCAGGCCACCTACACGGCGCGCGTGGGCGCGACGAACGACGGCACGATCACGGCCATGGAGTTCTCGTCGATCGGCAACGCCGGCGCCTACGCCGACCACACCATGTTCGCGCTCAAGTTCGCGCCCATGGAGATCGCCGAGGTGGCGCTGGCCCACGTGCCGAACGTGCGCTTCACGGCCCACGGCGTGTACACCAACAAGATGCCGGCCTGCATGATGCGCGGGGTCGGCAACTCGCAGGCCAACCTGATCCTGGGCCACATGGTCGATCTGCTGGCCGAGAAGCTGGGCCTGGACCCCATCGACCTGTGCCTCAAGAACTTCGGGCACGAGTGGGAGGGCCTCCCCAACAAGAGCCTCACGAACGTGCTGCACGCGGGCGCCGACCGCATCGGCTGGAAGGAGAAGCGCCACGCGCCGGGCCAGGGCCCGACGTTCGAGGGCACGAAGAAGCGCGGCGTGGGCTTCTCGTTCCACCCCGGCTGGCACGCCGAGTGGCAGGAGATCCGGCGCGGCGAGGTGCAGGTGGGCATGACCCTGAACCCCGACGGCTCGGTCATCCTCGACGCGCCGACGGTCGAGACCGGCACGGGCTCGAACACGTGCAACGTGCTCGGCTGCGCCGAGGCGCTCGGCTTCCTGGGCCTCACGCCGGCCGACATCCACTGGGTGTCGGTCATCGACACCAACGTCTCGCTCAAGGACTGCGTGCAGACCGACAGCGCGGTCTCGTACCTGCAGAGCGAGGTCATGGCCGTGGCGGCGAAGGAGCTGAAGCAGAAGGTGCTCGAGCGCGCCGCGCCGCAGTTCGGGGTCGGGGCCGACGAGCTCGACGTGGCCGACGGCCGCGTGTTCGTGAAGGCCGCTCCGAAGAAGGGCAAGCGCGTCAAGGACGTGCTGATGGTGCCGCCCCTGCTGCCCATCGCGGTCAAGATGAGCCGGCCGCCCCTGGCCGAGCGCACGGGCGTGCCCTACATCGTGACCTTCGCCGAGGTCGAGGTCGACACCGCCACGGGCCGCGTGCAGACGCTGAACATGTCCGTGGTCAACGACTGCGGCACCGTCATGTACGCCTCGGGCGCCGAGGCCCAGCAGATCGGCGGCCAGACGACCGGCCTGGGCGAGGCCCTGACCGAGGAGATCATCTACGACGAGGCCACGGGCATCCCGTTGAACTTCAACTGGATCGACTACAAGATCCCGACCATGGCCGACATGCCCGAGATCGACCCCATCCTGCTGGAGGTGTGGCGCGGCGGCGGCGAGTACGGCGCCTGCGGCATCGGCGAGGGCACGCTCACGTGCGCCCCGCGGGCCATCCTGAACGCCATCTACAACGCCATCGGCGAGCGCATCGACGAGATCCCCGTGAAGCCCGAGAAGGTCCTGGCGGCCCTCGGCAAGGCCGGGAGGTGACCATGGCCATCCGCAAGCTCGAACACAAGACCGCCACCACCCTGAAGCAGGCCATGGCGCTCGCCACGAAGCCCGGCCTCCGCACGGCCGTCGTCGCGGGGGGCACCGATCTGCTGGGCGTGCTCAAGGACAACATCCACGCCAGCTACCCCGACGTGCTGGTCGACGTGAAGCCCATCCAGGGCCTGGCCGACGTGAAGGTCGGAAAGAAGGGCCTGAAGGTCGGCGCGCTGACCCGGCTGGCCGACGTCGCGACCCACCCGGCCGTCCGCGAGGGCTTCGGCGCCCTGGCCGAGGCCGCGCGCTCGGTGGCGAGCCCGCAGATCCGCAACATGGCCACGGTGGGCGGCAACCTCTGCCAGGAGCCCCGCTGCTGGTACTACCGCACGCCCGAGAACCTGTTCGACTGCCTGCGCAAGGGCGGCGACATCTGCGGAGCCATCCTCGGCGACAACCGCTACCACTCCATCTTCGGGGCCGCGCGCTCGTGCGCGCCGGGGTGCTCCCAGGGCTGCCCGGCCCACGTGGCCATCCCGTTCTACCTCGAGAAGATGCGGAGCGGCGAGCTCGCCCTGGCGGCCCGCATGCTCCTCGAGAACAACCCCCTGCCCGCCATCACGGGGCGCGTGTGCCCGCACGACTGCCAGTCGCACTGCAGCCGCGTCGAGTTCGACGAGCCCGTGGCGACCCGCGACATCGAGCGCTTCCTGGGCGACCACGTGCTCGAGCACGCGGGCACGTTCCTGAAGGCACCGAAGAAGGAGAGCGGCAAGAAGATCGCCGTCGTGGGCGCGGGCCCCGCCGGGTTGGCGGCGGCCTACTACCTGCGCAAGGCCGGACACGCCGTCACGGTGTACGACCGCATGGCCGAGCCCGGGGGCATGCTCCGCTACAGCATCCCGGCCTACCGCCTGCCCAAGGACGTGCTGGCGCGGCAGATCGACGCGTTCGTGGCCATGGGCATCACGTTCGTGCAGCACGCCGAACTGGGCGGCAACCTCACGCTGAAAGAGCTGCGCAAGGGCTACGACGGCGTGTTCCTGGGCACGGGCGGATGGAAGCAGCGCACCCTCGGCCTCGAGCACGAGGAGCTGCTCGGCTCGGGCCTCGACTTCCTGCAGGGCGTGGCCACCGGCGACCGCGCCGTGCCCGGCAAGCACGTGCTGGTCATCGGCGGCGGCAGCGTGGCGGTCGACGTGGCCATCTCGGCGCTGCGCCTGGGCGCCGGCAAGGTGACCATGGCGTGCCTCGAGGCACGCGACGCCATGCCCGCCATCCCCGAGGACCTCGAGCAGGCCCTCGAAGAGAAGATCGAGCTGCTGCCGTCGTTCGGGCCGCGCAAGGTGCTGGTGCGCGCGGGCAAGCTGGCGGGCCTGGAGCTCGTGCGCTGCACGTCGGTCTTCGACGCCGACGGGCGCTTCCGGCCCTCGTTCGACCCGGCCACCACGACCGCCGTGAAGGCCGACTGCGTGCTGGTGGCCATCGGCCAGGGCCCCGACCTGTCGTGGGCGGGCCCCGAGCTCGCGACCGCGCGCGGCGCGCTGGCGGCCGACCCCGACACGCAGGCCACCAGCCTTGCTCACGTCTACGCGGGCGGCGACCTCGTGACCGGCGCGTCGACCGTCATCGCCGGCATCGCGGCGGGCAAGCGCGCGGCGCTGTCGCTCGACGCCGACCTCGGCGGAAAGGGGCTCAAGAGCGAGATCGACGGGGCCTCGTCCGGCGCCGACGTGAACGTGCCCGCGCTCACGGCCTCGCCGGCGGCCTTCGCCCCGTGGCGCCCCCTGGGTTCCCGCACCATCGACCTCGAAGACACGAGCACGATCACGCTGCGCGACGTCGAGATCGAGGCCGGCCGCTGCCTCAACTGCGGCTGCGTCGCGGTCAACGCCTCCGACCTGGCGCCCGCGCTCATCGCCCTCGACGCCACCATCGAGACCACCGCGCGCACGTTCGCGGCCGAAGACTTCTTCGGCACGGGCACGCACACCAGCACGCGCCTGGCCGAGGGCGAGCTCGTGACGGGCGTGTCCGTCCCCACGCCGCCCGCGGGCGCGATCCAGGGCTACCAGAAGTTCCGCGTTCGAAACGCCATCGACTTCCCGATCGTGGGCGTGGCCAGCGTCCTCACCCTGAAGCGCGGCAAGATCACGTCGGCCCGCGTGGCGCTGGGCGCCGTGGCCCCGACGCCCCTGCGCGCCCGCGAGGTCGAGGAGTTCCTGGTGGGCAAGGAGCCCGCCGAGGAGGTGGCCGAGGTGGCCGCGTCGATCGCCGTGCGAGGCGTGCAGCCCCTGGCGGGCAACGCCTTCAAGGTGCAGATCGTCCGGGCGTTGGTGAAGAAGGCGGTGCTCGGGCTGATCAAGGCCTGAGGCGCAGCGCGGCCGCGAGGCGCGGCGCCAGCCAGTCGGCCATCCAGCGATTGCCCTTCGCGCTGAAGTGGATGTCACGGGGCACCAGGCTCGCGTACCACGAGGCCTCCTCACCGCCGGCCTTCACGGCCGCCTCGAAGTCCATCCACGGGTCGAGCACCGCGACGCCGAGCTTCGCGCCCTCGGCCAGCAGCGTCTCGCGCAGCCTCCAGGCCTCGCTGGCCTGCGGGTCGGGCTCCTCGAGGGCCCAGCGGTAGGGCACGATCACCAGCGCCAGGGGCACGCCGGCTCGGTCGCAGTCGGCTTTCAGGGCCGCGAAGATGGCCTCGAGGTGGGTGCGCCGCGTGACGGCGTCGTCGGCCGGCAGGCGCGCGCCGAAGAGCCGGTCGAACGCCAGCAGCGCGTGCGCGGCGGCCTCGGACCAGGGCGCGAGCAGGCGCGCCAGGAAGGGCCCCCGTGCGCGCCGGGGCGTCGCGAGGGGCGCGAGTCCCGTCTGCGGTTCGGGGCAGCGGGCGCGGGGGCCGTCGGCACCGTAGACCAGCCAGGTCTCTTCGCGGCAGCAGATGGACCCGGCGTCGATGTCGCTGAGATCGTTGCCGAGGAAGAAGTGGACGACCACCCCGCTCACGCGCAGGCGCGGGAGCCAGGCGCGCACGATGAGCAGGTAGTGGTCGAGGCCCGCCGTGGGGATGGCGGCGTTCACGTGCACGACGCTCGCCTCGGACCCGTTCAACAGCACGGGATAGGCCTCCGGCTCTCCCCCGCCGAAGTAGTCGCCGTCGGCCCGCAACCCGTACCCGGCGGCCATCGAGTCGCCGACGTGCAGCACGACGCGCTCGGCGCCCTGGGCCGGGCGGGAGCGGGCCTCGAAGAGCTCGGGGTAGTGCCCGGGGTAGACCGCCCGACAGATGACGTCACCGAAGAACCCCCGGCCGGTCGACTCGGGCAGGAAGAACAGCGACTGGCCCGCCGGATCGGCGAAGGCGGGCGGACGCGGGAGCGCCACGCGGGCCACGCCCTCGAACAGGAGCAGCGCGAGCAACGACGCGCCGAGGGTCAACCCGAGCCTGGCGAACCCGCGGCGCGACAGGTCGGCCGCGCCGCCGACGGCCAGCCCGAGCCCCAGCGTGCCGAGCAGCAGCACCTCGTCGGCGAGGCCGAGCGGCACGCGCGTGGGGTCGAGGACCGGCCACAGCCCGAACGGCGCCGCGGCGAGCAGCAGGCCCCAGCCGGGCCCCACGCGCCGTCGGAGCAGGCGCCGCAGCGCGAGGCCGAGCAACAACCCCAGCGCCAGGGGCACGACCACCGCGGCGAGCGCCACGACCCAGCGTGGCAGGGCCGCGTCGACACGCCCCAGCGCCGGCCCCAGATCGTCGGAGGCCGGCACCCACCTGGGCCCCGAGGCCTGGCGCGCCGCAGGATCGAGGTGCGGATCCGGAGGGATCTCGCGCCATACGTCGGCGTCGGACAGGCCCCCGAGCGCCGCCAGCAGGGGCGCGCGTACGTCGTCGACGCCCCCGGCCGGGCTCGCGAGCACGCACCAGGGGCCGTGCACGGCGCCCGAGCAGTCGCCGAGGGGATCGCTGAGCGTGAGCTCGACGCACGCGCCGGGCTCGGCGGCCCGACAGGCGTTGAGGCGAACGGTGTCGCGGGCGATGGCCACGTCGCCGACGGTGATGGAGGCCGGCAAGCCGCTGAGCGCGCGATCGAGGACCGCGGCGGCCTCGGGGGGGATCGCGCGTCGGGCGTCGGCGCCCTGCGCGGGGCGCACCCCGACGAGCGCGACGACGAGCGCGAGCAGGACGGACAGCGCTCGCAGGGCAGGCAGCGCTCGCATGCTCACTCGCGGGGGGGCTCGGTCCGCCCGCCGTGCAGGGCCGGCACCTCGCGGTCGGCCACCGCGCCGAGGGCGCGCTTGGCGCCGGTGTGGGCGTCGTCGATCAGGTCGTCGACCGCCGCCTTGGTGCCCACGAAGGTCTGCTCGACCGAGTCCTTGGCCACCTTGCGCGCGATGTCGAGCCCCTGGTCGAGCACGTCGACCAGCCCCTTCGGCCCGCGCTCGACCTCGCCCTCCTCGCGCTTGCGCAGCTCTTCGACGAACACGCCGACCGAGCGCACCAGGGCGGGCTCGATGATGGGATAGACGAGACGCATGGCGTACTTGGCCATGCCGATGGGGTGGCGTCGATCCTCCTCGCCCCGGAAGTCCTTGAACTGGTCGCGGTTGTCGACGAAGACCACGCGCACCTGCTCGCGGCCCCCCACCTCCTCCTCGACCACCATCAGGTTCTCGGTGACCGTGCCCCACAGGCCGTAGATGAAGATGTCGCGGCCCGAGTCGCGGGGGCGGAGGTCGGCGATGTACCCGGTGTCCTCGAAGTGACGGTAGACCAGCGTGAAGAACACGGCCAGCTTCTCGGAGAGCTCGGGGTAGCGCGTCCAGACGTGCGCGTTCTCGGGCTTCTGCAGGTCGTGGATGGTCATCAAGCGCCGCACGCGGCCGCCCGGCGACGGCAGGTCGGCGCGCTGCTGGAAGGTGTAGAACGTGCGGGGGATGCGCTCGAAGCGTGTGACGCCCCCGCCCGGTGCACGTACGCCGCCCCGGCGCCGGTACGCGGCCAGCGCGCCGCCCAGCCGATCGAACAGCAAGGCGCGATCGCGGGCCGGCACGGCCTTGAACCACTCGGCCAGGCCGGTGTGGTAGCGCGGCAGGCGCGCCAGATCGAGGTTGCCCTCGCCCGGCACGGGCAGCCCGGCGGTCTCGAGCACCAGCGCGAGCCCCAGGCGCCCGGCGGCGCGCGCCGACGACGCCGACAGGAAGCCCGCGTAGGGCTCGACCTCGTACAGCCGGTAGTCGGTGTGGAAGTCGAGCAACTGGAAGGCCAGGCGCATGGCTCCGTGCGCTCGGAACGGCCCCTGGGCCGAGGTCGGCAGGCGCCCCTCGAGGTCGGCCGCGAAGGCGCGCGCCACCTCGGCGTTGCGCTCGAACAAGCCGGCCAGGTCGACGGCCGTGCGCTCGGTGTCGTAGGTGTAGTAGGTGATCTCGGGCAGCACGAACGACTCGTGACCCCAGCGGTCGAAGGCGCCGCGCAGCAAGCCCCGAGCGCGCGGCCAGGGCATGCGGGGGTGCCGCGAGCCCTTGAGCCAGCGCAGCGTGTCGCGCACGCCCACCGTGATGGGGTTCTCGAAGAAGTCGGCGAAGCGCTCCTCCATGGACGGCGTCAACGGGTTGCGACGCACGTGGCGCTGGAACTCGGCCAGCCCCTCGGCGTCGACCACCGGGTCGTGGAAGAACGGATCGGCGTCGAGGATGCGGTACGCGGTCTCGGTGAGGTCGGCGCCGTCGAGGAAGGTGCGCACCAGCACGGCCTGGCGGTTCGGCGCCGGTCCCTCGTCGGAGCAGCCCGTCTCGAGGGCCTCGACCAGATCGGGCGCGAAGTGCCCCTCGAGCGGACCGTAGCCGAAGTACGGCAACACGCGCGCCGCCTCGGTGGCGTCGGCCAGGACCTTCTCGAACGTGGGCAGCACGCTGAAGCCGAGCGGGCCGAAGACCCAACTGACCGTGCTGCGCCGGACGCGCGTGGGCTCGGAGCTGAGCAGCGGCTGGGCGAAGTACTCGATCTTGCCCTTCTTGACCAGGTAGCGCTCGGCGATCCACGCGGTCAGGCGCTGGTCGCGCGCGGCGTCGCGAGCCTCGGGCAGCCCCGCGAGCCCGGCGGCCACGGCCTCGGCGTCGAAGCGGAACACGTCGGTGTGCGAGCCCTCCTGGCCCTCGCCGGTCAGCTTGCGGGCGCCGGACATCAGGCGCTGGAAGCGGTCGAACCGCAGGAGATCGGAGCTCATGGGTTCTCCTTCGGGGGCGGGTTCGGTGCGGCCGCGGGGCCCGGAGCCAGGGCCGTCACCAGATCGCGCGCCGTGGTCGTGCGCGGGCAATCGCGGAGGGACTGTACCATGGCGGCCTCGCGCCCCGCAATCGAGGCCTCGTCGGGGGCGCCCGCGCCGAGCCGCGCGAGCCCGCCCACGACCAGCAAGCCGACGACCAGCCCCGCGAGCACCAGACCCGCGCGCGCTCGCCCCGGCAGCCCCTGGCCGAGCCACAGACCGGCGGCGACCACCACGAGCAGGGGCACGGCCAGCCCCGCCGCCAGCGCGGCCGCCGGGGGAGCCTCGAGCCAGGGGGGCGCGACGCAGCCGTCGACCAGGAGCGGCAGCGCCTGGTGCAGCAGGGGGTTCGCGAGCGCGGTCGAGAGGTAGGGGAACGTGAACCACGCGAGCCAGGTGAGGGACACCCCCACCGCGCCGAGGGCCAGGGGCAGGGCGCGCACGAGCACGCGCGGCGACGCCGCCAGCCGCTCGACGGCCAGGGCCGTGGGCCCCACCAGGAAGGGGAGCAGCGAGACCAGGTGCCGGGGACCCGTGCAGTTGCCGGCCTTCCAGTCGACGAAGCCCGCCACCGCCGCGGGCACGGCAGCCAGCAGCGCCAGCGGCAGCAGCCGCTCGCGCCAGGGTTGCCCCGCGTCGCGAGCCGCGAGGATCGCGCCCGGCAGGGCGAACACGAACAAGGGCGCGAGGAAGAGCAGGCCCCGCGCGGGCGAGAGCAGCACGCCGAACAGCCGCTCGGCCGTGGGCCAGGTGACCCCCAGCACGCCCGTGCCGTGGATGCGCTGGAACTCGGGCGCCGCCTTGTGGGCGTAGGCGAAGGTGAACGGATCACCGAACGCCGCGACGTTGTAGGCCACCTGCCCCGCGGCCGCGAGCGCGAACCCGGCCGCGGCCAGCACCAGCCCCCGATCGGGCCGTCGCGTCAGCGCGTACACGCCGAGCACCGTGCCGGACACGGCCGCCGCTGGATAATCGCAGAGCACGGCCGCGCCGAGCAGCAGGCCCCCCCAGAAGGCGCGCTCGCGCTTCAGCAGGGCGTAGCCGCCGTAGGCCACGAGGCCGGCGGTCAGGTGCCCGAACCAGAGCCCCGCGTAGATGAGCAGGGGAGAGCCGACCGCCAGCAGCAGGGCCGCGGCGTCGACGGCAGGCGACTCGCGGCGCACGGCCAGGAAGAGAAAGACGAGCAGCGGGAGCCCCCCGAAGACGGCGGCGAAGACGGCCACCTCCCAGTCGGGGTGGGCCCAGGGGTCGAACAGGCGCTTCAGGACCAGGTGCAACGGGACGGCCGCCAGCGAGGGCAGCGGCGCCTTGTCGAGGGTGTAGCGCCCGTCGACCTTCGCCACGTCGGCGTTGGGGGGCCTGTCGTGCTCGCGCCAATCGGGCGAGAAGCGATCGAACACGGGCTCGAGCCCGGCCGAGCCGAACTCGGCCAGGGCCAGCGTGGCGTAGAGGCGAGCGTACTCGTTGGCCGTGTGCAGCCCGGGGACGTACGGGCGCACCGCCGCCAGGGCCAGGAGCACGAGCACGAGGACGAGCAGACGACGCGCCATGGGACGGAGCTTACCGGGCGCCGGGCCGCTTGCCAAGGCGGCGCGGCCTGGTTTTTTGACAGGACCCGCGGACGCCGCATGATGGGCCTCGGAGACGACCATCACGAGGGCTCCATGGGCCTCTTCGCCGAGGGCATCCGTACGCTGCTCCAGACCGGCCCGAGCCTGGCGCCGGGCAATCGCTTCGCGCGCGTCGTGGGCATCACCACCCGCAAGGGCGGCGTGGGCAAGACCACGCTCTCGCTGAACCTGGCCGCCACGCTGGCCGCCGAGTTCGGCAAGAAGGTGCTGCTGGTCGACCTCGACCCGCAGGGTCACGCCAGGGCCAGCTCGCACTCGCTCGCCCAGGGCGCTGCGGCCGTGCCGTTCTCGGAGCTGCTGCTCGACCGCAAGCGCGAGCTGCTCGAGGCCGTGGTGCCGACCGCCATCGACAACCTGTACATGGTGCACGCCGACGACGGCCTGAACGACGCCGAGGGGCTGCTGTCGACCAAGATCGGCAAGGAGTTCACGCTCCGGAACCTGCTGCGCATCACGCGCACGCACTTCGACCTCATCCTGCTCGACACGCCGCCGAACCTCGGCAACCTGACCGTCGCGGCCCTGGTGGCGTCGGACTTCTGCCTGCTGCCGCTCGACCTGTCGTCGCTGGCCCTGCAGGGCGTCGAGGACATCCTCGAGGCCATCGAGACCATCGAGGACCGCTTGGGACACCAACTGTCCCTGGCCGGCCTGGTGGTGAACCGCTTCGACAAGCGCCTCAGCACCGTGAACGCCCCCATCCAGGCCGAGCTCGCCAAGCGCTACGGCGACGCGGTGCTCGGCGCGTGCATCCCCTCGACCAGCGCCATCCAGAAGGCCCAGTTCCACGGGTTGCCCCTGGTGCAGTACGACCCGAAGAGCGCGGCCGCCGAGGCCTTCCGGGCCCTGGCGCGCGAGGTCCTGGCCCGCATCGGGTAGCCTTTCGGCCACCAATCGTTGTAGTCTCGCCCCCATGAGCACCCTCTGCCCCGCCTGCGGACGAACGTTCGACGACGCCTACCGCCTGTGCCCCTTCGACGGCACGGGCCTCGTGCGCGCAGGCGAACACCGCCTCGCGCCCGGGGCGGCGCTGGAAGGCCGTTACCTGGTGACCGGCACGCTCGGCGAAGGGGGCACCGGCCTCGTGTACCGCGCCGAGGACGCCGAAACCGGCCGGGTCGTGGTCCTCAAGGTCATTCGACCCGAGCACGCCGAGTCGCCGGAGCAGGTTGCGCGCTTCCTCGGCGAGCTGAAGGTCGGAGCGCGGGTTCGTAGCCCGCGGGTTCGGCAGGTGCTGGGAACGACCCGCACCGACGAGGGGCGCCTGGTGCTGGTGCTCGACTACGTGGACGGAAGGTCGCTGGCCGAAATCCTGGCCTGCGAAGGCCACCTGACCGAAGTGCGCGCGCTGGCGCTGGCGCGCGAGGTGGCGCTGGCGCTGGCCGATGTGCACGCCGCGGGCGTCGTGCACCGCGACCTGAAGCCGTCGAACCTGCTCGTCTCGGGGATCGGCGGCACCGAAGCGGTCACGCTGCTCGATCTCGGCGTGGCGCGGCGCCTCGACGTCCCTCCTGCCCTGAGCGACGTCGAGGGGGCCGACTCCGTGCAGACGCACACCGGCCACGTGGTGGGCACCCCCGCCTACCTCTCGCCCGAGGCCATCCTGGGCGACCCGGTCGATCCGAGGGCCGACCTGTACGCGCTGGGCGTGATGTTGCACGAGATGCTCTGCGGGGCACGGCCCTTCGACGCGCCGTCGTTCGGCAAGCTGTTGCTGAAGCACCTGAACGAGGTCCCGCGGGCCCTCGGCGAACGGTCTCCGCCGGTCGCCGTGAGCGCGGGGACCGAGGCGTTGCTGGCCGTCCTGCTGGCCAAGGAGCCCGATCGGCGCCCATCGACCGCCGCGGCGGTGGTGGCCGCGATCGACCCGCTGCTGGCCGGGCTTCGCGCAGGCCGCGCGCCCCGACGCGCCTTGCCCACCGAGACCCTCGAGGTCGCCGCGCCGGGTCCCGCCCGCCTCCCGCCGGCGCCGGCGGGGTCCTCCGCGCTCCCGTCGTTCTCCCTGGGCGCGCCGTTGGCCGACGAGGGGGACGACCAGGAGCCACCGTCCGACGACCGCCGCCGGACGTTCGAGGGAACCTACGAGCTGCACCGCGGCGACGAGCTCTCGTGGGGGCAACGCCCCGACGCTCCGGGCGATCTCCGAAACGACGAGCGCCTGCGCGCGCGGCGCGACCTGGACCGCGCCGAGTCCCGCGGGCTGACCCGCGCCCGGTGGACGAGGCGCGTGCTGGGCTTCGCGGCCACGCTGCTGGCCCTCGCGACCGTGGCGTGGCTGGCCTTCGGCGACGGACGGGCAGGCACCGAGGCGCTGCTCGAGACGGCGTCCGGACGCTGGGACGAGCTGAACCGCACGCTCGACTCGTGGAGCCTGGACCAGCCCGACCCCCCGGGGCGGCGCATGTACTGACGACCGTTCAATCCCGCGGCAGGCCGTAGCGCACGAGCCACCGATAGACCTGGCGCCGATCGCGGCCGAAGCGCCGGCCCACCTCGGCCAGGTTGC
>CAZBRS010000092.1:12403-13716 GCA_964494475.1 uncultured Myxococcales bacterium | reverse complement strand
ACGGTTTCGGTCGCCTCTTCGCGATCGGTGATCACCGTCCCCTCGGCGAGGCCGAGCGCCTTGCAGGCCTCGACGAGCCCGGCCACCTCGCGAGCGGGCAGGGGGCCTTGCTCGTAGCAGACCTGCACGGCAGCCAGGGCGCGGTCGGCCCGCCAGACCACGAAGTCGCATTCGCCCCGGCCCTGGTGGTAGAAGAGGCGTACGTCCTCGTCGCGCACCAGGTGCAGGAACACGGCCGTCTCGGCCAGCCGACCGAGGTCCTCCGAGAAGCGGAACGACACGGCGTTGCGGAGCCCGAGGTCGACGGCGTACACCTTGCGGGGGGCGCGGGCCTGCTCCGAGACCTTGTAGGAGAAGCGAGGTACTTCGCGCACCAGGTAGCTCTCGTCGAGGTACTTCGTGTACGAGCGCACCTGGTCCATGGCCAGCCCGTACAGGTTCTTCATGCGGTTGTAGGTGACCAGCGCGCCCGTGTGCACCAGCAGGTGGTGGGCGACCTGCTCGAGGGCCCGCACGTCGCGAACTGCGTGCCGGCTCACCACGTCGCGGTACAGGATGTCGCGGAAGACCTGCTTCAGCATCGTGTCGCGCAGCCCTTCGTCGGCCAGCACCACCTCGGGCAGGCCGCCGTAGCGCAGGAACTCGAGGAGCAGCGGACGCAGCGTGCCCGCGTGGAGGTCGAGCGGCCCGGCTGGGAGCGGCCGGTCGCGGAAGCGCAGGAACTCCGCGAAGGACAGCGGCCACAGGGTCGCCGTGCGGTTGCGGCCCGTGAGCAGCGTCGAGAGTTCGGGCTCCAGCAGTCGGCTCGACGAGCCGCTCACGACCACGTGCGCGCGGCGGTTCTCGGTCCACGACCGGACCCACGACGCCCAGCCCGCGACGTTCTGGATCTCGTCGAGGAAGAAGGTGGGAACGCCCTGCGGGCGCAGATGCTCGCGGTAGGTGTCGACCACCTCGTCGAGCGTACGCGCCGTCAGCGTGGTCTCGAGGAAGACGGGCTCTTCGAAGCTGACGAACAGCGTCTCGCGGGCGGGCAGGCCCGCGGCCAGCAGCGAGGCCGCAAGCTGGCGCAGCAGCGTGGTCTTCCCTGCGCGCCTGAGCCCGCACACGGCCAGGGTCTCGAAGCGGTCGAGCCAGGGCGCCAGGGTCGGACCCAGGCTTCGGGGTACTCCGGTCCGCAGCGGGCGATCGCCCCACGCGTTCCAGTGCCCCAGCGAGTCGAGCAGTCGCGTCGCGTCCATGAGCTCCGCTCGGTTGGCATGACCTGCATGAAGGTCACTTGCTGGCCCATCATAACCTTTATAAAGGTCATC
>CAZBRS010000092.1:0-12303 GCA_964494475.1 uncultured Myxococcales bacterium | reverse complement strand
GGGCGGGGATCAGGGCTGGTAGAACAACGGGTGATGGTAGTCGTGGGTCAGCCAGTAGCCGCCGTTGGCCGACATCTTCGACTTGACCTGGCCGCTCGGCCAGTCGATCGAGCCGCACCACCACATGTCGTGGTCGTACATGACGACGTCCTTCACCTCGAACACGAGCTGCGCGTAGATGTACACGCGCACCGTGGCGAAGGCCGTGCCGAAGCCGTGGTCGTCCCAGTAGTTGACGCCGAAGGCGTAGGTCTTGGCGTCTTCGGGCACGTCGAGGTTGATGTTCTCGGGCCCGTTGCCGTCGACGTCGTCGCGGTCGAGGCTGGGGTTGTCGTCGTTCGACGAGATGCTGCCCCAGTTCTGCAGCGGGTAGAACCAGAAGGTGTCCCAGGTCGGGTCGAACCAGGGGTCCTTGTTGCCGTCGCCGTCGAGATCGGACTGGCTGGCGTTCGGGTGCGCGAAGTGCAGATCGAGGTCGGTGCCGGCCGTGGGGCCCTCGTCGTCGGGGTTCGGGTCGCCAGGGCTGGTCCAGAGCAGCTCGACGTGGATGGCCTCGTCGGGCACCACGAAGACCACGGCCTCGGCCGAGAAGCAGCTCTTGCGGCCGTACTCGTCCCAGACGTTCAGCTTGAACACGTACTTGCCGGCCACGTTGGCCTCGAAGGTGGGGCTGGGGTAGCTGGGCGTGGGCACGAACTTCGAGGCCGACAGCGCGGGCTGCTCGACCGACCACTCGTACTTGTTGATGTTGCCCGCGTTCGAGTAGCTGTTCTCGCCGTGCAGGTGCAGCACCGTCTGCGGGATGACCTCTTCGCCTTCTTCGATGTGGATGACCGCCACGGGGCAATCGTCGGGGATGCCGAAGCCGCTGACCGGAACCTGGGTGGTGGCGGTGAAGGCGTTCGACTCGATGATCAGGTTGGCCCGGTCGCGGACGGGCTGGCCGTTCTCGTCGACCTCGGACTCGCCGGAGGGCGCGTAGATGACGTTCACGATGATCGAGTCGCCGGCGTTCACGACCAGCGGGCTGGTGGCGTTGAAGTCGCCGCTGCCGAGCTCGGCCGGGATCTGCACGCAGAACGGGCCCTCGCAGCGATCGATGCCGTTCTCGAAGTCGATCTTCGCGATGTTCAGCACCTTCGACGACGAGCAGTTCTTCAGCTCGACCGGCAGCAGGTACTGGTTCGGCGGGACCTTGCCCCCGAAGTCGACCTCGGCGGGCACGACCTCGACGCACGCGCCCTCCTGGTTGGCCGTGACCTGGATGACCGTGCCGGTCGGCGCCTTGGGATCGTTCGAGAAGATGACGATCTGGGCGTCGGCGGGGGTGGACTCCTTGGCCGTGTAGCTCACCTTCAGGAAGGTGGCTTGATCGGGCTTGAGCGTCAGGCCGGTGGCGAGCTCGACCTGCAGGTCGGAGGGGGTGTAGACCTGGGCCTCGAACGTGAGCGCGAAGTTCGGGTTGTTGCTCTTGAACAGGAAGCCCGTGATCTCGAGGTTGCCCGTACCCGAGTTGCGGAGCGTGGCCTCCTTCTCGGTGGTCTGGTCGAGGCTGACCTGGCCGAGGTCGAGGGCCTCGGGTACGACGCGCAGCAGGGGCGCCGGGCGCGTGGTCGAGATGGGGATGACGAGGGTCTTGTTGTCGGGGTCGTCGGAGACGATGCGCAGCTCGGCCGTGCGGTCGATCTCGTCGTCGTAGCGCGTGAACAGCAGCGAGATGACCTGGGCCTCGTTCTCGCCCGACCCCGGCAGCCCGACCGCCACGGGCAGCTCGGGCAGCTCGGCGGCGTCGAGGCGGATGGCGGGCTCGGGCTCGGTGGCGCCCGCGGGGATCGTATAGACGAGCTCGACGCTGGAGATCGTCAACGCCTTGGTGCCGCCGTTGGTGACCACGATGTCGACCGCGCCGGTGTCGCCCACCGACAACGTCGGCATCGAGAACTGAACCTCGGACGGATCGACCTGGATCTGGGGCTGGTTGTCCTCGGCGGCGCCCTTGCCGCCGGCGGCCCCGCACCCCAGCGCCGCCAGGCTCACTCCCACGAACAACGTCACGAAAAGCTTCTTCGCCATGGGTTCCTCCTCAAGGAACGGTCGAGTGATGCTAGTGGAAACCAATCCCGCCGGCAAGGTCTACCTCGTGTTTCTTCATGGTGGTCAGAACCAGACATCGGCCCGCAGGCCGAAGCGCGTGTAGAACTGGTGCACGGAGGCCACGTCGGAGCGGAAGGGTGTGTAGCCGAGCGCGCCCGTCAAGGCCAGCGAGCCGAAGCGCACGGGCGCCCACCCCAGCGTGAGGCCCCCTTCGGCCATCGCCTGGACCGAGGTCTGGGGCCCCGGGGCGTTTTCGTTCAGGCTCGAGAAGCGCCGGTCGACCCACAGGACGCCGCCCGCCAGCCACGGCGAGGCGCGGAAGGTCCGCCACCAGGCCTCCCAGCCGCCGCCCAGCAGACCGCCCAGCATCGCCACGCGCTGCTCGACCGCCAGGCCCCGGTGGTGCACGGTCTGCCCCGCGTACCCGCCCGACACCCGGGAGAGCAGATACCAGGCGCGGTCGTCCCAGGGGTGCCACTCGACCCCGAGCTCGAGCGCGGCGAGAGGGCGCATCAGCGCGCCACGCACGGTGGGCGAGAGGTACGAGAAGCCCTGCACCCCCAAGCCCACGGCCACCTCGCCGTGGCGCGACTTCGAACGGACGGCCACTCGCGGCGTCGGCTCGAACGACAGGTCTCCCACGTCGCGGGTGTCTCCCCGCGCCAGGTCGAGCGACGCCAGTCGCACGCCGTGGGCATCGCGCACGTACACGTCGAGCCGTCCGGGCTCCACCGCCAGCGAACGCGCCACGCCGGCGCGCTTGGTGAGGTCGGCCAGCAGGTAGTCGCGGTCGCGGTGCACCACCACGACGCCGCCCTCGAGCCCGGCGGGCAGCACGAGCGCGGCGCCGGCCGAGGTCAGGTCGGTGAGCACGGGGTCGCCCGCGCCGTGGAGCCCCAGATCGACGGTGGGGTGCTGCGGGTTGGGCCACTCCGCGTCGACGGCGAGGGAGCGTTCGTGGGCGTACGTGGTCAACTCGCCGAGCGTCACGCGCCGATCGCCGGTGTAGTCGGCGTCACCGCGCAGCCCGGCCAGCACGTGGTGCGTGAATACGCTGCCGCCCAGCAGATCGGTCTCCTGCGAGACCTCGTGGGCCGAGCTCGAGGTGAGGATGGCGTAGCCGCTCACGCCGCGTTCGTGGTCCTCCAACTGCTCGTCGAGCGCCAGGGGGAAGGCCTCGACGGGCCGCGAGCCCTTCACGCGGGCGATGGCGCCGCTGTAGCAGGCGTCGATGACGGCGATGCGCAGCTCGGCCTGCGAAGAGCGCAGCCCGGCCTTCACCTCCTCGAGCGGCAGCAGGCCGTCGCCGAGCTCCAGGCCGCGCGTCGTGGCGTGGCCCGAATAATAGAGCACGAGCTGCGTGGCGCGACCCCCGGCTCGGGCGTCGGCGATGCGGCGCTCGAGGGCTGTCAGGGCCCGACGGAACGTGTCGACGTCGGGGTCGACCAGCAACACGCGGTTGGCGTCGGGGACGCCCCCCAGCTCACCGAGCACTCGGTGCACCAGCGCCGCGTCGTCGCGGGCGTAGAGCAGGTCGGGCGAGCCGGGCGCGCCCCGGTTGGAGCCGACGACCAGGGCGAAGCGCCCCGCGTCCGGGCCCGCGATGGCCTGGAACGGCGCGAGCAGCGCGAGCAGCGCGAGCAGCGCCGCGCGAGCCCAATCACCTCTTGTCGATCCAGAACCCCAGCGCACGTGCGCCCTCCTCCACCGTCAGCTCCAGGTCGGCGGGTCGTCCGCCCCTGGCCACGTGATCCAGCACGGACCGCCTGGCCTCGGCGGCCGACGCGGCGAGCTCCAACGGGCGCTCCGAGACGATGAGCCAGTACCACTCGGGGCCCACGTAGTCGTCGAGCTCGCGGCCGCCCGGCAGGGGCAGGTCGCGACCGCGCGCCAGCGGCAGGCTCTTCCCGTCGGGGCCCACGAGCAGCGGCTCCACGTGGCCCGCGGCGTCGACGCTGAAGGCGAGCCCGTAGCTCCACGCCTGCTGCGTCGCGAGCAGGCGCAGCTGGTCGCCGGCCCGGCACACCTGCCCGTCCGCTCCAGCCTGCTGCCGGTCGGCGCGCTTCACCACGAAGCCGAGGGCGGCCTCGCCCGTGGCTGTCCGGTTCGTGTCGACGGTCGCGTTGCCCTTGGATCGCGCTCCGTCGTCGGGAGATGGCACGCCCACGGTCACCACCGCCACGGCCAGGCCTGCCGCGGCCAGGCTCACCGCGAGCGGTCGGAACCATGGGGCCCGGCGGCCGGCCCTCAGCGCGTCGACCTCGGCCAGGAAGGCCTCGGGGGGATGGGCCTGCAGGAACTCGTCGCGCGCGGTCTCGTCGTCGGGACCGCGCCTTCGGGGATCGGGGGTGAACGAAGCGTCGATGGGGTTCACGAGGCACCTCCGCCCACGCCGTCGTGTTCGAGGACCTTGCGGCTGGAGGCCAGGAAGGCCTGCAGGCGCCGGTGCACCGTGGTGACCGGCGTTTCGTAGAGGGTCGCGATCTCGGGCAGCGTGTAGCCGTCGAAGAAATACGCGAGAGCGAGCTCGCGGGTGCGAGCATCGGTCAATTCGAGCAGGAGACGCACCGTCTCGCGAGCGACAACGGTTGGCGTCCCCGCCGTGAGGGCCTCCTCGAGGTCGACGAGGCGCTGGCCGTCGAGGATGCGCGCACGGGAGCTCCGGTCGCGCAGCCGGTTCAGCGCGCGGTTGGTGCCGACCTTCAGGAGCCACGGACCGAGGCGCTCCGGATCGCTCACGAAGAAGCGGCGGTCGAGCAGCGTCACGAACACCTCCTGCAGCACGTCGCGCGCCTCGGCCTCCGAGCCGAGGATGCGCCGGACCCGGAGGAACACACGGAAGCCATGCTCCCGGTAGGCCCGCGCGATGTCGTCGCGGCTGAGTGCCATCGTCCTCCTGCAGAGATCACCCGCGGAGCGGGAGTTCTTTCCGGTTCAGACCAGGATCTTCATGCGCTGGATGCGCTCTTCGACGAGGCGGAGCACGGTCGTCACGCGGAACGGCTTCATCACCACGCCGTCGGAGCACGTGGCCTCGAGCCACTCGCGGACCACCGGGACCGGGTAGGGCAGGTTCAGGAGCAGGAAGGACAGCCACGACTTGTCGGCGTACTTGATCCGGAGATCGACGAGGTGCTCGAGGGCGCGGGGCCGTTCGTCCTGCACTTCGTAGAAGACGATCTGGGGCTCGAAGCGGCGCAGCTCGCGGCCGAGGCTCTTGTAGTCCGTGACCGCGTGGCACTCGTGTCCCAGCACCGACAGCATCATCTCGATGCTTCCCGCCATGTCGGCGTCTTGGTCGACCACCAGGAATCGATACGCCATTCGTCTCCCCTGCCGGCCGGATGATAGCCTAGTTGCAGGCGTCAGGGTAGCGCACGATGTCGCCACGCCACGAGCGAACGAGCAGGTCGGCGCCGTCACGGCCGAGCACGGCCTCGGGGGCCAGCGCCACCTTGCCGGCGCCGCCGGGCAGGTCGATGGCGAGCGTGGGCAGGGCCAGCCCCGAGACGCGTCCGCGCAAGGCCGACATCAGCTCCAGGGCGCGCGCCACCGACGTTCGGAAGTGGCCGATGCCGCGGCCCGGTTCGCACACGAACAGGTAGTAGGGCCGAACGCGCAGGCGCACGAGCGCTCGGAACAGCGCCTCGAGCGTGGCCTCGTCGTCGTTCACGCCCGCGAGCAGCACCGCCTGGTTGCCGACCGGGATGCCTGCGTCGACGAGGCTCGCCAGGGCCGCGCCGGCCGCCGGCGTCAGCTCGGCGGGGTGGTTCACCTGGGTGTTGACCCAGAGGCGGCGCGAGCGGCAGAGCCGGCGCACGAGCGCTGGCGTGACGCGCTCGGGCAGGACGATCGGTACACGTGTGCCGACGCGCACGACGTCGAGGTGGGAGAGCTCGTCGAGGTCGCCGAGCAGGGCGTCGAGCGTGCGATCGGGCAGAATGAGCGGGTCGCCCCCGGACACGAGCACGTCGCGCACCTCGGGGTGGGCGCGCAGCCAGGCCGCCACCTCGGCGCGGTGTCCCAGCCACGTGGGGGCCCGATGCCCGACGCGGCGCTTGCGCGTGCAGTGGCGGCAGTACGCGGCGCACGCGTTGGTGGCCAGCAGGACCACCCGGTCGGGGTAGCGCTGCACGAGCCCGGGCACCGGCATCATGGCCTCTTCGGCCAGGGGGTCGGCCGGAAAGCCATCGTCCAGCTCGTCGGCCGACGGCAGGAACTGGCGCGCCAGGCGCGCGCGATCGGGGCTGTCGCGGAGCAGATCGACCAGCCCCGGCGGCAGGGCCACCGGGTAGCGGCGCGCGACCTCCTCCTCGGCCGGTGAGGGCGGCGGCAGCCCCAGGGCGTCGGAGAGCGACCGCTCTCGCCACCGGGAAGCGCGCAACCGGTCCTGCCAGGTGGGCGCGTCGGTTGCGGAGGGATCGCGCATCGTGGGCCTTCCTTCTCCCGCGTTGCCTACCACACGCGCCCCTCCCTTGGCTACCCTTGACCCCCGCCCCCGCGGCGCGCTAGGCTGTTACGAGCAAGACGAACCGAGGTGCCCCATGCCGACCGACGACGTGCGCGCGAGGCTCGAGTCCGAGCTCGCCTACCATCGCGCCAAGGTGCTCGAGCTGGCCGAAGAGGCCCGCGACATCCTGGCCGAAGACCTCGAGGTCTTCGTGACGCGCAAGGTGAAGGAGGTCTTCCTGGCCGACGTCGAGGCGGCCGGCGCCATGACCGACGCGAGCCTGGCGACGCTCAAGGGTCGAACGGCCGAGGTGGCGCGACAGGCGCGCGACCGCATCCTGACCGCGCTGGCCGACGAGGCGCTGTGGCTCGAGCCCGGAGACCTTCCGCCCGAACCCCGGGGCCTGGCCGCCAACGCGCGCGTCTGGGCCGTCGTCGGAGGCGTGGCCGACGCCGTCTCGCAGGTGGCCCGAGAGTTCCACCTGAAGCCGCCCGCCGAGGCCCCCGTCTACCAGGAGCCCAGGCGCTTCATCCACTCGCGGCTGCTGACGACCGTCACCGAGCGCTATTGGGGGGCCCTGCAGGCCCTCAGCAAGGTCGCCGCCGAGATCGCCGAGGGCGACCGCGTGCGACGAGAAGACGAGCTCTCCCGCCGCTGGGACGAGACGCCCGGGGCGTGAACCACGCTGCCCGACCTGGGCCCAGGGCGGTTCGTGAACCGCCCCTACATACCGGTGTGTAGGGGCAATTCACGAATTGCCCCAACTACATCGCCTGCCCCGCGCGCAGGTGCTCTCGCTCGGCCTTCCACGTGGCCAGGCGCTCCTTCAGCACTCCGATGCGCTCTTCGAGCGCCTTCAGCCGCGTACGGTCGGCGTCGGAGAGCACGACGCGCAACCCCTCGGGGGTGCGCACCAGATCCCAGGTGCTCCCGCCGGTGGTCGAGATCCGCACCTTGCCGTCGGGGGTCTCTTCGAAGCGGGCGACCGACAGCCCCGAGCGGACCTCCCTCGAGAGCTCCAGCGTGACCCGGTGCTTCAGCAGGCTCGTGAGGGCGTCCCCGGCGTCGCTGTCGGTGGGTACGCGCGCGTCCTCGATCCACGCGAGCGCCAGTTCGCGATCGACCTCGTCCTGGAAAGCGCCCGCCGTGGCCTTCAGCTGCGCGCCGCCCTTCACGATGGCCTCGAGCTGCGTTCGCGCGCTCGCGTCGAGGAGTTGCAGCAGCCCGGCGCTGTCGTTGGCCGCGGTCGCCGCCGCGAACGCCCGCAGCGTCTTCTCGAGGTCGGCGTGACGGGGATCGCCCTTGGCGCACGCCAGCGCCAGGGCCAGGCAGAGGGCCGCGACGGCCAGGCCTCGGGGGTGACGCAGAGCAGGAATCATGGGTTCCTCCGTTCGGATCCCGGGGTGGCGGAGCGGGTGCCGTCATCGCCGAGTCGCGACCCCTCGGGCAACACCCAGGTGCGTTGATAGTAGCTGACGATCACCTCCTCGAGGAAGGGGCGTGAGAATCCCCGGCTGCGAGGGAGCAGCCGCCGCCCGCCGAGGAAGACCGCCGGTGGTCCGCGTACACCCGCCTGGCGGGCGGCCGCGCGCTCGGCAAGCACGGCCTCCGCGGTTGTCGACGCGGCCGCGCACGCCGCCAGACGCGCGCCCCCGTCCGGGCCCAGGCCGAGCATCGCGCCCAGGATCGCGGCGTCGACATCGGGGTCCTCGCAGGGTCCTCCGAACAGTCCGTCGAGCACGTCGGCGGGTCGGGCCTCGGCCTGCGCGCAATGGGCCAGGGCCGCCAGGCCGTACGCCTCGGCGTGCCGGTCGCGCGGAAACGCTGCAACGTGCAACGCGCAGCCTGGGGCGAGAGCGCTGCGTCGCATGAATTCGCTCACGTGCCGTGCGAGACGCCGCGAGTGCGGGTCGCGTACGTCGAGGAACACGATCAGGGCAAGCGGCGCACCTGCCGGCCCCGGCTCCAGCGCGAGCGGCCCGATCTCCTCGGCCTGGGCCGGGGGAACGGCGTGCCCCGCCTTCCCCAGCCGGCGCGCCACGAACAGGACGGCCTGCTCTCCGAAAGGCGGCTCGACCCGGGCGCCGTTCACGAAGATCGCGTCGGTGGGCCCGACGCCGAGCCGAACCTGCTCCTGGAGCACCCCGATCAACGCGGAGTCGGTCTCCGGGGCGTCTCCCTGGCCCTGAAGCGCGTCCCACCCACCGCAGAGGCGCGCCGCGAGGGCTTCGGGTTCGTCGCGCGCCCCGACCCGCTCGATCAGCCAGCGCCGACGCGCACCCTCGGGCAGCGCGAACAGCAGGCGCGCCGCCCGGATGGTGGCGGGGGAGTCGGGATCGAGGCGCGGTCGGACGGTGACCCGGAGGCCCTCGTCGTCGGCTCGAGCGAACAATCGCACCAGCGTGTGCAGGGTCGTCTCCGCGCCCCCGACGGCCAGATCGACGACGCCGAACACGTGGACGGGCGCGCGCGCGGAGCCGACGGTGACATCGAAGGGGAGCGCCTCCAGCGTCGATCGGGGCTCGGGGCGCGCGTGAAGGCTCGCTGGCTCGATCCCGAGCCACGCCATCGTCAGCACGATCGCCACGACCCCGCGCGCCATGGTGCCCCGTCCCAGCCTCCCGTGAATCACATACCTACCACGTCGGCGCGGTTCCCGCACCTCGCGAGTTGCGTCCGACCCGATCCTGGCGCTCGTAACGCCCCGAGTTGCGCGACCTTCAAAAACCCCTTGACACCTGGCCTTCGATTTGTACACTCGCCAAGCTTTTTTGTCGTACGTGACGGAGAACGACATGCCGACCATCAACCAGCTCGTGAGACACGGACGCGAAAAGATCGCGAACCGGACCACGGCACCGGCGCTTCAGAACAACCCGATGCGGCGTGGGGTGTGCGTGCGTGTGTACACCACGACGCCCAAGAAGCCGAATTCGGCGCTGCGCAAGATTGCCCGTGTGCGCCTGACCAACGGGATCGAGGTCACGGCCTACATCCCGGGCGAGGGACACAACCTCCAGGAGCACTCGATGGTGATGGTGCGCGGCGGTCGTGTGAAGGATCTGCCCGGCGTCCGCTACCACATCGTCCGCGGTACGCTCGACGCGTCGGGGGTCGACGCCCGTCGCCAGGCTCGCTCCAAGTACGGCGCGAAGCGGCCCAAGAAGTAGGGAGGCTGTCCATGCCCAGAAAGCGCGAAGTCCCGAAGCGGAAGGTTCTGCCGGACCCCCTGTACGGCGAGCAAATCCTCACGAAGTTCGTGAACGCCATCATGCTCGGTGGCAAGAAGAGCACCGCCGAGCAGATCCTCTATGGCGCGCTCGAGATCGTGAAGATCCGCACGCACAAAGATCCCATCCTCGTCTTCAAGAAGGCGATGGAGAACGTCAAGCCGGCGCTCGAGGTCAAGTCGCGTCGCGTGGGCGGCTCGAACTACCAGGTGCCGATCGAGGTCCGCCCCGAGCGTCGTACGGCGTTGGCCATGCGTTGGCTGTTGCAGTACTCGCGTTCGCGCTCCGGCCACTCGATGAAAGAAAAGCTCGCGGGCGAGATCATCGACGCCTTCAACCTGAAGGGCGGCGCGGTGAAGAAGCGCGAGGACACGCACAAGATGGCCGAGGCGAACAAGGCGTTCGCCCATTACCGTTGGTAACGACTTCGCGTTGGTGAGGAACCGCTGCTCATGAGCCTCTCGCGCATCAGAAACCTGGGCCTCATGGCCCACATGGACGCCGGCAAGACCACGGCGACCGAGCGCATGCTCGCGCTCGCCGAGGTGGTCCGTGCGGCCGGCATGCCCCAGGTTTCCGAGGCCGACGACCTCCTCACCATAACGAGCGCGGCCACCACGTGCACCTGGCGCGAGCACACGCTGAACATCATCGACACCCCCGGGCAGGTCGACTTCACGCTCGACGTCGAGCGCGCTCTGCGCGTGCTCGATGGCGCCGTGGCGCTCTTCTCGGGGGTCTCGGGCGTCGAGAACCAGACCGAGACCTTCTGGCGGCAGGCCGACCAGTACGACGTGCCGCGACTCGCCTTCATCAACAAGCTCGACCGCGAGGGCGCCGACTTCGACCGCGTGGTCGAGGCGATCACGTTGCGCCTCGAGACGACCGTGCTGCCGCTGCAGGTTCCCCTGTACGGCCACGGCGATCTGGTCGGCCTGATCGACCTCGTCCACATGCACGTCGTCACGTTCGACGGCGAAGCGTCCACCGTGACGCCGATCTCCGAAGAGTTGATTCCGCTGGCCCGGGCGCGCCGCGAGGTGCTGCTCGATACGCTCGTCGAGTTCGACGACGCGCTGGGCGATCTGGTCGTCGCAAGCGGCGAGATCCCCGTCGAGGTGTTGAAGCGGTCCATCCGCCAGGCCACCTTGAGCTTCGGCGTCGTACCGGTGCTGGGTGGCTCGGCCTTCCGCGGGCGCGGCATCGCCGAACTGCTCGAGGCGGTGGTCGACTACCTGCCGTCGCCGCTCGACGTACCGCCAGCCGTGGGCTACCTCCCCGGCTCGCCCGACGAAAGCCTCACGCGGCAGGCCGATGCCGAGTCGCCGCTCGCTGCCCTTTCGTTCCGCGTGGTCACCGATCGGCAGAACGGGCCGTTGAACTTCGTGCGTATCTACAGCGGCGTGCTCGAGGTCGGCGCCTCCGTGCGCAACCCCAAGAGCGGCCGCGACGAACGCGTGACGGGCCTCACGAAGATCCACGCCACGCGACGCGTCGCCCTCGACCGCGCGGTGGCGGGCGATATCGTGGCGGTCTCCGGCTTGACGGCCACGGCCGTCGGCGATACGTTGTGCTCCCCCGAGGCGCCGATCGTGCTCGACTCCCTCGATGTGCCGCCCGCGGTCGTCACCTCGCGCGTCACGGTCGACGGTGCCGACGCCGATCGGTTCGAGCAGGCCCTCGAGGCGCTCGCGAAGCAGGATCCATCGTTGCGTGCGGTCTTCATGCCCCAGGCGGGCGTCGTCGACCTCGAGGGCGTCAGCGAGACGCACCTCGACATCGTCGTGGCCCGCCTGCGTCGCGAGTTCGATCTCGACCTGCGCGCCGAGCAGCCTCGCGTGGCCTATCGCGAGACCGTGCTGCGGGCGGTCGACGTGAAGGTCCGCGAGAACGGCGCGGCGCTGGGCATCTCCATCGAGCCCGGCGATCGCGGAGACGGCTGCCGGGTCGAGAGCCGCCTTTCGGGCGACGACCGCGGCACCTTCCAGCAGTTCGAGCGCGCCCTGCGCGAGGCCATCGAGCTCGGCGGGCTGCGCGGTTATCCGTTGATCGACGTGGTCGCCGGCGTGTCCGAAGCCCTGTTGCCTGCCAACGCCAGCCGCGAAGCGCTCGAGCGCCTGGCCGCGCGGGCGCTCGAGCAGGCGCTGCGCGAGGCCGGAACGACCGTGCTCGAGCCCGTCATGCGGGTCGAGGTGGTGAGCCCCGACGACCTGCTCGGCGAGGTGCTGGGTGAGCTCACGAGCATGCGCGGGCACGTGAAGCGCATCGAGAGCCGCGGCTCGATCCGCGCGCTCACGGCCTATGTTCCATTGTCCGAGGTCGGCGGCTATCCCGACCGGTTGCGTCGACTCTCCGGCGGGCAGGCGAACTTCTCGATGCAGTTCGCCTACTACGAGCGGCGACCGGCCGAGTTCGCGGATGCCCTCGAGGCCATGAACCAGTAGCGGCGATGAACCAGTAGCGAGCGGAGGCGAGTCATGGGAAAGGCAAAGTTCGAGCGCAACAAGCCGCACGTGAACGTCGGAACGA
>CAZBRS010000091.1:4634-14208 GCA_964494475.1 uncultured Myxococcales bacterium | reverse complement strand
GCCCCGACGCGGGCGAGCCGGCCCCGGCGGCGCCCGGCGGCGCGGCCGTGCTGCCCACCCTGCCGACCGCGGGCGGCGCCGGCGCCAAGGCCGCGCCCAAGTTCGACGCCAAGCAGATCGAGAAGGAGATCGAGCGCGCCGAGGTCGAGGAGGCCATCCAGAACAAGACCGTCGACGACGTGGTCACCTTCAAGACGAACTTCGAGAAAGAGGTGAAGTGTCAGCGTCTTCCGCTCGACATGAAGATCAACCTCGACATGCAGGACGCCCCGCTCGAGGACCTCGTGAAGTTCTTCTCGTGCGTCATGGGCAAGAGCTTCCTGTTCGCCGGGGGCGTGCCCAAGGGCAAGGGCCTCACGGTCATGGCCACCGAGCCCGTCACCGTGTACGAGGCCTGGCAGGCCTTCCTGTCGGCCCTCGAGGCCAACAACTTCACGCTCGTGAAGAGCGGCCCCTTCCTGAAGATCGAAGAAATCCCGAAGTCGAAGTCCAAGAACATCCCGATCCTGAAGGGCGAGAAGAACGTCCCCGACGACGACAGCGTGATGACCGTGCTCATCCCGCTCGACAACATCGACGCGCAGGAGGCCAGCGCCCTGCTCGAGAAGTTCAAGAGCCCCTACGGCGACCTGACCATCTACCAGCCGACCAACACCATCTTCATCACCGACAACGGCACCACCATCCGGCGCATCCTCAAGCTCCTGAAGGAGCTCGACGTGCCCGGCGGCAAGGAGCGCATCTGGATTCGGCAGATCGAGTACGCCGAGGCCGGCGACATCGCCACCAAGATCGACGAGGTCTTCGGCGACGCCAAGGGCGGCGGCGCCAAGGGCACGCCCCGCCCGGCGGCCAAGCCCCGCGCCAACCAGCCCGGCAACGCCGCGGCCGCGGCCACGGGCGCCACGTCGGTGTCCGGCGAGAACCAGTCCGCGGTGACCGTCTCGAAGGTCATCGCCGACGAGCGCACCAACCAGCTCATCATCCTGTCGAACCGCTCCAGTTACCTGCGCATCGACAAGCTCATCCGCAAGCTCGACGTGCCCATCGAGGGCGAGGGCGCCATCCACATCTATTACCTCGAGAACGCCGACTCCGAAGAGGTGTCGAGCACGCTGTCCAGCCTGGTGGGCAGCGGAGGTGGCGGCAAGGGCAGCGCGGCGGCCACGAAGGCCAAGAAGAAGACCGCGGCGGCGGGCGGCAAGGCCGGCGGCGTGGCCAGCCTGCTCGAGGGCGACGTCGAGATCACCGCCGACAAGGGCACGAACTCGCTGGTCATCCAGTCGTCGCTGAAGGACTTCCTCAGCCTGAAGAAGGTCATCCAGAAGCTCGACATCCGGCGCAAGCAGGTCTACGTCGAGGCCGTGATCATGGAGATCACGACCAGCAAGGACCGCAAGCTGGGCATGTCCGGATCGGCGGGCAGCACCTTCGACTACAAGGGCGACACGGTGCCGCTGCTCTTCGGCCTGGGCGGCCTCGGCATCTCGGGCTTCGACGCCCAGCAACTCACGAAGGGCGGCCTGGCCATGGGCATGCAGGGCCCGCTGGTCGACGTGTCGACGGGCACCACCGGCACCAGCACCAGCAGCACGCTGTCCATCCCCACCTTCGGCTTCCTGCTGCAGGCCATCCAGTCGAACAGCGACGTCAACGTGCTGTCGACGCCGCACATCCTGACCCTCGACAACGAAGAAGCCGAGATCCAGGTGGGCAAGCAGATCCCGTACCGATCGTCCAGCATGGGCGGCCTGGGCAGCATGTCGAGCCTCATGGGCCTGGCCGGCTCGACCGGCCTGCTCGGGGGCGCCTCCAAGTACGGCGCGAACAACAACAACATGAGCAGCATGATGAACCCCTACTCGTCCATGCTGGGCGGCATGGGCGGCATGGGCATGGTGCAGCGCATCGACGTCGACCTGTCGCTGAAGATCACGCCCCAGGTCAACGAGTCGAACTACGTGAAGCTGAAGATCGAGCAGTCGGTCGAGGACGTCGAGTCGCTCGACGTCGAGCTCGGGCCCACCACCTCGAAGCGCAAGGTGAACAACGTGGTCGTGGTGCGCGACCAGCAGCCCGTGGTCATCGGCGGCCTGATCCGCGACACCCAGTCCGAGGGCGTCGACAAGATCCCGATCCTCGGCGACATCCCCATCATCGGCATGCTGTTCCGCAAGACCGTGACGCGCATCGAGAAGAAGAACCTGCTCATGGTCATCACGCCCTACATCATCGACGATCCCACCGACCTTCAGCGCATCCACGAAGAGAAGAACGAAGAGCTGCGGCACTTCTCCGAGCAGATGGCGACCAACACCCAGACGCCCACCTACAAGACCGACTTCCGCAAGAAGCACGGGGCCCTCGAAGAGATCAACCAGGTGGTGGGCAAGGCCCGCAAGGAGCGCGAGCAGCAGGAGCGCATGCTGTTCGAGGAGTCGCAGACCGACACGGTGGGCCCCGCCGAGACGCACGACATCGACTACGACCCCTTCGCGCGCGACGACCAGGGCGAGGCCCCCGAAGGCGTGTCGAGGGACCCCGTGGTCATCGAGATGGACGCACCCACCCCGGCCCACGAGCTGCCGGCTCCGGCGCCGGCCGAGGCCCCCACGGTCATCCCGCCGCCCGAGCCCTCCGCCGCCTCCGCCGAGGAGAGCGACGAATGAGGACCGGCACCGACGCCATGTTCCCGCAGGCGGCCTCCAGCCGGCTGCTGGGGCAGATCCTGATCGGCGCCCGCAAGACGTCGGACAGCGTGCTCGCCACGGCGCTCTCGATCCAGGAGGAGAAGGGCGGCCTGATCGGGCAGATCCTCGTCAGCCTGAAGGCCGTCACCGAGGCCGACCTGGCCGAGGCGCTGGCGTCGCAGCTGGGCCTGCCGTTCCTCGCGTCGTTCGAGCCCGAGGACATCGATCCCCACCTGGTCACGCGCCTCAACATCCAGTACGCCCGCTCCCACCAGCTGCTGCCCATCCGCGACGAGGAGGACCGGCTGATCGTGGCCATGGTCGATCCGTTCGACCTCGAGGCGCGCGACGACCTGCAGACGATCTACGGCAAGGCCGTGGGCGTGGTCGTGTGCCCGCGCGAGAAGGTGCTGGCCGGCATGAACCGCGTCTTCGACCGCCTGCTCGACGCCGAGAAGGTCATGGGCTCGATCGAGGGCGAGAAGGGCCAGGACGAGGAGGAGGTCGAGGACGAGCTCGGCACCCGCATCGACATCATCGAGGAGAACGACGAGGCGCCCATCATCCGGCTCGTCAACTCCATCATCCGCCAGGCCGTCAAGGAGCTCGCCTCCGACATCCACGTCGAGCCCATGGAGACCTTCCTGTCCGTGCGCTTCCGCAAGGACGGCGTGCTGCGCGAGATGCTGCAGATCCCCAAGAAGCTCCAGGCCGGCGTCACCTCGCGCATCAAGATCATGGGCAACCTGAACATCGCCGAGAAGCGCCTGCCCCAGGACGGGCGCATCCGCAAGCGCATCGCGGGCAACGACGTCGACTTCCGCCTGTCGACCATCCCGACGGCCCACGGCGAGCGCGCGGTGCTCCGCATCCTCGACAAGGCCGCCACCATCCTGCGTCTCGAGGACCTCGGCTTCCTCGACGACAACCTGGTGGCCTTCGAGAAGCTCATCCTGCGCCCCCACGGCATCCTGCTGGTCACGGGCCCCACCGGCTCGGGCAAGACCACCACGCTCTACGCGGGGCTCAGCCGCATCAACACGCCCGACAAGAACATCCTGACCATCGAGGACCCGGTCGAGTACCAGCTGCAGGGCATCGGCCAGATGCACGTGAACGCCAAGATCGGCTTCACCTTCGCCAGCGGCCTGCGCGCCACGCTGCGCCAGGACCCCGACGTGGTGCTGGTCGGCGAGATCCGCGACATGGAGACCGCCGAGATCGCCGTGCAGGCCTCGCTCACGGGCCACCTGGTGTTCTCGACGCTGCACACCAACGACGCCGCCTCGGCCTTCACGCGCCTGATCGACATCGGCGTCGAGCCCTTCCTCATCGCGAGCTCGGTCATGGCCATCATGGCCCAGCGCCTGGTGCGCCGCGTGTGCAAGCACTGCCGGCAGCCCTACGAGCCCAGCGAGTTCGAGCTGAACGAGCTGCCGTACCTGCGCGAGCTCATGACCCAGGGCCACATCCAGCACGCCTACCGGGCGAACCCGGTGGGCTGCCCCGAGTGCCGCGGCACGGGCTACCGCGGCCGCACCGGCATCTACGAGCTGCTCACGGTCACCGACGAGCTGCGCAGCATGGTGGTGCGTCGCCAGGAGGCGAACCTCCTGAAGCGCCAGGCCGTGAAGGAGGGCATGCGCCCCCTGCGCGACGACGGCGCGCTCAAGGTGGCGCGCGGGGTCACGACCACCGAAGAGATCCTGCGCGTGACGCAGGACGACCTGGTGTAGCATGGCGCTCTTCCAGTACAAGGGCCTGAACGCGAAGGGCAAGACGGTCGACGGCGTGCTCGACGCCGAGAACACGCGCGTGCTGCAGGCCACCCTGAAGCGCCAGGGCATCTTCCTGACCGAGTACAAGGAGAAGATCTCGGGCGGCGGCGAGAAGGCGACGGTCAAGGGCCAGGAGGCCACGACCGCGTCGCGCGAGGTCAGCTTCAAGGGGCGCTTCCAGCGCGTCAAGCTGCAGGAGGTGTCCGAGATCACGCGCCAGATGGCGACGCTGCTGCGCGCCGGCATCCCGGTGGTCGAGTCGCTGTCGGCCATCAGCGACCAGCTCGAGAACCCCAAGCTGAAGGAGATCCTGACGCGCGTGCGCCAGGACGTGAAGGAAGGCGTCAGCCTCTCGCAGGCCCTCATGAAGCACCCCAAGGCCTTCAGCGACCTGTACGCCAACATGGTGCGCGCCGGTGAGTCGAGTGGCGCCCTCGACGTGGTGTTCGAGCGCCTGGCCGAGTTCACCGAGAGCTCGGTGCGCCTGAAGAACAAGATCGTGGGCGCGCTGGCCTACCCCGTGATCATGCTGTGCGTGGGCCTCGGCATCGTCACGTTGATGATGGTGTTCGTCATCCCCAAGCTCACCGAGATGTTCACCGAGATGGGCGCCGAGTTGCCGGCCCTGACGCGCGGGCTGATCGCCATCAGCGGGGCCATGCGCGACTACTGGTGGCTGTTCGGCCTGGCCGTCTGGGGCGGCGCGACCTGGTTCCGGCGCTGGAAGGCCACCGAGGCCGGGCAGCTGCGCTTCGACCGCTTCAAGCTGCACCTGCCGGTGTTCGGCAAGCTCATCCGCCTGGTGGCCGTGGCGCGCTTCGCCCGCACGCTGGCCACGCTGATGGGCTCGGGCGTGCCGCTCCTGAACGCGCTGTCGATCGTGAAGAACGTGGTCAACAACGCGGTGCTCGCCAAGGTGATCGAGGACGCGCGCGACGAGATCCGCGAGGGCGCGTCGATCGCCGAGCCCCTCGAGCGCAGCGGCGAGTTCCCGCCCATGATGACGCACATGGTGCGCATCGGCGAGCGCACGGGGCAGGTCGAGAGCATGCTGAAGAACACCGCCGACGCGTACGACGCGCAGGTCGAGGCCAAGGTGCAGACGCTGACCAGCGCCCTCGAGCCGCTGATCATCGTCGGCATGGGCATCATGGTCGCGTTCCTGATGTTCTCGATCCTGATGCCGATGCTGCAAATGAACGAGATGATTCAGAAATAGGGAGGAAGGCCATGGGAACCGAGCTTCGAGAGAACGACGGCGTTCGCAACCTGACGGGCCGTCAGGTCACGGGCAACCTGCGCGGCATGACGCTGATCGAGATCATGGTCGTCATCGCCATCATCTCCATCATGTCGGCCGCCATCGGCTACGGCGTCATGAACTACCTGGCGCGCGCCAAGATCGACATTGGCAAGAACCAGCTGCGGGTCATCGCCAACGCGCTCGACATCTATTCGGTCGAGGAGGACTACCCCGACAGCCTGAGCGCGCTCGCCCAGGGGAAGAACCCGCTGCTCAAGGAGAACCAGCTGAAGGATCCCTGGAAGCAGGACGTCATCTACAACTACCCCGCCTCCAAGTCCGACGGCACCTACGACCTCTGCTCCAAGGGCCCCGACCGCAAGGAAGGGACCGAAGACGACATCTGTTACGAATAGGGCTCCCATGCGCCTCGCCCGCGGATTCACCCTCATCGAACTGGTCACGGTGGTCGCCCTCATGGGCATCCTGATGACCGTGGTGGTGATGAACGTGGGCGCGCTCGAGGTGGCCCGCCTGAAGACCGACGCCTCGCGCCTGGCCGGGGCCGTGCGCTACCTGCACAACCTGGCGGTGATGAACAACGGCTATTACCGCCTGGTGCTCGACCTCGGCACCGGCAAGTACAGCGGTGAGGAGGTGAAGCCGTCGGCCAAGGGCTGCGCCGTGTTCGTGCGCACCGACGCCGACGACGAGCAGGAGGCCAAGGAGGCCGCCAAGGCGGGCAAGGACCCGAAGAGTCCCCCGGTCTCCGACCAGACCGTCGGCGCCCCGGCCGAGGGCGGCGGAGCGGGCGGAGAGCCCGGCGGACCGGCCCCGCAGGCCGCTTCGGCCGACGCACCCGAGGCCAAGGGCGCCGACGCGCGCCCCAAGGACCAGCTGCGGCGCAAGGCCAACCTGTTGAAGCACCTCGAGCTCGGCACGGGCGTGCGCTTCGAGGGCGTGCTCACGCAGTACCGCAAGGAGCTGCAGACCGAGGGGAAGAGCACCATCCACTTCTTCCCCGACGGGACCATCGAGCGCGCGCTCATCTACGTGGCCAACGACGAGGAGACCTGGACGGTGGTGACCGAGCCGGCCATGGGCATTGCGCGCGTCTACCACGAGAAGCGCGACGACGACGTGCTCGAGATCGAGCACGACTAGGTCTGCAACGGCAGTGGCGATGGGGAGATTGGTCGATGCGACGCGGGTTCTCGCTGCTCGAGGTGATGGTCGCGCTCATGATCCTGTCCATGTCGTTCATGGCGATCAGCGCGCTGCAGACCACCACCATCACCATGAACGCCACGGTGCACCGATCGACCACGGCCTCGCACCTGCTGCACTGGGCCATGACCGACCTCGAGATCGAGTACGCCCGCGAGGGCTTCCCGTCGAACAGCATCACGGGGCGCGACTGCGACCTGCCGAACGACTTCCGGGACTACACGTGCTCCTACGATCTCATCCAGATGGACATCACCCCCGAGCAGGTCAGCGAGCTGTCCATGGCCAGCATGGGCAGCATGTTCGGCGGCAACATGGAGAACCTGAACGGCATCGGCGACCAGTTGAAGAACGCGTCGTCGGGCGGCCTGCCCATGGACGAGGGCATGTCCAAGCTGTTCATGTTCGCGGCCCCGTTCTTCGGCCCCGAGGCCGACTACCTGATGGCCATGTGCCCCATCCAGTGGGACTCGATCCTCACGGCGCTGATGGGCACCCAGATGTTCCTGCCGCAGGTGGTGCAGTTCGCGGCCGACCGCATTCGCAAGCTGAAGGTCACGATCGAGTGGAAAGAGGGCTTCCGGGGCCGGCGCACCTTCGTGGCCGAGACCTTCGTGACGAGCCTGCCCGAAGAGATGCTGAAGGCCGCCGAGCAGGCCGAGGAGATGCAGAACCTGCAGGACACGCTGGTGCCCCCGCCGAACCCGTAGGCACGAGGACGAGGAAGGAATGAGGACGCGCGGCTTCACGATGATCGAGATGATGGTCGCCATCGGCCTGCTGGCCATGATGACCGCGCTCATCTACGTGGGCATGCGCATCAACTTCCGGGCCCGCGAGGGCGCGTACCGCATCCAGCGCGTCTACCACCAGGCCGACGTGTCGTTGAACCGCATGCGTCGCGCGCTCTCGATGGCCTTCCTGTCCAAGCACGTCGACGAGGACAAGTCGCGCGAGACGCTCTTCGTCGGCAAGACGAGCTCGGTGCTGTTCGACACGATGGCGCACCTGCGCATCGAGAAGGCCGCGCGCGAGTCCGACCAGGCGGTGGTCGAGTTCTTCCTCGGCAACGACAAGGAGACCGGCGAGAAGGCGCTGTACATGCGCGAGAAGGCCGTCATCGACGACAACCCCGACGACGGCGGCAAGGTGGTCAAGCTGGCCGAGCGGGTCCGCAGCCTGAAGTTCAGCTACTACGACAAGCAGGCCGAGGACTGGCAGGGCGACTGGAAGGCCGAGCTGGACCAGGGCGAAGAGGCCTCGGCCGATCGCAAGGTGCAGGCCGTCAAGAAGTCGGTCGAGAAGCTGACGGGCGCCGAGGAGATGGACGAGTTCCGGCTGCCCGACGCGGTGCGCATCGAGCTGGTGCTGCAGGACGACCAGGACAACGAGTACCCGTTCGCCACGGCGCTGAAGGTGCCGATGACGCGGGCCTTCGACTGGTGAAGGATGGTTGACGTGGCGATGGGGCGAACCAGGAGCGATCGGAAGCGCGGCGTGGCGCTCGTGATCGTCGTGACGGCGGTGGGGGTCATGTCGGCCTTCGCGGCCGAGTTCGCCTACAACACGCGCGTCTACTTCTACATGGCCAACAACGCCCGCGAGCGCGTGCAGGCCTACTACAACGCGCGCGCCGCCACCAACATCGCCACCCAGGTGGTGAACAGCTTCGACATGATCCAGACGCTGGCGGGCGGCATGGGCGGCGCCAAGCTGGCCGGCAACAACATGGAGCTGTGGCGCTTCGCCTGCACCTTCGCCGACGTGTTCGCCACGGGTCGGCTGAACCTGATGGGCATGGACGTGCTGGACCTCAAGGGCACCGAGGGGCTCGGCTCGGACAGCGGCGCCTTCGGGTGCACCATCGAGCCCGAGGACGGCAAGGTGAACCTCGCCCGGGTGCAGACGCTGCAGGAGAAGCAGGCCGTCTTCAAGCAGCTGTACGCCGTGTTCCGCAACCACTACCGCGACGCCATGGACGACGAGCTCGACAAGGAGGTCGCCGAGACCGTGGGCCGCGTGATCGACTGGGCCGACGCCGACCAGACCAAGACCGTGCTCGACCCCGCGTCGGGGGCCGTCACCGAGGGGGGCGCCGAGAGCGACGACTACGCCGAGCACGGCTACTCGACCCGCAACGCCAAGATGGACTCGCTGCCCGAGCTGCACCTGATCGAGGGCATGGACGACGACACGTACTGCAAGTTCCAGGACAAGCTGACCCTGTACGACACGTTCAAGCTGAACGTGAACACGGCCGACATCGAGGTCATCAAGGCCCTGATCTGCGAGTTCATGGTGGGGCCCACGCGCGACCTGCAGTGCGGGCTCGTGAACCCGGGGCTGATCACGCCCATCGACATCGTGGGGGGCTACATCGAGACGTGCCGCAAGGTGAAGATGTCGATGTTCATGCTGCCCTTCCCGTCGGCCGGTGCGTTCACGCGCCTGTTGCAGGCGCTGCCCGATCCGTTGAACAAGGACGTGGTGGTGAACTCGGCGGCCCTGAACCAGTTCATCGACACCAAGAGCAAGATCGTGCGCATCCGCAGCTGGGGGCGCAGCGGACGCACCGAGGCGCGCCTCGACAGCGTGCTCGATACGTCGCGACACAACTTTGTGTATTGGAATGAGTT
>CAZBRS010000091.1:0-4534 GCA_964494475.1 uncultured Myxococcales bacterium | reverse complement strand
GCCTCGACAGCGTGCTCGATACGTCGCGACACAACTTTGTGTATTGGAATGAGTTTTAGGAGCTGCCGCATGGCCCAGACCACGCTCGGCATCGATCTCGGCAGCTACTCCGTCAAGGCGGTGCTGGTCGAGAGCACCCTGAAGCGCCAGACCGTCAAGGCGTTCCGGGAGATCCACCTGACCCGCCGCACCAAACCCATGCCGGACAACGAGGAGTTGGCGGCGGTGGCGCGCACGCTCGCGGACGATCCCGCGTTCAAGGCCACCACCGTCGTGCTCGGGCTGCCGGGCTTCGCCACGCTGAAGAAGTGGCTCGAGTTCCCGTTCAACGACCGCAAGAAGATCGACGGGACCATCGGTTTTCCCTTCAGCGACCTCGTGCCCGTGGCGTTCCAGGACTACGTCATCGACTACCACGTGGCGGGGCGCACCGACGCCGGCCAGTGGCAACTGCTGGCGGTGGCCGCCGAGCGCGAGCAGCTGCGCGGCATCCTCGAGGCCTTCCGGAGCGCGGGGATCGATCCGCGCTTCGTGGTGCCCGGCGGGTTGGGGTGGCTGAACCTGGTCGACCAGATCTCGACCGAGGGCAGCGGTTGCACGGCCATCGTCGACGTGGGCTACCAGTCCACCGAGGTGCTGGTGTTCGAAGACGGCGTGCTGCGAACGTACCGCACGGTGCTGGCCGGCACGGCGCGCCTGGCCGACGCCGTGAGCAAGCTGTTGCAGAAGCCCCTGGCCGAGGCCCAGGGCATCGCCGAGAGCGTGGCCGAGGTGGTTCCCGAGGGGCGGGAGGCCGCCGGCGACCTGGGCCAGGTGCAGCGCGTGCTGCGCGATCAGGTCGACGGGCTGCTCGGCGAGGTGGGGCTGGCCCTGCGCTCCGTGCGCATCGAGCGCGGGCGCGCCCCCGATCGCGTGCTGCTCGCGGGCGGGGTGATGCGCCTGGCCGGCGTCGAGGAGCGCGCCGAACTGCAGCTCGGCGTGCCGGTGCGGCGGTTCGAACCGCGCGTCGACTGGAGCTCGGGGACCGCGCCCCTGTCGGCGCTGCCCTCGATCGGGCGGGCCCTGGCGCTGGCCTTCTCGCCCCAGGGGCGCGGCGCGGGGCTCGACACCAACCTGCGCAAGGGCGAGTTCGAGTATCGCGGGGCCTACGAGTTCCTGAAGGGCACCGTGGGGGCCCTCGGCGTGTTCCTGGCGCTGTTCGTGCTGATCGCCGGGGTGAAGACCTGGCTCGATCACCGCGTGCTGCAGGAGCAGTACGACACCATGGTCGCCGACCTCGGCCAGATCACCGAGAAGTACCTGGGGCAGAGCGTCGACGACTTCGACACGGCGTTGAAGCTGCTGCAGAAGGGCACCATCGCCGACCTGTCCGAGGCCATCCCCGAAGAGGACATGTACGACCTCATGGTGCGCATCACCGACGTGCAGGCGCGCATGAACGACAAGCTGGCGTCGGAGTTGCTGCCCGCGGCGGCGCTCCCGGTGCCCTTGCCCGAGAAGCCCGTCGAGCCGCCGCCCGAGGGCGACGAGGGCGCGGGCGAGGTGGGGGCCGCGGCGCCGGACGAGGCGGGAGGCGCGCCGCCGGCGACGGAGACCGACGAGAAGGTCTTCGTCGAGGTCTACGACCTGCAGCTCGATCGGAAGTCGGTGCGCCTGCGCGCCGAGACCAACTCGGTCGACGCCATGGAGGTGTTCCTGGCGCAGCTGAAGAAGGTGAGCTGCCTGCACCACGTGCTGCTCGAGAACAGCGACCGCATCAGCTTCAAGCGCCACTCGGGCTGGCGGCGCTTCCAGGTGAGCGCCACCTACGAGTGCAAGGCCAGCGACAAGGACAAGGACAAGGCCGAGAAGGACGGCGAGAAGACCGAGGGCGCGGGCACCGAGAAGGCCGGGCCCCCCGCCCCCGCCGGCGCGGAACCCCCCGGACCCAAGGCCGTCGTGCCGCCGGGGCCCGAGGGCGAGGCGCCCACGATGCGACCGCCGACGATCGGTGTGCCGCCGACGTTGCAACCGCCGCCCGACGAAGGGCCGATGCTCCCGAACGATCTGCCGCTGCCCGGCCAGCCGGCGCCCCTGCCCGGAGGTGAGCCATGAACCGGTTGCGTGCCTACCTGGCCAAGATGTCGCCGCGCGAGCGCTGGCTGGTGGCAGGGCTCGCGGGCGGGGCGCTCGTCTCGATCGCGGCGGTCTACTTCCTGGTGGTGCTCACGAGCAGCGCCGAGCTCGAAGACCTGCTGGCCGACGGGCGCGAGGGCTTCGCGAAGATCGAGCGCGAGCTGCCGGCCTACCTCGCCCTGAAGCAGAAGAACGAGGCCCTGCTCGAGCGCATCCGCAAGAACCCCGTGAAGTCGCTGCGCCTGCCCATCAACGCCATCTCGAAGGCCGTGGTGGCGCTGCCCGACGGCATGGGCGACGGCGTGGCCCGGCGCATGTCCGACATCATCCGCTTCGCCGGCAAGACGCGCGAGACGCCCCTCGTGAAGACCGAGAAGAAGGGCAAGAAGAAGAAGGGCAAGGCCGCGGCGGGCGCCAACAAGGAGCTCGCGAACCTGTACTGGATCGAGGAGGAGATGGACTTCCCCGGCGTCACCGCCGACGCCGTCTTCGAGTTCCTGGCCAAGATCGCCGAGTCCGAGGACCTGCTCTACGTGAACGCGCTGAACGTCATGCGCAAGTCGAACGATCCGAACGAGGTCCGCATGAGCCTGACCGTGGGCACGATCCAGTACATCGAGCCCACCGAAGAAGAGGAGGAGTGATGCGCAAGGCGCTGCTCATCACCGGGTACGCGCTGGCGTTCCTGGCGGCGCTCGCCCTCGGGCTGCTGCTGGGCATCCCCGACGAGCGCATCCGCGTGTACGCCGAGCACCAGGTCAACACGCACAGCCCCAGCGTGCACGTGGCCATCGGGGAGCTCTCGGTGTCGGGCTTCGGGGGCATCTCGGCCGAAGGCTTGAGCCTCTCGCACACCGTCAGGAAGTCGTCGCTGGTCCTGCCCGAGGTCGAGCTCGACGTGCACCCGTTCCGCTGGCTGACCAGCGGGCACGTGGCCGTCGACCTCGACGCCCGGTTCCCGGCCGGTGAGCTTCGGGGCGGCTCGTACCGCGAAGACGCCGACGGGTGGAGCCTGGCCGTCGCCAACCTCGCCGAGGTGGGCGTGGGCCCGCTCCTCGGCTTCTTCCGCGCGGCCGACGACAAGGAGCTGCCGCTCGAGAAGCGCTTCCCCGTCGGGCTCCGCGGCGCGCTGTCGGGCGAGCTGGCGCTCGAGGGCGCGAAGCAGCTGCGCACGCTGCAGGACCTGCTGGCCGCCCAGGGTACGGTGAAGCTCTCGCTCACCGGGGCCGTGCTCGACCGGCTGATCCTGTCGATGAACGACCAGTGGGGCACGCCCCAGTCGTTCGAGCTGCGGAACGTACGCCTGGGCACCGTGACGCTCGAGGTCGTGGCCGACAACGCGGGGGCCTTCGCCGACCTGAAGCGCCTGCCGAAGACGCAGCCGGTCATCGTGTTCAAGAAGCTCGAGATCGACGGCCCAGACCTCGAGGTCATCACCGACGGCACGCCGTACATCAAGGTGCGCAAGGGCAAGTTCGAGCTGTCGGACCTGAACGCGTCGCTGCTCATCAAGATCAAGCCCTCGCTCTACACGCGCCCGGGCAAGGGCGCCGACGGGAAGAAGGAGACCCCCAACTCGTGGCTGAAGACCGTGCTCGAGATGGACAAGCGGGCCAAGAACGCGCTCAGTCAGGGCTACTACGGCCTGCGCCTGGCGGGGCTCGTGAGCAAGCCGGCCCCCACGCCCTACCGGCCCCTGATCCGGGGTGAGTTGAAGGACGCCCTCGACAAGAAGGAGGGCGCGGCCAAGGACGCGAAGGCCAAGCCGGGCGACGCAGCCCGCAAGGCGGCCGACGCCAAGAAGGGCGCGGCCCGGCCCGGGAAGGCCGCGGTCGAGGCCACCGACGGCGGCGCCGCCCCTGCGGCGAGCGGCAGCATGGTGGGCGAGCCCGTCCGACCGGCGGCCCGGCCCACGGTCGAGCCGCGGCCCTCCGAGGCCCTGGAGCACAAGATCAACTTCAAGGGCGCCGCGGCCCTGCCGGCGAAGCCCGAGCCCTCGTTCAACCCCACCATCGTGCCCCCCAACGACGACGAGCCCGCGGCCGAAGAGCCGGCCGCCGCCGAGGACGAGGCGCCCGTCAAGAAGAAGGCCAAGGCCGCCAAGAAGAAGGCGGCCGAGGACGACGAGGCCGCCGCCGAAGAGGGCGAGGAGGGCGAGGAGGGCGGCGAGGAGGGCGGCGAAGAGGGCGAGGAGGGCGAGGAGGGCGGCGAGGAGGGCGACGAAGGCAGCGACGAGGGCCAGGAATAGCGGGCGCCGCGAGCAGCGCCCCTGCACGGTTTCGGTCGCGATACCGCGGGCGCAGCAAGCAGCGCCCCTACACCGTTTCAAAACCCCCGCACGTCACTATACTGTTCTCAACCTGTACCGCGAGGGACGCCATGCCCGACACCTCCTTCGTCAAGAAGCTCTCGAAGCTCC
>CAZBRS010000090.1:0-14881 GCA_964494475.1 uncultured Myxococcales bacterium | reverse complement strand
CGCTCCAGCGCCTTCGCCGCCGTCGGGTGGTAGCGCCCCGGGGCCAGGATGCCCTTGGGATCGAGGGCTGCCTTCAGGCGATCGATCAGCTGCCAATAAGGCGCGTCGGCGGGCAGGCGCGCCATGCTGTCGACGCCCAGGCGGTAGGGGACGTTGCCGTGCGCCAGCAGCGCGTCGAGCAATTCGTCGTGGCAGGCGCGCGCGGCGGCCCGGCGGGCGGGATCGGCGCGGTCGAAGTAGAGGGTCGTCACGCACACCACCGCGCGGCCGTTCAGGAGCGACAGCGTGAACATGGGGTCGACGCCGTGGCGCGCGAGGATGGGCTCCATCCGCCCGAGCAGGGCCGCGACGTCGCGCCCCGTCATGGGACAGAGCGGCGCCACCCAGTAGAACCCGGCGTCGGCGTCGAGGGGCTCGGGCGCGGTGGGCGCGTGCCCACCCACGCACCACCCCGAGCTCTTCAGGAAGTAGTCGGAGGGAATGCCGCGCAGCAGCTCGAGCTGGCGCCGGGCCACGTCGACCACGCCCTCGGTGGACTCGCGCAGCCGGCGCGGCAGGCGCGGCACCACGCGCTCCGCGAGCCGCAACAGCCCCTCGTCGACCTCGTCGACCTTCGCCACGCCCTGCAGGGCCCCCTCGACGGCCTCGAACGCCAGCCGCACGCGCGCCGGCGAACCGTAGAGGCCTCCCATCGCCATCCAGGGCTCGATGCGGTAGCGCTTGCAGAGCTGCGCCCGCTGCTCGGCCGTCAGCGCCGTGCGGCCCCCGCGCTCGTCGCCAGGGTGGCGCAGCTTCGACGACAGCACGCGCAGGTCGTTGGCCAGGTGCAACGCCTGGGGGATCGTCCCGTCGAGGCGCAGCGGGCGCAGGCGATCGATGACCTCGGGCAGGCGCTCCGGGCGCTCGACCCGCACCACGTAAGCGAGCGACGCCTCGGGCGCGGGCATCAGCCACACCGTACCGCGCGTGACCACGCCGAGCCCCGACTGGCTGAACAGCCCGTCGACCACCGGCCCCAGCCCCCACTTGTAGGTGGCGGCCAGGCGCGGATCGGCGTAGTCGCCGAAGCCCGTCGAGAATAACGTGCCGTCGGCGAGCACGACCTCGAAGCCCGCCGTGTTCGCGAAGTGATCGCCGTAGGGGGTGTGCCCGAAGCCACGCTCGATCGAGTTGCCGAGCACCGACGACTCGAGCCCCGACCCCGTGGCGTCGAGCCACAAGCCGGAGCCGGTCTCGCGCAGATGGGCGAGCAGTTGCCCCTGGGTGACGCCGGGCTCGACGATCACGTACGCCAGCTCTTCGTTCACCTCGACGATGCGGTTCAACCCGCCGAGGTCGACCAGCACCTGGCCGGGTCCCACCGGGCAGCGATCGCCGTAGCCCCAGTTGCGACCCCGGCTGATCGGGTACAGGGGCACCCCGTGCGCGTGGGCGACGCGGACCAGCGCCACCACGTCGTCGCGGTCGCGCGGGAGCAGCACGGCCGCCGGGGCGTGCGCGCCCGGCAACGTCGAGCGCCCCTCCCGGGCCAGCACGTTCGCGTCGTCGCTGACGCGCGCGTCGCCGAGCACGGCGCGCCATTCGAGCAAGGCCTGGCGAAGGTCGGGCATGGGGGCCTCGAGAACCGGTTCGGGGAAGGTATCGTACAGACGCCCGGGCGCGTCAATCCCTCCTCCAGGTCCCCTCGAGAGCGGGGAGCGGCCACCCTTCCCTTCCAGGTTCCGAGCGGGTATCATCCGGCGGTTTCTTGGGTTTCGACGAAAGCTCGAGCATGCCCGGTCGAATCTGCCCCGAGTGCGACACGTTTAGCGACGGTGACGTCTGCCCGCGCTGCGGTACGCGCACGCTGTTCGACACGCCGTCGGAGCCCGGCTTCGACCCGCTGCTCGGCAGGGTGTTCGACGGCCGCTACCGGCTCGAGTCGCAGCTCGGCAAAGGCGGCATGGGCGTGGTCTACCGGGCCGTGCAGATCGCCATGGGCAAGGAGGTGGCGGTCAAGGTGCTGCGCGGCGAGCTCGCCAGCCACCGCGAGGCCGCCCGGCGCTTCCACCGCGAGGCCAAGGCCGCCAGCCTGCTGTCGCACCCTCACACGGTGCGCGTGTTCGACTTCGGCCAGACGCGCGACCGCGAGCTGTTCATGGTGATGGAATACCTCGAGGGGCGAACCCTCGGGCACCTGTTGGCCGAGTACGGGCGATTGCCGGCCGCCCGCGCGGCGACCATCGTGGCCGAGATCGCCGAGGCGCTCCTCGAGGCCCACGCCAAGGGCCTCGTGCACCGCGACCTGAAGCCCGACAACGTGATCCTCCTCGATCTGACCGGTCACCCCGACTTCGTGAAGGTGCTCGACTTCGGCATCGCCAAGCTGCTGGCCGACAGCGGACAGGGCTCCGATGTCACGCGCACGGGCGCGATGATCGGCACGCCCAAGTACATGGCCCCCGAGCAGGTTCAGGGCTCGCGATCCCTCTCGCCCGCCCTCGACATCTACGCCCTCGGCGTCGTGCTCTACGAGGCGCTGGCCGGCGCGCCGCCCTTCCGGGGCGACACCCCCCTCGAGGTGGTGATGGCGCACGTGAACCAGCCCGTGCCCGAGTTGCCCGACGACGTCGACGCGCCCGGCGAGGTGCGCGGGCTGCTCCGGGCCATGCTGGCCAAGGAGCCGGCCTCGCGCCCCGACGCCGCCGAGGTGTTCGAGGTGCTGACCGACGTGCGGTTGCGCGCGCTGACGGCCGGGTTCGACGAGCTCGAGGCCTCGGCCCCGGGGGCCCGTCGCTGGCCCTGGCTGGCCGTGGGGATCGGGGCCCTGCTGCTGGCCACGCTGCTGCTCGTGACGCGCGAAGGCCCCGCGCCCGGCCCCGAAGCTACCCCGGCGCCGACGATCGCCGCGCCGCTCCCCGACGCCCACGACACGCACGCCGCGCCCGCCGAGGTCGTCGAGCCGACCGAGGTCGACTCCCCGAACGCCGAGCCAACGAGGCAAGGGCTTGACGTCACCCCGGAAAAGCGCGAAAGGATGGACGCGACGTCGAAGGAACCGCGCCAACGGGAGCCCCGCTCCACGACGCGGGGCCAGCCTCGCGCGGCGAAGCCCGCGGAGCCCCCGGCCGAGCCCTCGAAGCCGAAGTACGAACCGGTCTGGTGAGGGTGGCGTGAGCGTGCAACCCCGGTCGAGGTGGTCCCTCGGAGCGCTGGTGCTCCTGCTCGCCCTGGCTCGGCCAAGCCTGGCGCGCGCCGAGACGCCCGCCGAGCAGGCCGAGGCGCTCGCCGCGAGGGCGGTGACCATGGCCCGCGCGGGCGATCTGGCCGCGGCGGCCGAGCTGTTCGAGGCGGCCTACACCCTCGACCCTGCGCCCATCCTGCTCTACAACGTGGGGCGCGTGAAGGCGCGCCAGGGCGACCTGGCCGGGGCCCGCTCGGCCCTGGCCCGCTATCTCGAGCTCGAGCCCAATCCGACGGCCCGCGCTCGCGGGCAGGAGGCCCTGGCCGAGGTCGATGCACGGCTCGCCGCCGCGTCGCCCGAGGTCGTGCCGGCGCCGGTCGTCACGGTGCTGAAGAAGCCCGAGGCGCCAGCGCCCGACCTGGCCCCGCCGAACCCGCCCTCCCCGAGCCTGATCGACACGACGAAGCCGCCGGTCCCCGCGCCCGATCGCACCTGGACGTGGGTCTGGATCGGCACCGGCGCGGCCGCGTTGGTGGCCGGTGGCATCACGGCGGCCGTCCTGCTGACGCGGAGCGGCGACCCGTCCTCGCCCGACGGGGTCCTGACCCTCGGCAAGCCGCTCGGGGTCGCACGATGAGCCGCCGCACCACGTTGGCCTGGCTCACCTTGCTCGTCGTCGGCTGCTCGTCGCCCCGCACCACGCTGCGCCTCTCGATCCGCGCGGCCGCCGGTCTCGCGACGGTCGAGCACCTGCGCGTCCTGGCCCTCGTCCCGGGCACGGCCGAGCGGGCCACCTTCCAGGCCGACCTGGCCTCGCGCGACCTGGGAGAGACGCCCTTCGTGCTCGAGCTCGACGTCGCCGAGGCCCTCGAACCCCGAGAGGCCACGGTGGCCGTGCTCGGCGAGGCCTCGGGCGAACCCGTGGCCTCCGGCTTCGTGCGCGTAGCCCTGGGCACGGCCACGACCCACGACGTCGTGCTCGCGCCCATCGCCGAGGGCTGCGACGCCGACGCCGACGGGTTCAAGCCGTGCGCCGTCAAGGCCGCCTGCTGTAGCCCGCTCGAGGCCGAGGTGGCCGCCGACTGCGACGACGCCGAGGCCCGCCTCTGGCCCTTCGCCGAGGCCGTCGACTGCCGCACGTGCGACCAGGTCGCGGCGTGCCTCGCTTGGGAACCAGACGCCGCCGAAGCGCCCGACGCGATCGAGCCCCGACCCGAGCCTCCGCCCGAACGTTCACCCGAGATCTCGCCCGAGGCGGGCGACGTCGTCGAGCCCCAGCCCGACCTCCCCGAGCCCCCTCCCGACATCGCCGACTTGTCCGACGTAGCCTTGGCGGAGTCGGAGCCCGCCCCCGACATCGCCCTCGACGCACGGCCCGAGGTGACCTGCCCCTGCACTGCGGGCCCCTGCTGCGACGGTTGCGCCTTCAAGGCGTCGACGATCAAATGCGAGGACAAGGCCCAGATCGATTACGTATGCCTCGACGGCGAAGGCTGCGGGAGCAGCATCTACGAAGCGCCCTCCACGCGGTATTGCCCGGGCGACGCCGCCACCTGCACAGGGGTCCTGAAGGCCGAGTCCGTCGACCTCTACACGACCTGCGCGGACGACGAGGCCTGCCAGGCCGGAAGCGCCACCTGCGCCTCGCCGTCCGAGTGCCAGCCGAAGGCCTGCCCCGCCGACATGGTGCCGGTGCCCGCGGGCCCCTTCTGGATGGGCTGCGACCTCGGCTCGGAGCCGAACTGCGCCGCCAACGAGGCCCCGGCGCATGAGGTCACCACGCCATCCTATTGCATCGACGTCTTCGAGGTGACGAACGATCGGTACAAAGCGTGCTGGTCGACCACGTGCACCGCGCCCACGACGGGCGGCGACTGCGTGTGGAACCAGGCCGGCAAGGACGGCCACCCCGTCAACTGCGTCACCTGGGACCAGGCCCAGGCGTTCTGCGAGTGGGACGGCAAGCGCTTGTGCAGCGAGGCCGAGTGGGAGAAGGCGGCCCGCGGCGGTTGCGAGCTCTATACCGCTGGCGCCTGCAAGGCCTCGGAGCCCCGGTACCCCTGGGGCGCCGATTGTCCCGCGTCGTGGGGAGGCGGCTGTGCCGGCGAGGAATGGACCGACGCCAACGCGCCGACGAACTGCGCCGAGAGCCTTTGCCACGACGGCGTCGCCGGCACCGCGCCCGTCGACGCCTTCTCGAGCTACCCCAGCCCCTACATGACCGCGGATCAGGCCGGAAACGTGTCCGAATGGTTGGCCGATTGCTCCCACGCGGGCTACGACACCGACGACAACGGCGTCCTCGACGCCCCGGTGGACGGCAGCGCATGGGTCACCGACTGCCTGTCGTCCGGGCGCGAGGTGCGGGGAGGATCCTGGGCCAGCGCGTACGCCTACAAGCTGCGCGCCTCCTACCGGTCCGTCGTCAGCCCGATCACGGCGCCTACGGGCGTCGGCATCCGCTGCTGCAAAAGTCTCCCGTAGCGCCCTGAACATAGTGGCCCCCCCGCCGCACCCGCGTCGCGCGAATCTTGACCACCCGGTCTAGGTTCACGCCGCGTCTCCGCAAGGTTTCCGTCACGTTCACGTTCCTGGGATTTCGTTTGACCCGGACCCCTCCCGGTGGTATATCGCGCCCCGGTTCACCGGGTTCGAGGAACCGACATGATCGAGATTCGTTTCCACGGTCGCGGCGGGCAGGGCGCGGTCACGTGCGCCGAGCTCCTGGCGGTCGCCGCCATCTCCGAGAACAAGTTCGCGCAGGGCTTCCCGAGCTTCGGGCCCGAACGACGCGGGGCCCCCGTGGCGGCCTTCGCCCGCGTCGCGCCCGATCGCATCCGGCTACGCTCCAAGATCTACGAGCCCGACGTGGTGGTGGTGCTCGACCCCACGCTGCTCGAGGTCGCGAACCCCGCGCAGGGGCTCAAGGCCACGGGCGTGCTCATCGTGAACACCGACAAGCCGGCGGCCGAGGTGCGACGCATCACGGGCTACGCGGGCCGCATCGGCGTGGTCGACGCGACCCGGATCGCCATCGAGGTGATCGGCCGCCCCATCACGAACACCACCATGCTGGGTGCCCTCGTGAAGGCCAGCGGCGTGGTGAACGTGTCCTCGCTCGACGAGCCCATGAAGGGTCGCTTCGGCAAGCTCGCGGCGCGCAACCTGAAGGCCCTGGCGCGCGCCATGGACGAGCTGACGGTGGAGGGCTGAGATGGCGAAGGCGAAGAAGATCGACGAGTTCACCTGGCGTGACTTCCCCCTCGGCGGCGTGGTCACCGAACCGGGCAGTTCGACCGACTATCTCACGGGTGGCTGGGCGACCGTTCGCCCGATCGTGCACTTCGAACAGTGCATCCGTTGCGGCGTGTGCTGGACGTTCTGCCCCGAGGGCTGCATCCACCAGAACGACGAGGGCTACTTCGTAGCCAACCTCGACTACTGCAAGGGATGCGGCATCTGCGCCGTCGAGTGCTACACCGGCTGCATCGAGATGAAGGAGTAGCGGCATGAGCCATCTCACCACGGGCCGCGTCGGCATCGAGGTGTCGATCGCGATCGCCGAGGGCGTCCGCCAGGCCAAGGCCGAGTGCATCGCGGCGTACCCGATCACGCCCCAGACGCACATCGTCGAGCACCTGGCCGACATCGTGAACGACGGCGACCTCGACGCCGAGTTCATCACCGTCGAGTCCGAGCACAGCGCCATGTCGGTGTGCTGCGGCACGTCGGCGGCCGGCGCGCGCACCTACACCGCCACGTCGTCGCAGGGCTTCATCCTGATGCAGGAGCTCTTGCCCATCGCGTCGGCCATGCGCCTGCCCATCATGATGACGGTCGTCAGCCGCACCGTGTCGGGCCCCCTCGGCATCTGGAACGACCACTCCGACATCATGGGCGCCCGCGACGTCGGCTGGATCGTCATCTTCACCGAAAACGGCCAGGAGGCCTACGACCAGCACTTCTGCGCCTTCAAGATCGCCGAAGACAAGGACGTGCTGCTGCCGACCATCGTCGACCTCGACGGCTTCATCCTGTCGCACGTGGTCGAGGCCATCGAGTTCGTCGACCAGGGCATCATCGACGCCTTCCTGCCCGACTACAAGCCGGTGTTCACGCTGAACCCCGACAAGCCGGTCACCATGGGCGCGTTCGCCATGCCCGAGATCTACAGCGAAGCCAAGATGGCCCACGACATGGCCCTGCGTGGCTCGCGCAAGGTCATCGAGCGCGTGTGGGACGAGTGGGGCAAGGCCACGGGTCGGTACTACAAGGCCCTCGAGACCTACCGCACCGACGACGCCGACACCGTCTTCCTCAGCATGGGCTCGTTCGGCGAGACCATCTCGGTCGCCGTCGATCGCCTGCGCGACCAGGGCCAGAAGGTCGGGCTCGTCAAGCTCCGGTTGTGGCGGCCCTTCCCCGACGAGGACATCCGCCAGCTGCTCACGCAGTTCAAGCGCGTCATCGTCGTCGACCGCGCCCTCAGCTTCGGCGGCGTCGGCGGACCCTTCTCGACCGAGGTGCGCGCCGCCCTGTACGGTGCGCCCAACGCCCCGGTGCTCTGCGACTTCGTCGTGGGCCTCGGCGGCCGCGACATGACCGTCGACGACTTCCTGGCCGTGGCCGAGCAGGCCCAGGCCGAGATCGCCGCCGGCCGCCCCGCCGACTTCCACTTCTACGGCGTGAGGGGGTGAGCATGAGCGCCAAGCCCAACTCCCTGTTCAACATCTACTCGTCGCGCCTCCTGCCCAAGGAGGAGTACTACTGCCAGGGCCACCGCGCCTGCCAGGGCTGCGCCATGATGGTGGCCGTGCGCCACATCATGAAGGCCGCCGGCCGCAACACCGTCGTGTCGAACGCCACGGGCTGCCTCGAGATCGTCTCGAGCCCCATGCCCACGACGGCCTGGAACGTGCCGTGGATCCACGTGGCCTTCGAGAACGTCGCGGCGGTCGCGTCGGGCGTCGAGTCCGCGTACAAGGTGCTGCGCCGCAAGGGCAAGGTCGCCGACCGCACCACCAACTTCCTGGCCTTCGCCGGCGACGGCGGCACGGCCGACATCGGCTTCCAGGCGCTCTCGGGCGCCATGGAGCGCGGCCACGACATGCTGTACGTGTGCTACGACAACGAAGCGTACATGAACACGGGCATCCAGCGCTCCAGCTCGACGCCGTTCGGCGCCAGCACCACGACGTCGCCCGCGGGCACCATCGTGCACGGCCAGCGCACCGACAAGAAGTACATGCCCGAGATCATGGTCGCGCACAACCTGCCCTACGTGGCCACGGCCAACCCCTCGTACCCCTTCGACCTGTACGAGAAGGTCAAGAAGGCCCTGTCCATCCCGGGGCCCAAGTACCTGCAGGTCTACTGCGTGTGCCCCACCGGGTGGCGCAGCCAGCCCGACAACGCCATCCGCCACGGTCGCCTGGCGGTCGAGGCGGGCTTTGCGCCCCTGTACGAGGTGGTGAACGGCGAGTACCGCGTCACGGTCGACGTGCCCGAGGTCATCCCCCTGAAGCGCTACCTCGAAGGCCAGGGGCGCTACCGCCACGTGATGGGCACGCCGGACCTGGAGCCCATGCTCCAGAAGTACGCCCTCGATCGCTACAACCGCATCCGGGCCAAGGCCGGCCTCGCGCCCGCCGCCGTCCAGACCGCCAGCGAGTCGAAGGCCGGATAAGGGAGGACACCATGAGCCACGAGTGCGACTGCGCCAAGGTCGACGAGATCTGCGCCCGCTACCAGAACGAGGCGCGCCACCTGATCGCCGTGCTGCAGGACACCCAGAAGGCCTTCCGCTACCTGCCGGCCAAGGGCCTGCAGCGCGTGAGCGCGAACCTCTCGGTGCCGCTGGTGCGGGTCTACGAGGTGGCGACGTTCTACAAGAAGTTCAGCCTGGTCCCCCGCGGCAAGCACGAGGTCAAGGTCTGCATGGGCACCGCCTGCCACCTGCGCGGCGCCAAGCTGATCCAGGAAGAGCTGGAGCGCGAGCTGAACGTGAAGACGGGCCACACCTCGGCCGACGGAATGTTCTCCCTCGAGCGCGTGAACTGCGTGGGCACCTGCGCGATGGCACCCGTGGTGCTGGTCGATGAGCACTACCACGGCGAGCTGTCGGCCAAGAAGGCCTCGCGCGTCGTCAAGCGCTACGCCAAGGAATAGGGAGGCGCGCGATGCAGAAGTTCACGACCCTCGACCAGTTCCAGGCGTACGTGCGCGACCTGAAGGGCCGCGCCAAGGCGGGCACCCGCCGGGTCATCGTGTGCGCGGGCACCGCCTGCCGCGCGCGCGGCGCCGCCCAGATCGCCGAGGCCATGAAGGCGGCCTTCCAGAAGCGCAACGTGTCGGCCGACGTGCGCCTCGACGAGGCCTCGTGCCCCCGCGCCACGGGTTGCCACGGGTTCTGCGAGCGGGGCCCCCTCGTGGTGTTCTACCCCGAGAACCTGCTCTACGAGCGCGTCACGCTCAAGGACGTCGACGAGATCGTCGAGAAGTCCATCTTCGACACGCAGGTGATCGAGCGCTTGTGCTACAAGGCGCCCGGCACCGACGAGGTCATCCGCGCCTACCCCGAGATCCCGTTCTACAAGCGCCAGATGCGCCTCGCGCTCGCGAACTGCGGCCACATCGACCCCACCAACCTCGACGAGAGCCTGGCGGTCGACGGCTACCAGGCGCTGGCCAAGGTGCTGGGGGGCATCGCCCGCGACGAGGTCATCGACACCATCACCCGCTCGGGCCTGCGCGGCCGCGGCGGCGGCGGCTTCGTGACCGGCCGCAAGTGGGCCTCGTGCGCCAAGGCCAAGGGCAGCCCCAAGTACGTGATCTGCAACGGCGACGAGGGCGATCCGGGCGCGTTCATGGACTGCTCGCTCATGGAGGGCGACCCCCACCGCGTGCTCGAGGGCATGATCATCGCGGCCTACGCCATCGGGGCGAACCAGGGCTTCTTCTACGTGCGCGACGAGTACCCCCTGGCAGTCGAGCACCTGAACACGGCGATATACGACGCACGCGCCGCGGGCCTGCTCGGCCCGAACATCCTGGGCTCGGGCTTCTCGTTCGATCTCGAGCTCATGCGCGGCGGCGGCGCCTTCGTGTGCGGCGAGTCGACGGCCCTCATGGCCTCGCTCGAGGGCAAGAGCGGCGAGCCGCGCGCCAAGTACGTGCACACCACCGACGTGGGGCTCTGGGGCAAGCCCTCGAACCTCAACAACGTCGAGACCTACGCCTGCGTGCCCGAGATCCTGCGCCGCGGCGCCGACTGGTTCGCGTCCATCGGCACCAAGGGCTCGAAGGGCACCAAGGCCTTCTCGCTGGTCGGCAAGGTCGTGAACACGGGCCTGGTCGAGGTCGCCATGGGCATCACCATCGACGAGATGGTGATGGACATCGGCGGCGGCATCCGCAACGGCGGCACCTTCAAGGCCGTGCAGACCGGCGGCCCGTCGGGCGGCATCATCCCGGCCTCGATGGGCAACCTCACGGTCGACTTCGACGCGCTCACCAAGGTCGGCTCGATGATGGGCTCGGGCGGCCTGATCGTCATGGACAACCACGACTGCGTGGTCGACGTGGCGCGCTACTACGTGAACTTCCTGCTCGAAGAGAGCTGCGGCAAGTGCACGCCCTGCCGCGAGGGCCTGCGCCAGCTGGACCTCATCCTCGACCGCATCACGAAGGGCGAGGGCACCGAGGCCGACCTCGACCGCATCGAAGAGCTCGCCGACGCCATGGCCGTGGCCAGCCTGTGCGGCCTCGGCCAGACCGCGGCCAACCCCGTGCAGTCCAGCCTGCGGCACTTCCGCGACGAGTGGGTCGAGCACATCCGCGACCACAAGTGCCGTGGCGGGGTCTGCAAGGCCTTCATCGAGTACAAGGTGATCGAGAGCAAGTGCACGGGTTGCCAACTGTGCGCCAAGGGCTGCCCCGTCGACTGCATCTCCACGACCACCGAGATCCCCGGCAGCAAGGGCAAGCTGCTCCACCTCATCGACGCCTCGACGTGCATCCGGTGCGGCATCTGCTTCCAGGAATGCCGCTTCGACGCCATCAGTGTGAAGTAGGAGGGTCCCATGGAAACCGTGACCCTGAAGCTGAACGACCGCGAGGTGACGGCGCCGAAGGGGGAGTACCTCCTGAAGGTCTGCCGCGACAACGGCCTCGAGATCCCGACCCTGTGCCAGAACGAGGCGCTCAAGGAGGGCGGACACTGCCGCCTGTGCCTCGTCGAGCTGCGCGAGGGCGACTGGTCGAAGATCGTGACCTCGTGCCTGTACCCCGCGAAGAACGGCCTCTGCGTCTACACCGACTCGCCCAAGGTGACCCGGGCCCGCAAGACGGTGCTCGAGCTCATGCTGGCCCGCGCGCCCAAGGCCGAGGCTTTGCAGCTCCTCGCGACGAAGTACCTGGGCAAGGCGGCGACCCCCTACGTCACGACCGACCCCGACGAGCGCTGCATCCTGTGCGGGCAGTGCGTGGCGGCGTGCGAAGAGGTCGTGGGCGTCAGCGCCATCGGGGTCGCGAGCCGCGGCGTCTTCAAGAAGGTGACCACGCCCTTCGACGGCCCCTCGAGCCCCTGCATCGGCTGCGGCGCCTGCGCCTTCGTGTGCCCCACCGACGCCATCCCCATGAGCGAGGCCGCCGGCGTGCGCCACATCTGGGGCCGTGATTTCGTAATGCACGCTTGCGCGAAGTGCGGCGAAGCCTACATTCCCGTTGACCAGATCGAGTGGATGGTCGGCACCTACAAGGTGAAGCGGGAGTTCTTCGACCGATGTCCCAACTGCCGGTAACGTCACCTCTTCTCCCCCGAATCGTCGTCCTCACGGGCGCGGGCACCGGTATCGGTCGCGCCATCCTCCTGAAGCTCGCTGCCGACGGCGCCACCGTGGTGGCGGTCGGGCGGCGCGGGAGCAAGCTGGCCGAGGTGGCCGCCGAGGCCCAGACGCTCCCCGGCGCCGTCGAGGTCTTCGCGGGCGACGTGACCGACCGCGCCTTCCCCGCGCGCCTGGCCGCGTTCGTCGAGCAGCGCTTCGGACGGCTGGACGCGCTCGTGAACAACGCGGGCATCTTCCGGCCCGACAGCCTGGCCACGCAGACCGACGACACCTGGGAGTCGCAGCTCGCGACCAACCTCACGGCGCCCCTGCGCCTGACGCGCGCCCTGCTGCCCCTCTTGCAGAAGGGCCACGACGCGTCGGTGGTCATGGTGTCGTCGAACCTGGGAGTGCGCCCGATCCGGGGCACGCTCTCGTACTCGATCTCGAAGGCGGCGCTCAACTTCGCGGTCACGTGCCTGGCGCCCGAGCTCGGGCCCCTGGGCGTGCGCGTGAACGCGGTCAGCCCGGGCGTGATCGACACGCCCATCCACGATCGCTTCGGCAGCACCGACGAGCGCGCGGCCTATTTCGCCGAGCTCGCGAAGGCCACGCCCGTCCCGCGCACGGGCGACCCCGCCGACGTGGCGCACGTCGTGGCCTTCCTGGCCTCGCCCGCGGCCTCGTACGTCACCGGGACCAACGTCGTCACCGACGGCGGGCTGGGGCTCGTGTAGAGGAGGCTCCCATGACCAACGATCCGTCCCGCCCCGTCATCGCCCACCCGGCGCTGAAGGACTTCGAGAGCACGGTGCGCGACCTGCTGGAGCACCTCGGCGAGGACCCCGAGCGCGAGGGCCTGCTGAAGACCCCCAAGCGCGTGGCCGAGTCGCTCAAATACCTGACCAAGGGCTACGCCGAAGACGTCGACGAGATCATCAACGGCGCCGTCTTCCACGAAGAGTCCGAGGGCATCGTGCTCGTGAAGGACATCCACTTCTTCAGCCTGTGCGAGCACCACCTCTTGCCCTTCTTCGGCAAGGCCCACGTGGCCTACCTGCCGAACGGCCGCATCCTCGGCCTCTCCAAGCTCGCTCGCATCGTCGACGTGTACGCCCGACGCCTGCAGGTGCAGGAGCGCCTGACCGACCAGATCGGCCGCGCCCTCTGCCAGGCCCTCGACCCCCGCGGCGTGGCCGTGTGGCTCGAGGCCACCCACCTCTGCATGGTCATGCGCGGCGTCGAGAAGTTCGACTCGGCCACCACGACCACCTTCCGTTGTGGCGAGTTCGAGAAGGCCGAGGCGTGGAACGACTTCGTGGCGATGTGCCGCGGGTGACGGCACCGCCGCCTCTGGTGGACAACACAGCCGTTTCAAGATAACCTATTCCGAATTGCCCGGCACGGACGCCGGGCCAACAGAGAGGTGGGCATGACCACGCGAAACACGATCCTGCTCGTGCTGGGGCTCGGCCTGGCGCTCGTTGCCTGCGGCGGCAGCGACGGCGGCCAGGAGGGTACGGACACCCCGAAGACCGATACCGCCGACGTGCAGCCGGACCCCGGCTCGACCGACGTAGGGACCGATCCGGGCACCCCGGACGTGGCCGTCGACCCGGGCACGCCCGACGTGGCCGTCGACCCGGGCACGCCCGACGTGGCCGTCGACCCGGGCACCCCGGACGTGGCCGTCGACCCGGGCACCCCCGACACGGCGGTCGATACGGGCACCCCCGACGTGGCCGTCGACACGGGCACCCCCGACACGGCCGTCGACACGGGCGCGCCCGACCTCGGCCCCGAGGACACGACCCCGCCCGACCCGCCCATCGTGGGCAGCGGCCACACGGGCTGGCGCGAGCCCAAGTGCTTCGACTGCCACGACCAGACGGGGCACCGCGCCGGCCTGCAGCCCTACCAGTGCGCCGCGTGCCACGGCCGCAACGGCGCCCCCGACGGCCACAAGGACGGCAACTGCGGCTGCCACACCAACAAGCACGGCTTCGGCAGCGCGCCCACCTCGTGCGTGGCGTGCCACCCGAACAACTGAGAGCTCGTTCACGGGCTCTGACCTCTCTGCTTGCACGACCCGGTAGCCGTCGGTACAGTCGGCCGTCGATGATCGGAGGTCGCATGGACCTCGACCTCATCCGCGCCCGCCTCGCTGCCCACGAGCCCAGGCTGCTGCCCTCCGAGGGCCTGACCGCGTCGGCGGTGGTGGTGCCACTCTTCCACGACCCCGAGGGCACGGTGCGCGTGCTCTTCACCGTGCGCACCGACAAGGTGGGCAGCCACCGGGGCCAGATCTCGTTCCCCGGCGGCGTGGTCGATCCCGGCGACACGTGCACCGAGTGCACGGCGCTCCGCGAGCTCGACGAAGAGCTCGGCTTTCCCCGCGAGGCGGTCACCCTGCTCGGTCGCGTCTCCGACTACCCGACCATCACGGGCTACCTGATCTCGCCCTTCGTGGGCTACCTCGGGGCCGAGCCCGCCCTCACCCCCCACGAGCACGAGGTGGCCCAGGTCTTCGCCGTGCCCCTGGCTGACCTGCTCTCGGGCCGCGTACCCGGCACCACCGAGGTCTGGGAGCTCCAGGGTCACGAGCGGGCCATCTTCTTCTACCAGTACGAAGACCACCGCATCTGGGGAGCCACCGCCGCCATCCTCCACGAGTTCCTCACCCTGTTGAACGGAGCCGATCATGCCCACGCCTGACGCCTGGAAGCCCACCCTCGACCGCTTGCTCGCCGCCGACCGCCTGTGGCTCGTGACCCACGAGCGCCCCGACCCCGACGGCCTGGGCGCCGTGCTCGGCCTCCGCGAGGCCCTCGAACAGCTCGGCAAGACCGTGCGCGCCTTCGCGCCCCACGAAACCCCGGCGCCCTACCGCCTG
>CAZBRS010000089.1:0-15697 GCA_964494475.1 uncultured Myxococcales bacterium | reverse complement strand
GGGCCCCCAGACCCCCAGACGGAGCCCGACAGCGCTATGCGCTACGGGCTCCTAGCGGGAGCAAACTTCTGCTACGCTCCGCGGCGGGAGGCCACCGAGGGTGGGCATGGCCAAGAGGAAAGGTAGCAGGTCGTTGGAGGTGACGAGAGGGGCGCAGTCGAGGTCGCCCACGACCGACACGTGATGGGGTTGTTCCCCAGGGCTGTCTGGCTGGAGCTGTTCGCGGCGGCCGGCTTCGAGCCGCTCGCGGTCCCGTTCGACCACAGCTCGTTCAACAACACGGGGCTCGAGGTGGTCCTCGGGCTTCGGCCAACTCCATGCGAGGGGGCGTGACATGACCGAACCCACGCCACACTTCTGGGAGATCTTCTTCGAGCTCTACGAGGGCTTGCCAAGGCAGGGCCCCGGCAACCGCGCCTGCGCCGAGAGGGCGCTCGTTCTGTGCCGCTATCTTCCGTCGTCACCAGCCGTACTCGATCTCGGCTGCGGCGTCGGAGGGCAGTCGCTACATCTCGTCGCGCTCCTCCCCGGCGCGGTCATCACGGCCATCGATAGCCACGCGCCCAGCATCGAGCGGCTGCGGGCGATGGCTGCCGAGCGCGGGCTCTCGGACCGGGTGCGACCTGTGGTCGGCGACATGGCCAATCCCGAAATGCCGCCCGACAGCATCGACCTCGTCTGGTCCGAGGGCGCGCTCTACAACATCGGCATCGAGAACGCGCTGAGGGTCTGCCACGGACTGCTGCGCCCGGGCGGCTATCTCGCCTTCACCGACGCCGTGTGGCGCAAGGAGAACCCTCCGGCCGAAGTGAAGGCGAGCTTCGATCTCGACTACCCGACCATGGGCCGAGTCTCCGACGTCATCGCGGCCATCGACAGAACCGGGTTCTTGCTCGTTGACCACTTCACCCTGCCGGACGCGGCCTGGTGGAACGACTTCTACACGCCGATGGAGCGGCGCATCGAGGCGCTGCGCGAAAAGTACGTCGGTGACGTCGAGGCGGCCGCCGTCCTCGACCAGCTCGCGCAGGAGCCCGAGCTGCACCGGCGGTGCTCCGACTACTACGCGTACGAGTTCTTCGTGACGCGCCGCGTACCGAGTCGCGACACAAGAGGCGCTGGATGACCATCATCGACCTTGACCGTCATTGAAGCGGTAACCAGATCTCCGTGCGGAGCTCCTCGGGCTTCACCTGGTCGGGGCTGTTCAGGTACATCTCGAAGCAGGGCTCTTCACGCAGCTTCTCGCCACTGCCCGGGAGCCAGGCCTTGAAGATCTGGTCGTAGGTTTTCTGGAACCCCTCGTAGGGGCCGACGTGCAAGAACACGGCGTACCTGCCACCGGCGATGGTCTTCTGACCGACCTCTCCCTCGGGCCTCACGTCACGAGCGATGGTCACACACGCGTCGTAGCGGAGCCTGGAATCGTCGGTTACGTGCGGATCATCGTGGGAGATCCCGATCACCCGTGCGGCCGGCCCGAGAAGCCCTCGCGGCCCGGCGAACTGACAGAGCACGCCGAAAGCCTCGCCAGCCGCTTGATGGTAGGGACCGGTCCGGCGAACGAAAAGCACGGGCATCGGGTCGATGGTTCGGATATCTGGGGTCATGGTCGAGTCCTCCGTGTTTGTCGCCAGCGCAAGGGGCCTCGCGCCGCGAAGTGAACCGGGTTCGCGTCCCTCGCGATACTCGGTCGGGGTTCTACCGAAGAGGGCAACGAAAGCACGGGTGAATGCCGCGGGCGTCTCGTAGCCGGTGTCCAGAGCGATCTCCGTGACCGGGGCGTCGAGGTGGAGGAGATGCTGGGCCGCTCGTTCGAGGCGCAACCTGCGGATGAAAGCTGCGAGCGGCTCCCCCGTGAAGGCTGCGAAGATGCGATGGAAGTGATAGGGCGAGAAGGATGCGACCTTGGCGAGCTCCTCCAGGCTCATGGGCTCACCGAGATGAGCCTCGATGTGGAAGATCGCCCGGTTGATCCGTTCGCGGTAGTCCCGGGTTGTCGAGCCCCTGAATGGCATTCGTTTCCCTCGCCGGCCAGGAGTAGCACAGGCATCGGAGCCCGCGCTATCCCGTGCTTGCTATCTTCTCGCGCTCGCTCCTGCTGTACGACGATCGGGCGCGCTCACCTCTGCCCGGACGCCCGACCCGAACGGACGGGGCGGTAGGCTTCGTTCCTCGCGTCGCGGCCAGCTGCATGCGGTATCTTGACAGCACCTGCGCACGGGTGAGAGTTTCTCCCATCGCGCTCGAACGGCGAAGCCCGCGGAGAACGAAGGATGACGACCCGCCAAGGCACCATCGACTTCCTGCTCGATCAGCTCTCGGGTCTGCCCCGCCTGCGGGCCCGCAAGATGTTCGGCGAATACGCGCTCTACTGCGACGAGAAGGTCGTCGCCCTGGTTTGTGACGACCAGCTCTTCGTCAAGATCACACCGCCCGGGAGGGCGCTCGTCGGGGAAGCCTATGTGGAGGGCGAGGCGTATCCGGGAGCGAAGCCCTCGATGTTGATCGGCGCCGAGTTGCTCGAGGACGACGTGCGCCTCGTTGAGCTCATCCGGATCACGGCCGACGCGCTGCCTGTGCCCAGGCCAAAGCACGCCAGTCACTGACAAGCTCACTCGTGCTCGCACACGAAGTTCGAGAACGAATCGCAGTCCTCGTCGTTCCAGTCGCCGCCCTGGTCGATCAGCAGGCCCACGCAGTCTTCGCTCCACCACTGATCGTTGGGCTCGCCGTTGTCCCAGGGGGCGAACCCCACCGGGCTGCCGTCGACCCACACGAACGTGCCCTCCTTGTCGCGGTCGCTGGCGCCGAGCCACCAGGGGTCGCCCGAGAACGTGGCGGCCGTGGCCGTCACCCACTGGTTCTCGGCGTCGTCGGTGACGATGACCAGGTGGTAGCCCCCGTGCGCAGCGCAGGCGTCGCGCGCCACCGTCCACTTGCCCACCTGCGTGCAGAACTCGTAGGCGTGGCCGCCGTAGACGCGCACGGGGCACGGGCAGGCCTCGTCGACCTGGGCGTTGCAGTCGTCGTCGACGCCGTTGCAGGCCTCGGCGGTCGGCGCCCCGGGCGCGCAGGTGTCGACGGGCTGGCCTTCAACGCAGGCCAGCTCACCGGTGGCGGCGCACGCGCCGACGCCGCACGCGGTCGCTAGGGGGAGAAGGCCGTCGTCGGTCGGACCGTTGCAGTCGTCGTCGACGCCGTTGCAGACCTCGACGGTCGGCGGCAGGGGCGCGCAACTGTCGACAGCTTGCCCGCTCTCGCAGGTCAGCACGCCGGCGGCGGCGCAGGCGCCCACTCCGCAGGTGGTCCCTTCGGCGACGAAATCCTCGTCCGTGCTGCTGTCGCAGTCGTCGTCGACGCCGTCGCACGTGGCGTCGGGGGCGCCGGAGGGCGCGAGCAACGGGAACACGCAGGTGCCCGTGAAGGGATCGCACAGGTCCTCGGTGCAGGGGTCGTCGTCGTGACAGGGCGGGCAGTCGAGGGCGCAGTCGGGGGCGCACGACAGGGCGTCCTCGCCCTCCTCGCACTCGCCGTTTCCGCAAAGGTCGACGCCGCAGTCGGCCGGGCAGTTCTCGACGGCCTCGCCGAGCTCGCACAGGCCGTTGCCGCACACCCACAGCGGGCAATCGTTGGAGCACGTGGAGGGGAACTCGCCGCACGCCTGGGGCTGGCACTCGCCGTCGCCGCACTCGCAGGGGGGCGGCGTCAGGTCGGGCTCCGTCTCGGCGGCGAACTCGGCGGGGGCGTCGGGCTCGCCCCCCTCGACGTCGCTGGGGTCGGGCGCAACGTCGGCGGAGGGCTCGGCCGTCGGCGTGTCGTCGACGCCCCAGTCATGGCGGGGGCGGCCGTCGTCGGCCGGGACGTCGGCCGCGTCGCCGTCGGAGCCCGACGTGTCGAGGGTGGAGCCGAGGTCGGCGGCCAGGCCGTCGAGCTGCGACGACGCGGACCCGCCGCACCCCGCCGCACCCAGCACGACCACCAGCACCACGAAAGAGGCCCTCCGCGCGGTCAGGATCATGCCGAACTCCGGGGTGGCGTGAGCACGCCCCCATGGTAAGGAAAGCCCGCGGCGGTGTACACTTCCTTTCTCTGGAGGAGGTGGTTCGTGCCTGACCTGCCGCGTTGGCCCCGCATCATCCTGCACGCCGACATGGACGCCTTCTACGCGTCCGTCGAGCAGCACGACGATCCGTCGCTGCGGGGCCGCCCCGTGCTGGTGGGGGGGAAGGGGCGACGCAGCGTGGTGGCGGCCGCCAGCTACGAGGCCCGCCCGTTCGGCTGCCGCAGCGCCATGCCCATGGGCGAAGCCCTCCGGCGCTGCCCCGACGCCGTCGTCGTCACGCCGCGGATCGCCCGCTACGCCGAGGTCTCGGCGGGCCTCATGGACGTCTTTCACGACTTCTCGCCGAGGGTCGAGCCGCTCAGCCTCGACGAGGCCTTCCTCGACATGACGGGCTCGGAGCGCCTGTTCGGCGCGCCCGACGAGATGGGACGGCGCCTGAAGGCGGCCGTCCGAGAGGCCACCGACGGGTTGACCATCTCCGTCGGCGCCTCGGTCACGAAGTTCGTCGCGAAGGTCGCGAGCGACCTGCAGAAGCCGGACGGGCTGACGGTCGTGGCGCAGGGCGACGTACGCTCGTTCCTGGCGCCGCTGCCCGTCTCCCGGCTGTGGGGCGTGGGCGAGAAGACCCTCCCGCGCCTGCACGAGCTGGGCCTCGCCACCCTCAGCGACGTGGCCGCCGCCTCGCCCCGGGTGCTCTCCGCGCTCGGCTCGCTCGGCGATCACATCCGCAGGCTGGCGGTGGGCGACGACCCGCGCGAGGTGATCCCGGATCGCGACCCCAAGAGCGTGGGCGCCGAGGTCACGCTCGAGCACGACGTGGTCGGGGCCGCGGCGCTGCGGCCGCACCTGATCCGCTCGGCCGACACGATCGCCCGCCGGCTGCGCGCCGACGGCTGGAGGGCCGGCGGGGTGCGCGTGAAGCTGAAGACCGCGCGCTTCCGCCTCTGCACCCGCCAGTCGGCGCTGCGCGCTCCGACCGACGCCGCCAGCGAGCTCCTCGCCGCCGTCGACGCGCTGCTCGGCGAGTTCGACCTCACGATCCCGATGCGCCTGGTCGGCCTGACGGCGTACGACCTGCGCGCGAACGACGCGCCCGTCCAAGCCGATCTGTTCCTGGACGCGGCCCACGCCCGCACGCAGCGACTCGATCGGACGGTCGACGCGCTGAAGGCGCGCTTCGGCAACGACGCCGTGAGGCGCGCCTCCGATCTGGACGACGCGGACCGGGGTAGCCCCGACTGACCGGCCCGACGTCGTGGACGTCGGCCGACGGTTTGCTCGCCTCCAAGGAGAGCCGCGAGGCACGCCGACGAATCGGCTCGTCCTCGAGACCATCGTTGGACCGTCCCTGCCGGGTCTGGTAGGATCCGAGCGCCATCGCCAACAGAATCGGGGAGGCACCGACATGCCCTCGCAGCAGACCGTGCTCGTGGTCGGCGGCACCGGGCGCACGGGGCGGCGCGTGGTGCGGCAGGCGCTGGACCGCGGCCTCTTCGTTCGGGCCATCGTGCGAACGGCCCGGAAGCTCCCCCCCGAGGTCGCGGACAACCCGAACCTGACGGTGATCGAGGCCAGCCTGCTGGCGCTCTCCGACGACGAGCTGCGACGCCACCTCGACGGCTGCGCGGCCGTCGTGTCGTGCCTGGGGCACGTGATCAGCCTGAAGGGCATCTTCGGACCGCCGCACGACCTGGTGACGCGCGCGACGACGCACCTGTGCCGGGCGATCGAAGCGTTGCAGCCCGCGGCGCCGATCAAGCTCGTGCTCATGAGCAGCGTCTCCGTGCATCGCCCGGGGGGCCTCGACGCGCGCCGGGGCTCTTTCGAGAGGGCCTTTCTCCGGGTGCTCCGCGGCGTGCTCCCTCCCGCCCGGGACAACCAGCGCGCCGCCGACTTCCTTCGCGGGGCGATCGGCCCGGACCACGCCTTCGTTCAGTGGGTGGCGGTTCGTCCCGACTCGCTGCAAGAGGGCGAGGTCTCGGACTACGCGCTGCACGAAGGCCTGGTGAACGGCCTCTTCTCGCCGGGCAGCACGACCATGGCCAACGTCGCGCACTTCATGGGCGAGCTGGTGGTCGACCCGACGACCTGGGCCGACTGGAAGGGCAAGTTGCCCGTGATCATCGACGTCGCGCCGTCGGCGTGCGTGACCACGCCGATCCCCGACGCGCTCACACCGTGACCCTGGAAGGAGCTCGAGATGCCCACTCCTCGCTCGAGATGGCCGTTGCTGCTCGAATGCGGTCTGTTCTTCGCGGCGCTCGTGTCGTGCGGCGCCAAGGGCGGCGAGGCCGAGCTCGTCGAGGACGTGGCGCACCCGGAGGTCGCCGACATCCGTACGACGGACGTCGAGGGCGACACGGCGCCCGCGGTCGCCACCGAGTTCACGGTCGTCACCATCGACGCGACGACGCCGGCGACGTTGCAGCTGGCGGTGCAGGCATGCGTCGGGCTGCACAATCGCGAGCTCGGCGGCTCCGTGTACGCCAGAACGGACGAGAAGGACTCCCGCTGGCTCGACGAGCTCGACCTGACGCCGGCCCAGACCATCGACGCGCTCGCCTTCCTCGAAGCCTGCGTGGCGCGGTTCCCCGACTGCGTGCGCTACTCGTACGACGACCAGCGGACGCTGCTGCCGAACATCCTCACGGTCGGCGCGGTCCTCGGCGCCGTCCCCCTGGACGTCGACCTGGGCGTTCCCTGCGGCCGCGTGGCGTTCGACGCCACCCTCGAGTTCGCAGCGCAGAACACCCCCGAGCTCGCCACGAAGCTCGTCGCCGACCGCTACCTTGCCGAGACGACCGGCCTGGCCATGCTGAACCCCGGCTACGAGATCAACGCCGCCGATCCCGCGAACCCCGCGCTCACGAGGGACATGCCGGCCACCCTCGTCGACTTCGTGTTCTCCAAGAAGCTCTTCGTGGTCTTCCTCAACAACGGCTGCGTGCCGTCGTCTCCCGAGCACCAGGTCCTCTCCGACCTCGTGAACGCCAGCCCCTGGCCGAAGCCCGTCGGCGTCTACGGGTACAACAACTCCTGGATGCTCATGGGCGGGTACGTCTACGAGGCGCAGACCAAGTGCCTGGAGTCCCGCAACATGGGCGCCATCCCCACCGAGACGGCCAACCTGTCGTTCTTCTCCTCCCGGCGGTCGCCCATCGTCGACGCCGGCGTGCTGCAAGGGAACGCGCCCGAGGACCTGGCGTACGACCCCGGCACGACCTATGTGGCGTTCGTCGTCGGCGACGGCGACAACGTCCAGTTCATCATGGCCACGCGCAACGTGTGGCTGAACCAACGCCTGGCGGATTGCGAGAAGGCAGACAACTCGTGCGCGCCGCTCACCTGGAGCATCTCGCCGCACCTGACCCGCGTCGCCCCGGACGTCCTCCAGTGGTACTACGCGAAGCTCCGGCAGACGGGGAAGGACTTCTTCATCCTCCCGCCCAGCGGGCACCTCTATGCCTACCCGACCTCGCTGAACGACGAGGACCAGGACCGCTTCGTCGAGGCCACCGAGCAGGACGCCCGCATCCTCGGCGTCCACGGCACCGTTCACTGGGATTGGCGCGACTCGTGGCAGCGCGCCGAGGCCGACTTCCTGCCCAGGTACGCCCGGGCTGACGGCGCCATCCAGGGTGTGTTCCCCGTCAACGTCCCCTACATGTTCCCCGCCTTCCCCTGGTGGGAGCCCGACCGGTTCTTCAAGGTGCTGATCGGCGACGACGGCGGGCAGGTGGCGGTGTTCCGGCCCCGCGAATGGCGGGGGATCGACAACAGCGGGAGCGACCTCACGGCGCCGTTCTACCTGAGCCCGGACAAGATGGCCGACGAGATCGGCGGCTACCCTCCGGGCACGATCACGTGGGTCTACATGACCAGCGACGGGGGCCTCAGCCTCGAGAACTCGTTCATGGAGCTGGTCAAGCTCCTGCCGCCGACCGTTCGACTGGTGAGCGCCGACGCCGCCGCGAAGCTGGCCCTCGAGGCCTTTCACGCCGAAGCCCGCGAAGACTGAGGTGTCAGCGAGCGAGTCCGACCCCGCGACCGTCGGCCAATTGGGGCACGAGCGCGCCGAGGGAACCGGAAAAGACGCGCCCTCCCGCGTGTGATACGCTTGGTACGACACGGGAGGGGTGCATGTACGCTTCGCGGAGCTCCGTGATCGCGGTCGGGTTGGCGGCGCTGGGGCTCGGCGCGCTCGGCGCGTGCCAAGGCCAGGCGGCCTGGGCGAGCCAACCGGCCGAAGTGACAGAGGCGCCGGACGCCTGGACCGACGCGGCCCCCGACGACGCGATGATCGACGAGGCCGGGGAGTTGCCCGACGACGCCCCCGCCCCGAACGCGTGCCCGCTGGCCGTTATCCAACTCGACGAAGACACGCAGGTGATCCCGCAGACCCTGCTGCACCTGCACGGCGGTCGCTCCCACTCCGCCGTGGGCGAGATCGTCGCCTACCAATGGACCGTCGATGCGGTCGCGGGCTCGGTCAGCGTGTTCGTCCCGAGCCCCGCCGCCGCCGACCCGACCTTCGAGGCCAACCTGGCCGGCCTCTACACGTTTCGCCTGCGCGTCTGGGACGCCGCCGGGCACGAGAGCTGCGAGCCGGCCGACGTGCAGGTGGCCGTGATCCCGGACGCGGCGATCCACGTCGAGCTGTTCTGGTCGACCCCCGGCGACGTGAGCGTGACCGACGAAGGACCCGCCGCAGGCTCCGACCTCGACCTGCACTTCGCCCATCCGTACGCGAGCGCGACCGGCGCGGCCGGAGACGAGGTCCGCGCGCCCTGGTTCGATGCCCCCTACGACTGCTACTGGTTCAACCGCGCCCCTGACTGGGGCTCGATGGACCCGAACGTCGACGACGACCCCTCGCTGGACCGCGACGACACCGACGGCTGGGGCCCCGAGAACCTGAACCTCCACGTGCCGCAGGGCGAGCCGTCGGGGCCCGTCACCTACCGCGTGGGCGTGCACTGCTGGGACGATCACAACTTCGGACCCTCGTTCGCCACGGTGCGCGTTTACGTGTACTCGACGCTGGTCTTCGAGATCCCTGACGTCGAACTGCAAAAAGGCGACCTGTGGGACGCGGCCACGATCGAGTGGCCGAGCACCGTAAGCCTGGTCCAGGGGGCCACCGGCGCCTTGCAGATCACGCCCGAATACCCGGTCCCGGGCTTCGTGCGGCCGTAGAGGTCCCGAAGTCCGGCGGGACGATCGCGACGACCCGGCGGCCCGCCGGTCACGGGAGGGGCAGGAAGTACGTCGCGGTCGCCTGGGCCTCGGTGGCCTCGCAGTCGTCGTTGCCGATGATGTAGTAGAACCCGTTCGCCACGATCCCCTGGTATCCGACGATCACCGGAACGGGCGCTCGGGAGCTCACGCTCCACGGCCCGAGCGCTCCGTCGGACTGCAGCGTGCTCACGAAGATGTCGGTGGTCCCGCCGAGCGCCAGCATCAGGTCGCCGCCGACGACGTGGACGTTGGGGTACGCCGGCGTCGCGGGGAGCGCGGTGGCCGAGAGCTGCCAAGGGGAGGGATCGGCCAGGGCGTCGCGCTTCGCGAGGTACACCTCGTCGCTCGCGCCCAGCAGGAGGTAGGCGTGGTCGCCCGCGAAGACGAGCTGCCCGTTGGAGGCTCCCGCGGGGAGCGCGCCCAGCTGCGTCCAGGCGCCGGGTTGTCCCGTCGAGGCGTCGAGGGTCGCGCTGACCAGGAGGGTCGAGTTCTGCGGGGTCGCGAACGCGTTGAAGCCGGCCCCGACGTAGAGCACGCCGTCGCTCGCGGCCATGATCGGCGCCGACCCGATCCAGGCGCCGATCGGATTGCTCGCCAGGGTCCACGAGGAGATCGTCCCGTCGGCGTTGGGCTTGGTGAACCAGACGCTGCCGTCCCACGCGGGGCCGTTGTTGGCGCCTCCGGCCACGTAGATGAACCCGTTCGCCTCGGCGTGGCCGGCGATGGAGCGCCAGAAGCCCGCCGGTCCGACGGCCGTCTCGGTCCAGGCGCCGAGCGACCCGTCGGCGTTCTGCTTCGCGAAGAAGGTGCGCCCGTCTGCCGTGCCGACGGCGCAGGCCGAGGAGTCGACGTAGCCGTTGGAGACGTAGAGGTAGCCGTTGCCCGGGGCCGCGGCGACGGCGTGCAGGCGCGCCACCGGGAGCGTCGAGGTGGCCTGCCACGGGGGGAGGTCGGAGCTCTCTTCCCTCACCTCTGCTGTCGACTCCGGCGAGAGCTCGGAGGCCACGCACACGTCCACGCTGCTGCCGTCGTCGCGCGCCTTCGTCTCGCAGAGCTGGTCCTGCGCACAATCGCGCCAGGTCTCGCAGACCGTGTAACACTCGTTCTCGTAGCAGACACCGTCGCTGCACTGCTGGTCGGTGTCGCACGACTGGGTCTTCTTCCCGCCCTCACCGCAGGCGATCGTCATCACGCAGCCGACGAAGAAGGACGCCAGGATCCCATCGAGACGCATGTTCGCCTCCTCGCCTCGGCTTGGTTGAACGCCGCTCGAATACTCCCTGAATACTCCCCGCGACGATGGGGTTCAAGGTGGGGTCTTCCCCCGGGGCCCCGGCGCTGCTACTGTCCGTGTCACGGCGCCGGACGGCGCAGGGGAGCAGGAGGCCCGGATGAGCAGGTTCGCCTTCGGAGAGTTCAGCCCGGAGCACGGCTACGCCATCCTCGACGAGCGGGTGATGCGCGGGAGCGCGGGCGTCATGCTCCTGGTCGGGATCGTCGCCTTCATCTTCGGTTTCGTCGTCAAGGACTACGCCGTGCTGCCCTACCTGTCGGGCTTCCTCGTGCTGAACTTCGCGGTGGGCCTCTTCGTGAACCCCAAGCTCTCGCCGACCGTGATCGTGGCCCGGCTGGCCACGTTCCGGCAGAGCCCCCTGCCCATCGGCGCCATCCAGAAGAGGTTCGCGTGGAGCCTCGGCCTGACGCTCACGAGCGCGATCTTCGCGATGTCGCTCCTGCTGGTCGACGACGCGACGTGGTTCGAGCCCGTCTGCATGCTCTGCCTGATCTGCCTGCTCTTCCTGTACCTCGAGACGGCCTTCGGCGTCTGCGTCGGGTGCCAACTCTACTTCCTGGCCCTCCGCCTCGGGCTCGTGAAGAAGCCCGCGGTGCGCCCCAACTGCATGGGCGACTCGTGCCCGACCGAGTGAGCGACCTCGCTCACGTGGTGCAGTCACCGGCGAACCACTGGGGCACGCCGTCGGAGAGGATGCACGGCATGAGGGTGTCGGGGTAGTTCGTGCCCGGCCCGCAGAGCCTGGTCTCGCCGGGCGTGCACGCGAGGCACGCGGGCAACAGGCAGGCCCGCCAGAGAGGCGTCGGGGCGCCGTAGACCTCGCTGCAATAGTGGAGACCCGGGGCGCCGTTCACGTCGCACGCGCGCGTCGTACCCACCGAGGCCACGGCGCACGCCTCGTCGCACAGGCCCCAGCGGTACACCCCCGTGTCCTCGCCGGTCGTCAGGTAGACGCAGCGCTGCTGCCCGCTCGCGCCGCTGGTCGCGCAGTCGCGCCAGTCGTCGTGCTCGGGGTCGCAGGGGTCCGCGGTCGCCGGATCCAACTCGGCGTAGGGGTCCCACGCGTCGCAGGCCCCCTTCACGTCGAGGTCGCCCGCCTGGTCGCCGCCGCCCACGTCCGGGGCGTCCCCGTCGGTGCCACCGCAGGCGATCGGCGCCACCAGGAACAGGAGCACGGCCGGTCGAAGCATGCGAACCTCCGGAGAGAGGGCCTCGGACTCTCGCGCCGCGACGCGAGAATCCTAGCCTACGATGGGGAGCGCGCCCGGGCAAGGCCGCCCGCCGGGATGGGCCCCTCCCGTTCGGCGCGCCGTCGCGAGACCACGCAGGCCTTGACGCGCCGCGCGGGTCGCGCCAAGCTTCGCGCACGTTCATTGCCCGTGCTTCGGGGGGCCTTTGCGTTCGATGCCGCCGAGCCCGATCGCCAGATACCTGGGCCTGTTCCTCTGCAAGCATATCGGTCTGCCGCTCCTGCTGGTGGCGTGCGCGTCGGCGCAGGTCGGGACGGCCCCCTCGCCGGCCGTACTGCGCGTGTCGAACGCCACCACGTCGGCCGCCGACGTCTTCGTCGACGGCTACCTGCTGGCGGTCGCGCCCGCGGGGCGCGTCCGATCGGTCTCGCACCTGCCGACGGGCCCCTCCGAGGTCAGCGTGGTCGCCCGCGACGGCAGCGCCCGCCTCTCGCGCCGCGTGGTGCTGGAGCCCGGTCGCGACGTGCTCGTCGAGCTGAACGCCGTCACACCCCTCGCGCCCCTGGTGCCCCACTCGGGCATCGGCGGCCTCGAGCTCGCGAACCCCCACGCCTCGGCGCTCGCGATCTTCCTCGACGGCGAGAGCCTCGGCACCGTGTTCGAGAAGAGCACGCGTCGCTTCGACGACCAGATGGCCGGCGCGCACGCGCTGTTGGCCACCGACCCCGAGGGCGTCGTGCTCGCGCGCTTCGACGTGGTGGTCGAGCCGGCGCAGTTGACGCGCGTCGAGCTCGACGTCCCCACCGGAGACCTGATCCTGGCCAACGGCCTCGACGAGGATCTCGCGGTCTCGATCGAGGGGATCAGCGCCGGCGTGGTCGCGCCGGGCACGTCGCTCCGCGTCCCCGACCTGCTGGCGGGCCGACTCGATCTCGAGGCCACCGGGCTGAAGACGTTCCGGCGCCACCGCGTGCAGGTGGTGCTGCACGCCGACGAGATCCGCGAGGTGAGCCTGGCCGGCACGCCGGGGTCCCTCCGCGTGAAGAACGGCACCGCCGAGGAGATCGAGCTGCGCAAGGACGGCGCGCTCGTGGCCACGGTCCCCGCCGGACACACCACGGTGGTCGACGACGTGCCGCCGGGCCGCCATCGCCTCGAGGCCAGCGGCCGCCTGACCGGCCAGCTCATGGCCGGCGACGTGACCCTCGAGCAGGGCGAATCGGTCACCTGGGAGCTCGACGCGCGCTACGGCCTCGTGACCCTCCGCAACGACTCGTCCGAGCGCCAGCGCCTCAGCCTCGACGGCCTCGAGGTCGCCATGCTGCCGCCCTTCCGCGGGGTCGACCTCGCCACCGTGCGCGCAGGCGCGCACGCCGTCGAAGCGGTGGGCTCGAAGTCGGGCGCCCGGATTCGCGGCTCGCTCGAGGTCTCGGCCGGCGCCCGCGCGCTCTTCGTCGTGCCCGCGGGCGGCGTACGCCTCAGCCTGAAGAACACCCTCGACGAGGGCGTGCGCGTCTACCGCGACGCCACCTGGCTCGCCGAGGTCGACGCGGGGGCCGTGCGCCACCTCGACGACGTGCCGGGCGGCGCCATGCTGCTCGAGGCCGTGGGGCTCCGCACCGAGCGCGTGCTGCGCAAGAACCTCGACGCCCGCGACGATCCGACCCTGACCTGGGAGATTCGCCGCGAAGAGGGCGTCGTGAGCGTGCAGAACGACTCGGGCGAGCGCCTGCGGGCCTCGCCCGAGCTGTCGGGCCAGCACGAGAGCGTGGGCCCCGGCGAGGTCGCCCGCTTCACCCTGGCGCCCGGCCGCCACCGGCTCACGCTGGTGGGCGTCAACACGGGCCTCAGCTACACCCACGCCGTCGACCTGCGCGCGGGCGCCCTCGACCCGTGGGTGCTCTCCAAACCCCAGGGGACCCTCCAGGTCTTCAACCGCACCGCCGAGCCGGCCAGCCTGCAGGTCAACCAGCAGGCGGCGGGCGTAATCCCGGCCGGCGGGTCGGTGGTGCTCCGCGACGTGCGCGCCGGACGCGTGGGCGTGGTGGCCAAGCTGGAGGGCAGCGGCCAGGTGCTGCGCCACGCGCCCTTCCTGCAGCCGGGCGGCCTGGCGCACTGGGAGCTCGAGCGTTCCTACGCGCGCGTGCTCGTCGAGAACGGTCTGGGCGAGGCCGTGCGGCTCGAGATCGACGGCCAGGTGTGGACCCGGCTCGACCCCGGCGAGGCGCGCGTGCTCGACAAGGTGATGCCCGGCAAGCACCGCTTCGTGGGCGTCGGGGCCCGCAGCGACACGCGCGTCGAGGCCGAGCTCGACGTCTCGGCCACCCGCGACACGCGCTGGGCCATCGAGGGCACGCGCGGGGTGCTGGCCGTCACGAACCGCACCGCCGAGGCGCTGGTCGTCGACGTGGGCGGGCGCGCGCTCGGCAGCGTACCGGCCGGCGCCACCAAGCGCTTCTCGGCGCCGGCGGGCAAGGAGGCGCTCATCCTGCGCGGCGCGACCACCCTGAAGACCTGGCGGCAGTGGCTCACCCTCAGCGCCGGGCGCACCTGGGATCTGGCCGTCGACTCGCTCGACGCGCGCTTCCGCGTGACCAACCGCCTGGCCGCGCCGGTGACGCTGGCCTTCGCGGGCCGGCGCGTCGACACCGTCGCGCCGGGCGCTACCCTCGAGTTCGAAGAGGCCTGCGCCCACGCCACGGTCGAGCTCTCGGCCACGTCGGCCGACACGACCACCCACGCCCGCAAGCTGGCCTGCCGCATCAACGAGGTGCACGAATGGACGATCGAGTGAGCGGGACGGTCTTTCACGCGCCCGCGCGCCCCAAGAACGGCGCCGGCGCCATCCAGAACCTCGAGAAGCTGCTGAAGGCCGTGGGCCTGCCGTCCATCGTCGGCCCCCGCGATCTGGTGGCGCTCAAGCTGCACTGGGGCGAGGCCGGCAACACCGCCTACCTGCGCCCCACCTACGCGCGCACCGTGACCGACGCCATCCGCGCCGCCGGCGGCCGGCCCTTCGTCACCGACACCAACGTGCTCTACCGGGGCGCGCGCCACGACGCCGTCGACAACCTGGCGTCGGCCGCCCGCAACGGCTTCACCGCCGAGAGCATGGGCTGCCCGGTCCTCGTGGCCGACGGCTTGAAGGGCCACGACCACGTCGACGTACCCACCCCCTTCAGCCGCTACTTCGACGTGGCCACCATCGCCTCGGGCATCGCCCACGCCGACGCCCTGGTCGTGCTCAGCCACGTGAAGGGGCACCTGCTCTTCGGCTTCGGCGGCGCGCTCAAGAACCTGGGGATGGGCTGCGCCACCTCGGCCGGCAAGCACGTGCTGCACGCCGACGTGAAGCCCAAGGTCACCCCCGCCCTCTGCACGGCCTGCCGACGCTGCCACCGCATCTGCCCCGCCGACGCCATCTCCTACGTCGAAGGCGTGGGAGCCAAGGGTGCGACCAAGGTCGCCCTGATCGACGAGCAGAAGTGCATCGGTTGCGGCGAGTGCGTCACGGTCTGCCCCGAAGAGGCCATCCCCATCGCCTGGAACACCGCCCAGACCCCCCTGCTCGAGAAGACCGCCGAATACGCCTGGGCCGCCTGCGCCAACAAGCGCGCCAGGACCGTGTTCGTCTCGCTGCTGATGGACGTCGTCCCCGACTGCGACTGCTTCGGCTTCAGCGACGTGCCCATGCTGCCCGACCTCGGAATCCTCGCCTCGACCGACCCCGTGGCCCTCGACCAGGCCAGCGTCGACCTCCTGAACGCCGCGCCCGTGCTGGCCGGCTCGGCGCTGGCGGCCAAGCCCCACACCGGCGATCACTTCCTCGACCTGCACGGCCACGCCTACCAGGGCCTGCTCGAGCACGCCGAGGCCATCGGGTTGGGGACGCGCAGGTACGAGTTGAAG
>CAZBRS010000088.1:1282-16152 GCA_964494475.1 uncultured Myxococcales bacterium | reverse complement strand
TGGCGGGGAACACCCTCCGAATGACACGGGACCGGTAGCGGGGCTGCAGATCAGTCATTCCGCAGGTGCCGGGAGAGGGGCTCGAACCCTCACGACGCATAGCGTCAGGGGATTTTAAGTCCCCTGTGTCTACCATTCCACCATCCCGGCGAACGGGGTCAGTTTCCCGTTTGCGGGGGCTCGCTGTCAACCTATCGTGAACAATCTACGTTCGTGCCTTGACACCGGGCGAAGCGTGCGCATCGTAGAGTTAGGCGCTTCGAACAGAGGCGCTCGTGGCCTGCGACGCGATGTCCCCCCGTTGCTCGCGGGTACTGACAAGCCGACCCGACGACCGGCGGCGGAAAGGTCCCTCCCCCCGCACCTCCGCCGCCGGTCGCGCAGGGCGGCCCGTCCGGTGCGTTGGGTTCGTCATTCTCTCCCTACGACGCCGCTTGTGCCCCCCCCACAGGCGGCGTCGTGTCTCTTGAACCAGTCGTGGACGCGCGGAAAGACGTCGTCGTTGGCGTGACGGCCCCAGGCGAGGTCGACGTGCCCGTACGACTGGGCACAGCCGGCCTCGGGGCCGAGCACGGTGAACTCCTTTTCGGGGCTGCCGCAGCGCCGCCAGGCCCCCTCGACGCACGAACCGGCCACGACCACGTCGTAGTCGCCGGTCAGGAATCGCACCGGAATCTGCACGCGCGACCAGCCCTCGGCGTACGAGACGGTGCCGTCGTCGGAGCGCCACTCGCCGGCCTCGGCGGCCTTGCGGAAGCCTTCGACCACCGCGAGGCGGATGGGCTGTGAGGCGTTCAGGACGGCGCGCCGGAACACGGGACCGGTCATGCCCCTGGGCGCGCCCAGGAAACGCCAGATCGGGTCGTAGCGGTGCCCCTGGGACCAGGCTCCCAGCTTGGCGAACGCGTCGAGGCGAAAGACGCCCAAGCGGCGCAGGTGACGCGCGAGGCCCATGGTGGCGCGGGCTTCGGGGCCGAGGTCGGCCGGCCAGGGCGAGCCGAGGGCCACGAAAGACTGGAGGCCCGCGTCGTGGGGATTCCGCGCGCACCAGCCATAACCGACGGTGCCCCCCATGGAGTAGCCGAGCATGTGGGCCGTGGGGCGGCGGGTGGTCTCGCGCACGAAGGCCAGGGCCGCGGGCAGATCATACAGGATGTGGTCGTCGAAGCCGCTGCGGCGAGGCACCCGCCGGCGGCTGCCGCCGACGCCGCGCAGGTCGAGCAGCCACACGTCCCAGCCGCGCTCGTGCAGGAATCGGGCCAGCGAGACGCCCTTCATCACGTCGAACACGCGGTGGTCGACCCCCATGCCGTGCACGAGCAGTACGGGGCTGCGCTTGGAGTCGGGGCCCCGCAGGCGAAAGAGCGCCAGGTCGACCCCGTCGTCGGTGCGCACGGTGTAGCGATCGTCGTAGCGCTGCGGGACGCGCAGCACCCACCACGAGAGCACCGTCACCACCAGGTACAGGAAGACGAGCCCCAGGAGGACGAAGCCGAGCGTCATCGACGCCTCCGGACCATTCGACGAATTCCTACCACCGTGGGGGTTCGCCCGCAACGTGAAGAAAACGCCGGGAGGGGCGTCGAACCGTCAGTTTCGTAGCGCACCGCGAGCGCGGTTTTGACAGGCCCCCGCGCTTCGGATAGGAACGAGTGACACGGAGGATCCCATGCACCGCTGGCTGCCCCTTCTTTTCGTGCTCGCGCTGGTCGCACCCTCCCCCTCGTCGGCGGGCACGCCGGCCCTGCTGGACCGCGCTCCGGCGGGGCGCGACCTGTACGTGGGCGTCGACCTCGTGACCCTCGCGAAGAGCCCGCACCTGCCCGACCTGCTGCGCTTCCTGAAGACCGGCCTCAAGGTGGGCGTGTTCGGCCTCGAGCCCGCCAGCGGCCTCGAGTTCGGCGCCACGGCGCGCGAGGGGCTCGTGGTCGTGAAGGGCTCGAAGACGCCGCTCACCCTGCTGGCCGGCACGTTCGACGCCGAGAAGACCCGCGCCCACCTGAAGGGCCTGGCCGAGGCGTCGGCCAAGGAGGCCGCCACGGCGACCGAGACCGCCCGAAACCGCGAGGCCGAGGCGGCCGTGGCGGCGAAGCGCGCGGCCCAGCCCGTGAAGGACGTGGTCCCCGCGTTCGCCTTCGAGGAGAAGGCCATCGGCGGCCTGCCCGCGCTGCTCCTCCCGGGGGGCTCGTGGCTGCTGTTCGTGTCGCCCGACCTGGTGGCCTCGGGCAGCGAGAAGGCGCTCGGCAACGCGCTGCCCACGCTGCAGGGCAAGGGGTCGCCGGCGTCGAAGGACGGCGCGCTGCAGAAGCTCGTGAAGCAGGCCGACACGTCGCGGCCCATCTGGTGGGCGTCGGTGAACCCCTCCGAGACCCGCGTGGCCTACGCCGCGAAGGGCGACGCCACGCTGGCCGACATCGAGGGCAGCGTGGGCGGCGTGGTGCTCGGCGACGACCTGGTCTTCGACGGGGTCGCGCTGGCCACGAAGCCCGAGAGCGCCACCGATCTCGCGGGTCGAATCCAGAAGCGCCTGGCCGACGTGAAGGGCAAGTTCCTCGTGAAGACGCTGGGGGTGGCCTCCTACCTCGACGGCGCGAGCGTGACCACCGAGAAGGAGCGCGTGCTCGTGAAGCACAAGCTGGCGAAGAGCCAGGTGCAGGTGCTCCTGCGCGTGGGCGCCCAGCTCATCGGCCTCGTGAAGTAGGCGCTCGCTTGGGCACGGCAGGGGGGTTCCTCCGGCACCTCGCCTCGCGGCTGGTCGAAGCGGCGCTGACCCTGCTGGCCATCTTCACCCTGTCGTTCCTGTTGATGCGCTTCGCGCCGGGCTCGCCGTTCAGCGAGAGCGGCGGGCGCAACCTGGCGCCCGAGGTGCGCGCGGCGCTCGAGGCGCGCTACGGCCTGGATCAGCCGCTGCCGGTGCAGTACCTGTCGGCGCTGAGGGGCTTCGCGACCCTCGACCTCGGCACGTCGCTCGTGCACCCCGAGCGCGGCGACGTGCTGGAGTTGCTCGGGCCGTCGCTCCGGCGCTCGGTCGAGCTGGGCGCCTGGGGCTTCGGGCTGGCGCTGGTCTTCGGCCTGGTACTGGCGCTGGCGACCGCGCTCTCCGAGCGACCCTGGCAGCGCGAGACGCTGCGCGCGCTGTCGCAGGTGGGCCTGGTCGTGCCCGTCATCGCGCTGGGGCCGTTCCTGGTCGAGGTCTTCGCGGTGCGCCTGGGGTGGCTGCCTCCCGGCGGCTTCGACGGCTGGGCGGCGCGCGTGCTGCCGGCCCTGGTGCTCGGGCTGGTGTACGGCGCCGTGTTCTACCGCCTGTTCCTCGGGGGCCTCGACGAGACGCTCGAGCGCCCCTGGCCCTTGCTGCTGGCCGCGCTGGGCGTGCCCCGCCACCGGGTGGTGACGCGGCACGTGCTGCCGGCCAGCCTTTCGCCCTTCGTGTCGTACCTGGGCCCGGCCCTGTCGGGGCTGCTCACGGGCTCGTTCGTGGTGGAGCGCGTGTTCAACATCCCCGGCCTGTCGGTGCACTTCGTCGACGCCACCAACGAGCGCGACTACCCCGTGATCCTGGCCATCGTGGTGCTGTACGCGGTGCTGCTCGTCGTCTTGAACCTGCTGGCCGACCTGCTGGCGGCCGGCCTCGACCCGAGGCTTCGGCATGGCCCGGCTGACCATCGGTGACCGCGCCGCGCTGGCGGCGCTCGGCGGCCTGGTGCTGCTCGGCCTGGCGGCGCCCCTGGCGGAGCGTGGGCTCACGCACTTCTCGCTCGAGGAGCAGCATGCGCTCTTCCTGCAGGCGCCCGCCGGCAGCGCCGACGTGCCCGTGGACCGCCCGACCTGGGACGGCGACCCCGCGGGCTTCGCGCTGCTCGACCGCAACGGCGACGGGCAACTCGACGACGCCGACCTGGCCGCCGCCGAGGGCGCGGCGCGCGGCCTGCTCTTCTTGGGGGCGCGCTTCGACGCCGATCGCGACGGTCGCGTGACGCGCGCCGAGACCCCGGCCGACGCGCCCTCGCTCGCGGGAGTGGTCGACCTGCTGGGCGCCGACTGGGAAGAGCTCCTCGACCGCGACGGCGACGGCGCGCTGACCACGGCCGAGATCGTCGGGGGCAGCCGCGCGCTTCGGCTTCGCCCCGCGCACGTGGCGCTCCTCGACGGCGACGGCGACGGCGTGCTCGAGCGCGCCGAGTGGCGAGGCGCCCCCGAGCTCGCCACCTTCTGGCTGGGCACCGACTACCAGGGCCGCGACCTGCTGACCCGCGTGCTCTACGGCCTGCGCCTGTCGGTGGTCATCGGCCTGGCTGCGGCGCTGGTGAGCGCGCTCATCGGCACGCTGTACGGGGGCCTGGCCGGCTACGCGGGGGGATGGGTCGACCGCTTGCTCATGCGGGGCATCGACGTGCTCTACGCGGTGCCGTTCCTGTTCGTCATCAGCCTCCTGGTCATGGTGCTCGGCCAGGGCCTCGGCAACCTGCTGCTGGCCATCGGCCTGGTGCAGTGGCTCCCGTTGGCGCGCGTGGTGCGTGGCGAGGTGGCGCGCCTGCGCGGGACCGACCTGTACCTGTCGGCGCGCCTGCTGGGGCTGCCCGGCTGGCGGGTGCTGGGGCGACACCTCCTGCCGCTGGCGCTGGTGCCCGTGGCGCCCTTCGCCACCCTGCTCGTGCCCGCGGCGATCCTCGACGAGGCCTTCCTGTCGTTCCTGGGCCTCGGCGTGCAGGCGCCCCTCCCCAGCCTGGGCGTGCTGCTGGTCGACGGGGCCCGCGGGGCGGGCTCGAACCCCTTTGCGCTTGCGTGCCCGGCGCTGGTTCTGGCTATAATTCTCGCTGGCTTTCACCGGCTCGGCGAGGCCCTGAAGCCCCGCCGCGGTCGTTAAGGAGATCACCATGGCAGAGACCGAGGCCCTGACCGGAACGAGCAGCGACGTGCAAAAGGCGATCGAGACGCTGCGCCCCTACCTGCAGTCGCACGGCGGCGACCTCGCCTTCGTCGACTTCGACGCCGCCAACGGCATCGCGCGCGTGCGCCTGCAGGGCATGTGCGGGGGCTGCCCCCACGCTGGCGAGACCCTGCGCTACTACGTCGAGCGCGAGCTCATCCGTGCCGTCCCCGCGGTCAAGAGCGTGATCTCGGCCTGAGACCACCCGGCTCCCGCTACCGCAATCGATAGTCGATCGGGATGCGCAGGCTCAGGGGCTCGCGCGCCAACCCCGCGGGGAAGGGCTCGAAGGGCGCCAGCGACGCCACGAACGCCACGGCCGCCTCGTCGAGCAGCTCCGACCCCGACGAACCGCTGGCCCGCACGGCGCCGAGGCTCCCGTCGGGGTGCACCTCGAAGCTGACCTCGACCGTGCCCTCGAAGCCCAACCGCCGGGCCGCCGCAGGGTAGATGCGGCGACCGGCCGCCACCCGCTCGCGGATGCCGGCCAGGTAGCGCGCTCGCGCCTGCGGGTCGGGTTCGACCGCCGATCCGGACCCCGCCCCGTCGCCGTCTCCTCCCGCGCCGCCCACCCCCGCGGAACCGTCACCGGGCCCGTCGAGCCCTCCCTCGCTCCCGCCGCCTGCGCCGCTTCCCGGGAGCCCCGCCCCGCCGTCCGAGGGCTCGGAGGCATCGGGTGGCGCCTGCAGCCGGGGGGCCGGGGCGGGCGCATGGCGCGTCACGACGCGCGTCACGGCCTCCTTGCGCGGGAGCTCGGGCGCAGCCCGGGCGCCGATCGGCGCGGTCGCTGGCCGGGCGGGCGCCCGCGGTGGCAGAGGCCGGGGCCGCAGGTGCACCGTGACGCTCGCGGGGTGCACGGGCGGTTCGACCACCACCACGAACGGCCGGGGGGCGCCCGAGTCGACGAGGGGCCACAGCGCGTCGACGCGCGCCCAGAGCAGCGCCGCGTGGACCAGCAGAGAGAGGACCAGGGCGACGACGAGGCGCCCGTTGTCGCGAGGGGGCAGTTCCACGGGGCGCATCCTACCCGATCTTGCGAATCCTTGACACCGCGAGGTGTCGCTGCTTTCATGAGCGCCATGAACGCCCCACGTCACCTCGTCGTCGTCGTGTTCGCCACCGCCCTGCTGCTCTCGGCGGGCTGCGCCAAGCAGATCGGCGACGACTGCGGCTCGGCGGCCGACTGCGACCCGGGCCAGATCTGCGACGGCGCGCTGCCGGGCGGCTACTGCACCATCACCCCGTGCGAGCCCGACTCGTGCCCCTCCGAGGCCGTGTGCGTCGACTACCCGCCCTTCCTCAGCTACTGCATGAAGGCCTGCGGACGCGACGACGACTGCCGCGACGACTACGCCTGCGTCACCAACGTGCAGGGCATCCAGTATTGCGGGGTCCCCGATGAAGCACCCACTCCCTGATCGGTTGCCCGGCGTAGCCCTCGTCGTCTGGGCGCTGCTGGCCGTGGCCGGACCCGCCCGGGCCGCCGCCCCCGCCGCCGTGGAGGCGCGCGCCTCCGTGGCGCGCGACGTGTTCGACGGCTGGCTCGATCGCGGGCCGCAGTACCTGCTCAGCCAGGTCGTGCCGCTGCCCGTGACCGTCGAGCGCCGCTTCGTGGGCTTTCGCCTGTCCCGCTGGTTCCCGGCCCACCCCGACGTGACCGAGGGCACGCTGCGCCGGGGCGACGTGATCCAGCGCGTGAACGGGCGCTCGGTCGAGCACCCCGACCAGTTCCTCTTCGTGTGGAAGCAGCTGCACGGCGCCGCGGCGGTGGTGATCGAAGGGCAGCGCGACGGCGCGCCGCTGAAGGTCACGCTCGACGTCGTCGACGCCCCGGCCGACAGCGCGTCCCGCGGGACCCCCACGGAGTCCGCCCCCGGCGCGCCATGAAGGGTGCCCGATTCCTTCCGATCCTCCCGCTCCTGGCGTCGCTCGCCTGCGCCGAGCACGCTGCCCCGGCGGTGCAGGCCCGCGTGCCGCTGCCCCCCGCCCCCTCTGCCCGCACCGCGCCGGCCGACGAGGCGGCCCTGGCCCGTTGGCGCGGAGGCCACCTGGGCGCCGCCGACCTGCGCCTCGAGCTCTCCCGGCACCCCGACGGCACCACCGCCCGCGACGTGGCCGAGGCCCTGATCGATCTCGACGTGGTCGCGGGGGCCGCGGCGGCCGACGGCTACTGGTCGCCCGAGCGGTTGCTGATCCCGTGGACGGGGCTGCTGGTCAAGACGCTGCTCAGGGAGCGCTTCGAGCTCGACTACGACGTGAGCCGCGTGCCCGCGGCCGATCTGGCCCGGCTGTGGGAGGAGCGCAAGGACGTGCGCATGCGCTTCGACCACTTCGACGCCATCGAGGTGGCCGATGTGCAGTTCCTGTGCTGTGCGCGCCGCTACACCGACTGCGACGCCGCCGCCACGGCCGCCTGCATCGAGGAGAGCCGGCCCCGCGTCGACGCGCTCTGGGAGCGCCACGTGGCGGGGCGCGAGCACAACGAGTTCTCGCTGAAGCACCTGGTCGAGCAGGTGCTGCAGCCGGCCGACGCCCGGATCGCCTTCATGCGCTACGCTTTCTTCTTCGATCCCTCCCGGCCCTGGGAGGAGCAGAAGCAGTTCCACACCTACAACCGCAACATCGTCGAGGCCGCCGCCCGCACCCCCGTGGGCACCGTGGCTCGCCCGGTGGCCTCGAACAACGGCCTGCACGTCCTCTACGTCATGCGCCACGACCCCGCCGTGCACCGCGCCCTGACCGAGCCCGAGGTCGAGGCCACCCTGCGCGAGAAGGTGCTGCCCGGCTATCGCCAACGCGACCTGGCCATCCTGGTCGACGAGCTGATGCTGAAGGCGGGCGTGCGAATCGTCGACGAGGCGCTGGCCAGCCTGCCGCTCGGCCTCAGGCGCTGATTCTCGGCTACGTACCGGTCTGGCCCGCGACCGGAGGGAACGACCGCCAGAGCCCGGAGTAGACGGACTCGAGGAACGCCGGGAACACCAGCAGGTAGACTACGCGATCGTCCTCGAGCGCGGCGTAGAACACGCTGCCGTCGCGCTCGAGGCGCTCGGGCGCGGGGTCGACGGCCTCCCCGGACTTCAGCCGGAGCGCGACGAAGCGCCCGGCCAGGGGCCCCGACCGGCAGACCAGCGGCTCGTTCCCGTCGGCGTCGGCGCAGGATTCTCCGCCCGCCAGGCCGTCGCTCCAGCCCTGGGGGGCCCACGCCGCCACGCCCCCCGCCGACACGCGCTCCCAACGGACGGGCGGATGGCGCAGGCCCGTGACCGCCTGCGAGAGGCCCGCCAGCAGGCAGAGCGCCACCACGACCACCAGCACCACGTCGAACGCCACCACCAGCCGGGACCAGAGCGCGCGCGGCGCGCGGAAGCCCACGCGGTCGGACAGCAGCGCCGTGAGCAGCACGCCCGTGACCAGGCCGCCCCCGTGCGCGGCGTTGTCGATGCGCGGGATCAGGAAGCCGGCGCCCACGTTGAGCACGATCCAGAGGAGCGGGTTCACGAGGAAGTGCCGGCGCAGCGGACCGCCCAGCGCCGCGCGATGCCGCACGCCGAAGACCGCGACGCCCCCCAGCACCCCGAAGATGGCCCCCGACGCGCCCACGCTGGGGTTGTCGGAGAACGCCCAACTGGCCAGGGAGCCGCCGAGCCCGGCCACGAAGAAGACCAACACGAAGCGCCCCACGCCGAACACGCCCTCGAAGACCTGCCCAAGGAAGTTCAGCGCCATCAGGTTCAACGCGAGGTGCAGCAGCCCGGCGTGGAAGAAGAGAGCGCTGAACAGGCGCCAGAGTTGCCCGCCCTGGAGCAGGGCGTCGATCTTGGCGCCGAGCGCGAGCGTGAACACGTCGCGGGCGAGGTCGTGGTCGGCCGGGGCCACTCCCCAGGCGTAGGGCAGCACGAAGACCCCGAGGAACACGGCGGCGTTCACCGCCAGCAACGCCCGCGTGGCCCGCGCCGGGCTCCGGATGGCCGCGATCAGGCGCTGGGCGAAGAGCACCTGGGGATCGACCACCAGATCGTAGGGCTCCCGGGCTCCCCCCATCGTCATCGGCGCCCCCCGGGCGACTCGTCGAAGGGCGCGAGGCCCCGCTCGCCGTGCACCTCGACGTACTCGTGACGCAACCCCAGGCAGGCGTCGCGCAGGGCGCAGCGGGCACAGGCCGCGCCCCAGGTTCGGCCCTCGAGGTCCTTGACGTCGAGGAGCCCGAGGTCGACGCGCAGGACCAACTCGGGGGCTTCGCTCACGGCGCACGCCGGGAAGCCGCAGCCGCTGAAGAGCTCGACGCGCACCCCCGCCGCCCGCAGCACGCGCGCCGCAGCCGACAGGGGGCTCCGCACCTCGTCGAGGGGCACGACCGCCTGTCGCCAGTGGGCGCGGTCGTACGACTGGTTGGGGTACGAGTACTCGACCACCGTGACGGGGTGCTCGGGGAAGGGCGTGACGAAGCGCTCGACGATATCGCGCGCGTGGGCCTCGAGGCCGGCCACGTTGGCGCGCTCGACCAGGCAGTTGAGGCGCACCTCGGGCTGGCGGAAGCGCCCGTGGCGCAGGCAGGCCTCGATACCCTCCACGGTGAGGCGGTGGCTGCCCCGCGTGCCGGTCATGGCGTCGGAGGCCGCGGGATCGGCGCTGTGGTACGAGACCAGCACCACCTGCAGGCCGGCGTCGAGCAGCGAGTTCAGGTACAGGACGTTGCGCAGCCGGATGGCGTTGGTCTGCAGCCCGACCCCGATGGCGGGCTCCTTCGACGCCGCGCGCCGCACCAGCGCGGGGAGATCCGGGTGCAGCGTGGGCTCGCCCCCCGAAAACGTGAGGGAGAGGATGCCGAGGGCGGCGATCTCGTCGATCCAGCGCGCGTACAGCTCGGAGGGTGGCTCGGGCCAGTGGCGCCCCTGCCAGCAGAAGCCGCAGCGCTGGTTGCAGCGGAAGCCCAGCCGAACGGTGGCGCAGGGGCGCCCCGTGTCGTTGATCTGCCGGTACATCCAGTCGTCGACGTCGGCGTAGGCCCAGAAGGCCGGCACGGCAGCCAGTACACGCTCGCTCGCGGACCGGGGGGCCCGCTCGGCCGCCGCCAGGAGGTGCCGCACCAGCCGGAGTTCGTTCCGCGAGACCTCGCCGAGGTCGCGGTAAGCGAGCCGTGGGCGCTCGACGTCGAGCACGCTGCCCCCGGCTCGGGCCGCGATCGTGAGGCCGAGGGTCACCTGGTCCGGCGCGCGGCCCACCTGCAGCTTGAGCACCCCGGTCCCGGCCTCCCGATCGAGGCAGTGGGCCTCCCAGGCGAGCGCCACGGTCGGCGGCAGCGCCAGCAGGGCCCGCAGCGACGACTCGACGTCGGCGCGCAGGGTCGCGACGAAGGGAGAGAGCTGGTCGGTCGTGGCGGGCAGGCTAGACCTCTTGGATGGGGCCGCGCCCCAGATCATGGCGCGGATGCCACCACAGGTCCACCGGGCGTTCGATTCCCCGCGGCCGGAAGGGCAGCTCGACCCGCTGGCCGGTGCCGGCGCTGTGGTAGGCGGCCAGCATGATCTCGAGCACGGCGAAGCCGTCGTCGGCCGACTCGAGGGGCGCCTTGCCGTCGAGGATGCAGTCGACGAAGTGGGCGTCTTCCTGGGGGTAGCCGTTGTTGCGGGCCCACTCCCAGTCGGGCTGGCACCACCCGCGGTTCGGCTCCCAGAGGTTCGGGAAGCCGTTCTCGCTGTAGGCGCTGAGCCACGAGCCCTTCAGCATGTCGGCGTGGATCACGCCCTCCTGCCCGAAGAGCTCGAGCGTGCTCACCATGCCACCCTGCAGGGCCCACGACGACTCGGCCTGCCCGAGCACGCCGTTCTCGAACTCGAGGAGCACGATCACGTGGTCCTCGAGGGCCTTCGGCTGGGTCATCAGCGCGGGGTCCCAGCCGCCGAACTGCGCGCGCACCTTGTCGAGCGTCCACGAGAAGGTGTTCATCCAGGCCGTGACGGCCTTGACCTTCGGCTTGCCGAGCGCCCAGCGGATGGCCTCGATGGCGTGGCAACCCATGTCCATGGTGATGCCGCCGCCGGCCTGGTCGCGCCGGAAGAACCAGGGGCTGTAGGGCCCCGCGTGCTTCTCGCACTGGCGCGCCTGGTAGACGGCGCCGATGCCGCCGGACTCCATGAGCTGCTTCGCGCGCTCGTACTTGGGCACGAAGCAGAGCTCTTCGGCGTAGCCGAGCACCAGGCCCCTGGCCTGGGCCGCGTCGGCCATGGCGCGGGCCTCCTCGAGCGTGAGGGCCAGCGGCTTCTCGCAGATCACGTGCTTGCCGGCGGCGAAGCAGTCCATGGCCAGCCGGTGGTGCAGGAAGTTCGGCACGCCCAGCACCACGGCGTCGACGCCGGGGTCGGCCAGCAGCTCGAGGTGGCTGGCGTAGCCCCGCGGCAGGCCGTGCTCGGCGCGGAAGGCTTCACCACGCGCCGGGTCGATGTCGGCGTGCGCCACCAGCCGCGCCCGGGGGTTGTCCTTCAGGGCCTGCACGTGCACGCCCGCGATGAACCCGCTGCCGACGATGCCGAGGCCGAGCGGCGCCTTCATCTGGAACCTCCCGTCGCAGTGCTAGTCGTTCTTGAGCTCGCCGAGGTTGTCGCGCACCTTGCAGATGGCGCCGACGACGTCGTCGAGATCCTCTTCGGTGCCCATGAAGTGGGGGTAGTGCATCCACACGGCCTCGTGGTAACCGGCCTTCTCGGCCACCGGCGTGACCACCTTGCTGCCGTCGATCTTGTCGCCGTAGCGCGGGCGGATCAGGGGCCACTCGTCGGCGGTCACGTGGAACAGCGGGTTGTCCTGCATCTGGATGTAGAACGTGCCGTCGAGCTCGACGCCCTCGGCCTCGAGGGCCTGCAGGAAGAGGTCGCGGTGCACGCCCTCGAACGCCTGCTGGTCGTAGCGCAGGACCAGTTGGTAGGCGGTGCGCGTGGTGATGCGCGGGTCCCAGAAGTTCGGCGTGAGGCCCGGCACCCGGACGGCCAGCTTCTCGACGAAGAGGCGCAGCATCTTCTCCCGCTTCAGGGTGTCCTCGTGCAGGTGGTCCATCTGGCCGAGGAGCACCGCCGCCTGCAGGTCGCTGAGGCGGGCGTTCCAGCCGAGCAGGCGGCCCTCGAAGCTGTTGTACCCGGGCTCCTTGCGTCCGCAGTTCACGAGCGAGTGCACCTTCTCGGCCAGCACGTCGTCGTTGCAGGTCACGAGGCCGCCCTCGCCCGCCGTCATCAGCTTGGACGACTGGAAGCTGAAGCTGCCGAAGTGACCCATGCTGCCGACGCCCTTGCCCTTCCAGCGCGCGCCGTGGGCGTGGGCGCAGTCCTCGATGAGGACGAGCCCGTGCTTCTCGGCGATGGCGAGCAGCCGATCCATGTCGCAGAGGTTGGCGCCGAGGTGCACGGCCACGATGGCGCGCGTCTTCGGCGTGATGGCGGCCTCGACGGCGTCGGGGCTGATGCAGTAGGTCCGGGGATCGACGTCGGCGAAGACCGGCACCATGTTGAGGTGCACGGCGCACACGGCCGACGCCACCCAGGTGAGCGGCGTGGTGATGACCTCGTCGCCGGCCTTCAGGCCCGCGGCCCGCAAGGCGACCTCGAGCGTGATCGAGCCGTTGGCGCAGCAGATGCCGTGCTTGGCGCCGTGGTACTCGGCGAAGCGCGCGGCGAACTGGCGCGCCCGCGTGTTGGGCTCGGGGTAGCCGCCCCAATCGCGCGACTCGAGCGTGCGCATCAGCTTTTCGCGCTCGCCCTCGCCGAAGGGAGGCCACGCCGGGAACGGCCGCGTGCGGTACTTCGTGCCACCAAAGAGCGCGAGCTTGTTGGGCATGGGAGCCTCCGATTGCAGACGCCGAACCTTACCATCGAGGCCCGGGGCGGGGAAGGGGGGAATCGCCCCGCCCACCTCCGTTTGACACACCCCCGCCCCGCCCGTAGAATCCGCCCGACTGTCGACCGGTGCTCCATGCGATTTGCAAAGCAGTTCGTGCGGTTCCTCCCTCTCATGGCCATCTTCACGGGCCTGTGGGCCTGCGCCTCGTGCGGCCCCCAGGAGCCCGCCGTGCCTGCGCCCTCGGCGGTGTCGGCCCCGGCGGCGCCGAAGCCGCTGGTGACCGAGGGCCAGCGGGCCAGCCTGACGGCGGCCATACAGGCTCGCTCGGGCGCCGACGCCGACATCGCCGTGGCGGTGAAGCACGCGGTGCGCGCGGGACTGCCACCGGCAGAGAAGGACTCGACCTCGCCCCTCGTGGCCGCGTACTACGAGAAGGCCGGCTGGACGCTGCTGTTCGCTCGGCCCGACGCGGAGGCCGCGACCTTGAAGGAGGTCGTGGCGTACCTGCAGGAGCTCCCCGATCACGCCCTGCGGCACCTCGATCTCTACGACCTGCCCGGGCTGGCGGAGGCGCTGCCCCCGGCCGAGGCCGCCCTCACCGCCCTGGCCGCGGCGCGCCAGGCGGCCGAGGCCGACGCTCGCTACGGCGCGGCCTGGAAGGCGCTGGCCGAGGTGCGCGAGGTGCCCGACGACGCGGGGCTCGCGAAGCTGGCCGAGGCGTTGGGCGTCAGGGAGGCGGGCCCCGACCCGCTGGCCGGCTTCCCCGACTGGGTGGCCGCCAACGCCACGGCGCGCGCGCCGTACCTGGCCGCGCTGGCCGAGCTCGACGGACGGCTCACGCGGGCCGTGGCGCGCTTCTACGTCGACTTCAAGGTGCTGATCCGCGCCGACCCCTACGAGATCACGCGCAGCCCCAAGGCCGCCATCTCCGCCGCCGAGCCGATGCTCGTCGCGGCGCTCGATCAGGCCCGCGAGGCGCCGCTCGCCACCTTGAAGGGTCTCGAGCCGCAGCTTCCGCTCTATCGCAAGACCCTCGACGGCCTCAAGCGCTACCGCGCGCTGGCCGAGGCCGGCGGATGGCCGAAGCTGCAGGCCCCGAAGGGCATGGCGCGGGGTGCCAAGGGCGACGCCGTCAAGCGCCTGAAGGAGCGCCTGCAGGTCGAGGGCTACTTCGCGGGCGTACTGGACGGCACGTTCGACGCCGACCTGCAGCAGGCCGTGAAGGACTACCAGACCACCCACCAGATCGACGTGGACGGCAAGCTGTCCGAGACCACCCTGAAGTCCCTGAACAAGCCCGTCGAGGAGCGCATCGAGTCCATCGAGCTCAGCCTGCAGCGCTGGCGCGACAGCCGCATCGACACGTCGGCGCCCTTCTTCTTCCGCGTCAACCTGCCGCAGTTCGAGCTGGAGGTGTGGGAGAACGGCCAGGTGGCCCGCCGCCACCGCATCGTGTGCGGCAACGTGAACATCGAGCTCGACGAGAAGCGCAAGGAGATCGGACCCTTCAACTACTCGCGCCAGCTCCAGTCGGTCATCGAGACCATCGTGCTGAACCCCAAGTGGCGCGTGCCCGACCGCATCACCATGGACGAGCTCGAGCTCGAGCTCATCGGCGACCCGGCCTACTTCGAGCACAAGAACTACACCATCGAGATCAAGCCCGACGGCACCGAGAGCATCACCCAGGGCGAGGGCGACGACAACGCGCTCGGCCGCATCAAGCTCGACTTCAAGAACCCCTTCGGCATCTACCTGCACGACACGCCCCAGAAGCCCTTCTTCGAGCGGACCATCCGGGCCTTCAGCCACGGCTGCATGCGCATCCACAACGCCACCGACCTCGGGCTCTACCTGCTCGAGAAGGTGCAGGGCATGAAGGCCGACGAGGTACAGCGCGTGTGGGACTCGCTGGTCGAGACGCCCGTCACGCTGGCCCAGAAGATCCCGGTCACCGTCGAGTACAACACGGTCTCGGTCGACGACCGCGGGCACGTGATGTTCTTCCTCGACGTGTACCACTACGACTGGGCCTACTGGAACAAGCTGCTGCCCTTCGCGCAGCACATGAAGCTGAACGATCGCGAGTTCCAGTCCGCGCTCGAGGCGAAGA
>CAZBRS010000088.1:0-1182 GCA_964494475.1 uncultured Myxococcales bacterium | reverse complement strand
CTGCAGATCATCATCGACGAAGACGGGAACGTGACGTTCTCGGACCTGCCCGCCGACCTGCAGGATCTCGTGCGGGAGCTGACCGACGATCCGGCGCTCCTGTCGAGGTTCTGTTCGTTGCCCTCACCCCCCGACAAGGTCCGGTGAGGGGTCCAGAGGTGACGTTCCCGCAGGGGCGCAGTGCACTACGCCCCTACAGGTTCCAGGGCAGCTTGTGCGCGCAGTGGAAGGGGCAGGCGTGGGGCCGCGGGCCGGCCTCGGTGCAGCCCACCATGGCGGGCACGAGCTCGAGGGGCTCGGCGTAGTCGGTGTCGCGGGTGAACCAGGCGGCGAGGTGCCGGCCCACGCGCACCAGGTCGTCGTCGCCGTTGGCGCTGGCGCGGTCGAGCAGGCCCAGGCGCACGGCGGCCTGGCGCCCTTCGAAGCCCGGCACGGCGCCGAGCACGGCGTGGGCCTCGTGGCCGAGCACGCCCGCGCGGTGCAGCTCGCGCACCAGCCAGTAGGGCGCCAGCACCGAGGGGACGCCGGCGAACAGCGAGGCGCGGAGCTCGCGCACGACCTCGGCCGGGTCGGTCACGGCCTGCAGGCGCGCGAACAGGTCGGGGTCGCCCGTCACGTTGCGCTTGAGGGCCACGAGGTCGAGGCCGCGATCGCGCAGGCCGGGCCCGGTGGTGACCAGGCTCCAGGCGGCCGGGGGCAGGGCCTCGTCGAGGGGCGCGTCGGTGCCCACGTAGGCCTCGAACAGCTCGGCGTCGGCCAGTTGGCGGTAGAGCGCCACGTTCTCGGCCAGGCGCGCACGCACGCCGGGCAGGTCGGCGGCCAGGGACACGAAGGCGGCGCGCGCCAGGAAGACCTCGGGGGCGTCGTGCAGCTCGTCGACCGAGACGCCGAACGCCTCGAGGGTCAGGTGCCCGGGCTTGCCCAGTTGGCCCCACCAGGTGAGCAGGCGCTGGCGGTTGGCCTCGGCCTCGGCGGTGCCAGGGCCCCACAGCGGCGTGACCGGGAGGGAGGGCGCCAGCCAGGTGACCACGGCGGGCGCGGACGGAGCGCCGGCCACGACAGCGGGTGTGCGGGGAGCCCGCGCGGGGCGCGGCGCGGACGGCGCGGGGTCGGGCTCGGGGCTGACCGGAGGGGCGTTCTCGACGCGGGGCGCTTCCGCGGCGGCGGGGCCCGCGGGCGGCG
>CAZBRS010000087.1:0-17050 GCA_964494475.1 uncultured Myxococcales bacterium | reverse complement strand
TGATCATCGACCTGGTGCGCGGGGCCTGGGTGCGCTACGTGCGCCGCACGAACGCCGACGTGTTCCAGGATCTCGAAGAGCTGCACGAGTTCCTGTTCGGCCGCGAGCGCGAGGACCTGTCCGAGGTGCGGCCGTTGCTGCAGGAGCTTCACCACGGCGCGTGCTTCTACTGCGGCGGCGCGCTGCGGAGCGGCGACTTCGACGTGGACCACTTCGTGCCCTGGTCGCGGAGCCCCCTCGACCTGGTGAACAACTTCGTGCCCGCCCACCGGACGTGCAACGGGCGCAAATCGGACCACCTGGCGGCCGAGGTCCATCTGGCCCGCTGGTGCGACCGCAACCACCGCCACGGCGTCGACCTCGCGGCCTTCTGCGACGGGCACGCCCTGCGGCACGACGCGCGCGTGTCGCTGGCCATTGCCCAGAGCGCCTACGAGGCCGTCGACCAGCAGCACGGCAGGGTGTGGCTGGCCGGGGACCGCTTCGAGCCCCTGGGCCAGGCCTGGCGGGGCCTGCTGCGGGCGGCGTGAGGTCGGCCAAGTCCGCGAGCCCCGTGTGCCGGGGTTGGTCTTGTGCATCCTCGTAGGGGGTGGTACTTTCGCCGCGTGATGCGAGAGATCCAAGCCAATAGCGCAGGAAAGCCGAGGAAGGGGTAGCCCCATGCTCCGGTCCATTCACCTGAAGAACGTCGGTCCCGCTCCCGAGATGACGATGGACCTCGCTCCGAGGCTGAACCTCGTCACCGGCGACAACGGGCTCGGCAAGAGCTTCCTCCTCGACGTAGCCTGGTGGGCGCTCACGCGGACGTGGGCTCGGGAGATGGTCATTCCGAAGCCCGGCGCGAAGGCGGTCATCTCGTACGAGTACACGAAGAAGACCCCGGGCTCCTATGCCTATACGAGCAGGTACGACGCCAAGGCGGAGCACTGGTCTGTCAAGCCGAGTCGTCCCCCGATTCCCGGTCTCATCCTCTATGCCCAGGTCGATGGCGGGTTCTCCGTGTGGGATCAGGCCCGAAACTACTGGAAGGACGAGACGCAGAACCGGCCCAACAGTTACCTCTTCCGACCCCACGAGGTCTGGGAAGGAAACGACTTCTGTGAGGGACTGATTCGCGACTGGGGCTCGTGGCAGAGGGAGAAGAGCCGTGCGTTCGAGCTGCTCGGCCAGGTCTTGAAGACGCTCTCGCCTTCCGAAGACGAGCCGCTCGTGGCAGGCGAGCTGCGAAAGCTGACCGGCAGCGATCCGAAGCGCTACCCGACGTTGCGCATGCCCTACGGGGAAGACGTCGCGGTCATCCATGCATCGGCCGGGATGCGTCGAATCATCGCGCTGGCCTACCTCCTCATCTGGACGTGGGAAGAGCACCTCGAGTCAGCCTCCGTGCGCGGCGAAGCCCCCGCCAAGGAGATCATCTTCCTCGTCGACGAGATCGAGGCGCACCTGCATCCGCAATGGCAGCGTCGTATCGTGCCAGCGCTCTTGCGCGTGATGGACTCGCTCACGAAGAAGCATGGCTCGCGCGTGCAGCTCGTTTCGGTCACGCACTCCCCGCTGGTCCTCGCGTCCGCCGAGCCGTTCTTCGACGCGAACGACGACGCCTGGTTCGACCTCGACCTCGAGGGGGGCGACGTCGTGTTGCGCAAGCGGCCGTTCGTGCGCCACGGCGAGGTCGGCAACTGGCTCGCGAGTGAGGCCTTCGACCTGCGAGAACCGCGCTCGCTCGAGGGGGAGCAGGCGGTGCTCGCCGCGCACGAGGTGATGCGCCGGGCCGATGCAACGGATGCCGACGTCGCGGCTGCCGACCATTCGCTCAGAGCGGCCGGGCTGCCCGACATCGACACCTTCTGGGTACGCTGGGGCTACTTCCGCGACCGCCGGCAGGCGCCGGCAACAAGGACGCGGAGGAAGACGTGATCCCGGTATCTCCTGCCCCAGAGCCTTCCGCCTTCGATCAGACCGTTCGCAAGCGCGGTGAGGTCGCGATCAAGAAGCTCGTGGGCCAACCTGTGAAGGCCGGAGGCCGCAAGCCCGGAACCACGTACGCTCGCGAAGCTGACATTCCCGCGGACAAATTCCCGACCTGCTGGACAGACGCTCGCAAGGCCGACGGGAAGAGCGCGCTCGATGATCTGATGGGACTCTACGCCGAGCGGTGCGCCTATCTCGCGATGCACCTCGAGCGGGCGACCGGGAGTCCGACGGTCGACCACTTCGTGCCGAAGTCCAAGAACTGGCGGCTCGTGTACGAGTGGTCGAACTACCGGCTCAGCGCAGGCTGCGTGAACGCCAAAAAGGGTGTTCTGGACGTGGTCGACCCGTTCACTGCAGGGCCGGGGTGGTTCGCGCTGAACCTGGAGACGTTCGAGGTGACGGCAGGCGCCGCAGCCCCCATGGCGGGGCTGACAACCATCGCCGCGACGCTGCCTCTCTTGAATCTTCGGGACTGCTGCCTCCAGCGACAAGCCTATGTGGAGGACTACCGCCTGGGCCCGGGAAAGGGCGGGATCGACCTTCCCTATCTCGAGTCCCGGGCGCCCTTCGTCGCGGCCGAGCTTCGGCGACAGGGACGGCTCGTGCGCGGAGACACCTGATTCCTCGACCTCGCGGCCGGAATCCACCTCGCCCGCTGGTGCGACCGCAACCACCGCCACGGCGTCGACCTCGCGGCCTTCTGCGACGGGCACGCCCTGCGGCACGACGCGCGCGTGTCGCTGGCCATGGCCCGCAGCGCCTGCGAGGCCGTCGACCGCCCCGCCCCTACAACCCGTTGGCCTCCAGCACCTTCGCGAGCCTCAGGAGGAAGTCGTCCCTCTGCAGCCGCACCCACTCGCCGAGCGCCGCGTCGCCCAGCTTCTGGTAGCGGGCCAGCTCGAGGTCGAGGACCAGCTCGACCTCGGTGTTGCGTCATGGCCCCCGATGTTCTGACGCTTGACGAGCGCGCGTATTGCCAGTATCTGAGACGTATTGATGCCCACCGACGCGTCAGTCCCCCTTGCATTGGGGCCACGGCGTCGGTCACTTCGTCCCCATGGGCAGGGCCTCCGCGGGGGTGGGAATCCATCCTGCCCGTGGGCCGGCGCGCCGACAACCTCCGGTCGACGAGGCCAGCTGCGACACGTTCTGTCGCACCCTCCCCTCCGTGGAAAGGCCACCACCCCCCGCGTGTGCTATGCTCTGCAGACCTTCCCCGGGGGACCGCATGACGACCCGCCTCTTCCTGATCCTGCTGCTGGCCCTGACTGCGACAGTTCTCGTCGCCTGCGAGACCGACGACGCGGACCGGCGACTCGAGGGCGCCGACACGGTCGAGGCCGCGCCGCCGGACGACGCGCTGCCGAACGACGGAGCTTCGGCCGAGGCGCCGGCCGAGGTCGTGACGGAGGCCGTCGACGCTCCCGACGCGGCCGATGCAACCGAACCGGTCGACGCCCTCGAGCCGACCGCCGAGGTCGTGCCCGACGTGCCCGCCCCGAGCGACGTCGAGGGGGCCGAGACCGTGCCCGAGGGCCTGGCCGAGACCGTGCCCGACGTGGGCCCCGGCGACGGGCCGGTGGCCGTGATCGGCGTCGACGAGGGCAGCGAGGTCGTCCCCCAGACCGTGCTGCACCTGCGGTCCGGTGGGTCGACCGCGCCGGGCGGCGCCATCGCGGCGTGGGAGTGGTCCGTGGAGCAGCCCGTGGGCTCGACCAGCCTGTTCGCGCCCAGCGCGACCGTGGCGGACCCCACCTTCGAGGTCAACGTGGCCGGGTCGTACACCTTCCGCCTGCGGGTGTGGGACGCGGCGGGCAACCCGAGCCCGGTGCCGGCCGAGGTGGTGGTCTACGTGTGCCCGTGCGACGGGGCCCTCCACGTCGAGGTGCTGTGGAGCACGCCGGGCGACGACGACCCCTTCGACGAGGGGCCCGAGGCCGGCGCCGACCTGGACCTGCACTTCGCGCACCCCGACGCCGCGGCGGCCGACACCGACGGCGACGGGCTGCCGGACCCCTGGTTCGACACGCTCTGGGACTGCTTCTGGTTCAACGGCCACCCCGCCTGGGGCGTACCGGACCCGGCGGTCGACGACGACCCGTCGCTGGACCGCGACGACACCGACGGCGCCGGCCCCGAGAACCTGAACCTGGCGGCGCCGCCCGGCACGATCGACACGCCGCTCACCTACCGCCTCGGCGTGCACTACTGGAGCGACCACGGCTTCGGGCCGTCGTTCGCCACGGTGCGGGTGTACCTGTACGGGTCGCTGGTGTTCGAGGCGGCCAACGTCGAGCTCGTGAACCACGACCTGTGGGAGGTGGCGACGCTCGAATGGCCGAGCGCCGTGATCACGCCCCTCCAGGGCCCCGACGGCGGCCCGCGGATCCTGCCCGCCTACCAGCCCGAGGCGTTCTTCACGCCGTGACGGGCTCGCCGAAGACTGGCGCGCTTGCCCATTGTGGATTCTACCGTGAGTCGTCGGCATTGCAGATGAAGAGCGCAGACGCGAGTCTCGACTTGCCGCGGCTCGCCATGCTCCCTATTCTCTCCTTGGAGGCAACGGAAGCGTGGAATGGAGACATCGATCAAAGTCATCGGCGAGATCACGTCGATCGAGGTAATCGCAAGCGGTCGTGGCATTCGTGAGCTCGCTCGGTTGCGTCGGGCCTACGGTCCTGGTCGATGGCGAAAGCTGAAAGGTGCCGCGGTCGTACGGCTCCCAGATGGCTCTCGCTGCGTTGCCGAAGTGCACTGGTACGAGTGCCATGGGATCGGACGTCGCGAAATCAAAATCAAGCGGATCCTGGAGATGAAGCCATGAAACGAAAAGAGCCGCCTCACACGTATGCGCTGTGTGTCGACAATCGCGGCTACAAGGCCTCGCTGATGGTCAGACGGCTGTACTCGACGTTGCCGGACGCCGAGGCCGAGGCTCGCGGGCTCGTGCGCGTCATCGACGAATCGGGCGAAGACTACCTGTTCCCCCAGAAGCTCTTCGCCGCGCTCGACGTGCCGGAAGCCCTGCAGGCACGTTTGGCCTCGCACAGCGCGTAAGCCTTCAGGCCCGCCGAAACACCCCGATCAACGACGCCCCGAACGGCAGCCGCCCGTGGCGCAGCAAGCGCGCCTCGGAGGCCAGCAGGGCCCCCAGAGCGCGGTTGAGGGGCCCGGGCAGCTCGGAGAGGTCGGAGGTGGCGGGACCGGGCTTGCTCGGCAACAGGCGCCGAACCAGGCGGTTGACGGCCAGGGCGGGGAAGAGCCAGGTGTTGTAGTAGCTGACGGTCTCGGGGACGAGGCCGGCGTCTTCGAACAGGCGCACGAAGGCGTCGCGGCGGTAGCGGCGCTGGTGGCCCAGGGCGTCGTCGTGGGTGCTCCAGAGGGCCTCGAAGGCCGGCACGGTGGCCAGGCAAATGCCGCCGGGGGCGAGCACGCGCCGGATCTCGGCCGCGGCCGTGGCGTCGTCGGCCAGGTGCTCGAGCACGTCGAGCGCGGTCACCACGTCGACGCTGGCGTCGGCCAGGGGCAGCTGCGTGGCGCTGCCCCGCACCAGGGGCCAGGGCCCGCGCGTGCGATGGAACTGGAGGGCCGCTTGGAAGTAGTCGAGGCCCACGCGCTCGAAGCGCTCGGGCAACGACGACAGGAACGAGCCCGTGCCGCAGCCCACGTCGAGCAGCCAGGGCTTCGCGAGGCCGGGCCGGGTGGCCACGGCGGTGCGGGCCAGCACGTCACGGATGACGGCGCGCGTGCCCACGAACCAGAAGTGCTCCGTCTCGAAGCGGAACATCCGTTCGTGTTCGTCGGCGCGCATGGAGGACTCCGGGGGGGCTGGGAGGGCTCAGAGACCCGCGGCGTCTCGAAGGATCTCGACCATGTCGGTGCGCTCCCACGTGAACTCGGGGAGGTCGCGCCCGAAGTGGCCGAAGGCCGCCGTCTTCAAGAAGATGGGGCGGCGCAGGTCGAGCTTCTCGATGATGGCCTTGGGCTTGAAGTCGAAGACCTCGCGCACCAGGTTGAGGATGCGGTCGTCGGGCAGCTTGCCCGTGCCGAACGTGTCGACGAAGAGCGACAGGGGGTCGGCCTTGCCGATGGCGTAGGAGACCTGCACCTCGAGGCGCGACGCGAGGCCCGCCGCCACCACGTTCTTGGCCACGTAGCGGCACATGTAGGCCGCGCTGCGGTCGACCTTCGTGGGATCCTTGCCCGAGAAGGCGCCGCCGCCGTGCCGGCCCATGCCGCCGTAGGTGTCCATGATGATCTTGCGGCCGGTCAGCCCCGTGTCGGCCGCGGGCCCGCCGTAGACGAACGAGCCGGTGGGGTTCACGAAGAGGCGGTCGTCGGAGGGCAGCCACTCGGCGGGCACCACCGGCTTGATCACGTGCTCGATGACCGCGTCGCGGATGTCGGCGTAGGTGCGGTCGGGCCTGTGCTGCGTCGAGACCAGCACGTTCTCGAGCCCCACGGGCTTGAAGCCGTCGTAGCGCACGGCCACCTGGGTCTTGCCGTCGGGGCGGAACAGGTCGACCAGGCCGCTGCGCCGCACGTCGGAGAGGCGCTTCGACAGGCGGTGCGCCAGCGAGATGGGCGTGGGCATGAAGTCGGCGCCCTCGTCGGTGGCGAAGCCGAACATCATGCCCTGGTCGCCGGCGCCCTGCTCGGCGAACAGGCCCGCGCCCTCGGTCACGCCCTGGCTGATGTCGGGCGACTGCTCGTGCAGCGACGTGAGCACCGCGCACGTGTTGGCGTCGAAGCCGATGTCGGAGCCCGTGTAGCCGATGTCGGCGATGACCTTGCGGGCGATGCCGGGGATGTCGACGTAGGCTCGCGTGGTCACCTCGCCGGCCACCAGCACCAGGCCGGTGGTCACCAGGGTCTCGCACGCGACGCGCGAGGTGGGGTCCTGCGCGAGCAGCGCGTCGAGTACGGCGTCGGAGACGTGGTCGGCCACCTTGTCGGGGTGCCCCTCGGTCACGGACTCGGACGCGAACAGGGTATGACGGGGATCGCTCATCAGCGGAGGCTCCTTGTGGCAATCGCGGCCGCTGGAGAGCGGCGCTTTTTTGTAATGGGCATGGTCCCCTAGGTCAAGGAGAGATGTAGGGGCATGGCGTGCCATGCCCCAGCTTGGCGTGCCATGCCCTCCGGCGTCACGGCGTCGGCACCGGATCGATGGCCACGCGCGCCCAGTCGATGCCGCCCCGGTCGTCCTCGAAGAAGACCCACAGCGTGAGCGGGACGCCCAGCGCCGTCTCGGGGACGAAGAGCGCGTTGAACGGGTCGTCGGACGGCGTGAGGTCGACGTCGAGGTCGCCGCCGGTGCGCACCCACGCGAACTGCAGGAGTTCGGTGGCCGTCGTGCCGGCGGCGGTGGTGTACGTCTCGCCCGATTCGGCGAAGGGGATGGCCTGGAGCAGCACCGTACTGCCGATGGGCACCTGCACGGTCTCGCCGTCGGGTACGTTGACGCCGTCGACCTCGACGTTGAAGAGCACGGGGTTCCGGTTGCCGATGGGGGGCGAGCCCGTCTTCAGGAAGGTGAGGCGACGGCTGGCCTTCAGCGTGGCGCCGTCGTCGAGGGTCGCGGTGTAGTGGACGCGCACGTCGGTGCCGCCCTGCTGCACGCACGCGCGCAGCCGATCGTCGGCCTCGTAGACGCAACTGTCGGGCCAGCCTCCGCTGGAGGCCACGCAGGCGTCCCAGGCGGCCACCACCTGCAGCGCGCAGGCGTCGAGTCGATGGGCGGGCGGGGCCGCCGCGGCGTCGGTGCTCGCCACCTGCGACAGGGCCTCGAAGAGCGGCACGCCCAGGTCGCCCACGCTGCGCAGCGTCCAACTGTCGACGCGCGCGCGGAACAGGGTGTCGCCGTAGAGTTGGACCAGGGGCAGCGGGCACGTCGCGGGGTCGGCCGCGTCGTCGACCAGCAGCACGCAGGCCTGCCACAGCGCGCCGGTGACCCGCTCGGGGTAGGCCACCACGGCCTCGACGCGCGCGCCGGAGTCGACGCTGCCCACGGACGGCGTGGCCACCAGGCGCAGGATGGTCGGCGTCGTCACGGGCTCGGAGGTGGCGCCGCTGTCGGCACCGCAGCCCACCAGCCCCAAGGTCATCAGCGCGACGAGCACGCTCGCTCGCACCATCTTCCTCCCCGCCAACGCTGTCTCCGCGGCCCCATGGTAGCGAAGTCGCCCGAAAAAGGAAAAGCCCGCCCGATCAATCGGTCGGGGAGCGGCCCGCGGGCTCGGCCTGCTGCAGGATCTCGACGCTGCGGATGCGCCGGGCGTCGGCGTCGCGCACCGTCAGGTGGAAGCTCTCGAAGCTGAATTTGTGGCCCTTCTCGGGGATGTGCCCGGCCTGGGCGATGAGGTAGCCGCCGAGCGTGCCGTACGCCGGGTCCTCGGGCAGCTTGAGCCCGAGCTTGTCGGCCAGCGCCGACAGCTCGATGCGCGCGTTCACGATGCAGCGCCGGGGCCCGATCTCGCGGACGGGCTGCTCGTCGACGTCGAATTCGTCGTAGATTTCGCCCACCAGCTCTTCGAGCAGATCCTCCATGCTCACGATGCCGGCCGTGCCGCCGAACTCGTCGACCACGACCGCCAGGTGCACCTTGCGCGCCTGGAACTCGGACAGCAGCTCGCTGATCTTCTTCGAGTCGGGCACCAGGTAGGGCTTGTGCAGCATGGCCTCGATGTCGGCCGCCGTCAGCACCGCGTCGGGGCGCTGCAGCGTGCGCGTCAGCAGCTCCTTGGCGTAGAAGACGCCCACCAGGTTGTCGAGGTGCCCGCGGTAGACGGGGTAGCGGCTGAACTGGTGTCGGCGGACCAGCTCGAAGAGCTTCTCGACCGGCTCGTCGAGATCGTAGGCCTGCACCTCGGTGCGGGGCACCATGACCTCGCGCACGATGGTGTCGGTGAACTCCATGGCGCTCGAGAGCAGCTCCTGCTGGCCGCTGTCGAGCCCACCCTCCTCGGCGCCGGCGCGGATCATGTACCCGAGCTCGGCCTCGGTGACGCCCTTGCGGCCCTCGGTCTGGCCGCCGACCAGGCGCACGATGGGCAGCGACAGGGCCGCGAGGCCGCGGGTCAGCAGGTAGAGGAGCTTCTCGGCGATCAGGTAGATCGGAGCGAGGGCCAGCACGCGCAGCGCGTTGTGCTTGGCGTAGGTCTTCGGCACCACCTCGCCGAACACGAGCACCAGGAAGGTGATGACGCCGATCGCGGCGGCCACGCCCAGCCCGCGCTGGGGGTCGACGCTGAGGGCGGTGAGCACCCGGTAGCTGAGGTCGGTGCCCACCGACGAGGCCGTGATGTTCACGACCGTGTTGCCGACCAGCAACGTCGTGAGCACGTGGTTCGGGTGCTCGATCCAGCGCGTGAGGATGGCCTTGTGGCGCCCCGTCTCCTCGACGACCTGCAGGGCCTTCACGCTGGTCAGCGTGGTCAGCGCCGTCTCGAGCGACGAGAACACCGACGAGAACACGAGCAGAAAGAGGATGCCGAGCCCCTCGTAGACGACCACGTGGTCCAAGGTCAACCCTCCCCTCGGGCGCGGCCCGCGGCGGCGTTTTCGAAGTCGCGGAGCACGTCGGGCAGCAGCGCTGCCAGATCGGCGGCGGTGGCCGCCCGTTGCCCCAGGCGGGCCTCGAGCACCGTGCCCAGGCGCCCGTGCAGGGCCACGGCGGCGGCGGCCACCTCGACCGCGGCGTGGGCGCCCCCGTCGGCGGCCAGCAGCCCGCCGAGCAGGCCGGAGAGCACGTCGCCCGAGCCGGCCGTGGCGAGCGCCGGGCTGCCCGTGGTGTTCAGGAAGGTACGGCCGTCGGGCCCGGCCACCACGGTGGTGGCCCCCTTCAAGACCACCACCACCCCGTGCCGGGCGGCGAAGCGCTCGGCCAGCGCCACGGGATCGGCGCCGGCCAGCGCGGCCTCGGGCTCGAGGCGGCGGAACTCGCCCGGGTGGGGCGTGAGCACGGTGGCGGCTCCGGCCGGTCGCGTGGCGAGCAGGTCGGGCTCGCGCGCCAGCAGCGTGAGCGCGTCGGCGTCGATCACGAGCGGGGCCCGGCTCTCGGCGAGCAGGCGGGCCAGCAGCGCCTTGCGGACCCCGTCGACGCCGAGACCGCACCCGAGCACCCAGGCGTCGGCCTGCGCCAGGAAGCGCTCGAAGCCCGGCGCCAGGCCGGCCGCGGACAGCACCTCGTCGACCATGAGCTCGGGCTGGCGCCCCTCGAGCACCCGACGGGTCTCGAGATCGGTCAGCACCGTGACCAGGCCCGCCCCCACGCGGGCCCCGGCGCCCCCGGCCAGCAGCGCGGCGCCGGCCTTGCCGGGCGACCCCGCGGCCACGAACAGGTGCCCGAAGGTGCCCTTGTGGCTGTCGCGCGGGCGCGGCCCGACGAAGGGCAGCACGTGGTGATCGGACAGCAGCACCGTCGACAGCCCCAGGCGCGGCGCGAGCCCCACCGGGAGGCCGATGGGCTCGACGTAGAGCGTGCCCACGAGGTCGCGGCCGGGGAAGAGCAGGTGCCCGCGCTTGGGCAGCGCGAACGTGACCGTGGCGTCGGCGCGCGGCGCCAGGCCGTGGATGCGGCCCGTGTCGCCGTCGACGCCCGAGGGGAGATCGATGGCCAGCAGGCGGGCCGCGCCCCGCCCCACGCGCTCGAGGGCCTCGGCCAGGTGCCCCGTGATGGCGCGGGTGAGGCCGGTGCCGAACACCGCGTCGAGCACCAGGTCGGCGCGCGCGAGCAGCTCGTCGAGCAGGGGGAGCCCGGCGGCGTCGGTGCACGCTTGCACGCCCACGGGAAAGCCCGCCAGGCGCTCGAAGTTCGCGCGCGCGTCGCCCCTCAGCTGCTCCTGCGGCACCAGCAGGGCCACGTCGAGCCCGGCCACGTGATCGATCAGGTGCCGCGCCGCCACGAAGCCGTCGCCCGCGTTGTTGCCGCCACCGGCCACCACCAGCACGCGCGGCGCGCGCACCTCGGCGCGGTTCAAGAGCTCGACGGCCCGGCGGGCCACGGCGGCGCCGGCGTTCTCCATCAGGAGCTCGCCGGGCACGTGCAGCTCGTCGATGGTGAGGCGCTCGAGCTCGCGCATCTGGGCGTTCGTTACGACGTACATGCTATCTCTCCAGGAGCGCCAGCATCTCGCGCACGGCCCGGTCGAGGCCCACGAGCAGCGCCCTCGCGACCAGGGCGTGGCCGATGTTCACCTCGACGATCTCGGGCACGCGCACGACCGCGGGCGTGTTCACGTAGTCGAGGCCGTGGCCCGCCAGCACCTCGAGCCCGAGGCCCGAGGCGTGCCGGGCGGCCGTTACCAGCCGCGCGAGCTCACCCGCCTGGGCGGCGCCACGGGCGTTGGCGTAGTCGCCGGTGTGCAGCTCGACCGCCGACGCCCCGGAGCGCGCCGAGGCGTCGAGCTGGGCCGGATCGGGGTCGACGAACAAGCTGACGCGGATGCCGGCGGCCTGCAGGCTCCGGACGGCGGCCGTGACCGCGCGCTCGTTGCCCGGCACGTCGAGCCCGCCCTCGGTGGTCTGCTCCTCGCGCTTCTCGGGCACCAGCGTGCACGTGTCGGGCCGGGCCGCCACCGCGATGCGGAGCATCTCGTCGGTGACGGCCATCTCGAGGTTCAACGGCACCTGCACCGTCTGGCGCAGCAGGGTGAGGTCGCGATCCTGGATGTGGCGCCGGTCCTCGCGCAGGTGGATGGTGATCTGGTCGCAGCCGGCCAGCTCGCAGAGGGCAGCGGCCGCGACGGGATCGGGGTACAGGGTGCCCCGCTGCTGGCGCAGCGTGGCCACGTGATCGACGTTGACGCCCAGGCGCACCCGGCTCATCGCTCGCCTCCGATGGCGCGCTCGAGGTGCTCCACGAAGCGCGCCGTCCACGACCGCACGAAGCGCTCGTCCTCGGCCTCGACCATCACGCGCGCCAGCAGCTCGGTGCCGCTGTAGCGCAGCACGAGCCGCCCGCGATCGCCCACCTCGCGCTGGAACGACGCCTCCAGATCGCGGAGGCCGGCCACGTCGTCGAAGGGGATCTTCTCGGCCACGCGCACGTTCTTCAGCTCCTGCGGGAAGCGCCGCAGCCCGCCGGGGAGCGCCGAGAGCGGCTTCTTCCACTCGCCCATGGCGGCCAGCACCTGCAGCGCCGACAGCACGCCGTCGCCGGTGGTGCTGACGTCGAGGGCGATGATGTGGCCCGACTGCTCGCCGCCGAAGTTCAGCGACTCGTCGCGCAAGCGCTCGACCACGTAGCGATCGCCCACGTCGGTGCGCAGCAACGAGAAGCCGTTCTCGCGCGCCCACACCTCGAGGCCCAGGTTGCTCATGCTGGTGGCCACGATGGTGTCGCGGCGCAGGCGCCCCTGCTCGCGGAGCAGCAGCGCCAGGATGGCCATGATGCGATCGCCGTCGACCTTCTCGCCCTTCTCGTCGACCAGGATGACGCGGTCGGCGTCGCCGTCGAGGCAGATGCCGAGGTCGGCGCGGTGCTCGACGACCGCGCGCTGCACGCCCTCGGGGTGCAGGGCGCCGACGCCGCGGTTGATGTTCAGGCCGTCGGGCTCGCACCCCATGCGGATGACCGTGGCCCCCAGCTCTTCGAAGACCAGCGGCGCCACCTTGTAGGCCGCGCCGTTCGCGCAGTCGAGCACGAGGCGCAGCCCCTCGAGGGTGAGGTGCTGGGGGAACACGTTCTTCAGGTACACCACGTAGCGGCCCACGGCGTCGTCGATCTTGAACGCGCGCCCCAGGTGCGTCCCGTCGGCCGCGCGCGTGGAGAGATCCGGGTCGTCCATGCGGGCCTCGAGCTGCTCCTCGACCTCGTCGGACAGCTTGAAGCCCTGGCGATCGAAGACCTTGAGGCCGTTGTCGTCGAAGGGGTTGTGCGAGGCCGAGATGACCACGCCGGCGTCGGCGCGCATCGAACGCGCCAGGAAGGCGATGCCGGGCGTCGGCAGCGGGCCCGTGAGGAGCACGTTGCCGCCCATGGCGGTGATGCCCGCGGCGACCGCCATCTCGAAGACGTAGCCCGAGATGCGCGGGTCCTTGCCCACCACGATGCGCGGCTTCTCGTGCTGGGTGCGGAACTGTTCGACCAGCGCCTGCCCCAGGCGGAGCGCCAGGTCGGCCGTCATGGGCGCCCGGTTGGCGCGCCCGCGGATTCCGTCGGTGCCGAAGTAGTGCCTCATGTCCGCGCCTCCCTCAGTCGTGGACCGTCGCGTCGCGGGGCGCCTCGTCACGGGACTTCTCGATGACGGCGCGGAACGCGTCGGGCTTGATCTGGATGATGAGCTCGGCCGGGGCCTCGACCTCGGGCTTGACGCCCTCCCACTCCCCCGTGTCGCCCGACAGGGCCTCGCGGCGCAGGAAGACCAGGTTCACGAGCGCGTCGGGCTCGAGCTTCGACACCGTGAAGTACTTGCCGAGCACGCGCACCTCGAAGGTGGGCGGCTCGACGTGGCAGGCGTAGCCCGTGGGGCAGGGCACCACGCGCATGGGCAGGCCGCTGAACGTGGCCTCGTAGATGCGCTCGCGCACCGGGATCTCGGCGGTCACGCGATCGTTCTGCAGCTCGAGGAAGCGCGGTCGCGGCCGCTCGAGCTGGACCTCGCTGCGCAGGTCTTTCTGCAGCCCCGAGACGTCGATGGCCGCCGTGCGCACCTCGCGCAGCGCGGTCACCGCGGCGTGCGGACCCTCGACCCACACCGACTGGGGCTTGATCTGGACGAGCGCGTGGTCGACCTCGAAGCCCTCGGCGGGCTCGCCCACCAGCACCGGCGTGACCGGCACCAGCTTGGACAGGAAGCGATCGAGGCGCACGAGCACCTGCGGTGGATCGACGCTGACCACCTCGAGGCCGCCCGGCCCGAGGTGCGCCTGGATCGCGCTGGCGTCGAAGCGGTACACGTCGCCGTTCTGCGCGTCGGCCAACGCGATGGGGAACGGCTCGGGCTTGTGCTCGACCAGGTCGAGGATGCGGGACCAGCGCCCGCGCACGCGCACCCGCAACTCGTCGGGCAGCTCGCCCGTGAAGATGCGGTTCTGGGGTGTGCTGCTCAGCACGACCGGCACCGACAGCGAGAACTCGTTGATGGCGTCCTGCTGCACCAGGAAGTACAGGATGACCGTCAGGATGGCCGCCAGCAGCTTCATGGGCAGGTTCACCGTGAAGGCCTCGCGAACCCCGACGACGAGCCGTCGGAGCGCTCCCACGGGACGGGGCGCGTCGGTCTTCATCGCGGACCTCCGGCCTCGGGGCCCGGACGACGCCGGCGCGCGAACGGGCTGAACCAGCGGCCCGTGCGGCCCCTGCCCAGCATCTGGCGCACCTCGCTGACCTCGTGGGAGAAGCCCTGGCTGAGGCGCAGGCGCAGCGACGTGGCGTCGAGCCCGGGGGTGAGCTCGCCGTGGACGGCCAGCGAGATGCCGCCGGTCTCCTCGGACACCACGATCACGACGGCGTCGGTGAGCTCGGACAGGCCGATGGAGGCGCGGTGCCGCGACCCCAGGTGGTTGTAGCGCGGGTTGGTCGAGAACGGCAGGATGCAGCGCGCCGCGACGATGCGCCCCTCGCGCAGGATCACCGCGCCGTCGTGCAGCGGGTTCTGCTTGAAGGGGATGAAGCAGGACTGCAGCGCCTCTTGCGTCACGCGCGCGTCGAGCCCGATGCCGTTCTCGGCGTAGGCGTCGAGGTTCGCGTCGCGCTCGATGGCGATCAACGCGCCGATCTTCTTCGAGCTGAGGTTGGCCACCGCCTGCACGACCTCTTCGAACGAGCGCTCCGACGCCGGGCGCTGGGAGGAGCGGAACAGGGGATTGCGCCCCATCTGCGCGAGGGCGCGCCGGATGTCGGCCTGGAAGACCACGATGATGATGAACATGAAGGCGCCGAGGAACTTGTCGAGCATCCAGTGCAGGGTGGGCAGGTGCAGGTGCTCTTCCTTCGAGAGGATGAAGACCGCGATGAGCACGGTGATGCCGAGCAGCATCTGCACGGCCTGGGTGCCCTTGATGAGCAGCAGCATGCGGTAGCACAGGTAGTAGACCACGAGCGCGTCGATGGCGATGCGCAGGAGGTCCCACGCCTCTTTCCAGGCCGTCACGCCGAGCAGGTCGAAGAGAACGTTCATGCGCCCCCAATCGCGGCGGCGACCCGCGCCACCTGGACCATGGCCCGCACGTCGTGCACGCGCACGAAGCGCGCGCCCCACGCGGCCGCCAGCGCCACGGCCGCCGCGGTGCCGAAGAGCCGCGCGCGGGGGTCGGGCTCGCTGAGCAGCGCCCCCAGGAACGACTTGCGCGAGGGCCCGAGCAGCACGGGGCAGCCGGTGGCGCGCGCCAGGTCGGGGATCCGGCGCATGAGGACCACGTTGTGCTCCACCGTCTTGCCGAAGCCGAGCCCCGGGTCGACCACCACGCGCTCGCGCGGCACCCCGGCCTCGGCGGCCAGCCGGATGGACTCGTTCAGCCAGGCCGCCACGTCGGCGAAGACGTCGACGTAGGTGGGATCCTGCTGCATGGTGCGCGGCGTGCCCGGCAGGTGCATGACCACGACCGGCACGCCGGCGTCGGCCACCACGCGCGCCATGCGGGGGTCGCCGTGCAGGCCCGTGACGTCGTTGACCAGGTCGGCGCCGGCCCGGAGCGCCGCCTCGGCCACCGCCGCCTTCGAGGTGTCGATCGACAACGGCACGTCGGAGCGTCGGCGGATGGCCTCGATCACGGGCACGACCCGGGCCGCCTCGACCTCGGCCGACACGCCCGCGGAGCCCGGCCTCGTGGACTCACCCCCCACGTCGATGATCGCGGCGCCTTCGCCCTCCATGCGGAGCGCGTGCTCGACCGCTCGGTCGACCTCGACGAAGGCTCCGCCGTCGGAGAACGAGTCGGGCGTGACGTTCAGGATCGCCATGACCGCGGTGGCGCCATCGGCGAACTGCCGATTACGCACCCGCGTCGGCGGGAGCCGCAGGCTTTCCATTCGGTTCCGTGACCTTCAACTCGCGGATGTCCTTGCCCTGTACGATCCACTCGATCTCGGGGCCGTCGAGGATCTCGTACTCGAGCAGCGCCTCGGCCAGCGCGTCGAGCAACGCCCGCTCGCGCGTGAGGATGTCGTGGGCGCGCTTGTAGGCTTCCTTCACGATGCGATCGACCTCGCGGTCGACCTTCACCGCGGTCTCTTCGCTGATGTTGTTGTGGCGCGTGACCTCGCGGCCGAGGAAGACCTCTTCTTCCTTCTCGCCGAACTTCAGGGGGCCCAGGTCGCTCATGCCCCACTCGCACACCATCTTGCGCGCGAGCTCGCTGACCTCGTGGATGTCCATGCCCGCGCCGGTGGTCTGCAGGTTGAACTTGAGCTCTTCGGCGATGCGGCCGCCCAGCAGGATGGTGATGCGGTTCTCGACCCAGGTGCGCGTGTAGTTGTGCCGGTCTTCCATGGGCAGCTGCATGGTGAGCCCGAGCGACATGCCGCGCGGGATGATGGTCACCTTGTGTACCGGATCGGCGCCGGGGATCTTGGTGGCCAGCAGCGTGTGCCCCGCCTCGTGCCAGGCGGTGGTGCGCTTTTCTTCGTCGCTGATGAAGAACGTGCGGCGCTCGACGCCCATGAGCACCTTGTCCTTGGCCTCCTCGAAGTCGTGGGCGCTCACGGCCTCGAGCTCCTTGCGGGCCGCCAGCAGCGCGGCCTCGTTCACCAGGTTCTCGAGATCGGCGCCCGAGAAGCCGGGCGTGCCGCGCGCCAGCACCTGCAGGTCGACGGTGGGGCCGAGGGGCACCTTGCGCGTGTGCACCTTGAGGATGGCCTCGCGACCCCGAAGGTCGGGTCGGGGGATGACCACGCGGCGATCGAAGCGGCCGGGGCGGAGGAGCGCCGGGTCGAGCACGTCGGGGCGGTTGGTCGCGGCGATCAGGATGACGCCCTTGTTGCTCTCGAAGCCGTCCATCTCGACCAGCAGCTGGTTCAGCGTCTGCTCGCGCTCGTCGTGCCCGCCCCCCAGGCCCGCGCCGCGCAAGCGCCCCACGGCGTCGATCTCGTCGATGAAGATCAGGCAGGGCGCGTGCTTCTTGCCCTGCTCGA
>CAZBRS010000086.1:0-17368 GCA_964494475.1 uncultured Myxococcales bacterium | reverse complement strand
GAGCAGCTCGCCTACCGCGACGACTACAGCGCGGGGACGTAGCTCGACGACGACGAGGATAGGCGCGACGGTCGTCTCTTCGTCGGTCTCCGCACCGCACCGACGCTCACACCCCCCGCGAATAGGGGAAACCGCCAGGCGCCGGCAAGCCCGGATCGACCCAGCGGCGCATCGCCGCGTCGCAGATCGCGTAGCCCCAGTTGATCAGCCGCTCCTGGGTGTCGTCGGGCATGTCGGTGAGCCGCGTGGCGATGTTCGCCAACTCGACCGTGGCCTGCTCGGAGCAGGGCAACATCTGCGGAGTGCCGTAATCGGCGGTCTTGGAGCGCACGCTCCAGTAGGTTCCGGTCCGAAGCCCGCTCTTGAAGCCGGAGATCAAGAGCCGTTTGCGCAGGGCGCGCACCTGGTTCTGGATCACGGCCAACACCCGGACGCCGTGCGTCGCCCAGTCGGTGCCAGGGTCGGGGTCGGCGTCCATCGCCTGCCCGGCGTCGCTGACCAGGAGGGTCTGGTAGCGCTTCCATGCCGTCTCGAGCCCCAGATTGTCGTACACGCCGCCGTCCGAGAGGAAGACCTCGGTCGTGTAGGGCGGCTCGTGATGCAGCCCGTCGCTGGCGGGGTTGAAGGAGTGGGGGTCGAGTTCGAGCCTCGCGGGTGAGAGCACCGGCGGAAAGGCCGACGAGGCGGCCACGGCCACGGCCAGCGGCACGGTCGGGTGCTCGATCAGGCCGACCTGGTAGTCGGCCATGTAGGGCTTCGAGAAGCGCCACAGCGCGCCCGTCTGCACGTTGGTCGCGTTGATGACGAAGCGCGGCTCGTCGGGCAGGTCTTGCAGCGTCGCGTCGCCGAACAGGTGCTTGCGGTAAGCGTCGGCGACCTTGTCGCTGATCGTCCCGGGCAGGAAGATGCCCTTCAGCACCGAGCCCGCGTCGACCGACACGTGCGCAAAGGCTCGAATCGGCGCGACTATCTCCTCCTCCAGGCGGCGGGCCACGCCGTCGGCGAAGTCGAGGCGGCTCCACTTCAGCCCCAGCATGGCCGCCGTGATCGACCCGCCCGAGACGCTCGAGACCCGGGCGAGCTTCGCCAGGTACCCGAGCTCGTTCAATCGCCACAACGCACCCAGGTGGAACACCATCGCCCGGTAGCCCCCACCCGAGAGGCACAGGGCGAGGCCGGGCTCGGCGTGGTCCTCCTCCGGCTCGCTGACGGGTGAAAGCGTGAGGTGCAGATCCTTGACTTCGACGGGCATGGTCCCTCCCTTCGGAGCCCCTGACGGGTCAACTCCGCGACACGAAAGGCGGGTCGGTCCGGCAGCGGTGAGTCGTTCGCGTCGAGAATGGAAGAAGTCTCGATGGAAGTCCATGATCGTTCAGCGTCAGGAACTTGAGGGCTCATCGCCGCAAGCAGCGTTCCTTCGTCCGGAACAGCGCGGGCCTCTCGGCGGGGTGCACGGTCTGCAGGAACTGACGGCCCTCCAGGGCCTGGTTCAGCCTTTCGATCAGCGCGCCGAGGGCGTCGGACGGGCACGGCTGGGTGCAGTCGACCGGTGGGCCGCCCTTCATGCTCGCGGTCGTCGTCCCGGCCGACCTCGAGCCCCAGCCCTGGCTGACCGACAGGACGTCGAGGGCCAGCCGGCTGCACCTGTGGCAGGTTCGCTCCCCCTCGCCTTCTCGACAGGGCGCGGTGGTGGTGCCGGCCGCGCCGCAGTGCACGGTCAGGGTCACGACCTTCCCGTCGTACCAGGCGGCGTCGCCCCTGACCTGGCGGAGGTTCCCGGCCGGGTACTCGGCGCAGCCGCAGGCCGAGACACCGTCCTCGACCCACTTGCCGCTCTCGTCGCGCCGGTAGGTGGTGGTGGTGGAGCCCAGCACCGTGCGGGTGTCGCCGAAACGCACCTCGTCGGTCTCGACCGTACGCACGTTGCCCTTCGTGGACGAGCGCACCACGCGCGAGCCCACCAGTTCGTCGCCGTCGCGGGTGACGGGGATGGGCTCGCAGTCCCGGCCGTACACGGTCGCCTTCCCGCTGGGGCCGACCCAAGCCAGCAGCGCCTGCAGGGCGGGGGCGGGGGCCTCGACAGGGGAGAAGTCGCGCAGCTCGGGCAGGGCCCTCCGGGCCTCGGCCCACAGGGCAGCGAAGTCGGGCCCGGCGGCGGGGGGCGGTGATGTCAGGGGCTCGGCGGCCAGCGGCGACGCCAGGGACAAGGCCCACAGCGCGGCCGAGACGAAGCACGCGAGGCGGTTCATCGAACCCTCCCGTTCTCGCATGACGATCCCAGCGACGGCGGTCCCGGTCAAGCGTCGATTCGTCCCGGGGATGCCGACCTTGACCGGGCCTCTACCCTCGACCCTACAAGGACCTGCAGGACCGGGTCTGCGACGTGCCCGAGGGCCAGGACGAGGCGCTGGCGGGCCTGGAGCTCCGCACCATGGGCATCTCCATCGACGAGCTCACGCCCGAGCAGCTCGCCTGCCGCGACGACTACAGCGCGGGGACGTAGGCCGTTTTCCCGTCGTCCGTAGGACCGCGTTCGGTTTTTCGGCCTCCCTTGCACTTTTTTTCGCGCGGGATACGATCCGTCGGCCATGGATGACCGCACCCCCACGATCCTGCGCCTGGCCGAGGCGCTGAAGGCCTCGGGCGAACCGAGCCCCATCGTCTGCACCGACGCCGATGGCACGCTGTGGGACGGCGACGCGGGCGTCGAGTTCGCGCGCTGGCTGGTCGACAAGGGGGCCCTGCCGCAGGGGGTGCTCGAGGAGTACGAGCGGCGCTTCGTGGCCGACGTCACGGGCGCCTACGTGTTCCTCACGCGGGCCATGGCCGGGCAGCGCGAGCGCGACGTCGCGGAGTACGCCGCCTATTTCGTCGAGCGCGTGTGGCGCCGCCGGCTGTTCCCCGAGGTGGTCGAGCTCGTGGCCGGCCTCGAGCGGCAGGGCGCCGCGGTCTGGGTCCTGTCGGCCTCGAACCGCTGGATCATCGAAGAGGCCGCCCGATGGGTGGGGGTCTCGCGCTCCCGCGTGCTGGGCATGTCGGTCAAGGTCGACCACGGCGCCCTGACCGATGAACTCGACGGGCCGGCGTTGAACGGCCCCGGGAAATTGGAGGCCATCGATCGTTTCATCGGCCGGCGGCCGGTGGCGGTCCTCGGCAACAGCGTGCACGATCTGGCCATGCTCGAGGCCGCCACCGGCGCGGCGTTGCTGGTCAACCCCTCGTCGCACGTCGATCCGGCCCTCGGCACGAGCCTGCGCGCGCTGGGGTACCGAAACGGCTGGATCGTGCTCGACCTGGAAGGGAGGAGCGATGGGACATGAAGAGCACAAGCACGCGGCCCCCAAGACGGTGGCTGCGGCGGTCCTGGTGGTGAGCGATACGCGCTCCGAGGCCACCGATCGTTCGGGGAAGCGCATCCGCGAGCTGCTCGAGGCCGGCGGCCACGCCGTGGTGCTGCTCGACGTGGTGCGCGACGAGCGCGAGGAGATCGCGGGGTGGGTGCGGCGCACGGCCAGCCGGCTCGACGTCGACGTGCTCATCCTGACCGGGGGCACGGGCATCAGCCCGCGCGACGTGACCATCGAGGCCGTCGAGCCCCTGCTGCACCTGCACCTGCCCGGCTTCGGCGAGCTGTTCCGCGTGCTCAGCTTCCACGAGATCGGGGCCTCGGCCATGCTCTCGCGGGCCAGCGGAGGCGTGGTGCGCAGCAAGCCGATCTTCTGCCTGCCGGGCTCCCGGCCCGCGGTCGAGTTGGCCATGGAGAAGCTGATCCTCCCGGAGATCGGCCACCTGATCGCAGAGATCCACAAGGGGACGGCGCATGGGACTCACTAACGGCGCGATGACCTACACGCACTTCCTGCTCGACCCGCTGAAGGACGGCGAGGGGCCCAAGGAGCGCATCATCACGGCGCTGAACGATCACGCGCTCGGCGTGAACCCCAAGCTCAACACGCCCGATCTGCGCGTGGGCTTCGTGCACGTGCTGAACCCGCTCGACACGGTCTTCGACTTCCAGAAGGTCTTCCACACGAACTTCCTGGCCTTCTCCTACCGCGAGGACGCCAAGCGCATCCCCGCCGGGACCCTCAAGATCTTCCTGAAGGAAGAGCTCGAGAAGGAGATGACGGCCCGCAACCGTCAGCGCCTCAACAAGGCCGAGAAGGAGGAGATCAAGGAGCTGCTGCGCGAGCGGCTGCTGGTCCAGGCTCTCCCCGACATCAAGGTCTTCGACGTGCTGTGGTTCCACCAGAAGGGCGAGCTCCTGCTGTTCTCGAGCTCGCGCGGGGTGGTCGAGCGCTTCCGCAAGCTGTTCCGTCACGCGCTCGAGCGCGATCTGCTGGGGCGCAACCAGTTCACGAGCCTGGCGCGCCTCGACGACGTCCCGCGCGACATCGAGTCGCTCGTGCTGGCCCTTTCACCGACCAAGACGCTCGTGCCGCCCGGGGCGGGAGCCTCGCAAGAGGAGTGGGAAGATGGATCTCGCGACCAAGATTGAGCGCACGGGCTTCCTGGGCTACGAGTTCCTGGCGTGGCTGGCGGCCCGCTCCGAGTTGGGCCTCGGCATCCTGGCCGAGGAGAAGGACGCCACCCTCGAGGTCTGGCTCGAGAAGCGCCTGGTGCTGAACGAGGTCGACGTGCCCGCCGAGTCGACGGTCATCCGTTCGAACGAGCCCTCGACCAGCTTCGAGACCAAGACGGCGCTGCGGCTCGGCAAGTGGATTCGCGAGGCCCACGTGGCCGTGATCCACAACGACATGGAGTGGCACTTCCAGGTCGGGGCCCCCGAGCTCAAGCTGCGCGGCGTCAAGTGCAAGACCGAGTTCAAGAAGGACGAGGAGGGCGCGGTGATCGACCGCGTCGCCCAGCTCGAGGATCTGCTGGCCCTGTGGGACCTGTTCTACCAGCGCTACCTGGCCCTGCGCCTCGACCCCGACGCCTGGGCCGGCGAGGTGGCGCGCATCGAGCAGTGGATCCTGCAGTGACCCGGCGGGCCCTGACGGTCGCGGCGCTGCTGGCGCTGCTCTCCTGTCGCGGCGAGGGCCAGGCCCCCGCGGTCGCCCCTGACGCCGCCGCCCAGGCTGCCGCGCCTGCCGTTCCGGTCGCCGTCTCGGCGGCCGACGTGACGAACGCTCCAATCGGGGCCGCAGCGCACCCGACGCTGAAGCCCATGCCGAGGAAGCCCATCTTCGTGGGCGGCTGCCGCGACGCCTGCCGCGAGCCCGTCTCGGCCTTCGGCGCCTTCCTGGCGGCCCTTGCGAGCGATCCCGAGGGGCGGGCCCTCGTGCCCTTCCTCAACACCGCCGAGCTCGTGGTCAACGGCGAGCGCCACGGCGATGGCTGGGCCGAGCTCTGGAAGCGCGGCCAGTGGCCCGAGCGGCAGGCCGACGTCGACGCCTTCGCCCACGACTTCGCAGGCTGGGTGCGCGCGCTCGACGACCCCGGCGCGCTCGACCACGCTCGCGCCCACGGGGTCAAGGTGCTGAAGGACGAGTCCGAGCGCGCCGAGATCGCGTGGCATCACCCCGGCGTCACGGGAGACATGACCTCCCCCGACTGGCGATTCATCCTGAAGCCTCGGGGGCTCGAGTGGTTGATCGTCGAGATCGACCAGTACACGAGGGGAGAGTGATGAGCGACGTTCCCGACCGCGATGACGGCGACTGGGCCGATCGGCGGCAGCACCCGCGGTTCGAGACCCGCCTCGGCTGCTCCCTGCGCGACGGCATCGATCCCACCTTGACGGCCGTCATGATGCTGAACCTCAGCCAGGGCGGCTGCTTCGTGCTCTCCACCGAGCCCCTGCCCGAGGCCAGCCCCGTCGCGCTGCACGTATCCCTGCCCGAGCTCGATCGCACCGTGCTGCTCTCGGGCGTGGTGGCGTGGCAGAAGCTCGCCGGACCCGGCAGGGGGATGGGCGTGCGCTTCACCGCGATCGATGCCGACGACCTGGCGCTCCTGCGCGTCTACCTGCGCGAAGTGGCCAAGGAATCGGAGTTGGAGGTCTAGACGGCCCGCAGCCCTTCGGTCTTCTTGCGGATGAGGCCCAGGCTGCCACGACGCAGCTCGTCGAGGGGCGCCAGGCTCACGTCGAGGCGGTCGAGCAGGCGGTAGAGGTTGTCCCAGCTCGCGTCGCGCACCTTCTCCTTGGAGCCGGCGGCCTCGGCGAGGCGCACGATCTCGTTCCACGCGGCCCCGTCGAGCTCGCCGCCGCGGGCCAGGTCGAAGGCGGCCGACACCAGGCGGGTGGTCTGCTTCAGCTTGGGGTCGACGTCGAAGAACCGCAGGGTCTCTTCGAGCGTGCGCACGAAGGTCTCGACCTCGTGGTTCTCGCCGTTCAGGATACCGGCCATGTAGCGCAGCGACGACAGGTCGGTCTCGTCGACCTCGGTGCGGCCGTCGAGCAGGGCCGAGAGGCGCAGCAGCTCGAGCATGCGGGCCTGGCGGCGCGGGCTCACGTAGAACGTGGGCGACGCCTTGCGCATGCGGGCCACGAACGTCGACAACACGATGGACTTGAGGAAGAGCACGCGCGTGGGGACGGAGACGGCCAGCTCGTCGGACTCGTTGCGGCAGATGCGCGACACGCGCTCGACGAACGCCTGGTCGACGAAGCGGATGGGCTCGTCGAACTCGCGCGAGCAGACGTTCAGGTCGATCTGGAGCTGCATGAACGGGTCCTGGTCCTGGGGGATGACCACCTTGAACAGGAAGCGGTCGAGCAGCGCCTCGGTCACCTCGTTCACGCGCAGGTAGTTGCACGCGGCGAACACGGTGCGCAGGTCCGAGCGATAGGTGGTCGGGCCCTCCTGCAGCACGCCGTCCGAGAGCAGCAGCATGAGGTCGCGCAGCACCTGCTCGTTGGTGTCGAAGATCTCGTCGATGAAGGCGAAGTCGGCGTCGAGGATCGAGCGGCCCGTGTGGCGCACCTTGACGCCGCGCTCGCGGTAGGCGACCACGTCGATGGGGCCGAAGTAGTTGTCCTTGGTGTCGTCGATCGAGGCCTTGATGCCGAACAGGCGCGAGCCGCGGGCCTCGAGCGCGCCGAGGATCTGGTTCACGAGCAGGGACTTGGCGCTGCCGGTGCGGCCGAGCAGCAGGCAGTGGTGGCCGGTGAACAGGGCATAGAACAGCGTGCGGATGACCTCGGCGCGGTTCACGAAGCGCTCGTTCAGCTGGTCCTGGGCCCGCGTGACCAGCGACAGACCCTCGCGGAGCTCGAGGGGCAGCCCGGTGGTCGCGGGGGCGTTGTCGGACCAGAAGCGCGCGAGCATCGCAGGAGCTCGATTCGTGACTCCGCTCGCTTACCATGCAAATCGTGTTCCCCTGCGGGTGTCGGGCGAATTTTTCCAGGTTCTATCGAAAGAATCTTGCGGGGAACCGGGGCGTCGCGCTTGCGCCGATCGCTGGAGTGTACTAATCTCGTGACAGTCGAACGGCGCATCCGGGGGCTCATGGAGGGGGAGCGTCACAAAAAAACGACACAGGCCTCCAGCAGCCTGGCGAGCGGGATCCCGATCGAGCTCTTCGCAGCGGGGGGCATCGCCGCGGCGGGCCTGCTCGCGGTGCTGGTCGAGCTGCTGCGCGGCGACGGCTCGTTCCTGGCGTTCGTGGGGCTCGGCATGGTGCTGGCCGGCGTGCCGCTGTTCGTGCGCGGGCTCTTCCGCTACTTCCGCCAACTGGTCGGGCGCCTCGAGGAGGCGCGCGCCACCTACCGCAGCCTGGTCGAGGCCTCCCGCGACGGCATCCTCATCTTCCGCGACGACCGCCTGTTGTTCGCGAATCAGGCGGCCGCGCGGCTGGTGGGCTACGAGGTCGACGAGTTCCTCGAACGGCCCCTGTCGGCGCTGGTGGCCCCTGAGCACGTCGAGCTCGTGCGCGAGCGGCACCGGCGCCGCCTGCGGGGCGAGGATCTGCCCATTCAGTACGAGATCTCCGTGATGCACCGCGACGGCTCGCGCATCCCGGTCGAGCTGCTGCCCACGGTGGTCGACTACAAGGGGCGGCCGGCCAGCCAGACGGTCATCCGCGACCTCTCGCGGCGCCGGGAGCTCGAGGCCCGCCTGCACCAGTCGACGCGCGTGGCCGCCATCGGCGAGCTGGCCAGCGGCATCGCGCACCAGCTGAACAATCCGATGATCGGCATCCTCAACATGGCCCAGTTGCTGGCCGAGAAGGTGCCCGCCGACGATCCCCGCCGCAAGCTGGTCGACGCGATCGTGCGGGCCGGCGAGGACGCCTCGTTGACCATCCGGAACCTGCTGCGCTTCTCGCGCGAGCCGCGTCACGGCCTCGAGCCGCTCGACCTGGTGCGGCTCGTGCGCGACGTGCTGTCCATCTCGGAGAAGAAGCTCTCGCACGACGACCTGCGCGTGACCGTCCACGTGGCCGAAGGTCTGGACGCCACCGTGATGGGCAACGCCAACGCGCTCGGGCAGGTGCTCCTGAACCTGCTGCAGAACGCTCAGCACGCCATCGGCCGCGACGGCGACATCGCGATTCGCCTGGAGCCCTTCTTCGACGACGACGAGCGCCTGGTGGCGCTGCGCGTGAAGGACTCGGGGCCCGGTATCGCGCGCGACGTGCTGCCGCGGGTCTTCGAGCCCTTCTTCACCACCAAGCCCCGCGAGCAGGGCACGGGCCTCGGCCTCAGCCTGGCCCGCCAGATCGTGCACCAGCACGGGGGTCGCATCTGGGTCTGCAGCGAGCCGGGGCAGGGCGCCGAGTTCAGCGTGCTGCTGCCCGCCGTGATGCGCGACGCCGAGGAGGCCGCCGATGGAACCCCGACCTGAGGCGGCCGCGCGGCGGCGCCTGCTGGTGGCCGACGACGACGTGTACACCCACGACCTCTTCCGGGCCCTGTTCGACGAGCCCGTGCACGAGGTGGTGTCCGCGCGCGACGGCGAGGAGGCCCTGGCCCGTTGTCGCGCCGAGCGCTTCGACGTGGTGCTGACCGACGTGCGCATGCCCCGCCTCGATGGCATCGGATTCCTGCGCGAGCTGCGCAAGTCGGACCCGGACACCCCCGTGGTGGTCATGACCGCCTACGGTTCGGTCGAGACGGCCGTCGAGGCCATGAAGCTCGGCGCCTACGACTACCTGACCAAGCCGTTCGAGAAGCCCCAGGCCGTGCGGCACCTGGTCCAGCGCGTGTTCGCCCACCGCGACCTGGTCGACGAGAACCGGGCGCTCCGGGCCCGGCTCGAAGGGGTCGAGTCCGATCTGGCCGTCATCGGCACGAGCCCCGCCATGCAGGCGGTCTTCCGCCTGGTCGAGAAGGTCGCACCCATCGACAGCACCGTCCTGGTGCAGGGCGAGAGCGGCACGGGCAAGGAGCTCATCGCGCGTACGCTGCACCGCCTCTCGCTCCGCCGCGCCGGGCGCTTCCTGCCCGTCAACTGCGGGGCGTTGCCCGAGACGCTGCTCGAGTCCACGCTGTTCGGGTACGAGAAGGGCGCGTTCACGGGCGCCCAGAAGACCACCCCCGGCACCTTCGAGGCCGCCAACGGGGGCACGCTCTTCCTCGACGAGGTCGAGAGCATGAGCCCCAACCTGCAGGTGCGGCTGCTTCGCGTGTTGCAGGAGCGCTCGTTCTTCCGGGTGGGCGGCACCGACCCCATCGAGACCGACGTGCGCATCGTGGGCGCCACCAAGGGCGACCTGCGCGAAGAGGTGCGCGCCGGGCGCCTGCGCGACGACCTGTACTATCGGCTGAACGTGCTCACGGTCACGCTGCCGCCGCTCCGCGAGCGCCAGGAGGACCTGCCGGCCCTCGCGCACCTCTTCCTCGGCCGGTACGGTCGCAAATTCGGAAAGGACTTGCGGGGGCTCGACGACGACGTGCTCGAGGCCTTCCGGGCCTACCCCTGGCCCGGCAACGTGCGCGAGCTCGAGAACGTGGTCGAGAGGGCCGTGGCCCTGGCCGAGAGAGCGCGCCTGTCGGTGGCCGACCTCCCGTTCGAGCTCCAGGCGGGCCGGCCCTCCGCGGCCGCTCTGTCCGCCGCCATCGCCCCGCCCGGTCCCCTCGACTACCAGGCCGCCAGAGCCCGCTTCGAGAAGGCCTACCTGCAGGAGGTGCTGGTCCGGGCCGACGGCAACGTCTCCGAGGCCGCGCGCCTGTCGGGAATCCAGCGCCAGAACCTGTACCTGAAGCTGCAGCGCTGCGAGCTCGACCCCGAAGGCTATCGCCCGTGAGGATTACCAGACCAGCAGCGAGCCGAAGACGGCCCCGAAGCCCGTGCTGATGAAGGGATCTTGCCAGATGGGGCAGCCGCCCGAGGTGCAGCCGACGAACGTGTAGTACGCGAAGCCGGCGCTGGCGCCGAGGGCGAGGCCCAGGCCGCGCTTCAGCCAGGTCTTGCGGGTGGGGGTCATCGTGGGGCCTCTTCGGTTCGGTCGTCTCGACGAAATGGTAGGGGCGATCACGTTGGCGGCAACCTCGAAATAATGGCTCATCAGCGCAGGGCGTGATAGCCTCGTGTTCGTTCCTATCGAGGGGGAGCGATGACCTGGGATGGCGCCTTGACCGCATTCGAGCGTTCGCGCGTCGACGAGGCCCGGATCGCGTCGAGGGAACAGCCCCTGCGCGTGGTCGCGTGGACAGGCCTGGCGGTCGCGCTGACCATGCTCCTGTTCGTCGACGTGGGGATGAACCGACTGCTGGCGGGGAACCCCACGCAGGGCGATGTCTGGGCGGTTTCGGCGCTTCACGCCTCCCTGGCGGTGCTCGTCGGTGTCTACCTGTGGCGTTCTCGCCGCCGGGCCGGAGCGCCCGCGCGGTCGCTGTTCGACGTGGATCGGCGCGGCCTCGTGTTCCTGGTCCTGCTCGTCGTCGTGGTCGCCGCGCTCAACGTGTTCACGCGGAGGACCAAGCCCGACCTCGACCCGTTCCTCCTCGCCGTGTTCTTCGTCACGTCCTTTCTGTGGTTCCGGGCGCGTGAGGCGTTGATCGTGTTCCTCCCGGGGACGGCGCTGCTGGCTACCTGCATCGCGTTCGCTCCCGGAGATCCCGTGGTGCGCCTGGCCGACCTCGCGAACCTCGGCGCGATGACGGCCGCGGTCCTGGTGGTCACGGCAGGCTTGAACGCCACGCGCACTCGGGCGGTGCTCCAGCAGCTCGTGATCGAACAGCAGGCCGCCCAGCTCGTCTCGGCCAACGAGGGCCTCGAAGCCTCGAACGAGCGCCTCGTGAAGCTGGCGTGGTCCGACCCCTTGACCGAGGTGCCGAATCGTCGGGCGTTCGACGAGGCCCTGCTGCGCGAGTGGAAGCGCAGCCTCCGGGAAGGCGCGCCCCTCGCGGTGATCATGGCCGACATCGACTGGTTCAAGGCGTTCAACGACACGTATGGCCACCCGGCGGGAGATCGTTGCCTGAAGGCGGTCGCCTCGGCCATCCAGGCGTCGATTCGCCGCCCCTGCGACGTCCTGGCGCGGTACGGCGGCGAGGAGTTCACGGTCGTCCTGCCCGGCACCGCCGAGGCGGGGGCGATGACGGTCGCTGCGGCGGTGCGCGTGGCCGTGAGAGAGGCCGCCATCCCGCACGTGAGCTCCCCCTACGGCCTCGTGACGATCAGCCTGGGCGTGGCCGCCTGCCTGCCCCGGCGCGGAGCGTGCCCCGACGACGTGGTCATCGCGGCCGACCGTGCGCTCTATGCGGCCAAGAACGCGGGGCGAGACCGGGTCGCGACGAGCGCCGTCGTCTTCGCCGAAGATCTGGTCGAGCGCGGGATCGGGGCGACGCACGTCGCCTGTCAGAACCCGACGCCCACGCCCACCTGCACGCTGGGAGTGTAGAGCCCGCCCTCTCCGAGCAGGGGCGAGTCGACGTCGTTGGTGTTGAAGAGCGGCACGTAGCCTCCGACGAACACGTCGAGATCGGCGTCGGTGTGGCGCAGGAAGCGCAGGCCCACGCGACCCTGGAACACCGCGCCGACCTTCACGAGCGAGTCGGCCCCGCCCGTCGCGTCGGAGGGCAGGCCCACGAACTGCAGCACCTGCAGCCCGAAGCCGGCGTGGGTGTAGAACGACGTGGCCGATCGCGCCGAGGCCTCCCAGGTGAGGCCGGCGTCGAGGCCCGAGGCCAGGCGCAGGTTCCGCTGCTCCGCCTGGCGCGCCTGGGGCGAGCCGGCCACGTAGAGGCGCAGGGCCACCAGCCAGCTCTCCGAGCCGCGCGTCACGCCGAAGGCCACGCCCGAGGCGAAGCACGGGTCCGGGCGGCTGCGGATCAGGGCCTCGAAGAGCTCGACGCGCCAGCGCGTGACGCCACGCTGCAGGATGCTGTGGCTCGCGCGCTGCACGGCCGAGAGGCGCGTGGGATCCTCGGCCAGCATGACGGGGTCGGTGCCGAGCGTGGCTGCCACGGCCTCGCGCACCACCTCGCTGAGCGCCTCGGGTTCCCGCACCGCGTAGCGCACGGGCACGGCGTCGTTGGCGCGCGCGGTCAGGAAGCGCGCGCCGTCGATCTCGACCAGCTCGACCGCGAGGTGCGAGGCGCAGTCCCGCTCCAGGAGCAGGTGGCTGGGGTGGTGGGCGACCTCGTCGACCAGCAGCGCGCGCAGCCCCGCGAGCGCGCCCTCGGGGGCCCGCACGTCGAGGCAGAGCGTCGTGGCGGCGTGGGCGGGCGAAGAGAGGAAGAACACGACGAGGAGGAGGAGCGCCCAGGTAACCTCACCCCCCGACCCCCTCTCCATCGATGGAGAGGGGGAGTCTTCCGGGCTCCCCTCTCCGCTTGACGGAGAGGGGTTGGGGGTGAGGTTTCGGGCGGCGTCGGGGGCGAGGTTCCTGGGCTTCATGGGAGGCCTCGATTGCTCCGGGTCCTAGAACAGCATCCCCAACTGGATCGAGATGCCGGGCATCCAGGTGTTCAGGTCGCCGTCCGAGTTCGAGCTCTGCATCACGTAGGCCGGCAGGTTGGCCTCGGCCTGCAGGTAGAACTGCACGCGGCTGGCGCGTAGGAACTCCCAACCGGCCACCAGGTCGACGTCGAGGCCGCCCACGATCAGCGAGTTGCGCGGATCGTCGCTGTACTCGCGCTTGGCCTGGGTCTTGATGACCGAGAACCAGGCCACTTCGAACGTGGAGCCGGCGCCCAGGTAGAACGAGTGCAGCCCGCGCGGATCGAGGTAACGCTGGACGTGCAGCGACAGGCTCCAGAGGCCGTCGAGGTCCACGTGACCGCCGCCGTTGTTCTTGTTCGGCGACTGCTTCGAGGTGCCGATGCCGAGCCGGGTGCCCGCCTCGAGGCCCCAGTTCTCGAATTTGGCGCGGTAGCCGGCGCCCAGCGTCATGGGCGAGAAGAAGCGGAAGTCGTTGGCGGCCTTGCCGTCGCTCTGCGCCGTGTCGACCTGGCCCCCGCGCATCTGGGTGCCGAGCGCCACGCCGAAGTGGTGCGTGCCCTTCACGGTCTGCACCGACTGCATCGAGTCGGCGCGCAGCACGGTGTCGCGCAGCAGGGTGGTCGAGATGGGCACGTCGCGGAGCAGCGCGGTGACCGCGCGCTCGGCGAACTGGCTGAGCTCGTCGGGGTAGAGGTGGTCGACGCGCTCCTCGCGGCCGTTGGCGCTGTAGCGGGCGAAGGCCGTCCAGCCCTCCGACAGTGGGTACAGCTCGACCTGCAGGTGCTGGCCGCAGCCCTGCCCCACGGCCACGTAGCCGGGCTCGTGGGTCACGAAGTGCTCGAGCAGGCGCTTCAGGTAGACCTCGGGGCTCTGGCCGAGCGGCACATAGGGAGTGGGCGGCAGCGCCCCGTCGAGCACCCCGGCCGCGCGCATCGCGGCCAGCACCTCGGCCTCGCTGGGCCCCTCGACGCGGCTCGGGGCGAGGGCGGCGGAGGGCGCGGCGTCGGGGACGCGCCCGTCGCCGGCCGGGGCGTCGCCGTTGGCGCTCTGCAAGACCACGTCGACGCACACCGTCGTGTCGGCGGCGACGACGGCAGCCGGGGCCAGGACCAGGAGCACGAGGACGAGCGCGGCCTTTCGAAGCATCGGAGAGAGCATGTTTCCTCCAGGGGTGGCGGCCTGCTTCCCTTGTTGCAGGGGCCGTGCCAACTCGACGCCGTGCGATGAAGAGGGCCCCTGAGGCCGCTGCGCCGCGATCGGGCACGAGCGATGCCGGGCAGGTGGAGTAACAAGCCGCACTCCGGGTGGAGCAGGCAGGTGGCAGTCGGAGGGGCGTCAGGTCGACGCGCCGGGCACCGGCTTCTTGGCCGGCTCGGTGGAGCCCTCGAGCACGCGCCGGATCTCCTTCCACTCGCAGGGCAGGCGGAACAGGCCGGGGTGGTTGCCGATGAGGGTGGTCCAGCGTTGGTACATGCGGGTGTTGCTGTAGGTGTCGGGGAACGACGTGCCGAACATGCGCTCGAGGATGCGCACGGCGGTGGTGCGCCGCATGCCGCCCTTCAGGATCTGCTCGGCCACGCGGGGCAACACCAACCGATCGCCGTTGCAGATGCCCGGCAACGACGCGAGCAGCAGATCGGTGCCGTCGTCCTGCTCGTGGGCGTGCAGGAACGCCGCGAGCGCCTCGACGCTCTTGAACGAGTGATTGAGGACGAAGCGCGTCGACTCGAGCAGCGCGCGGCGTTCGTCGACGCCGAAGGGCTGCCAGGCCTCGACGAGCCCGTGGAGCGGGGCGGGGCCGCCCGCGCCCCGGGCCAGCCGGAGCACCGCCAGGCGGGCGGTCGCGGGCAGTCCGGGGTCGCCGGCCGCCCGGGCCAGCAGCCGATCGACCAGGTGCGTGGGCAGATCGCGGGCCACCGAGAGCAGCTCGACGCCCTCTCCGGAGGGCAGCAGGGCCGCGGCGCGGTCGAGCAACCGCGCGGCCACGGCCGACAGGTCGAGGCGCGCCAGGTAGGTGCGCGCGAGCTCCCGAAGTTCGGCGTCGGCCAGGGGCCAGGCGTCGATCACCTCGGCGGCCAGGTCGACCCGCTCGTAGCGCGTCAGGCGCCGGAGCGCGTCGGCGCGCAGGGCGTCGTCGCCGCTCTGCCACGCCCGCACCAGGTGGGCCACGTGCTCCTCGAACGCGTCGGAGCGGCTGTCGGCCCAACTCCAGAGCGGCGGGCGATCGATGCACCCGGCCAGGCGGCTGTCGTCGTCGCAGTACAGGCGCACGTGGAAGTGGTCGTCGTGGGGCGTGGACGTCGACGGCTGCTTCAGCACGAACTCGGCGCGGATCAGCGTGGTCGGGTCCTCGTCGTGGGCGCGGGCCCAGTCGAGCATGGCGTCCTTGAGGTGATCGGCGACGAAGACCCATTGCACGCGGGGGTCCGACACCAGCGCCCGCACGATCGTCCAGTTGGGTCCCGGTTCGAAGCGCGCGTACTGGCCCTCGTCGCGGCCGTCGAGTCGCGGGACGTCGCGGATGTGCACCAGCGGCAGGGGCAGGTGCTGGCGCCCCTTGCGATCGACGAGCACGAAGCCCAGGTCGGCGTCGCGCCCCGACTGGTGCGAGACGCTGAAGGGGATCTCCCCGCCGCTCCGGCGGCTCAGGTTGCCGACCACCAGCTTGAGCTCGGGGTGTTCGGCCCGCAGCCGCTCGGCGACGTGCACCAGCAGCTCGACCAGGGGCGCGGTGCCCCACCCCAGCCCGCGCCGGCACGAGTAGGCGTGCAGCAGCGGCCCGTCGAGGGGGCAGATGGAGCGGCCGGCCTGCAGCGAGCCCCTCCAGGGGTGCCCCACCGAGAGCGTGGGCTCGTCCTCGGCCGGGAACGGCTGGGACAGCAGCAGGAGCATGGCGAGCACGTAGGACACCGGCGCGACCTCCCGAGGACAGCCCATTGTCGGGGAGGATCCGGGGGAGGGCAAGAATGTGGGGTCCGACCGAGGTGTGCGCCCACGGACAGACGCCCCTTGCGCCCCCCGAAGGTTCGGGCTACCGTCGACCCCCGAAGCGTCAGAACGCGGAGACAGACGGTGCAGCTCGAGCCCTGGCACGCGTGGATCGTCGCGGGTGTGGTCCTCCTGATCGTCGAGGTGTTCACCCCCGGCTTCGTGGTGGCCTGCTTCGGCGTGGGCTGCCTGGCGGCCGGGCTGGTGTCGCCGCTCGGCGTCGGGCTCTTCTGGGAGATCGCGGTCTTCTGCGTGGCCTCGCTGGCCATGCTGGTCGGCATCCGGCCCGTCGTCTCGCGGCACCTGGCGCCCAAGGGCGGGGGGCTCAAGACCAACGCCGACGCGCTGGTGGGCAAGCGCGGGCTGGTCACCGAGGCCCTCGACCCGGTGCGCGACGTCGGCCGCGTGCTGGTCGGGGGCGAAGACTGGCGCGCCTCGCCCGAGGCCCTGCAGGCCATCGCCAAGGACGCGTCGGTCATCGTGGTGCGCGTCGAGGGAGCGCGGGTGGTGGTGCGACCCCTCTGAAGACCGTGGTTCGGGACCAACAACGGGAGGTAGCCATGACGTCGGGTCTGATCGTCCTCATGATCATCGCGGTGTTCGTGATCGTGATCATCGCCAAGGGCCTCGTGATCGTGAAGCAGGCCGAGGTCATGGTCATCGAGCGCTTCGGCAAGTACCACAAGACGCTCACGTCGGGCATCAACGTGATCCTGCCCGTCATCGACAAGCCCCGCGAGATCGACTGGCGCGAGCGGCGCGAGACCGCCACGGGTCACATGATCCTGAAGCGCTCGCTGACCCGCATCGACCTGCGCGAGACCGTCTACGACTTCCCGCGCCAGAACGTGATCACCAAGGACAACGTGGTCACCGAGATCAACGCGCTGCTCTACTTCCAGATCATCGACCCCACCAAGGCCGTGTACGAGATCGCCAACCTGCCCGACGCCATCGAGAAGCTGACCCAGACCACGCTCCGCAACGTGGCGGGTGAGCTCGACCTCGACGAGGTGCTGTCGAGCCGCGACACCATCAACAGCAAGCTGCGCGCCATCCTCGACACCGCCTCGGACAAGTGGGGCGTGAAGGTGAACCGCGTCGAACTGCAGGACATCAGCCCTCCGGGGGCGATCCGCGACGCCATGGAGAAGCAGATGCGCGCCGAGCGCGATCGCCGCGCGGCCATCCTCGAGGCCGAGGGCATGAAGCAGGCCGCCATCCTCGAGGCCGAAGGCTACAAGATCGCGCAGATCAACCGCGCCGAGGGCGACAAGCAGCAGCAGATCCTGCAGGCCGAGGGCCAGGCCGCCGCGCGCATCAACGTGGCGCAGGCCGAGGCCCAGGCCGTGGCCGTGATCACCAAGGCCATCGCCACCAGCGGCGGCGACCCCGTGAACTACCTGGTGGCCCTGAAGTACCTCGAGACCTTCAAGGAGATGACCTCGGGCCACGACAACAAGGTGGTCTACATCCCCTACGAGGCCTCGGGCACGCTCGGCGCGCTCGGCGGCATCAAGGAGATGCTGAGCGGGTTGAAGAAG
>CAZBRS010000085.1:15169-17834 GCA_964494475.1 uncultured Myxococcales bacterium | reverse complement strand
CGATCTCGAGGCGGCCGTGCTCGAGAAGGGCACCATCCTGCTGCAGCCCCCCCTGACGAGCGACGTGGCCCTGGCGCCCTGCTCGTTGCCGATCAGTCCAATCGTGCGCTGACGCGCGCGCCGGTGTACGCGGGCTGCTCTTCCTTCAGGAGCACGAAGTCGCCAAGGATCAGCAGGTCGAGTTCGGTCGACATGAAGCAGCGGTAGGCGTCGGCGGGCGTGCACACGATGGGCTCGCCGCGCACGTTGAAGCTGGTGTTCAGCAGCACGCCGCAGCCCGTGGCGGCCTCCCAGGCCTTCAGCAGGCGGTGCGTGCGCGGGTTGCGGGCGGCGTCGACGGTCTGCACGCGCGCCGAGTGGTCGACGTGCGTGACGGCCGGGATGTGCGAGCGCTTCTTCCACAGGCGCTCCTGCCACGCGCTCCCGCCGCCCTCGTCGACGGGCAGGCGCTGCGAGGCCGCGACCGGCGCCACCAGCAGCATGTAGGGGCTCTCGGCGTCGAGGTCGAAGTAGTCGCGCGCGCGCTCGGCCAGCACCATGGGGGCGAAGGGGCGAAAGCCCTCGCGGAACTTGATCTTGAGGTTCACGCGCGACTGCATCTCGACCGAGCGCGGATCGGCCAGGATCGAGCGCGCGCCCAGGGCCCGGGGTCCGAACTCCATGCGCCCGTGGAACCAGCCGACGACCTTGCCCTGCTCGAGGGCCTGGACCACGCGCGCGTCGACGACGGCGGGGTCCGACTCGCGTGTGTACACGGCGCCCGCCTGCTCCAGGTGCCCCCGGATGGCGTCGGCGTCGAAGGCCGGGCCGAGGAACGAGCCCTGCTGGGCGTCGGGGGAGACCGGCTCCCGCGCGTTCCCCAGCACCTGGTGCCAGGCGAAGAGCGCCGCGCCCAGGGCGCCCCCGGCGTCGCCGGCGGCGGGCTGGATCCACAGCCGCTCGAAGGTGCCCTCGCGCAGGATGCGCCCGTTGGCCACGCAGTTCAGCGCCACCCCGCCGGCCAGGCAGAGGTTCGGCTCGCCCGTGAGCTCGCGGGCCGTGCGCGCCAGGCGCGCCAGGATCTCTTCGGTCACGGCCTGGACGCTGGCGGCCACGTCCATGGCGTGCTGGTCGATGGGCGCCTCGGGGTCGCGCGGCGGCTGGCCGAAGAGGCGGTGGAAGCGCCCGTTGGTCATGCGCAGGCCGTGGCCGTAGGCGAAGTACTCCTGGTTCAGGCGGAAGGTGCCGTCGGCGGCCAGGTCGACGAGCTTCTCGAGGATGAGCTCGCGGTACACCGGACGACCGTAGGGGGCGAGCCCCATCAGCTTGTACTCGCCCGAGTTGACCTTGAACCCGCAGTAGTAGGTGAACGCCGAGTACAGGAGCCCCAGCGAGTGCGGGAAGCGCAGCTCGTGGAGCAGCGTGACGCGGTTGCCCTGGCCGAGGCCCAGGCTGGTGGTGGTCCACTCGCCCACGCCGTCGACGGTGAGGATGGCGGCGCGCTCGAAGGGCGAGGGGAAGAAGGCCGAGGCGGCGTGCGACTCGTGGTGGCGGGTGTAGTAGAGCGGCCCCTCGTAGCGATCGTCGAGGGCCCGGTCGATGGCGCGCGCCGGTGACACCTTGCCGTTCATGAGGTTGCCGAGGGCGAGCAGGAACGAGCGAAGCCCGCGCGGCGCGACGGCCAGGTAGGTCTCGATCAGGCGCTCGAACTTCACGAGGGGCTTCTCGTAGAAGACCACGTGGGTGAGCTGCTCGGGGGTGAGGCCCGCCTCGGCCAGGCAGTAACGGATGGCGTTCACCGGCAACGACTCGTCGTGCTTCACGCGCGTGAAGCGCTCCTCCTGCGCGGCCGCGACCAGGCGTCCGTCCTGCACCAGGCAGGCGGCGGCGTCGTGGTAGAGCGCCGAGAGGCCGAGGATGTTCGCGTGCGTCGTCATGACAGAGGGTTTTAGGGGATGGCGTGCCGTCCTGCAAGGAATCGTGTATTCTCCCGCCAGGAGGGCGAAGCCATGAAGCGTGACGGCGTGGCGCTCGAGTTCTGGCGCTTCCTCAAGCAGAACAAGAAGTGGTGGCTGACGCCCATCGTGCTCGTGTTCCTGCTGCTCATGGGCGTGGCCGTGCTCGGTTCGTCGGGCGCCGTGCCCTTCATGTACACCATCTTCTAGACGAGGCGGCCGTGGCGCTCGTGCAGGTCGACTGGAACCCGGGGCCGAAGATCCTGCGTACGTTCGCAGGGTCCCTGGTGGCCACGGGCGTGCTCGTGGCCGGGGTGGTGGGCGCGTGGGGCGCGCGGACCCTGGTCGGCTACGGCCTGGGCGGGCTCTTCGTGGCCGCCGGGCTGCTGGCGCTGATCGGGCCCGCGGCGTTGAAGCGCCCGATCTACCTGGCGTTCACGGGGCCCGCGTGGGTGCTCGGCAACGTGGTGAGCCGCGTGCTCGTGGCGGCGGTCTTCTACCTGCTGGTCACGCCCATGGGGCTGGTGGCGGGGCGGTTCGGCTACGATCCCCTGGGCCTCCGCGCCAAGAAGGCCAGCTACTGGAGCCCCGTGCCCGCCGACCCGAGCCGGCCCGATAATCACGAGCGTCCATTCTGATGGTTGTAGGGGCACCCCTCGCGGGTGCCCACTTCCTTCGGTCACAACCCCGGCGCGGTCGACGGGTCGCGGTAGGGCACGTCGGGCACCGCG
>CAZBRS010000085.1:0-15069 GCA_964494475.1 uncultured Myxococcales bacterium | reverse complement strand
CGGTCACAACCCCGGCGCGGTCGACGGGTCGCGGTAGGGCACGTCGGGCACCGCGGGGTTCAGGGGCTCGGTCTGCCACTGCAGCAGGTGATTGGCCAGGGCGCGTTCACCGCCCTTCAGGCGCCACCCGGGCCCGAGCAGCCGGTAGAAGGGCAGGTTGTCGAGGAGCAGCGCCATCTGCACGGGGCCGGCGACCTCGGCGGCGCGCCCCTGCAGGTGCCGGGCCATGGCTCCCCAGAGCAGGGCTCGGGCGTGGAAGGGGCTCTCGCGCAGGGCCAGGTCGACGAGGCGCGCGCCCTCGTCGGGTTGATCGGCGTCGATGGCGTAGCGGGCCAGGCCCACGAGGCCCGCGAGCCGCGTGCGCAGGCGCGGACTCGCGGCCTTCGCTTCGAGGGCGGCCAGGCGCTCGGCGTTGAAGGGGCGGGCCTTCCAGCGCGTCCAGTTGTCGGCGGCCACCTGACGCTCCCAGGCGCGAATGGCCTCGGCGCCGGCTCCGGGCGGGGCGATGCCGCGGGCGGAGTAGTACTGTTCGGCCCGCGCCAGCCAGGGCGAGGCGCCGGCCTCGAGCCGGAGCATCACGTCGACCTCGGGGTCGTGGTACAGGCGGCGCCAGCGCGTGGGGTCCCAGAAGCCGCGCGGGAACACGGGGGCCTTGTAGACCGCCAGGTCGAGCCCGAAGCGGCGCGCCGTGATCTCGAGCGCGCGGTCGCGCTCGTAGGGCTTGTGCGTCTCGATGACCGCCACCAGCTCTTCGGTGTCGAGGTTGCCGCGACCGTCCGAGAACACGCGGGCCTCGGGGTACAGGCGGTACAGCAGGTAGCCGCCCCACTCGGTCTGGTTCAGGATGCGGCCTCCCAGGCCGGCCTCGACCAGGAAGTCGGTGGCGGCCTCGGGAAAGCGCGTGGGCTCGAGCTGGTAGTCGAGCTTCTGCACGGCGTCGGCGAAGCCCTGGCGCTGCACGAAGAAGTAGTAGTGCACGGTCACGCCGAAGAGCGCGAGCGACAGGAGCACGGCCAGGCTGCCCATCGAGGGCGCGTGCCGCGTGAGCACGGGCAGGTTCCAGCGCAGCAGGATGACGACCGGCAACACCGCGAGGTAGGCGAAGCGCGCCGACGTGTGCGCCACCAGCAGCAACGCCAGGGCGATCAGCATCTCGGCCAGCACGCCGGGGCGTCGCTGGTGCATGAACAGGTAGAGCAGCGAGGCGATCACGCCCAGGCGAAAGGCCCACGTCAACAACGGCAACGCGAAGGGCGGCACCGCCCCGGGCGCCGTGGCGAGCTTCAGGAGCACCAGCGCGGCCAGCACGGCCACGTGCGCCCAGGCGTGGCGCAGGTCGGTGCCGAGCAGCCGGATCGAGCCCTGCACCGCGACGGGCCCCACCAGCACATAGGGGGCGAGGCCGCACAGCCAGTAGTGCGGCGCGTTGCCGAGGTCGAGGTAGGTGAAGGTGGGGTTCCACTCGGGGATGATGAGCTTGGTGGCCTCGAACATGGTGAACGCGGTCCAGTTGCCGCGGATGAAGTTGGGCGAGAGGGCCAGCACCGCGCCGATGGCTCCGCACGTGACGATCACGCGGCGCAGGGGCACGTCGGTGGCGCCGAGGGCCAGGCGATCGGCGACGCTGCCCGCCACGAGTGCGCCCAGCATGACCACCAGCACGTTGACCGCGCCCGCGTGCGCGTTGGCCCACAGCGCGGCGACCGCCACCATCCACAGCGTGGTACGCCAGGAGGAGCGTTGGAAGCGCTCGAGGATGGGCACGGCCACCAGCATCTCGAGCACGAGGCTGAGCACGTGGGGGCGCAGGCGGATGCGGTCGTGGTACAGCGCCTGGAAGAGGGCGAGCACCAGCCACGCCAGCCACCAGCGCCGGCCGAGCAGGCGCCAGGCCAGGCGCCAGACCAGCAGGAAGCCGAGCACCAGGAGCCCGACGTTCGCGAGCTTCAGCGCCTCAAAACCGCCCACGGAGTGCAGCGCGTGGGCGGCCACCTGGTAGAGCCACTGGAACGTGACCCACTCGCGCTGGGGGTGCTGGTAGTTGAAGAGGTCGGTGGTGGGGAAGGCCTGGTGCTGGACCATCCACTCGCCGGCCTTCACGTGCCAGAAGATGTCGATGTCGTACTCGGGCCGCAGGAAATAGAACGAGAGCAGGCCGAACGTGGCGGCCAGCAGCACGCCGAGGGCGAGCCGGCTAGTCGAGGACAAGGCGGGCGACGAGGGCGATCGCATGGGCCACGAACAGCGCCTGCACGGTCAGGTGCGCGGAGTATACGGCAGGGGCCAGGCGGCCTCCAGCCCATTCGGCGGCCCGCTGAACGCCCCGGACGTACAGCAGGAAGAGGGCGGGCCAGGCCGGCAGGACGAACACGGCCTTGCCGTGCACGAGCAGGCGGGAGGGGTACGCCAGGTTGAAGGCCACGAGCAGCGCGAACGAGGCCACCACCCAGCCGAGCGCCAGCCGTTCGAGCCGCCACGCTCGCCCCTCGCGGAGCACGCGCCAGGCGCCGAGCCCCACGAAGGCCACGACGACGAGCCCGACCCCATAGAGCGCGGCCACCAGGGGAGGCCACAGCGGCGGCAGGTAGCCGAGGCTCTCGTGGAAGAACAGCGAGTAGAGGCGCGTGAGCCACGACCCGTCGACGGGCCCCGGCGCGTCGAGGTGCGACAGGAACGTGGCCCCGGGCGAGCGGGCGAAGGGTTCGGCCAGCAGGTCGAGGAAGCGGAAGCTCGTGAAGTAGCCCGGATCGGCCGGGGCGTAGACCTGCGCCTGCATGCGCAGCGGCAGCACGCGGCCCGAGGTGACGACGTTGTGTGCGAGCCAGGGGCCCGCCACCAGCAGCGCCGTGCCCAGCGACGCGGCCAGGGCCTTCAGGCGTGCGCGGCCGGCTCCGCCGTAGGCCAGCGCGGCCACCCCGAGCACGACCACGCCGGGCAGCGCGGTGGTCTTGGCGAGCAGGCCGAGCCCGGCCAGCAGCCCGCCGATCGCCCACGCGCCCGCGGTCGGAGGCTCGGCCTTCGGGTCGAGCAACCGGGCCAGCCAGGCGAAGAGCAGCGCCGAGAGCGCCACGGCCGCCACGTCGTTCGACAACGTCACGTGCAGCAGGAAGACGGCGGGCAGGGTGAGGAAGAACAGCCACGCGAGCCCTTGCTCGTGGAGCTTCGGGCTCACGCGCCTCGCGAGCGCGAACCCCACGCCCCACAAGAGCGCGGTCAAGCCGAACGCCAGCGCGCGCGCCACGGCCAGGCGGGCCGACGGGGTCTCGGCCCCGGTCACCGCGAAGGCCAGGGCCTGCAGGGCGTAGTGCAGCGGGGGTTGATGGCACTCCCAGCACGCGTCGGCGGCGGGCAGCGCGTGGTGCTGCAGCATCAGCACCGAGGGCTCGAGGTGGTCGTCGTAGGCCAGCCTGCGGGTCGACAGCAAGAGGGGCAGGACGAGCGCGATCCACAGGATCGCGAGCAGCCCGCGGCCGCTCGGGCGGCTCATCGCGGGGCGGCGGGCGCCGGCTCGCCCCGAGCGCCTTCGTGAACCACCAGGTTCACCACCTCGCCGAAGCGGTGACGGATGACCAGGAACTCCTGATCGCGGCTGCGCTTCGGGGGCACCACCGTCGCCGCGCCCTCCTTCTCGGTGACCACGAAGCCCGCCGCGCGATAGAAGTGCACCACCTTCGGGAAGGCCGCGGTCAGGCGGTAGAGGCCCAGGCGGCCCGCCCTGCGCTCGAAGCGGGCGCCCTCGGGCAGGGGAAAGACGCCGGCCAGATCGGCGGCGGCGACGAGCTCGGCGGGGCGCTGCTGCAACGTGGGGGGGGGACCCAGGGGCGCTCGCGCCACAGGGGCGCCGGCCCTCTCCGGCGGAGCCGTGGGCTCTTCCCTCGGCGCGGGGGACGTGCAGGCCACGAGCAGGGCCACGAGGGCAACGAGTCGCATGCAACCCCTATTCGAAGATGAGGCCCCACGACGAATAGATGAGGGTGCGGGGCGTTCCGGTGAGCGGCAGCGACTGGCTGGCCACCGGGGGCTCGGCCGTCGCCGAGTCGGGCACCTGGCCGGGCGACGACGTGCCGCCGAAGCCCGCCGAGGCCACCAGCGTGGGCGTGCCGGTCGTGGACGCGCCGGAGGTGGGCGTGGGGTTCATCCAGGTGTCAGGGACCTCGCCCACGCAGCCGGGACGGAGCACTACGTGCACCCCCGTGAGGAAGGTATCGGCGAGCTCGACGTAGGTCTGGTCGATGGCCCCGTCGACGTCGAGCGCGCCCACGAAGTCGCCCCCGGAGTCACTCTCGACGAAGCGCACGCCGTAGACGCGGCTGCCGCCCATCAGGCACGGGTCGGTGAGATCGCTGACGTAGGTGCTGAAGTACGTGGCGCTGTTGTAGACCACCGGCCGTCCCGTGGGGATCTCGCCGGCGTTCAGCACGTGCTGCCACAACGTCTGGGGCGTCAGCGTGGCCACGCCGCCGGCCAGGGTGAACGCCTCGCGCACGGCCGTGACGACGTGGGTGGCCAGGGGGTCGCCGAGCGCGCGCACGCCGCCGGTGGCGAGCGTCACGATCAGGCTCGAGCCCGTGGTGTCGAGCGCCAGCGCGGGGGCTTCGTAGAGGGGTGGGCGGTCGCCGCCCCCCAGCACGTCGCGCACGTCGAAGAAGCGCTGGCCGGTCCATTCGTCGGGGTCGCTGTTCGAGAGATCGAAGCGCCAGAGCTGCCCCGCCGCGTCGCCGGCGAACACGCGGTTCGTGATGCGGCCGGGGAAGGTGTTGTACCCCGCCACCCCGCCCACCATCTCCTCCTTGAACTGGCCCGGCGGTTCGACGGCGGGTGGTCCCGGCACGTGGTCGCCGAACTGGCGGACGATCCGCCCGGTGAGGGCGTCGAGCACGAAGAACCCCTCGCCCACGTGGGCGCCGGCGCCTTGCTTGGCGCCGGATCCGAGGAGCACCACGCCCCGCTGGTGCGGGTCGGTCTCGCCGAGCACGTCGGCCACCCACACCAGCCCGAAGTCGGGCTTCGAGACGGTGTAGCCGAGGTCGTCGTAGTCGCTGGTGGCCACGCAGCCCTGGCCCTCGGCGTCGTTCGAGTAGCAGCGCCGGCCGGGCTCGACCTCCCACAGGAACTGAGGGGCGTCGGGCTCGGTCACGTCGAGCGCGAACAGCCCCCGGCAGCCCGTGCCGCACGAGACGACGGCGAGGGTGCGCCAGGCGTGGCCGAGTTCGGCCAGGCTCATGGTCGACGTGGCCAGGGTGAGCACGTCGCGCACCACCACCGATCCGTCGAGCAGGTACTCGAGCGACAGCGGCAGGTCGTGCAGGCGCGGCAACAGGAAGCCCGGCACGTAGGCCCAGAGCTCCTGCCCGTACTCGTCGTCGGCCATGGCCGGCGGACGGTCGAGGCGGAAGGCGTGCAGCATGCCCGTGTGGGTCGCGGCGTAGAGCACGGTGGGGCGATCCTTCACCCTCCGGTCGCCGGCGGCCAGCCCCTCCTCGGCCTTGAACATGCCGTAGCCCGGGGCCGAGAGCGCCAGGGCCGGCGCGGCCGAGATGGCGGGCGTAGCGTAGCGGATGGCGCCGAGCGGGCGGTCGCAGCGGCGCGAGGTCTCGTCGCCCCGGACGAACGACACCACCTGGTCGGCGAAGGTTTCGTAGTACGGCAGGCCGGTGGCGGGGTCGTCGTCGTCGGCCAGGCCCAGGATCTGCGAGGGATTCCAGGTGACCGAGGTGGTGCAGGGGTTGGTCGGCGTCAGGTCGATGAGCGCTCCGCTCGTGGGGATCGAGAGAGCGGCCGCGTCGAGGGCGGCGTGGGTGAAGGGGGTCGCCAGGCCGCCCTGTTGCGTGAAGACCGTGCGGCTGGCGTCGGCGCGATAGGCCAGCGCCCCGCCGAACTCGAAGCTGGCGCAGGCCTCGGGGCCCCCGTCGGCCTGGTCGGTGCAGTCGTGGCACCGCAGGATGAGGTTGTACAGCACGCCGTAGGGGTCGAGGCGGCCCAGGGTGCGCCCGAAGCCCGAGAAGATCTCGTAGAGCGCGTCTTCGTTGCTGCGCGTGGCCGTGGTCGTGACGACCTCGGTGAAGCTGTCGCCGTAGGCCGTGAGCCGATCGAGGATGGAGGACATGACGGCCTTCAGGGCGGCCGGGCCCGTGACGTGGTAGGCCGCGTCGGTGCCGCCGAGCAGCGCGAGCTCGTCGGCCAGCGCACGGGCGGGGGCGTCGGCCCGGTACGAGATGGCGTAGAGGGGCACGCCCAGCGTCTGCGTGAGCTCGTTGGCGCGATCGAGGGTGGTCTTGAGGCAGCCCGCGTCGGCGTCGACGTAGCGCACGTCGTCGGGCGAGTGGGTGATGAGCACGGCGGCGCGCTGCCGGCAGGCCGAATAGGGGTCGCCGGTGCCCGCGAAGGGATCCCACGGGGCGAAGTGCGGATCGGTCGTCAGGTAGTCGATGGCGTCGGTGAGCAGCGCGGACGCCGGGAAGGTGCCCCAGGGGATGTCGTTCTTGATGGCCTGCTGCACGGCCTCGTTGGTGGCGAGCACGTCGACGCCGTCGTCGGAGGCCTGCAGGGGGACCCGGCGTCCGTAGGTGGCGCTCTCGCTCTTCGCGCCCAGGTTGAACGTGACGTTCTCGGTGGTCGTGCCGTCGAACCAGGAGCACGTGACGTCGTCGCCGTACGAGAACTCGCCGACGAGCAGCGTGGACGTGTCGGCGGCGTGGTCGACGGTCATGAGCCCGAACTTGATGGCGTCGCCGGCCTGGTCGATGGCGCCGTCGGGGGTGGGCTGTGCGGTGAAGCGCACCTTGAAGTGGCCCACGGTCTCGGCGGCGTCGGGGCGCTCTACCGGCAGTTGGCGGTTGTCGCAGGTCATGGTCGAGGCGGCGTAGGCGCCGGTCAGCGCCTCCTGCAGGCCCACGGCGTCGACCGTGCAGAGCAGCGGGTCGCCGCTGATGGTGCACGCGACACAGTCGGGCGCGACGCCCGTCACGTAGTGCGACTGCCAGAGCACCGAGTCGTCGAGGAGCAGCAGCACCTCGGGCTTGGCGGGCGAGGGCGCGTCGAACTGCGCCAGCGCGGGCCGGCCCGCCAGGCCCGCCAGCAGCGCGACGAGGAGCGCGGCGTGCCGGATCATCACATGCCCCCCGTCGTGCCGGACAGCAGGAACACCTGCCCCACCACCGAGCCCTGGGCGCGGCGCTGGAAGGCGTCGCCGAGCGCGGGCTGCCCCACGCGGTAGGCCCCCACGGTGCGGGTCGTGTACTTGGTGAAGACGAAGGTGTCCGAGCTGAAGCCGGGCACCCGGTTCGTCGTGACCGGATCCTCGAACGTGGTCGTGAAGCTCGCCGTGGCGCCGGCGTAGGACTCCATGCCGAACGTCTCGGGGTCGATCCCCGGCCCGTTGCCGACCGGCGAGGCCTGGAACAGGCCGCCGAAGTAGCTCTCGGTGAGCGTGTTGTTGGTGGCGGCGAGCAGGCCGGGGCTGACCGCGAGCTGGCCCACCGAGAGCGTTTGCCCGCCCTCGGCCACGTACTGCCCGACCGTCGTCAGGCGGTTCGCGCCCACGTAGTTGATCTCGAACATGGTGCTCTCGGCGCCCAGGAAGGCCACGGCGGCCAGCGCGATGAGCACCAGCATCGACAGGATGAGGACGGCTCCGCGGGGCCGACCGAGGGCGCGTGAGGCGGGGTTCGGGCTCATAGTCCCCTCTGCCGGAACGAGGTGAGCTCGACCCGGCTGGCCAGCGATTCGACCAGCGCGGACCCGTCCATGCCGGGGTTGACCTCGTAGAGGCGCAACGGGCCGAAGGGCTGGCGCCGGCCGAAGAACGCGCTGTCCGTGTCTTCCTCGGTGGTGCGCGCCGACACCTTGACGGTGAGGAAGCGCAGCTTCTCGGGGATGCCGCCCGTGCCGCGCTCGAGCCGGCCCGAGCCGTCGCCGTTCAGCACGTTGCCGTCTTCGTAGGTGGGGTAGTACAGCAGGTCGGGGGCGCCGGGCGGCCCCACGTCGAACACGAAGTCGTAGAACATGAGGTCGACCACGTACTCGGCCACGTGGAGCTGCGAGCCCGCCACGGGGACGAGGTCGGGGCCCACGAAGCGCAGCTCTTCGCGGATCAGGTCGGTCTTGGCGCGTGGAGCGCCCACGCGCACGTCGCGCCCCACGCGGTAGCGGAGGTACGAGAGGAGCACGACCTCCATGCGCGCGCCGTCGGCCTGGTACCCGCACGGGTTGTCGGCGGTGGCGGCCTCGAGCGTCTGGTCGAGCGTGATGGCGCCGGTGTTGAACGCGGCGGACTGGATCGACGCGTACATCTCGCGTTGGTCCTGGTTCACGATCTTCAGGATGCGCCCGGTCACGAAGAGCGCGTCGAACTCGTCTTGCGAGGCGGGGTAGTTGGCCCGCACCTCGAGGTTGTCGGCGGTCAGCAGCGTCACCTGGTTGCCGGCCACCCCGGCCGTGCGGAACGTGCGCGTCGTGTGGTAGGGCCCCAGCAGCACCAGCGCCAGGGGCCGCACGTTCACGTTGTTCGTCTCGTTCACCACGGTCGACAGCTCGTCGCCGGTCGAGATCTCGGGCAGCTCGAGCGACAACGCCTGCAGCGGCTCGGGGGACGGGCAGGCGTTGGGGTCGACGGCGCTGTTGGGCGTGGCCAGGAAGCCGGCCTTCTTCAGGTCGGCCTTCACGTGCTGCAGCGCGCCGCGCAGCGAATCGTTCATGCGCTGCACCTGGCCCTGCACGCGGAACGCGCCCGTACTGCGCTGGAACACGATGAACACGCCGATCATGACGATGACGCCGATGGCCAGGGCGACCATCAGCTCGACCATCGTGAAGGCGCGCCTCGTCATCACAGCCCCGCCAGGTTGAGGCCGACCGCCGTGAGGGCCGAGACCGTCACCACGTTGGCCTGATCGCGCACCATGTCGGTGACCTGCGCCGGGTTGCAGGCGCCGTAGTTCGGGTTCCAGGTGCCGTTGGCGCGGCGGAAGAGCACGCGGGCCTCGAGGCGCAGCACGGTGTCGGCCACCAGGGGCGTGAGGCGGTAGAACACGCAGAACTTCGGGATCTGGCCCGCGAACTCGCGCAGCATGCCCTGGTCGAGGTCGCTGACGGGCTCTGGAGCCGCGCCGCTCGCGTCGTCGGCGTTGCCGTTGCGGCCCACCATGGCGGGGGCGCCCCCCGGGCCGGGGTAGCCGGGGTGCCACTGCCCGTCGGCGTTGGCCAGGTACAGGAAGTGATCCTGGTTGGGGCCGAGCGTGGTCGAGTTCTGCCACTGCAGGGCCTCGACCTTCACGGTCTCGAGGAAGTGGCCCGCGAGCGTGGTGGCCAGCATGGTGTCCTTGGCGTCGCCCACGGCCTGCACCGAGCGCAGCTGCAGCGTGAGCACGCCGAGGAAGCCGAACACCGTGATGAGGATGACCAGCAGCACCTCGATGATCGAGAAGCCGCGGCGAGGCGTCGGCGCGCGCAGGCGGCGGCTCATCGTCGGGGCTCCCAGCGCGCCTGGCCGCTGTACTCGAGCACGATGTTCCAGGCGCGCCCGGTGATGGGCGACCCGTTCGGGCCGGGCAGGGGGCCGTTGAAGACCACGTCTTGCTCCTCGGCCTTGAAGACCACGGTGCCGGCGCCGAAGCTGTCGGACGCGAAGGGGAGCAGCGTCGAGGGGTTCAGCACCCGCCCGTCGGGCGTGAAGCAGATGCCCTCGGTGCCGCCCCAGATCTCCTGGGGCTCCGATTCCTTCACGACCAGGCCCGCCGAGATGCGCTGCACGTCGAGCGCGTCGACGTCGACCTCGCCGCCGTTCGTGGCTTGAAAGGGATCGGCGGGAGTGCCCGCGCAGCAGCACGAGGCCGTGGCGCCGCGATCGAGCCGCAGCTCGCCGTTCAGCGTGGTCCGCACGAAGCGCACCTGCTGCGCCCGACCGGTCACCGAGGCCTGCACCCGGGCGCGCTGCAGGAAGTCGACGATGCCGTTGAGGCCGGCGGTGGACTCGGTCTGCCCGGTGAAGCCCGAGATGAGCGGCGTGAGCGTGAGCGTGAGGATCAGCACGATCGCCACGGTGATCATCAGCTCGACGATCGTGAATCCCCTCTGTCGCACGCCGCACCCCACGCCTGGGCCTGACTCGACCCATAGATTATCGAGGAATGGAGCTATCGGCGCAATATATCTCACGCGCCGGGGAGTGGCAGGCCGCGAGCCCGGGTGTCTTGCGTCGAGAACTGCCTCGCCGCACGAGCCACCCGACCCTGCAGGCGCCGGACCTCGACCTTGAGCCGCCGCAGGTGCAGGCGCTGGCGTGCCATCAAGTGGGCTCGGAAGCGCGCCCCGTCGTCGGCCAGCCAGCGCTCGCGCTTGTGCTCGGCCCGCGGGCTCTGGGGGCGCTTCCGCACGGCGTCGGAGACCGTAGCCAGCCACGCCTCGGCCAGGCCCGCGAGGTGCTGGGGGCCGAGGGGCTCGCCGAGCGGGCGGCGCACGCGCAGCCGGCGCACTCGCTCTGCCGCGCTCGCGCCCTCGACCGGCACCGGCCCCCCGGCCAGGCGGGCGTAGGCGGCCAGCAGGTCGAGCAGGCTGGCGCGCGCGAACTCGGCCACCACGCGCGCCTGGATGGCGAGGAACTGCAGCACGGCGGGATCGGTGTAGGCCTGCCGGGTGCCCACCACGCCCGGCTCGGAGCCGAGCACGCGGGAGACCGTGCAGGAGCCCAGATCCCACTCCGGGACCAGGCCGGCCGTGACCCCGAGCGGATCGATCCAGGCCTCGGCGAGCAGGTCGAGCGCGCGCCGCAGCACGAAGGCGATCCGCTCGCCCTGGGCCAGCCAAACGGGGGTGAGGACCTCGGGGGCCTCGCCGAGGGGAGAGACGCGCCCCAACCCTTCGGTCGCGAGCGCCACGGCCTTGCCCGCCGCGTGCTGCAGGTCGTGCAGCACGCCGAGGAGCAGCTCGGCGACCTCGCGACGGGCCCGGTAGGCCTCGAGCAGGCCCTCGGGCAGGGTGGGGTCGGCCGGCAGACCCTTCTCGGCGAGCACGGCCAGCTTCAGGCGCGTGAGGAGCTCGGTGGGCGAGAGGGGTTCGCGCATCGGTGGGCTAGAAGATCCAAATGAAGCGCATGCGGAGGTTCATGGCCCAGTTGGCGGCCGCGGTGGGCTCGTCGGCGCGGTCGAGGCCGCGCATGGGCACGAGCGTGCCCCAGTCGAACGACGTGAGGAAGCGCCCCTCCTGGCCGAAGTACAGCGACAGGTCGAGCTCGACGCCCAGGTTCTCGGAGCGGCCCGGCGTTCCCTTGGCCTCGATGGCGCGCGCGTACTCGACGGCGTACTTGACGCCCAGCACGCCCTCGTCGCCCGGCAGGAAGTCGTAGGCCGCCCAGGGCTTCACGAAGATCGAGTTGGTCACGCCGCCCAGCACGTAGCGGTACAGGATCTGGTCGGTGCGGTAGTCGCGATCGAAGTGGAACGCCGTGAGCTTGTCGTTGACCACCGTGGCGCCGCTGGCGTCGGTCCAGGCCAGCTGCGAGTCGCCCCAGTAGCCGAACGAGCCGGTGGTGTCGCCCGACGCGAAGCCGGTCTCGAGGCCGAACGACAGCTGCTTGATGACGATCTCGGACTGCAGCACCGCGCCGGCCTGCAGCAACTCGGTCGACGCCTTGGCCTGGCTGGACATGAGCACGTTGTCGATGCGGCCGGCGGTGAGGGCGGCCTCCAGCTCGATGCGCAGCAGCATGTCGGGCGCCCACGACCACAGCAGACGCAGCCACAGGTCGGGGGTGACCATCCAGGCCTCGCGCGGCACGAGCTGCAGCGCGTTGTACGTGCTGGTGCCGTCGAGCCAGCCCTGGTAGGACGAGTCGGCCAGGTCGAAGCGCTGGAAGCGCGCCTGGGTGTAGAGGCCCCAGTCGAGCACGGGCTTGCGCTCGCCGTACAGGCGCAGGCGCCGGAGCTCGTTTTCTTCGTCGCCCATGGGCTTGTCGAAGATCTGAAGCGTGAACTGCGTCACGTCGTCGGCGTCGTCGTAGTCGTGGGGCTGGCCCAGGTAGGCGCCCCCGCCGCTGATGGCCCCCTCCCAGATCCAGTCGACCGAGGCGAAGACCTTGAACCACGGCAGGGGCACGAGCACGCCCACGCGATCGACGTAGTCGCCGTAGTCGGAGTCGAGGTCCTGGCCGCCGTTCGCCACCATGCCGAGGCCCCAGTGGTCGGCCATGCGCCCGATGCGCAGGATGCCCAGGGGGAAGATCCACTCGCCGTAGGCCTGCTTGACGCGCACGGCGTCGCTCCACGAGTTGACGCCCGCCGTGGGCGAGGTCTGGCCGTCGGAGAAGATGACCAGGGGCATGAGGGCGTTCTGCTCGTAGGACGAGTAGTCGGGGGTGCTGCCGAAGACCAGGTTGTCGAGGATGTCGAGCTGCGTGAAGATGCCGAGGTCCTTGCTGATGCGCAGCGTGGGCGAGTAGCGGAAGCGCAGGTTGGCGTCGGAGAGCCAGTCTTCGTTGTGGCCGGCGCCCACCTGATCGGCCGTGAACTCGCCGCCGCTCTCGTTGTTGACCAGGTTCTCGGTGAGGGGGGGCTCGAAGCCCGACGTGAACAGGCCTTTGTCGACGGCCTGCGTGCCGAGGTGCAGGCGGTAGTACCCGTTGACGCGCGTACGGAAGTAGCCGTGGTGTTCGAGGTAGGGGTAGACCGCCGGGGGCGCCATCGCGGCCGTGGGAGCGGCGCAGGGCTCGTCCTCGACGACGCCCGCCTTCATGTTCTTGATCTCGCGATCGAGCTCTTCGTACAGCGCCTTCTTCGCCGGGGGCAGGTCGGGGGGCACGTCCGGCGAGGGCTCGGCCGCGCTGAGCGGCAGGCCCGTCAGCCCGGCGAGGAGCACGAGGATCGCACGGTGGAGCATGGACGTCTGGTCTCCGACGGATCGCCGGAGTTGTATACCGGTTGGGGCAGGCGAGGTCAAGCGGCGTCGGCCACGGGAGCAGGGTAGGCCTTGACGCACTGCGCGATCTGTCTATAGTCGAGGAGTTTTTTGACGGCCCGGCTACAAAGGGAGGCACGATCATGAGGTTGCGGACGGCGCTGGTGCTGGTTCTTGGGGTGTTCGCGTTCACGGCGTGCGGTGGCGACGACGGCGGCAACACGGGCAACGGAGGCAAGAAGGACACGCTCGGCGACGAGGACGTGGCCAACCCGTACCAGGACGTCTTCAACCACGTCGACGGCCAGGACCAGCCCGATACGATCTCGGGCGACGACACGGCGACCGACCCCGACGAGGGTGGCTGCACCAACGCCTGCACCCTGGGCGAGACCCAGTGCATGGACGCCGCGTCCCTGCGCACGTGCATCCAGGCCACGTCGGGCTGCACCGTGTGGGGCGCGCCCACGGCCTGCCCCAACGGCCAGGCGTGCGACACGGCCAACGACACGTGCGGCTCGACCACGGTAGAGCGCAAGTGCACCGATCAGGAAATGCAGGCCTTCCAGGGCTGCTTCACCGCGTGCGCCCAGGGCGACACGACCTGCCAGCAGGGCTGCCTCGGCCAGCTCTCGCCCGTGTGCGAGTCGGCCTTCATGGCCTTCGTGCAGTGCGCGCAGGCTTCGGGCTGCGGCCAGGACGAGGCCTGCATCGCCACGGCGTGCGCGGCCGAGATCGAGGCGGTCTACGGCGGCGGCGGCACCGTCGAGCCCTCCGACTGCGACCCGATCACCGACCAGGGCTGCCAGGCCGGCCAGAACTGCTCGATGGTCTCGCAGACCGCCCTCGGCTGCGTGCCCGCCGGCACGGCGCTCATCGACCAGCCCTGCGGGCAGGGCGCGGGCGCCGACTGCGCCGACGGCGTGTGCCTCTCGGCCGACGGCGTCAACTACACCTGCGCCCAGTTCTGCAGTGCGCAGAACAACACGTGCCCCGCCGGCCGCCCCTGCAACATCGGCATGCAGGGCTCCGACTACACGTTCTGCGGCGCGCTGCCGGTGGCGTGCGACCTGCTCGCCCAGGACTGCCCCAACAACCAGGGCTGCTACATGATCGACCAGGCGGGCACCACCGACTGCGCGCCCTCCCAGGGCAAGACCGCGGGCCAGCCGTGCTCCTACCTGAACGACTGTGCGCCGGGTCACATCTGCGGTAACAATCCCGGCACCTGCTACCAGATCTGCAACCTGGGCGGAGGGGCTCCGGCCTGCGCCACCGGGCAGTGCCAGAACGCCCAACTCCCCGTCGCGAACGCCGGGGTCTGCCAGTAGGCCGTCCCGCCCTCTCCCCGGTCCCCACTCTCCATCCCTCGTCCCTGCCGTCCGCTTGACGGGCGCCCGGAGCTGTCTAAGATCCCTGACAGAGGAGAACCACCATGACTCGCTACGGCGCCGTGCTCGGGCTCTTGGGAGCGTTGCTGATCCTGCGCTGCGCGGCCGACCCGATCAGCGCCACGCACGACACCGCGGCCACCGACGTGGCCGCCGACGCGCTGCTGGACGACGTGGCTTTCGGCGAGGGCACGGGCGGGCCCGACGCCGCGTCCGACGCCGCCGATCTCGCGGCGCCCGACCTCGGCGTCGACGACGCGGTCGAGCCGGACCAGCCGGCGGCCGACGTGGCCGAGCTCGACCCCTCCGGCGACGCGAGCCCCGAGGCCGACACGGTCGCCCCAGCGGTCGACACCTGCCGCGCCTTCGTCGAGGTGTGCACGCCGGCCTGCCCGGCCGACGAGTTCGGCGTGCCCGACGCCGAGTGCCGGCAGGCGTGCCTCGACCAACTGAGCGAGCAGGGCGCGGCCGACCTCGACGCCTACCTCGACTGCGTGGTCGAGGCGAACTGCTTCGCGTTCGAGGCCGGCGACGCGCGCACCGACTGCGAAGAGACCCACTGCCGCGCCGAGCGCATCGGCTGCTTCCACGGCGTCTTGCCGTGCGCGGCCATCCCCGAGTGCATGAACGCCTGCCCGGCCACCGGCGACGACTGCCTGTCCGCGTGCATCACCGAGGGCTCGGTCGACGCGCAGCTCACCTACTACGCCATCAGCGACTGCACGCGCGCCACCTGCTGCGCGGGCGACCCCACGGCGTGCACGGGCGCCGAGTTCGCGGCCTGCGTGGC
>CAZBRS010000084.1:16480-17917 GCA_964494475.1 uncultured Myxococcales bacterium | reverse complement strand
GACCACGGTCGCGAAGGCCGGCTTGTCGACGACCACGGCGCCATCGGCCGATTTCGTCACGAGCAGATCGAGCGCCTGCCCGTCGAGGTGGCTCGCGAGGCCCTCGATCGTGAGCGTCGTCTTGGCCGTGATGCGACCCTCGAGCGGCTTGGTCAGCTGCAGATCGGGCGCCGGCAGCGCCACCGTGAACGCGCGCGCATCGGATTGCGACGCGTTCGGGTAGTCGTGGGTCACGAGGCACTGGACCGCGGACGAGAGCGCCGTGACGTCGAGCGCCACGGGGAGAGTCAAGATGGAATCGGACGGCAGGTCCGCGAGCAGCAGGGAGCCAACCCCTGTGTAGGGCAGCACGCTGCCGGCCGGGCGGCACGAGGCGGTCAGGGTTCGACCCACCGGCAGGGCGGTGGCCAGCACCTTCAGGTCGAGCTCGAAGACATCGGGGGTGGCAGGGTTGCCGTCGTTCTTGGCGAAGAGCACCGAGCCCTCGCCGGGCTCGACGATCTGCACGGCGGGCAGCGCCGTATAGAGCTCGACCGTCACCTCGGCGAACCCGGTCTGGCCGCACGCGTCGACAGCCTCGACCCGCAGCACCTCGGTGCCGTCGCTCGCGAACGAGACCTTGCCGAAGAGGAAGGCCTCGTCGGGGTCGGTCTGCGAGAGCGTGCCAAGCTGCGCGGACGACAGGCCGAGCTGGTCGCCCGGCATCGACGGGTTGAGGCCAATGACCGAGCCCTGCACGTTGACCTGCAGCCCCTCGGCGGCGTCGAGATCCGACGACAGATCGAGCACGCCGGCCAGCGGCGCGGTGATGGTCACCGCGGGAGCGACGGTGTCGACGTGGAAGGCATAGGCGTTGGTGACGCCGGTCTTCTCGGGATGGCCGGGGCTCTGGACCCGGCCCGTCGCCTGCACGAGCACTCCGTTCAGGGGCGAATCGTCGGTCGACACGTCGATCGTGACGGTGGCCGCACCGTTCTCGTCGAGGACGACGGGCGACGTGACCTGCGCCGCGCCGCCGTCGAGGGCGAACTCGACCACGGCCTCGGCGCAGTCCTGCGACGGGTTGCTCACGGTGAAGACCATCTGGAAGCCCGGCGCCGCGGGGTCGCCGTCGACCAGGACACACGCCGAGCCGGTGGGCAACGGATCGAAGGCGATGGCGCAGAGTCCGGTGTCGACGGTGACCGTCTTGGTGCACGAGCCCGTGGCGCCGCCCGCGTTGGTCATGGCGACCTCGACGGCGTAGCCGGTCAGGCTGTGCTCGAGCGTGATGTCCTTGAAGCGTACCTCGGCCACGCCGGTGACGACGCTCGTGGTGACGGGGCTGGTGGCGATGACCACGCCGGCGATGGTGAGGGTGGCCAGTTGGCCGTTCTCGACGTGCAGGGCCTGGGCCAGGATGTCGACCTGGAAACCGGCGCTGGCCTTGTACTTGGC
>CAZBRS010000084.1:0-16380 GCA_964494475.1 uncultured Myxococcales bacterium | reverse complement strand
CCCGTGGTCCCCGCCCAGTTGCCCTTGATGGGCGGGGTGGCCTTCGCCACGCCGCCGATGCCGTCCAGCACCGGCTCGGCCAGGGTCACGTGCATGGCGCCGGCCAGGGCCTTGATGCAATCGGGGGGCGTGTAGCTGTCGCCCAGGCCGTACGACTGCAGCACGTGACGGCGGGAGAGCCCGTCACCCGGGGACGCGAACTGCAACGCCGCGTAGTTCAGGGGGTCCACGGCGTCGAAGTACATCTGCGCCAACCCCAACACGGCGTGCGTGGAACCCACCTCGGGGTCCTGCAGCGCGAGCTTCACGCCCTCCAGGATGGGCACCGGCGCGGTCTTGTTCACGAGCGACAGCACCAGGCTGCCTCCGGCGCCGCTGTAGACGGCCACGGGCACGTCGGGCTCGAACGGCAGGGCGAGGGGCCCGCTGGTGCCCCCTTGAGAGTGGCCGACGAAGTAGATGCGCGTCGCGTCGAAGCGCACCTCGGCGCCCGTGGGCGAGACGTCGGCCGGGATCTGCGCCGCCTTCAAGGCCTTCACGAGCGCCAGGTTGTCGGCGGCCGCCTGGTACAGGTTGCCGCGCGCGGCCTTGGGGTTCGCGAAGTTGTACACGAGGGTTTCGGGCGAGAGGTGGCTGTCTCGCCGTTCGCCGTGCATGACCTGGTCATAGCCGAGCACCGCGAACCCTACGGACGGGCCCCCCTCGTCGATCTGCGCGACCAACCCCGCCAATCCCTCCGTGACGTGACTGCGGAACGTTCCCCCGGTTCCGTGCGCGTACAGAACCAAGGGCCAGCCGGCCTCGGGCATCGGGAGACCCTTCGGCACCGTGAGCGCCACGCACACCAACTCGTCGGCGACCACGTGAGCCTGTTCGCCGTCGAAGCGAACGTCCCCCCCGTCGGCGGGCGCCAGATAGGGTCGCGCCCCGTCCTGGAACATCGGCAGGGATACCCTCGCGTGCACCTCGTAGAAGTCCGCGTCGTCGGTGAAGCAACCGCGAACGTGCTCCTCACCGGAGAGCCCGTCGTCGCAGGGCGAGCTCGCGCCCGCCACGCACGGGGCCCACGAGGAGAACGCGGGCGCCGGTCGCGCGTCGATGGCGCGGCGGAAGCGGGGCAGCCCGTCGCGAACCCTGGCCGTGGTGAACACCGTTCCACCGACGAGGTCGGTCGCGCCGATCCCGGCCTGCGGCATCCAGTCGCGGAGGGGCCGGTAGGCCTCCCAGGCGAGAGTCAGGTCGTCGTCGGAAGGCGGCTCCGCGGCGAGCATGGCGCTGAAGTCGGCGTCGGGCGCGAGCGCGCCTCCGGCCACGTCGCGGCCCGTGGCGTCTTTCGTAGCGGCCGACCGGATCCCGCTCGTGAGCAGCACGGCATACGTGGCGCCAGGGGCCAGGGGGCGGGACCACGGCCGATGCAGGCGCAGGCTGTTGGGGCAGACGTACCTGTCTCGCGAGGTCGTCGCGAACCAGCCGAGATCGGACTCGCGGCCGTAGTCGGGCGAGCCCGCGGTGAGGTCCACCATGCGCACGGTCCGTGCCTCGCCCGTCGCCACCACGGTCTTCGTGTCGATCCACGCGGACGCGCGGAACACGATCGTGGGGTTGGTGCTCCATCCCGTCATGTCGTGCTCAATCGCGTCGACGAGCCGCGCCACCAGATCGACGCCGACCAGGCCCGGTCCGGGCACGGGATGCCCCGAGAGATCGACGCGACCGTCGGCGCGCAGCCGCGCATCGTTGGGGAACGGCAGGCGGTAAAAGTCGGCGCCCGCGTCGCCCGCGCGGGGAACCTCGAAGTAGAATCGCTTGGGGCCGAGTTCATCCTCGCCCGCCACGCACGACGCGCCCTCGAAGAACGGCGCGCCGAAGAGCGCGCTGGCCGCCTGGCACGTGCCGTCGTCGCCGCAGCGCAGCCCGGCGAAGCAGTCGGTCACGCGCTCACACGGCTGGCCCACGTCGGCCGTGCCCGCGAGCGCGCACGCCCCCGAGAACCCAGCGAGGTCGCACACGTGGGTAGGCAGGCAGTCGGCGCCGCTGGCGCACGCCGCGCCCACCGCTCCGTCGCCTGCTGGCGCGCACACGCCCGCGTACGAACAGAAGAGGCCCGCTCCGCATTCGACCGACAAGAGGCACGGCGTACCCCCCACCGACGAGCCCCCTGGCTGGCACTCGCCGGCTTCGCACGTCAGGCCGTGGCGGCACTCTTCCTTGGCCGCGCACGCCTCTCCGACGCCCTTTCCAGCCACGACGAGCACGTCTGGGGTCGCCCCGTCGAGGCCGCCGTCCGCGACGATGTCGAGATCCACGGCGCCCGACGGCACGGCGACGTCGAGGTTGCACGCGAACGGGCCCCCTCCGGCCAGCGCGCCGAACAGAAGCAGGCCCGACGCGTACAGTGCGAAACGGGCGACGTTCAACGGCATGGCGACCTCGCGCTCCTCGAGATGCCCCCACGTTCCGTCGAGCCGAAGGTCGGGTCAAACAAAAAAGCCCGGACCGAAGTCCGGGCTTTTTCTCATGCGCTCGGGGGCAGGGATTCGAACCCCAATTGACGGGACCAGAGCCCGTAGTCCTGCCGTTGGACGACCCCCGATCCTATTGTCACCCCGGGCCCGAGGGCCTCAGGGATTGGCGGGCGCCTCGGAGACGCCCGGAGCATCGGCCTCTACCAGCTCGATGATCGACATCGACGCGTTGTCGCCGCGTCGCGTGCCGAGCTTCAGGATTCGCGTGTATCCACCGGGACGGTTCAGGTACCGCGGCCCGATTTCGGCGAACAGTTTATGGAGGACGGCCTTGTCGCGCAAGACCTTTTCGACCAGTCGAATCTGCGCGAGCCCGCCCTTCTTGGCGCGCGTGATCACGCGCTCGGCGAAGCGCCGGAGTTCCTTCGCCTTCGCGTCGGTCGTCTCGATCTTCTCGTTCTTCAGCAGGGCATGGAGCAGCGTCTTGTAGAGCGCAAAGCGCTCCTGCGGCTTCCGCCCAAGCTTGCGTCCGCTCTTACGATGATTCATGGTCCACCTCTCTAGAACTCCGCCTTGCGCTTCGTCGTGCGCTTCGCGGGATCGAAGCTCTCGACGTTCATGCCCAGGCGGAGGCCCATGGTCTGCAGGATGTCCTTGATTTCCTTCAGGGACTTCCGGCCGAAATTCTTCTGCTTCAGCATCTCCGCCTCGGACTTCTGAACCAACTCGCCGATGTACTTGATGTTGGCCTTTTGCAGGCAGTTCATCGAGCGCACCGACAACTCGAGCTCATCGACCGTGCGGAACAGGTTCTCGTTCAACTCCTCCGTCGGCTCGTCGCGGCCGGAGCGCGCTTCGTCGATGCCGTCAGCGTCGAAGTTGATGAACACCGCGAACTGCGTCTGCAGGATCTTGGCGGCGATGCCCAGGGCGTCTTCGGGGCGCAGCGACCCGTCGGTCCAGATCTCGATCTGGAGCGCGTCGTAGTCGGTGCGCTGCTTGACGCGGGCGTTCTCGATCTTGAAGTTCACGCGCTTGATCGGCGAAAAGAGCGCGTCGAGGAAGATGGTTCCGATGGGCGCGTCAGCCTCGCGAAGCTCTTCGGAGCTCACGTAGCCGTAGCCGCGCTTCACGGTGATCTCGGCGTCGAGCGCCCCGTTCTCGGAGAGCGTGGCGATGTAGTGGTCCGGGTTCAGCACGCGCGTCGTCGCGTCGGTCTCGAGGTCGCGGCCGCGGATCTCGCCGGGACCCTTCTTCTTGATACGCAGCGTGCGGGGCTCGGTGGCGCTCGTGAAGATCTCGAGCCCCTTGAGGTTCAGGATGACGTCGGTCACGTCTTCGAAGAGCCCCGGCAACGTCGAGAACTCGTGGGACACGCCGTCCATGCGCACGCACGTCGGGGCGGCGCCGCGCAACGAGGACAGGAGCACGCGGCGCAACGAGTTGCCGAGGGTCGTGCCGTATCCGCGCTCGAGGGGCGAGATGCGGAAGCGGGCATACCGCTCGGTGGCCGTCGGTTCGTCTTTCTCGACCTTGTTCGGCTTGATGAGCTCGGTCCAGTTCTTCCAGATCTCTTCCATGACCACTCCCGTCGGCTGGATCGCGCCTTACTACTTCGAGTAGAGCTCGACGATGAGCTGCTCGTTGACCTCGAGGTCGATGTCGGAGCGATGCGGCACGTCCTTGATCGTCGCAGCGAACTGGTCGGGCGCGACCTCGAGCCACCCCAACTCCTGCCGCTTGAGGGAGACCTCGAGCGCCTTCAGGATCGGGGCGATGTTGCGGCTCTTCTCTTTGACGGTGACGACGTCGCCCGGCTTCACGAGGAAGGAGGGGATGCTCACCTTGCGCCCGTTGACCCGCATGTGGCCGTGCTTGACGAGCTGCCGAGCCTGGCTGCGGTTGATCGCGAAACCCGCCCGGAACACGACGTTGTCGAGGCGTCGCTCGAGCAGCGACAGAAGGGCCTCGCCCGTGACGCCCTGCTTGCGCGCCGCGACCTCGTAGTAGTGCCGGAACTGGGCCTCGAGCACGCCGTAGACGCGGCGAACCTTCTGCTTCTCACGAAGCTGCACGCCGTAGTCGGAGACCTTGTTGGCCCGACGCTGTCCGTGCTGCCCGGGGGCGAAGGACCGCCGATTGAACGCGCACTTTTCGGTGTAGCAGCGCTCGCCCTTGAGCATGAGCTTCATGCCCTCGCGGCGGCAGAGCCTGCAATTCGCATCCGTGTACCGTGCCATACCGGCACCTCCTCAAAAACCAGGGCGATGAGCCTTGACCGTTAGACGCGCCGGGACTTGCGGGGACGGCAGCCGTTGTGCGGCACGGGCGTGACGTCACGGACAGCCGTGATGTTCAACCCGGTGGCCGCGCAGGCGCGGATCGCCGACTCTCGCCCGGAGCCCGGGCCGCGCACGTAGATGACGGCGTTCTTGAGGCCGTGTTCCATGGCCTTCTTGATGGCGTCTTCTGCGGTGAGCTGCGCCGCGAACGGCGTGCTCTTGCGCGACCCCTTGAAACCGACGCAGCCCGCGCACGACCAGGCGATGACGTTGCCCGACACGTCGGTGATGGTCACCGCCGTGTTGTTGAACGACGCCTTGATGTGCACCATCCCGGACTGGACGTTCTTCTTGACCTTCTTGCCCTTGGGCCGACGATTGCTGGTGGCCATGGCCTAGCCTCCCACGCGCTTCTTCTTCTTGACGGCCGCGCGCCGCGGGCCCTTGCGGGTACGCGAGTTGGTGCGCGTGCGCTGGCCACGCACCGGCAGGCCGCGACGGTGACGGAGCCCACGGTAGCAACCGAGGTCCATCAGCCGCTTGATGTTCATCGAGATCTCACGGCGGAGCTCACCCTCCACCTTGTACTGCTCGTCGAGCACCCGGCGAATGCGAAGAACTTCGTCTTCCGAGATGTCGTCCGATTTCTTCCACGGATCGACGTTCGCGGACTCGAGGATCCTCTTGGCTGAGGTGAGGCCGATCCCATAGATATAGGTCAGCGCCCACTGCATCCGCTTGTTCTTCGGGATGTCGACACCGGCGATACGCGCCATCGTCCGTCCCCTTCCCTCTCTTGCCTACCCTTTCGGGCCTATCCCTGCCGCTGCTTGTGCTTCGGGTTCTCACAAATGACCCGAATCACGCCCTTGCGCTTCACGATCTTGCACTTGTCGCAGATCTTCTTCGCCGAAGCTCGAACCTTCATCTCGTCCTCCCGAACCTATCCCTTCGCGCGGTAGATGATGCGCCCGCGCGTCAGGTCGTATGGAGAGAGCTCCAATTTCACGCGATCGCCCGGGAGGATACGGATGAAGTGCATCCGCATCTTGCCGGAGACGTGCGCCAGCACGCGGTGGCCGTTCTCGAGCTCCACCTTGAACATCGCGTTGGGGAGCGGCTCGAGAACAGTTCCCTCTACCTCGATCGCCTCTTCCTTCGCCATCAAGCCGCCCTACGCGTGGTCCAGGATCGACAGCAGCTCCGTGAACACCACGTCGATGCCCCGGGTCCCGTCGGTCCGCACGAGTTTATTGATCCGCGAATAGAAGTCAAGCAGCGGTTGCGTGCTCGAGGCATAGACTTTCAGCCGCTGAACGACGACCTCTTCGGTGTCGTCCTTGCGCTGACTGAGGTCCCTGCCGCCGCAGCGGTCGCAAACGCCCTCGACCTTGGGCGCATTGAACGTAACGTGGAACATCTGTCCGCAGTCGCGGCAGACGCGCCGCCCCACGACGCGCCCGACGATGTCGCGGTCGGGGACGTCGATGGAGATGACACGATCGAGCTCGACGCCGATGCCGGAGAGCGCCCTCGCCTGATCGACGTTGCGCGGGAAGCCGTCGAGGATGAAGCCGTTCTGGCAATCCGCCAGCGCGAGGCGCTCCTGGACCAGGCCGATGACGACCGAATCGGGCACCAACGAACCGGCTTCCATGTAGCGAGCCGCCTCGCGCCCGAGCTCGGTGCCGGCCTTGACCGCGCCGCGCAGCAGGTCGCCGGTCGAGATCTGGGGGATGCCGTAGTGGTCCTCCAGCTTCTTGGCCTGCGTTCCCTTGCCGGCGCCCGGCGCGCCCAACAGCATAAGCTTCATGGCGTGGCCTCCCCCCGGCCCGATCTCAACGACGCCCGCGGATGCGCGGGATCTTCGTGCCGGAGAAGCCGTCGTAGCTGCGCGTGAGCAGGTACGACTCGATCTGCTGCACCGTGTCGAGCGCCACGCCCACGACGATGAGGATCGACGTCCCTCCGAAGTAGAAGGAGATCGAGAACTCATCTTGCAGGAACATGGGCAGCACACACACTGCCGAGATGTAGATGGCGCCGCCGACCGTGATGCGCGACAGCACGCGATCGATGTACTCGGCCGTCTTCTTGCCGGCGCGGATGCCGGGGATGAAGCCGCCGTACTTCTTCAGGTTGTCGGCCACGTCGATCGGGTTGAACGTGACGGCCGTGTAGAAGAAGCAGAAGAACACGATGAGCGCGACGTACAGCACGACGTAGAGCGCGTTGCCCGGCACCAGGCTGTTCTGGATGAGCCCGAAGACGCGGCTGTCCGGGAACAGGTTCGCGATGGTCGACGGGAACAACAGCACCGACGACGCGAAGATCGGCGGGATGACGCCCGACGAGTTGACCTTCAACGGCAGGAACGTGTTCTGTCCGCCGTAGACCTTGCGACCCACGACCTTCTTGGCGTACTGCACCGGGATGCGGCGCTGCGACGTTTCGAAGAACACGACCACGGCGAGCGTCGCCATGATGACCGACAGCAGGATGAGCAGCGAGACGGGCTCGAGCTTGCCACCCTCGAAGGACGACATGCTCATGGTCTGCAGGAAGGCACGCGGGATGCCGTCGACGATGCCGGTCATGATGATGAGCGACATGCCGTTGCCGATGCCACGCTCGGTGATCTGCTCACCCAGCCACATGAGGAACATGGAGCCGGTGGTCATGGCCAGGACCGTGGTCAGGCGGAACAGGAAGCCGCTGTTGTAGACGACGTTGGCGGTGCCGGTCTGGCTGTTGAGGCTCTCGAGCCAGAACGACAGGCCGAGCCCCTGCACCACGCACAGGGCCACGGTGGCGTAGCGCGTGTACTGGTTGATCTTCTTGCGGCCCTGCTCGCCTTCCTTCTGCAGGCGCTCGATGGACGGGACCACCACGCCGAGCAACTGGAAGATGATCGACGCGCTGATGTAGGGCATGACACCGAGCGCCATGACCGAGAGCTGCGCCAGGGCGCCACCCGAGAACATGTTGAACAGCCCGAGGAATCCCATCTGGGCCGACTGCATGTAGGTGGCGATGATGTTGCGATCGACGCCCGGGACGGTCACGAAGGTGCCAATCCGGTAGACGCCGAGCATCAACAGCGTGTAGAGAAGCCGGCGCCGGAGCTCCGGGATCTTCCCGATGTTCTGGAATCCACCAGCCACGTTGGCCTCCGACGGTTAGCTCGAGCCCTTTGCGGAGATCACCTCGGCCTTGCCGCCGCCCGCCTGGATCTTTTCGGTCGCGCCCTTGGAGAAGGCGTGCGCCTGAACGACCAGGTTCTTGGCGAACTCGCCGTTGCCGAGCACCTTCACGAGGCCGTTCGCCTTGACGAGGCCGGCCGCGTGCAGGGTCTCGGGGGTGACGACCGTGCCGTTGTCGAAGCGCGCGAGGTCGGCCACGTTGACCACCTGGTACTCGACGCGCGTGTAGTTCTTGAACCCTACCTTCGGGAGCCTGCGCTGCAGGGGCATCTGGCCGCCCTCGAACCCGGGCCGGACGCTCGATCCGCTGCGCGACTTGAAGCCCTTCTCGCCGCGACCGGCGGTCTGGCCGAGGCCGGAGCCGATGCCGCGTCCGAGACGCTTCTTGTTCTTGTTGGCCCCGGCGGGGGCCTTCAGCTTGCTGAGCTCGTTCATGTCAGATCTCCTCGACCTCGACCAGATGCGCGACGGTATTGATCATGCCGCGGATCTGGGGCGAGTCGGTCAGGACGCGCACGTTGTTCGGTCTCGCCAGCTTCAAGGCCTCGAGCGTGCGACGCTGGACCTCGAGGTGTCCGATGCCACTGCGCTTCAAGGTGATCTTCAGCTGCTTCTTCTTTGCCGTCGGCTTGGCGGTCGTCGTCGGGCTCATCGGTCACTCCTCACGCGTGCTTCAGGTCCTCGATCGTCTTGCCCCGCTTCTGGGCGACATCCTCCACCGAGCGGAGTTGGGTCAGCCCCTCCATCGTGGCCTTCACGACGTTGTGCGGGTTGCGCGAGCCGATCACCTTGGTGAGCACATCGTGCACGCCGGCCATTTCCATGACCGCGCGCACGGCGCCACCGGCGATGACGCCCGTACCGGCCGAGGCCGGACGCATGATGACCTTGGTCGACTCGAACACACCCACCACTTCGTGAGGGATGGTTCGCTCGTCGATCAGGGGAACGCGCATCATGTTTCGGCGGGCGCGCTCGTTGCCCTTGCGGATGCCGTCGGCGAACTCGTTGGCCTTGCCGAGCGCGAAGCCAACCATGCCCTTGCCGTCACCCACCACGACCAGCGCGCTGAAGCTGAAGCGCCGGCCGCCCTTCACCACCTTCGCCACGCGGGCGACGTGGACGATCTTGTCCTGGTACTCGGGCCCCTCCTGGACGGGAGCCTCGGGCCCGGGGCCGCCTCTTCTCGGATTCCGCTGCTGCTGCTCGCCCATGCTCGTCCCTCCTAGAACTCGAGGCCCGCCTCGCGGGCGGCTTCGGCCAGCGTCTTCACGCGGCCGGTGTACTGATAGCCGCTACGATCGAACACGACGGCCTTGATGTTCTTGGCCTGGCAACGCTCGGCGACGAGCTTGCCAACCAACTTCGCGATCTCGGCCTTCTTCATGACCTCGCCGGCTGCCTTCTTGTCGGCCACGGTCTTCGCGACCTCGGGCGACAGGGACGACGCCCCGACGAGAACCTTGTGCGTTTCGTCGTCGACGGCCTGCGCGTACATGTGGATGTTCGAGCGGAACACGCACAGGCGCGGCCGCGCGGCGGTGCCGTTCACCTTCTTGCGAATGCGGCGCTTGCGCCGATCGCGACCGTCCAGTTTTCCAAGCGCGCTCATGACGCCTCCTTACTTCTTGCCTGACTTGCCGGCCTTGCGCCGCACGACCTCGGTCGCGTACCGAACGCCCTTGCCCTTGTAGGGCTCGGGCGGCTTGATGGCGCGAATCTCGGCCGCCACCTGGCCCACGAGCTCCTTGTCGATGCCCTCGACGGCCAAGCCGTTCTGGCCGGTCACGACGAGCTTGATACCCTGCGGCGGCGTGTACTCGCGCGGGCCCGAGTAGCCGACGGACAGGCTGATGTTCGCGCCCTTCTGTTCGACGCGATAGCCGGTACCTTCGACCTTGAGCTCTTTCTTGAAGCCCGTGGCCACGCCGACAACCATGTTGGCCAGCAGGCTGCGGCCCAGGCCCCACAGCGCATTGATCTGGGTGCCCTCGCCCTTGGGCTCGAGCACCAGCTTGTCGCCGTCCTGGCGAACGAGCACGCCCACGAAGTCGCGGTGAAGCGAACCCTTGGGCCCCTTGACGTCGACGGCGTTGCCCTTGATGGACACCGTCACGCCCGACGGAATCGGGATCGGCAGCTTACCAATACGAGACACGGCACCCTCCTTATCTCGACACGCTCAACCCTACGTCGACGCGCGCGGCTACCAGACCGAGCAGAGCCACTCGCCGCCAACGCGCAGCTTGCGAGCATTCCGGTCGGTCATGATGCCCTTCGGAGTACTCACGATCGCGATACCCAGGCCGCCCCGCACCTTCGGCAGCTCGGTGGCGCCCACGTAGACGCGGCGCCCCGGGCGGCTGACGCACTTGGCGACCAGGATGGCCGTCGTGCGGTCCTGGAAGTACTTCAACTCGACCCGCGCCAGGTCCCAGTGGGTACCCTTGATGACGTCGAAGTCCTTGATGAACCCTTCGTCCTTCAGGATCTGGAGGACGGCGAGCTTCATCTTCGTGGCCGGCATCTCGACGACGGCGTGCCGGGCTCCGGCCCCGTTGCGCAGGCGCGCGAGCAGGTCCGCGATGGGATCGGTGACAATCATGGCGTCCTCCTACCAGCTCGACTTCGTGACGCCCGGGATCTCCCCCTGAAGGGCGAGCTCACGGAAGCAGCAACGGCACAGCTCGAACTTCCGCATGAACGCCCGCGGGCGCCCGCAGCGGGGGCAGCGATTGCGGTGCCGGACCTTGAACTTCGGCTTCCGGGCCAGCTTGACCATCATGCATTTGCGAGACACGCTGACCTCCTAGTTCTTCTTGAAGGGCATGCCGAGGAGCTTGAGCAGCGACAGGGCCTGCTCATCATTCGGCGCGGTGGTACAGATCGTGATGTTCAACCCCTTCACGCGCTCGACCTTGTCGAGATCGATCTCGGGGAAGATCGTCTGGTCCTTCAGGCCCATCGTGTAGTTCCCGCGGCCGTCGAAAGACTTCGAGGGAACCCCGCGGAAGTCGCGCACGCGCGCCAGGCCCAGGTTCATCAACTTGTCGAGGAAGTCGTAGGCGCGGTCTCCGCGGAGCGTGACCGCCACGCCGATGGGCATGCCCTGGCGCAGCTTGAAGTTCGCGATCGACTTCGTGGCCTTCGTGACGACCGGCTTCTGACCCGCGATGGCGGTCAACTGCTGGACGGCAGCCTCGATGAGCTTGTTGTTCTGGATGGCCTCACCGAGACCCATGTTCAGGGTGACCTTGGTGATGCGCGGCACCTGCATCGGGTTCTGGATCTGGAACTCCGACTTCAAGGCCGCGACGACCTCGGTGTCGTACTTCTCGCGGAGGCGGCTCTTGTACTTCGCCATGGCTTGCCCCCTCAGTCCAAGGTCTCGTTGTACTTGCGGGAATAGCGCACCTTGTGCGGCTTGCCGTCGGCGCCTTCGACCACCTTGATGGCCACGCGCGTGGGCTTTCCGTCCTTGGTGAGCAGCGCCACGTTCGAGGCGTCGAGCGGCGCCTCTTTCTCGACGATCCCGCCGTACTGGTTCTCGCGCGACGGCTTGGTGTGGCGCTTGACCAGGTTCACCTTCTCGACGACGACCTTGGCGCCGCCGTCGGTGACCTTGAGCACCTTGCCGACCTTGCCCTTCTCGGACCCCGTCGTCACCATGACGGTGTCTTGCTTGCGAATGCGGTTCATAGGACCTCCGGCGCCAGCGAGACGATCTTCATGAAGCGCTTCGCACGCAGTTCGCGCGCGACCGGCCCGAAGATGCGCGTGCCGATCGGCTCGCGGAAGTTGTTGATGATGACCGCGGCGTTGTCATCGAAGCGGATGTAGCTGCCGTCTTCGCGGCCAGATTCCTTCCGCGTGCGCACCACGACCGCCTTCACGACGTCGCCCTTCTTCACTTTGGAGTTCGGGGCGGCCTCGCGAACGCTGCACGTGATGATGTCGCCGACGCCGGCGTAACGCCGACCGGTCCCGCCCACCACCTGGAAGCAGCGCAGGACCTTGGCGCCGGAGTTGTCCGCGACGTTCAACTTGGTCAAGAGCATGATCATGGTCGGACCTCCGTCGCGTCGGTTACAGCTTCTTGGCCTTCTCGACCACCTGGAGGACCGTCCAGCGCTTGCTCTTGGAGATGGGCGCCGTCTGCAGGATCAGCACGCGGTCGCCGATCTCGCACTGGTTCTCGGGGTCGTGGGCCATGTACTTCTTGGACCGGCTCACGTACTTCTTGTAGACCGGGTGCAGCACGCGGCGGTCGACCTGCACCACCACGGACTTGTCCATCTTGTTGCTGACGACCCGGGCGAGGAGCCGCTTGCGTGCTTTCTTCTGCTCGGCCATGGCCTACTCCTCCTCGCTCGACGCGGGGCGCTGGGACACGTTGATCCCGAGCTCCACCTCGCGCAGCACCGTCTTCACGCGGGCGATGTCTTTCTTGAGCCGCCCCACCTTCGCGGTATCCGGCGCGTTGTCCGTGAAGCGCTTGATGCGCGCGGAGAACAAATCGCGCTGGAGATCCTCGTGCTTTCGCTGCAGCTCTTCGGCCGTCTGCTGGCGAACCTCCTGGACCTTCATAGCACCTCTCCCTTCCTCACGACGCGCGTCTTGACGCAGAGCTTGTGCCCGGCCAGGCGGAAGGCCTCGAGGGCGGTCTCTTCGGACACGCCGCCGCCCAGCTCGAACAACACGCGCCCCGGCTTGACCACGCACACCCAACCCTCGGGGGCTCCCTTGCCCTTGCCCTGACGGGTTTCGGCGGGCTTCTTGGTGAAGGGCTTGTCCGGGAAGATCCGGATCCAGAGCTGCCCTTCCTTCTTCACCTTGCGGGTGAGCGCGATACGCGTGGCCTCGATCTGCCGCGCGTTCACCCAGGCGCACTCGAGGGCGATGAGCCCGTATTCGCCGAAGTCGACGTTCGAGCCGCCCTTGGCGTTGCCCGTCATACGGCCGCGCTGCTGCTTGCGGTGTTTGACTCTGTTCGGTGCCAGCATCGTTGACCCCTTTCGCGCCTAGACGAGGATGTCGCCGTGATAGACCCAGGTCTTCACGCCGATCGCCCCGTAGGTCGTCCGCGCCGTCGCGAAGCCGTAGTCGACATCGGCGCGCAACGTCTGCAGCGGGACGCGACCCTCGCGGTACCACTCGGTGCGCGACATCTCGGCGCCGCCGAGGCGTCCCGCGCACATGACCTTGATGCCCTTCGCGCCGAAGCGGAGCGCCGTACCGACGCTCTTCTTCATGGCGCGACGGAACGACACGCGGCGCTCGAGCTGCATCGCGATGTTCTCAGCGACGAGCTGCGCGTTCGTCTCGGGCTTGCGGACCTCTTGGATCTTGAGGTCGACCTCGGCGCCCGTCATCTGGGCGATGTCTTTCTTCAGCTTCTCGGCTTCCTGGCCCTTCTTGCCGATGACGATGCCCGGGCGCGCCGTATGCACGTGCACCTTGAGGACGTTCGCCTGGCGCTCGAGGACGATGCGCGCCACGCCCGTACGGTACAGGCGCTCCTTCAGCCACTTCTTGAGCTTCAGGTCCTCGTGGAGCCACTCGGCGTATCCGCGCTCCCGGAACCAGTTCGAGTTCCAGGTTTTGGTATAGCCAAGCCGGAAGCCGGTGGGGTGTACCTTCTGTCCCAAGGCGTCCTCCTTCTCACTGCTCAGAGACGACCACGGTAACGTGGCACGTCCGCTTGAGAATCTTCGTGGCCCGGCCCATGGCGCGCGGCATGAACCGCTTCATCGTCGGGCCCTCGTCGACCATGATGGTCTTCACGACCAGCGCGTCGACATCGATGTCCTTGCCCTGCTTGGCGTTCGCGACCGCGGAGCCGAGGACCTTGGCGACGTGCGGCGCGCCGCGCTTCTCGAGGAAGCGCAGGATCGTGAGCGCCTCGGCCACCGTCTTGCCTCGGACCTGATCCGCGACCACACGCACCTTGCGGGGCGAGATGCGCAGATACTTGAGCACTGCCCGGTTTTCCATATCAGCCTCCACCCCAGCCCTACTTCGAGCCCTTGCGGTCGCCCGAGTGGCCGTGGAACGTTCGCGTCGGGGCGAACTCGCCGAGCTTGTGACCGATCATGTTCTCGGTCACGAAGATCGGGACGAATTTCTTGCCGTTGTGCACGCCCAGGTTCATCCCGATCATTTCGGGGGTGATCGTGGAGCGGCGCGACCACGTCTGGATGATCTTCTTGTTCCCGGTCTCCCGCGCCGTGATCACCTTCTTCATCAGGTGGTCGTCGACGAACGGACCCTTTTTGACGGAGCGAGCCATCCTACTTCCTCCTCTTCACGATCATGGAGTCGGTGCGCTTGTTCCGACGGGTCTTCTTTCCCTTGGTGGGGAAGCCCCACGGGGTGCAGGGATGACGACCGCCAGAGGTGCGCCCCTCGCCGCCGCCCATCGGGTGGTCGATCGGGTTCATGGCCACGCCGCGCACCGACGGACGGATGCCGCGATGGCGCGAGAGCCCGGCCTTGCCGATGTCGATCGCGTCGTGCTCGAGGTTGCCGACCTGCCCGATCGTGGCGCGGTTCAGGACCGACACCTTTCGGAGTTCGCCGGACGGCATGCGCAGCAGCGCGTGCTTCTTTTCCTTGGCCATGACCTGCGCGTAGGTGCCGGCCGACCGCGCGATCTGGCCGCCCTTGCCGCGCTTGAACTCGATGTTGTGCACGATGGTGCCGTCGGGGATCGCCGACAGGGGCATCGAGTTGCCCGGGCGGATGTCGGCCTTGGCCGAGCTCACCACCGAGTCGCCGACGTTCAGTCCGTCGGGGGCCAGGATGTAGCGCTTCTCGCCGTCGGCATACGCGAGCAAGGCGATGCGAGCGCTGCGGTTCGGGTCGTACTGGATGCCCTTGACCACCGCGGGCACGCCGATCTTGTCGCGCTTGAAATCAATCTTGCGCAGCTTCTGATCAGCGCCGCCACCGATGTGTCGGCTGGTGATACGCCCGTACACGTTGCGCCCGCCCGTCTTCTTCTTGGGCTCGAGCAGGCTGCTGACGACGGTCTGGTCACCTTTCAGGTCGGCGAAATCCGAGACCTGGCGATGACGCGATCCGTTCGAGGTCGGCTTGTAGTGTCGGATACCCATGGTCGCTCCTTACACGCCCTCGTAGAAGTCGATCTTGTCACCCTCACGGAGTCGGACATACGCCTTCTTGTAGTTGCGCATCTTGCCCGTGTGGGTCTTCACGCGACGATTCTTGCCCCGGACGATGAGCGTGTTCACGTCCACGACGTGCACCTCGAAGATCTTCTCGATGGCCGAGCGGACCTCCTCCTTGGTGGCGCGCCGATCGACCTCGAAGAGGTACACGTTGTCCTCGTCCCGCTGGATGGTGCCCTTCTCCGTGAGGAGGGGCCGCCGCACGATCTGGTAAACTTCACCGATCATGGTCGAGCACTCCTTCCAGGAAGCTCACGGCGGCCTTCGAGAGCACGACCGTGTCGTGGTACAGGACGTCGTAGACGTTGACGCCCGCCGCCGGAAGGAACTTGTACCCCGGCACGTTGCGGACCGACCGGTTCAAGTGGTCGTTCTCGAGGTCGACGACGAGCAGCTTGGTCTCGGAGAACTTGCCGACCGTAGCCAGCGCCTTCTTCGTGGAGATCCAGTCGACGCCCATGTCGTCGATGACGAACAGGTGCTCGTCGCGCAGCCGCAGCGACAGCGCCGAGCGCAGCGCCGCCTTGCGAACGCGCTTGGGGACCGAATACCCGAAGTCGCGGGGCTTCGGCCCGAACGCGGCGCCGCCGCCCTTGAGCAGCGGGGACTTCGCCGAGCCGCGGCGAGCGCGACCGGTACCCTTCTGCTTGAAGAGCTTGCGCGTCGAGTGAGACACGACACCCTTGTCCTTGCAGTACGCGGTGCCGCTGCGCCGACGCGCGAGCTGCATCTTCACGACTTCGTAGAACAGGTGCTGGTTCTCGGGCGCAGCGAACACCTTGTCGCTGAGGTCGATCTGTCCGACCTCTTTGTGCGCCAGGTTGTACAGCGTGACCGTGGGCATGTTCTCCTCCGTGCCTACGCCTTGATCTCCACCTCGACCCCTGGGGAGAGGTCGAGCTTCATCAGGGCGTCGAGCGTCTGCTGGGTCGGCTCGATGATGTCGATGAGTCGCTTGTGCGTCCGGATCTCGAACTGCTCGCGGCTCTTCTTGTCGATGTGCGGCCCGCGCAGCACCGTGTACTTGTTCACGCGCGTCGGCAGCGGGATCGGTCCCGCCACGCGCCCGCCGGTTCGCCGGACCGTGTCGATGATCTCGCTCACCGACTGGTCGAGCACCTTGTGGTCGTACGCCTTCAGCTTGATCCGGATGCGCTGCATGTTCATATCATCCCTCTACGTCGGCCTACTCGAAGATCTTCGTGACGACGCCGGCGCCGACGGTGCGACCACCCTCGCG